>CAVYAC010000016.1:0-67915 GCA_963766065.1 uncultured Verrucomicrobiae bacterium
TAGTAAGGGGGCGCTCATCCTTCATCATCACTTAATCCGACAAATCCCGGTACATCGTCTGCGAATGGGGCTTGGCGCCGGCGGTGTCAACCATGAGGTGGAAGGTGGTGCCGGCGTGGAAGGCGAAGCGCCTAGAGAGCAGGGACTCGATGCGGTCGGGCAGCGGACCGCTTAGCTCGTCAATTTCATCGAAACGGATGCGGACGGTTGGGTTGAGGCCGTGCTTGGGCGGAAGGAGATCGGCGAGCATGTCGGATTGGGCGAGGGCGGCGTCTCCATCTGACTGGTCGGCGTGATAGCGGCGCACGTCGAAGTTGAGCGGGGCGTCGGCTGGATAATTCGCGAATGTTTTGGCGCGTTCGCGTGTGCAATGGGTCGCATCGTCGAATTGCACGATGCAATGGAGCGGGTTGGGAAGGTAGAGGTCGGCGATAATCGTCGTGTCGCCCCAAACGAACGGTTTGTTGCGTTCGGCGTCCACGTTGAAACGCCGCCGCATCAGGGATGCGACGGCGTCGAGCACGGCGTTTTTCGTAATGGTCACAACGACTTCAGGCAATCATCGAGCATGACGTGCAGTTGGGACACGGTGTCGAGAGTCTCGTCGCCCATGTGGGCGAGGCGGAACGTCTTGCCCTTGATCTGGCCGTACCCGCCATCGATGAGGACCTTGTACTTGTCCTTGAGCGCCTTCTGCAACTTGGCGACATCGATGTTCCTGTTGTTCTTCACGCAGGTAAGCGTGAGGGATTCATAACCGGCTTTCGGGAAAAGTTCGAACCCGCGCGACTTCGCCCACTCGCGGGTTTTCAGCGCCATCTTCGCGTGCCGCGCGTAGCGGTTCTCGATGCCTTCCTTCTCGAACTGGTCGAGTTTGAACTTTAATCCGTAGATGTGCGTGATGCTCGGGGTCAACGGCGTCATGTTCTTGTCATGGTTGGCCTTGAACTCGAGGAAATCGAAATAATAACCGCGATTGGGAATCGTCCCGGCCTTCTTCAAGGCGCGATCGCTCACGGCAAATACGGCGAGGCCCGGCGGCATCGCCCAGGCCTTCTGCGTGCCCGCGAGTAATATGTCAATGCCCAGTGCGTCCGTCTCGATCTTCACGGCGGTCATGGAACTGACGCTGTCGACGATGAACATCACGTCGGGGTAATTGCGCATGACCTTGGCGATGTCGGCGAGCGGGTTCATCAAACCGGTGGACGTCTCGTTGTGAATGAGCGTGAGCGCATCGAATTGGCCGGTCTTCAGCTTGGCGTCGATCATCTCGGGCAGGATCGGTTGACCCCATTCGACCTTGAGGGCCTCGGCTTCCTTGCCGCACCGTTTGCTCACGTCGAACCACTTGTCGGAGAACGCGCCGCAGCAACAGTTGAGGACCTTTTTGCCGACGAGATTGCGGACGGCGGCTTCCATGACGCCCCAAGCTGACGATGTGGAAATGAAGACGGGATTCTTCGTATAGAGAATGCCCTGCAATTTCGGCTGAATGGCGGCGTAAAGGTCCTGGAAGCCCGTTCCACGGTGCCCGATCATGGGCTGGCTCATCGCCTGGAACGTGTCCTCGCTAACCTCCACAGGGCCAGGGATAAACAACTTAACGTGAGGCTTGGTCATCGGCGTTTTCCTCTCTTTTCTCGTGACAAACGGGGCAAGCCAATGAGTATAATGTTTCCCGCCAAATCTCAACCTTTTTTGCGAGAGGGAGACGAGTCATGCCAAAAACCCTGAATGTCGGAATGATCGGCTACAAATTCATGGGCCGCGCCCACACCAACGCGTGGCTGAAGGCGGACAAATTCTTCGACCTAAAAGCCAAGCCCGTCCTGAAAGTGATTTGTGGCCGCGAGAAGGCCGGCGTTATGAATGCCTGTGCGCGCTGGGGCTGGAACCAGTTCGTGACGGATTGGCACGAGGTGGTCGAAGACCCGACCATCGACATTGTCGATATCAACACGCCCAACGACACGCACGCGGAGATTGCGATTGCGGCCGCCAAGGCGGGCAAGGCGATCCTCTGCGAGAAGCCGCTGGCGATGGATGTGAAACAGGCGAGGCGGATGGTCGAGGCGGTGAACAAGGCCGGGGTGGTCAACATGATATGTCACAACTACCGGCGCATCCCGGCGATTGTGCAGGCGAACCGAATGATCGACGCGGGCGACCTGGGAACGATTTATCACTACCGGGCGCGGTATGCGCAGGATTGGATTGTGGACCCGAATTTCCCGCTCGTGTGGCGGCTGCAGGGTAACATCGCGGGATCGGGCGCACACGGTGACATCAACGCGCACATCATTGATCTGGCCCGGTATCTGATTGGTGAATTCATCGAGGTGTGCGGTCTGATGGAAACGTTCGTCAACGAGCGTCCGCTGCCCGGCGAGCCGAGCAAGAAGGGCAAGGTCACCGTCGATGATGCCGTGATGTTCATTGGCCGGTTCGAGAGCGGAGCGCTCGCGAATCTGGAGGCCACGCGGTTTGCCCTCGGCCG
Source organism: uncultured Verrucomicrobiae bacterium (assembly GCA_963766065.1). Taxonomy (GTDB): domain Bacteria; phylum Verrucomicrobiota; class Verrucomicrobiia; order Palsa-1439; family Palsa-1439; genus Palsa-1439. The sequence continues at coordinate 2,501 of CAVYAC010000016.1, forward strand.
CAAGAACGGCATCCAGATCGAGATTAACGGCAGCAAAGGCTCGCTGGTGTTTGATTTTGAAGACATGAACCGATTGAAGTATTACAGTGATGCCGATCTGGCGGACCGACGCGGATTCCGCGATATACTGGTCACGCAGGGTGGGGGAGTGCATCCGTACGTGGGCAACTGGTGGCCGCCGGGGCACATCATTGGGTACGAACACACGTTCGTGCACACGATTGCGGACTTTATCAACGCGGTGGCGGACAAACGCTCCGTGCAGCCGACGTTCGAAGACGGACTGGCCAATCAGATCGTGCTCGAGGCCGTCGAGAAGTCGGCCAAGACGCACCGGTGGGTTTCCATTGGGAATTGATTTAGCCCTCTCGTAATCGGTGGGAAATTGGCTTCCCGCTTTGAACGGTTTGCGAAGCTGGTGGGTTGAGCTACTCAGATAGGGTCAACACCCCATAGCATCCCGGCCACTGTCGGCCGTATCTTCCCTGCATGAACCACCATCCAAAATGGTCAGCCCTGCGATTGGCGGTCTTGTTGGGCGCAGTTTCTGTGTTGGTTACGGGATGCTTTTTCTCACGGGACACCAGTGCTGTTCGCAATGAATCGCCTCGCCAGGAGAATAAGAATCAGTCCGATCAGGCTCACCAGGACGACCAGGACTACGACTATGATGATGGACATCCATGAGTAAACATCGAACATCCCCTGGCGCATCTCCAGACCGGTTGTCGGTGCCCTGAGTTTCCGTTGCCGCCGGCGGGTCGTTCCGCACAAAGCCGGAGTCGGCAGGCTCGCGCCTAGCGAGCTTGCAGACGTGCGAGGGCGTTCTGCGCTTGGATGTAATTGGGGTTGATCCGTAGCGCCTGCTGTAACTGATCTATCGCCTCCGGTATCCTGCCCACCTGTCCCAGGGCAATCCCCAGGTTGTAGTGTGTTTCGGCCAAATCGGGCCTGATCCGTAGTGCCTGCTGCAAATGCCCGATCGCTTCCGGTATCCTGCCCACTCGCCCCAACGCGGTCCCCAGATTGTTGTGCGCGTCGGCGAAATCGGGTTCGATCCGCAGGGCCTGCTGGTAGTGGGCGATGGCATCGTCGATCTTGCCGGCTTGCCTCAAGGCATTCCCGAGGTTGTAGTGCGCCATGGCGAAGTCGGGCATGATCCGCAGCGCCTGTTTATACTGTTCAATGGCCTCGTCAATTTTGCCCAGTTGTCTCAGGGCGGTCCCCAGGTTGTCGTGCGCCTCGGCGTAATCCGGGTTGATCCGCAGCGCCTGTTTATACTGTTCAATGGCCTCGTCAATCTTGCCCAGTTGCCCCAAGGCAACCCCCAGATTGTAGTGCGCCTCGGTGTAATCCGGGTTGATCCGCAGCGCCTGGTCATACTGATCAACGGCCTCGTCAATCCTCTCCACTGGCCCCAAGGCGACTCCCAGATTGTAGTGCGCGCGGGGTGCCAGGACGCTTGGCCACCGTGTCCTCCCAGATCCGCACTGCTGAACCGTAGTCAAAATTGCGCTGGATCGTCAGCACGGCCAGCCACAGCGCTACCGCGCCGACCATTCCCCACGCAACCAACCGCCCCAACCTCGGCCACGCAGCCAACCGGTGTTTCCCGAGCCCATACGCACCGACCACGACCATCGTGACCACCGCTGCCAACGGCAGGTACATTCGCCGCTCGGCGGCCACTTCACCGGCGCTCGGCAGAAAGCTCAACGTCGGCCCCAAAATGAGAAAAAACCATGCACCCAAAAAACCCAAACCCGGTTCGCGACGAAATGCCCACACTGTGGCACCGAGCAGGCCAACCACAGCAACACCTGATGCAAGGCCATCTTTCAGCGACAAGGCAATCGGCCAGTCAGCATAATCGATCACCAACGGGTGGGGCCAGAAGCAAAGGCGCAGATAGTAAACGATCACGCCAGCTTCTGTCTTCAGATAGACCCATGGCGTCAGGCCTCGAATCCCAAAACCCGTGTTGGGATGGATCGTTCGCGCCACCAATACCACCAGTATGAGCCAGCTCGTAGCCAAACCAACATACAAGCCCGCGCGCCGCTGCCACAGTTCGTGAAACGACGACGCCAAAAACACACGATAATACAGTAATACGATTACCGGAGCACTGACCATCACCTCCTTGCTTCCCATACCCAATGCGCACGAGACGACAGCGGCCAGATACCACGCGCTCGCCCGCGCCGAGTGCGAACCGCGACGGGTACAATACAACGTCAGCAGCAGAAACAAGCCCATCAGCAATTCCGAGCGTTGGACGATGTAGGTGACGCTTTCCGTTTGAAGAGGATGCACCTCCCAGATGAGGGCGATTGCCGCCGCCAGACCGGTGGCCGCATTGCCGAATCGGTCGCGAAGTTTCCCGCCCTCGAACGTTCTCCGCAGGAGCCCAAACAGCACCAACGTGGACACCACATGCAGCATTACGTTCAACGCGTGGTAGCCCCCGACATTCAATCCGTGAACCGCGTAGTTCAGGGCCAGGGTCAAACATCGACCGGGCGTCCCTGCACGGGGAGATTCGGCGAAACAACCATGGTTTCGGCGAGTGGCCACACCCGACGGATGTGCGGATTCGTGACGATGGAAGGCACGTCGTCAAAAATGAACGGCCCCTGACAGCTGTTATGATACGCCCAAACGCCCGCAGCGATGATCAACACCGGGATGAACCGACGCAGTTTCAACGGTCGAAGAGTTTACACCAACCTTGCCACGCGCGACCAGTGTTTAGCGCCATATGCCTCTCCCCGCGCTGGACGGTTGGCGAAGCTGGCGGTTGAACTGGCGAGGCGGATTACGAAGAGCGGCGGCGCAAACGGCGGGTACCCAGGGTTATGCCGCATCCCAGCGCCACCATCGCCCAGGTCGAGGGCTCGGGGACCTGTATGGCAAGAAACGTTGGACCGTCCAACCACCGTGTAGGAAGCAATGAGCCGACGCCATTCGTCCCAAATTCCTCAATCGTATTGTTCCCAAAGTTCGCCACGTACAAGTTACCAGCGCTGTCAAACGCCAGGCCCACCGGGCCATCTACGCCCGTGCTGGCGAAAACCGAACCGACCCCGTTCGTTCCAAATTCCTCAATCGTGTTGTTCCCACGGTTTGCCACATACAGGTTGCCGGACTTGTCAAACGCCAGGCCCGCCGGGCCATCTACGCCCGTGCTGGCGAAGACCGAGCCGACCCCGTTCGTCCCAAATTTCTCAATCGTGCTGTTGTTGAGATTCGCAACATACAGATTGCCGGCGCGATCGAACGCCAACCCTGCCGGAGCGCTTACGCCGCTACTGGCAAACACCGATCCGACCCCGCTTGGCGTAAACTTTACGATCACGTTGACGCTATAATTCGCCGCATACAGGTTGCCCGCGCTGTCAAAAGCAAGCCCCAATGGTCCATTCAGATCGTTCGTGGTGAAAACGGAGCCGACCCCACTGGAAGTGAATTTTCCAATCGAGCTGTTGGTGTAAAGCGCCCCATCGAGGTCGCCCAGATTCGCCACATACAAGTTGCCCGAGCGATCGAAAGCCAGGCCCTGCGGAGTATCTAGGCCGTTCGTGGCGAGAATCGATCCGGTGCCACCGGACGGTATCTCCTCGATTGTGTTGTCGATTTCGTTCGCGACGTAGATTGTGTCCGCACGTGCGCCGAGAGGATTGCCAAGGAAAAGGCAGCCCACCAAGCCGACCGAGAGAGAGGCAGCTTTGACCGCTTTTTTCATGTGCCCATGCGTCGAACTCACACCCAGGGAAAAATCTGAGCTTCAGGCTTATCTTACAATGCACGTATCGCAGATTGCGAGAAAAAAGGGCGTCAAAACCACTCGTGATGGTAACCGAGACGGTAACCACCTTCTCGGGTTGGACGGATGGCGAAGCTGGCGGGTTCAGTTGCCGGGACGACGCACAAGGCGACTGCGCGGATGGGTCGTTCCGGAGTGCACGCGCTGGACGATTGCCGAACCGCGCGGGTTTAGGTCCCCAGGGGTGCCGCGCCGCCGAAGTGCAGACTCGGGCCAACCTGCTCCGTATTTCTGACGGAGCGGTTCAGTCACAGAGCGGGCTTAGTGCGAGGTCCACGGCCCCGTGGTTGCGTTTGGGATCAGAGAATAATGCGGAGCGGGGCTGCATGCTGAACGTCGAGCCGAGCCCGGGGCCGGACAATCGGTCCTCCAACTGAATGCCGCCGAGGGTGGAAAACAGATTGGAACGGCTTCCGTCCTGAAGGTCGATGCGTAACGAGAAGGCGCGGATGGTGCCCTGGTGGATGGTGCCCATGAAACCCTCCAACACCTGGTCGCCGCCTTTGATGAGCTTTTCCGAGGCGCCATCCCATCGGGCCGTGACACCGGCCCACGAGCCGCCGCCGTAATGAACCATGCGGGTGACGATATGGGGGAAGAGGAACGCGTCGGCCTTGAACTGATTCGTCAACACGTCGCAGACGCCGGTGAGATAGGCATTGAACTTCGCCTCATCGCGTTGGCCCGTGACCGGGTCATACCAGCCGCCGACTTCCTGCTGCTTTTGCGCGCGCAGGTCGGAAAACTGCTCCGGGTTGATGACTTGAAATCCGCAGTCGCGCAATTTCTCTTCGATGAGGGTTTCGTAGCCGGCGATGACCGGGTCGGGGTCGGTTACAGTCGAGGGAACGGTAACGGGAAAGACGGCGATGATGGTCACTCGGGAACGAATTTCCTCCCTCTCCGCCTTCGGCATTGGACTGGATTTGGATTCCGGTGTTGTTGTAGAACAGGAAGCGGTCAACGCGAGCAGGGTGAGGATGAATGCGACGGCTGGAAGGGCCCGTGAGCGCGAAATTCGTGGACGTGGATCAGTGTTCATTATGCCTCGGTCATTCTTCTGGCCCCCATGACACCAAGGGGCAAGCTTCTCCCGTTCGATCTGCCGTCCATGGTTAACCCGGTTTTCATGCGAGTTGGCCTTGCTCCAGTTTCAGTGTTTCGCCGTTGAGGTCGAAATCATAGGAAACAGGAACCGGGTTGCGCAACGACTGTACCGCGTGGCACCCTTTTTCAGCTTGCTTGATCAACGCCCGAACCCGTTCGATGGGCGATGGGCTGGCAATGGACAACTTCACGGTTGCTTTCTGGAAGGCCGTTCCCGCGCCAGGAAACCCATATTTTTCCGAGGAGTCGAACTCCGCGCGCAGGTCAATTTTCACCTCATCCAACACGACATCGAACTCGGGGCTGAACTGCGCGACCTGCGAGACCATGCAGAATGCGGCGCCGATGACAAAAAACTGGAGCGGACTGGGCGCGGCATCGTTCCCGCCTCGTTCGGGCGGTTCATCCGCAGTAAAGTGGAACTTACCGACCCGGCCCTCGATGCGAGCCTCGTCAACCAACCGCGCCGTTGCCCGGATCGTCGCGCGACCGTCCCAGTCCCCGTTCTTTATTTTGAGCCGCAGAGCTTCGATTACGCTACGGCCATGTTCCAAATCGACCAAACCTTTTTTCGCCGGCATCATGGGTGTCACCTCGACTCAACCGCCAGGTTTTGTCCAAGACCAACCGCCTCCGCCAGCGGACAATTCGTATTCATTATGGAAGTTCTAAATCGCGAACGGTGCCGAAGTCAAATCCGTTTCGACCGTGTGAGGCATCCGGTCCATTACTTCGCTCCCCATTTGTGTCTTCTCAAGATGGCTCCGCGCGGTGAACGGTTGGCGAATCGGGCGGGTGCGGCTGCCGGGACGATGTGCGACGCGAGTACGCAAGAGGATCGTCTTGGGCTGCACACGCTGGCCTTCGCTACGCCCGCCGCATTTCGCCCGTGACGACCAACGGCGCTTTACGTCGCGTAACAACGACCTTGCCGAAGCGTCGAGCAGGGCTCACCAAGTTCAGTGGCTACTTAGTAGCCTTGGACTTGCTGAACCAGTCCCACGCCTCTTTTGGAAGCCAACCGCTATACGCACTATTACTCATGTCCACAATGAAGATCAGATCGCTTTCATCCATCGTTGCCTTAAGCTTGTCGCGCCACACATCCGCGCTGTCACTATCCTGCACCGACAAGAACCACGTGGAATCGAGGTAACGGCACCATCCGATTCCCGACTTCAGCGTGTCGTAGAGCTTCGTGTAGTCGCGGCCGCGCGCCTTCAACGAGTACGTCACTAGAAAAATCTTCATCCATCACCAATTTGCTTACGACCCTCATCTTCAGTGAGTGTCTGTATTTGGAAATTCGCCTGGTTGAAATCTTCCAGGCCGTGCCCTTTCCAGCAAATCTCGATAAAATACTTTTCCGAGCGGACTAGGTTGTCCGCGCTAATAGTTACCGGGATCAGCACCTTCTCCTTCCCCACCCGCAGAAAACGGTTCATAACGCCATCAGCTTCAATATTGACCTGCAATGAGAAAGATGGCGCCGGTTGATCCTTTGGACCCGGCCCCGAAACCGGCTGCTCCGGCACCGAGATCTCGCCGAGACGAATGAAGGACGCAAGTGAACGAACTACATCCACCTTCTGTTCTCCCGTCGTCCAGTAGAACTTACGCTGAACGAATTCTCGCTCCTTGAAAAATCCCTGTCCCCCCGCCTTTTCCGAATAGACTTCATCGCACACTGCCACGCAGTTTCGCGCGGGATTCCGGCCACTGTTCACCACTTGCAGTCGCAACTGATACGATCTCTTTCTCGCCTCCGGGCTTGACGCGTTCGCCTCGTCCACTCTTTCTGCCAGTCGGGCGTGATCCCCCACCACGAGAGACAGTTTCGGCCTTTGAAACCAAGTCTTCAGAGGTAGCAGGAACACTGCTAATATCGCGACGCTTATCGTCCCAATTGCTGTCATTCCATTAAATACCAGAGTCCATCTCTCGTATTTGCTCAGTTGGTTGCCACCTGAAGACCCTTGGTAAATCCCGGCCGCTGTAGGCTGTTGTACGACGCCCCCAGTTGCTGCGACAGACGGCTGACCGCTCGGTGAGCCGCCGGTTTGCTGTGCGACCGTCTTGGCCGCAAAAGCAACCATCAACAAAGTGACCATGAACCTAACCACTCTCATGTATACAGGGCTTCCGTCTCTTCGTTTCCCGCCTTACCGTGCAACGTGCAGTCGCTTCACAGCTGTTACTCGCCTGTGTATGCCAAGGTTCACCATCAACCAGTCAATTTCCGCCACGCAATATCACCGATAGGTCTAAGGTTCGAGTCCACCACCACCTGTGCCAGCCAAGAATGAAATCCAAGTCTAGCCGCCTGCGCATTGATATTGCGTAGCTCGTCGCTGGAGATGTCAGCTGGGGTGTTGGGGCTCAGTGCTGTCTTCACTTGAACCAGCAGCGACGCCTGTGACCCAACCGCCTCAATGAGTGGTTTGACCGCGACAATGTCAACAGAACCAGGCTGCCGGGTATCAAGATTTGTCCTGTACCCGTTCTTGATCAGCCAAGCGTTGACAACGCTCTCACCCGCTGACCCAATTTCCACTTCCGTCGGCATTTCCCTTTCCTTTCCTATCTCTGCATACAGATTCTTGCGTTCCTGCCCAAGCACCTGCCACAGAACACTCCAGCAGGCGTTAACAGCGTCTACTCGACGGCATCATGCCATGCCGCGGCTACTTCATCAAGGGGCGATTTCGACACGATCCGGCCGCCCCCAACGCGACCCGCTTTATGTGGCCCTCGCCAGCCCGCGGTCTCAGCAGAGGTTTCCCGGTTGCGTCAGGGCGGCATCCGCCGTCGCGGCGGCTACGGCGCGAGAAGGGGCGCACGGCGACGGAGCGCCGTGGCTACAGCACGACGGCGACCGGGACGGTCGCCCTACAATTCGGAGAGGACCGGAGAGGATGCGCTGGAGACAGCGCTCGCTACAGCGACGGCAAGGGGGATGTTCAACGTTTAGGGGGTAAGGCGGCGCGGTGGGCCAACGACGCGGCTGGATACCCGCGTCGGACTTGGGCATCCAGCCCTACAATTCGGAGAGGGTCGGCGTGGATGTGCTGGAGACAGCGCACGCTACAACGGCGGCAACCGGGACGGTCGCCCTACAATGTGGAAAGGCGAGGGGCGATAGTATTCGTTGACGTGGTTATCGTGTTGTGATATCGGTAGGGCGATAATATTATTATGTTGTTTGAAATTAGGGGAAGAGGGGCCGAACGACAACACCCGAGGACGGCGACCGGGCCGGTCGCCCTACAATGCGGAAAGGCGGACCGCGCTTAGCAAGCGCGGCGGCGGCCATGGCTACAGTGGGGACGGGCAGGCGAGGGAGATGGGTAGTGAGGGAAAATTACCAAACGAACCCAATTTCGCGTAGGCCGGCGTGGAAATCTGCCAATGGGAAAGCCAAAAACGAAGCCAAATTGGAGGAGGCGACGGCGGCTTCAACGAGCCAGAACGGACGCAGTCGGGTCTGGTTACCAGGGCTGTTGATGTTTGGGCAGGTTGGGCACGGGAGAACATTCCGGACTGAGTTTTTGGGGCGGATTGTTACAAAGTTACTTCCTCGTAACGTGTTTGGCGACAAGGCGCTACAGAAGCACGCGAATCTCTACTAGTGCAGTTCGGTTTGATTTGTGCTAAATAGGGAGGTGAATCTTGGCCCTTCAAAGGAGGGGGGCGTGAGATGAAGAGTTTACTAGAAAACAACAACCTCCTCGCTGATGAGTTGATTCGATCCCAGCGAGAGGAAATTGAAAAATATCGGTGGATCGAGAGCGAGAAGGCGGGTCGTGACATCGGATGGAAGCGGGCCAGCGAGGAATGGAAGCAGAAGCATTTCGCGAGCTGGAAGCGCACGATCCGCGCGCGCGGTCTGGAGCCGTCGCTGTTTGAGATTCTGTGGTCGCAACAGGAGGAGATCGAGACGTACAAGTGGATTGAGAGCGAGAAGAACGGGCGGGATATTGGGTGGGAGCAGGCGGTCACCGAGTGGCAGGACCGTCATTACCGCGCGTGGAAGGACCACTTGTGGACGAGCAGCTTGAGGGAACTCGGACAGACGCGTCAGGCTGCGGCAAGCGTCGCATCCCCGCCGGTATCGACGAAGCGACGGCGGTCGTTTTCGGCCGAACATCGCGAGAATCTCGCGCTGGCGATGCGGGCGTGGCACGAAAAGAAGAAGTCACAGCAGGGCGGCGAGAGTTGAGGTCAGAGGTTTCATCCGACGGTCGCGGGTGGATCGTGTTTCACGCGCAACCAACTTGATTTGACGGCGTGGATGTGATAAGAGGTGTCGTAGCTTCTGAATCGCGCGTGTCGGCGGAGAACCCGTCCGCGCGGAGGAAGCGGGTCGCAGAATGCCCCGTGGCGGGGCAGAGAAACAAACAACCTTCAACCAACGGGTTACAATGAAGAAACTGTTCACAGTGGCCGCAACACTTCTTCTCGCGGGCATCGTTTACGCCGGCGAGATACAGGACATCACCATACCGGTATCTGAAGGCAGCGATTGACGCGAAGAAAGTCACGCTGCTGGACGCCAACGGCACCAAGTCGTGGAAGGACGGCCATATCCCTGGCGCCATCGACTTCAAGGCGAGCGCGGACAAACTGGCGAGCATCCTGCCGGCCGATAAATCGGCGCTCGTGGTGGCGTATTGCGGCGGGCCGAAGTGCGTGGCGTACAAGGCTGCCGTCGAAGCCGCCCAGAAGCTTGGATATACCAACATCAAACATCTTCCCGCAGGCATCTCTGGCTGGACCAAGGCCGGCGAACCGACAGACAAGGGAAGTTAGAACGTTCGCGTTCTGGGATATCGGGCGCCTCGCGCAACGCGCACGGGGCGCCCGTGTCTTTTGTGGTGTTTGACGGGTGCTTCCGCGGTCAGGCTTTCCCGCCAAAACTCACGTGGTCGTCGAGGTCAAGCACGTCGAACCACGACAGAATGTCTTCGCGCTCCTTGCTGAGCTTGGCCAACATCCCGTTGAAGTACTCTCGCGATTCCAGATCGGCCGGGCCGCGTTGCTCTTGGAGCGCGGTCCACTGGGCGATTTCCCACGGCTCGCGCTTGTTTCGGGAGTGGGCGGCGACCCATTCCAGGATCTCGCCATCGCCCTTGCCGAGAGCCAATTGCTTTTTGAGGTCGTCGGCCTTGATGCCCACGAATTCGAAAAACCTCTGGTCGAGTGGACAGGCGAAATGGTACTCGCCGTGCTGGCCGGCGATTGTGGCGCGGCCCTTGTCGAGGCAGCGCGGCAGAATGGCGTAACCGCCCAGTCGAGTGCGCGGGCTGCGCGGTGGACGTTGTGTCAGGTCAGGTGCATGGATGTTCTTGGGTTTCATGGTTCCTCCATTGGCTTCGATGCGCAGATTGGACGTCTGGTTTCACGGATGCCGGGGTCCTCGATTGCATCGTACGATTGCGACCGCGGCAGTATTCTGGTATGGAAGACCATTGATGAAAGGAGAGTCGTCATGCGTGGCAGGTTTCCTGTGGGTACGGTCTGCAGCGTGTTTCTGGCCGTCGCCGTGAATTCGCGCGCTAATGCCCAGAAGCCAGTCGTGCTCTGGCCCGAAGGCGCACCGGGATCTCTCGGCACAAATGACTGGGATGTACCGACACTGACCCCGTATCTGGCCGATCCGAAAATCGCCACGGGCGCGGCCATGGTGATTTGCCCGGGGGGCGGTTACGGCCATCTGGCCGATCACGAGGGTAAGGACTACGCGCTGTGGTTGAACGAGCACGGCGTGAGCGGTTTCGTACTGAAGTATCGTCTCGGCACTCACGGGTATCGTCATCCGCGGATGTTGGAAGACGCGGCGCGCGCGGTGCGATTGACCCGGTCACGAGCGAAAGGGTGGGGGATTGATCCGAAGCGGGTGGGGATCATGGGGTCATCGGCGGGCGGGCATTTGGCGGCGACGTTGCTGACACACTTCGACGCGGGCAAGGCGGACGCGACCGATCCCATTGAACGGGAGAGTTGCCGTCCGGATTTGGGCGTGCTGTGCTATGCCGTCATCACGATGGGGGAAAAGACGCACACCAGCTCGAAGAAAAACTTGCTGGGCGACAATCCATCTCCTGAATTGGTGAGATTGGTCTCGAACGAGTTGCAGGTGACACCCGAGACTCCGCCGTGCTTTATCTGGGCCACGTACGAGGATACCACGGTGCCGGTCGAGAACAGCCTGCTGTTCGCCGCGGCACTACGGAAGGCGGGCGTGCCGTTTGACCTGCACATCTACCAACACGGAAAGCATGGCATGGGGCTGGCGGGCGGTCATCCGTGGACGCAGGATTGTCTCTTCTGGCTCAAATCGCAGGGGTTCGTCAAGTAGTCGGATGCACGTCATGCGAGAGCAGCCCGAGGCTCTCGAAGCGCAGATACAATTCACGGCACGCCCACGCATCGGTCGCCGCGTAGCAGAGTTGGTTCGGCGAGAGATTGATCCGCGCCCAGTTCGACGTTTGCGGGCCCTTGGTGATGCGCCCGCCGAGGAACAACCCCGCCAGATTCCGCAGCCCCGTCTGCTCCATCCCGCGGCGCTTGGCGATGTCGCCAAGATCCACCACATTGGCGGGCGTGAACGGGAAGAGCTTCTGCAGTTCTGTCAGATCGCGCGCCAATGCGACCCCGGCCTTGATGATCGTCGCATTCCCGAGCACGTCAGCGAGCGCCCGCGAGCAATCGAGCCGCGCGAGTTGAAAGAGATGCACGGAGTGGCTCGTGGCGATCTGCACCAGGCTGGGCGCGTGCGACTTGCCCTTGCGAAACGACGGACGCGATTCCGTGTCGAACCCGACCACGCGCTCGGAGCGGATTTCCTGCACTGCGCGATGCAAATCCTCGTCCGTGGCCAGGGGGCGGATCGGTCCGCGATACCGCACGACCGGCAAGCCCATCAGTTCCTCATGTGGAATTGCGCGCCGCGGCGCGGAATCGTCGCGTTTGGCAACTGGATGATGTTTCTCGTCTGGCATGGGCAACGCTCGACGTTACTTCAAACTGTCAACAACCGTCGAGCGGATTTCGGTGCGCATCTGGACGCGATTCCTCACTTGAGCCCGTCGAGGGCGGCGCGCGACTCGTCGCGCATCCGCGTGGGGATACTGTCGGCAGCCACGTCCTGGTAGTGACGTCTCGCTTCGCTCCGGCGTTTGGCCGCGTCCGCGGTGCGCGCCAGCCAGTAATTGGTGACATGTTTCTCTATCGGGTGCAACGCGTGACGTTGGGCCTCCTGGAGTTCCAGCGTGGCCTTATCCGTCAGCCGTAGCGTCAGATAGCAACGGCCTGCGGCGACACTGGTCTCCCATTGCGTATCGCGTTTGGGGAGGCTCTGTGTGATGGAACGGGCTTCGGCAAGATGCTGTTCCGTTTGTTGGATGTCGCCTTTCGTGGCTGCGCAAAGTGCCCGGTACCGATGGTAGGCGCAACGGATGACCGGATTGGCTCCGAGAAGTGGCTCCGTCATGTCGAGGGCTTGTATCGCCTCATCGAGATCTCCTTGGTCGATGTAGACGCGAGCTGCGGAGAGCAGCCAGATGGGTTGGTGAATGGTGGCTGAATGCTTGCGCTTCAGCGCGATAAACGTGGCCGATTCGCGGTTCCGAAGTGCAAGCGCAAGGTCTTTTGGCGAGTAATGTTCCGTAAAATCTTTCGGTTCATAGATAAGGATGTTGATGGCCTCGGCGAATTCGCGCCTGTAGCAGAAAACACTGCTGGCCACGAGTCTTGCGGTGCCATCCTTTGGGTCGTGTGACAGCGTTTCGCATGCAAGGATCAGTGCTTCGTCGAGATGCCCGGCGTGGAGTTCGGTGAGACACGCCGTTGCGTGTGTCTTGCCGCCGGGCAAAGCGCGCATTTCAGCCGATGTGGCGCGCGCTTCCTCGTACCGTCCGAGGCCATTCAGAACCAACACACGCGTGTGCATGGCACTTTGAAGTGTCTTCCTGGCGGGGCGTCCGAAGGTGGATTTCAGGAACGATGGTTGGTGTTGTGCGAGCACGATGGCTCGCTCGGCGGTTTCCAAGGCGGCCTCGGACCTGCCACGATTGTGCAGATACAGCGCGTAACTCGCTTCGAGATTGCCCGCACCGCAAATCGTTGAAACAAACGGGCGAACAAGCGTCGGGTCTTGAATCGTCGTTGAAAATGGGTTTCGAGATCATCCCATTTGCCGTCCAGTTCCAAGCGGACTTTCTGTTGCTTCCAGCGGTGTATGTAATTCATATCCGAAAGCAACCACGCAGACACGACGAGAGTGATCAGAACGTAGAGATCGTGCGCAAACAGGAACTGATCGGCTGAGTTCTGCCAATTCACGACCGTAATCTTACCGAAGAGCCCGGACTCCAACAACCTTTCGCTTCGCCTATCCTGTTACCACGGATGACAGGTTACTTCATCAAACCAACGATTGTCTCGCCCATTTCGGCGGGCGTCCTGGCAACGGCGATGTCGCAGGATTCGAGGGCCTTGATTTTGTCAGCGGCGGAACCGCTGCCGCCGCTGATGATCGCGCCAGCATGACCCATCCGGCGTCCTTTCGGCGCCGTCGCACCGGCGATGAACGCGGCGACGGGCTTGGTGAAATTGTCCTTGATCCAGCGCGCCGCCTCTTCTTCCGCGTTTCCACCAATCTCACCGATGACGATGACGGCTTCGGTTTGCGGGTCGGTCTCGAACATCTCCAGCAGATCGATGAAATCGAGTCCCTTGACCGGGTCGCCGCCGATGCCGATGCAGGTGGATTGCCCGATGCCGCGCGAGCTGAGTTGCCACACGGCCTCGTACGTGAGCGTGCCGCTGCGGCGAGATGACCCCGACGGGCCCGGGTTTGTGGATGTAGCCGGGCATGATGCCGATCTTGCATGCGCCGGGCGTGATTACGCCGGGACAATTGGGGCCGATGAGCTTGATGGCAGTCCCTTGCAGCGCGCGTTTCACACGCACCATGTTGACGACGGGAATGCCTTCGGTGATGGCGATAATCAATTCAATACCGGCATCCGCCGCTTCGAGAATCGCATCCGCGGCGAACGCCGCGGGCACAAAGATGCAGGAGACATTGGCGGCAGTCTTGCGCACCGCTTCGCCGACGGTATTGAACACAGGAATCTTCTGCGAATCGAGTTCCACAGTTTCACCGCCGCGGCCCGGGGTGACGCCGCCGACGAGTTTCGTCCCGTATTTGAGGCATTGCTCGGCATGGAATTTCCCGGCGGAGCCGGTAATGCCCTGGACGATCAGGCGCGTATGGGCGTCAACCAGAATGCTCATGGACGCACCGGGGCGTGCTTCTCATGGACAACCGCCATCAAACCGCCGATGCGGAAACCGGAGTTCTTCCACTGGAACGTCTCGACGGAGGTGTCGTGCAGCGCTTCCTCATACTCCTGCAAGAACCCATCGATTTCGTTGTCCGGATCTCGACCACCAGCGGGCGGTCCACGTTTTCGTAATACAAATAGAGTTTCATGTTGGTTACTTCGCGGCTTGGACGATTTTTTGCGCGGCGTCGGCCATCGAATCGGCGGAAATGATGGCCAGGCCGCTGTCCTTGAGGATCTTCTTGCCCAGTTCGACATTGGTGCCTTCGAGACGCACGACGAGCGGCACGCGGACGTTCACCTGCTTGACGGCGGTGAGAATGCCGTTGGCGATCACGTCGCATTTCATGATGCCGCCGAAGATGTTGACGAGAATGCCACGGACGTTCCTGTCGGCGCACAGGATCTTGAACGCCTCGGTGACCTGCTCGGTGCTCGCGCCGCCGCCGACGTCGAGGAAGTTGGCGGGCTAGCCGCCGTAGAACTTGATGATGTCCATGGTGGCCATGGCCAGGCCCGCGCCGTTGACCATGCAGGCAATGGTGCCGTCCAGACCGATGTAATTGAGGCCGAACTTGCTCGCCTCGACCTCGCGCGGGTCTTCCTCGTTGAGGTCGCGCATGGCCTGGATGTCCTTGTGGCGGTACAGGGCGTTGTCGTCGAAATTCATCTTGGCATCGAGCGCGAAGACCCGGTCGCGCTGGTCGATGATCAGCGGGTTGATCTCGATGAGCGACGCGTCGGTTTCGATGAACGCGCGGTAGACGTTGAGGATCAAATTCACTGTCGCCTGCAGATGCGGGCCACCGAGACCGAGCGCATAGGCAATCTTGCGGGCCTGGTACGGTTGCGCGCCAACGGCCGGGTCTACGGGTTCCTTCAGGATCTTCTCCGGGGTCTTCGCCGCGACGGCTTCGATGTCCACTCCGCCCTCAGTGCTGGCCAGAAATGACGGACGCGCCAGCGAACGGTCGATCAAAATGCTCAGGTACAACTCGCGTTGTGGGGTGCTGCCGGCTTCGACCAATACCTTGCGAACTTCTTTGCCGTGCGGGCCGGTCTGGTGCGTGACCAGCACTTTGCCGATCAGTTCGCGGGTCGCTTTCGCAGCTTCCGCGGGTGTCTTGACCAGCTTGATGCCGCCGGCCTTGCCGCGACCGCCCGCATGAATTTGTGACTTGACCGCGATGACGTTGGTCTTCAGCGTGCAGGCAATCGACTCGGCTTCCTCGGGTGTGGATGCGACGCCACCATCGGCGACGGGAACGCCGAAGCGGCGGAAAATCTCTTTGGCCTGGTATTCGTGAATGTTCATAAGTTGAACTGGCTCATCGAGGGTGCCACGCTTTGACAATCGACTATTGCAATATCCCGCATTAAAGAAAAAGCCTGATGTTTACTGGCTAAAACGATGATTCTTTCAGGCGTTCTGATCGTTTTCATTTTCGGCGTCACCCAACCTCTCGTCGATTATGCGTTAGGCAAAGGCGGCAGTCAAGGCGTTCACGGCGGCAGTGGCGGTGCAACGGCGACATGAACAGTCAGATTTTTACACATCTTTTACTTACCAAATCCCCGAGCCGCCGTATACTCGTGTTGTGAGCAAGATCACAATCAGGAGGCTGCTATGAAACCGAGATTGTTCCTGGTGCCCGCCGTCTGGCTTGTGGTCGCCCGTGTTTGTGTGGTGCCTGGGGTTGTTGTTGGAGGGTTATCTCCAAGGAGGATAGGAAACTGCGCATAAGGACCGATCTTGTCATGCTCCCACAACATATGGATGCCGAGGAGCAACAACGTGACCGGGAAGAACGCATTCGGCACGCGTTGGAAAACCTCAAACGTCCATTGTATCGCCTGTTGGTTCGATACCAAATAGAGGTAGACGTCGGGTATCTTCCGAGAACGATTTGTAGTCCCAAGAGCATCTGGAAAGAGCCGAATGTCTGGATGCTCTTCACACTCAACTCCGTCTGGTGGCTGTTTTGCATCTCGTGTTTCTCGTTTCCCGACCACGAGAGCCTGTTCATAGGGGTATTGAGGTTTGTCGGCATGGTTTG
This sequence comes from uncultured Verrucomicrobiae bacterium, assembly GCA_963766065.1. Classification (GTDB taxonomy): domain Bacteria; phylum Verrucomicrobiota; class Verrucomicrobiia; order Palsa-1439; family Palsa-1439; genus Palsa-1439. The sequence goes on from CAVYAC010000016.1 coordinate 18,841, forward strand.
GATGATGGGGCTACCTGCCGCATTTTTCCACGTGAGAGAATGTTCCAAGGCAAAAGAAGCAATCAACTTTGATAATTTCCTTATCTTGACGTTTATCGTCGCCCCATTTGTTGGCGCAATTGGCGGCTGTGTGTTAGCCTGCGCCTTGTCTCTGTTGGGCTTCCAAGGAGTTTTGTGAGATGGATTTATGAGGGCGAGAGACAAATTTGATTTACGGCACGACTGTGCCACGCACTGACTACCACGCGTCTCACGCACCGCAGCGGACGCGACACATTCGGGGACTCAGTGCAGGCTCTGCGCGTCCCTCCAAACGCCGTCTTGCTTTCATTTCCCTTGAAATCGGATGTCGTTTCGTGCGACGTTGCCCGGCGAAACAAGGAGGAATGGTTTTGCGTCGGTTGTCACGATCTCTGTCGGTCATCATCGGTGTTGTGATGCTCGGTCTCACGGGCAACACATTCGCGCAACCGGGCACGCTCAGGGCCTACCGCTTTGGCAACACGTACTACGTCCCGGTGAACGAGGTTGCCAACTACTACGGGCTGGGTCGCGACGACCGCGAGCTGGCGAATCGGGCCGAATTCAAGACCAGCTTCGGGCACTTGGAGGTGGAAGGGGAGCGCCGCGACATACTGGTCAACGGCGTGACCCATTGGTTGTCGGTGCCGATCCTGGGGGAGCGAGGCCGGCTCTGGATTTCCGAAGGAGACATTCTCAAGACCGTGGATCCGGTGCTGCGGCCCGGACGATTGCGAAAAGCGGGAGCGTCGATCCGCACCGTGGTCATCGACCCCGGCCATGGCGGCAACGACCGGGGCACACGCGGGCGGTACAGTTTGGAAAAGGAGATGACGATCGACGTGGCCAAACGGGTCAATCGCGACCTGGCCGGAAGCGGTCTGCGGGTGTTGCTGACACGCACGACGGATGAAACGGTTCCGTTGGAAGACCGCGTCGAATTTGCCCACGCGAAGGGGGCGGACCTGTACGTGAGCATCCATTTTAATTCGGGAGGATCGGCCGAGGGGATCGAAACGTATTGCACGGCGCCGGCCGGGGTGAGTTCGACCGCGAACTTCAGCGGGAGCGGCGACGACCGCGATGCCGGCGGTGGCGACCGCAGCGCGGTAACCAACAATCGTTTCGACGGCCAAAATGTGTGGCTGGCACATTGCATCCAGAAGTCCGCCTTGCAGGCCACGGGTGCGTTGGATCGCGGGGTGCGGCGCTCGCGGTTCTATGTGCTGCGCTACGCCGACTGTCCGGCGATTCTTATCGAAGGCGGTTTTCTATCAAGCCCGACGGAAGAACGGCGCATTCTGCGCAGTGACTACCGCGACACATTGGCCAGGGCCATTGCCGATGGCATCCTGACGTATAAGAAGACGGTGGACTCGCCGTAGGTGGCGGCGCGCACGGCGACAGAGCGCCGTGGCTACAGCTTTGCAAATTGGGTTTCAGATTGTGTTGTGGAGAGGTAAGACATCATGAAACGAGTGATCACCATCGTCCTGATGATGCTGGCTGGCGCGTGCAGCTACAGCCACGTGGGTCCGGCGTTTGGGACATTCAGTCGTCCCACGCCGCCGGTGGGGGCTGGCTCGCTGGAAGGGCAGGTCGGCCCGCTGGTGTTGCAGCTTGGCCGGCATGTGGACACCGTCATGAACGGACCTGACAATGAAGAAGATCAGACGCTGATCCTGCAGGTGCACGGCTATCATCTTAGCCAGCGCCTGGCGATCCCGTCGGACAGCGTCACGCCTGATTTTACCGCGACGCGGTTCGGCCCCACTTCGAAGGGCGGGACATTCAGTGGTTACCTCATCATCAAAAAAATCACGGCGGACAGGGTCGAGGCGTATCTACACCTCGACGTCACCGCCAGTACCGCCTCCGGGAAGTACACGCAAACCGCCAAATACGACGGCAACTATACGTTCCGGCACAGCGACGAGGAGATCGCGCCGCCATCGTCGAATTGATGGGCGAGACCGTCTTGATTAGCAAGATCATCACGTCGCGCTTTTCGCAGATATTGACTAGGTGTTGTCTGATTGGTGAGTCTTGCACCGCTTCCTTACTTGAGCAACCCTTGCGCCACCCGAATTGTATGGACGCGGGGGCGGACCGTGTGATAGTGTCCGCAATGTTAGAAGTCGCGAGTTGACGCCCTGTCGGCGCCGGACCATCTCGGGTCTTGGAGCGATATTGAGATCTTTATCTCGAGTTTTCGCAGGCCGATGGCGTCGTCGTTGCACGACGCGCGTTCCCCTTTGCCCTCGTGCCCCTGGAGACATCATAAAAACTTCCTCCTGCAAAATCACTTTCGTCGCCCCCGTGCTCGCCGCGCTGGCCCTCCAGCTATCGGTCGTCCACGGAGCGAATGCCGCTTCCTGGGTCACCAACAGCCCGATGAACACCGCACGCCAGAGTCACACCGCCACATTGCTGCCCAACGGCAAGCTCCTCGTCGCGGGCGGATACGGTTCGACTGCCACCAATATCCCCGTGTCGAATATCGCTACGTGCCTGCTTTACGATGCCTCGACCGGGGCTTGGACGAACACTGGCTCGCTCAATACCCCGCGCAGCTTTGCCACCGCCACCCTGTTGCTCAACGGCAAAGTCCTCATCGCCGGCGGTGGAAACAGTTCTCAGACCACGTTCCTGTCCAGCGCCGAATTGTACGACCCCGTCAGCGGTACGTGGACCACGACGGGTTCGCTTCATACCCCCCGGTCCAAGCACACCGCCACCTTGTTGCCCAACGGTAAAGTCCTTGTCGCCTGGCGGGCTGGAACAATGCCGGCGGCGATCTCCCCAGTGCCGAATTGTTCGATCCGTCCACCGGCCTGTGGACAATCACCGGCTCGCTCTCCGTCGGCCGCTCTGGCCACACCGCCACGCTCCTGACCAATGGCCTGGTCCTCGTGGCCGCCGGTGATGGCGCCACCAACTACCTGGACGCTACCGAACTTTATAATCCCGCCAACGAAACGTGGACGACGACAGGCCCGCTCCTCATCCCGCGCGACAGCCTCACCACCACGGCCACGCTGCTCCCGAACGGCAAGGTGCTGATCGCCGGCGGGTTCTACGGCCCCATCGGCTATCTCTCCGAATCTGAATTGTACGACTCCGCCAGCGGCACGTGGACGAACACGGGCTCCCTCGTGACTGCGCGGGAATCGGCCACCGCCACGCTCCTCCCGAATGGACAGGTCCTCATCGCCGCCGGAGCCAACGGCACTTACGGACGGATCCCCTACGCCGAATTGTACGATCCCGTCAGCGGTACGTGGACGAACACCGCCTCCTTGAATTTCGCGCGGATGTCCCATACCGCCACGCTCCTGCACAATGGCAAGGTCCTCGTTGTCGGTGGATCAGGCAACGGTGGCTATCTTTCCAGCGTGGAATTCTACGATCCGGCCGCAGGGGCGTGGTCGGCCACCGGCTCGATGAGCACGGGACGCACGTGGTTCGCGACCACGTTGCTGCCTAATGGCCAGGTGTTGGCCGCGGGTGGCTCCGGCGGCTACGACAGTCTGTTCTCCGGCGCCGAGTTGTACGACCCGGCCAGCGGGATTTGGAGGCCCACCGGCTCGATGAGCATCACTCGGATGTTCCATACCGCCACATTGTTGCCGGCTGGCAACGTGCTCGTCGCAGGCGGAAAGGACAGTATTGTCACCGACTCGAACTGCGCCGGTGCTGAGTTGTACAACCCGAATTCAGGAACTTGGACGAACACGGGATCGATGACCATCCCGCGCGCGGCGCATACAGCCACACTTTTGCTCAACGGGCAGGTTCTCGTGGCGGGGGGCGTGGCTTGGTGGCCAGCCGGTGTTACCAACTCGGCCGAAGTTTACGACCCTTCGAGTGGAATATGGAGCGGGACCGGTTCCATGAATATCCCGCGCAGCTATCACACTGCTACCTTGCTGCCCAATGCCACAGTGTTGGTCACAGGAGGCGCCGGGGACGGACTCGGGGCCACCGCCGAGATTTATTATCCAGCTACGGGCACTTGGACGAACACCGCTTGGATGTCGTTCGCTCGCCAGTATCACACGGCGACCTTGCTCCCCAACGGCAAGGTCCTGGTTGCGGGTGGCGCTGGCACTTTCGCCGATCTCCCCACCGCCGAGCTCTATGACCCAGTCAGCGGAACATGGACCAACACGGGCTCGATGAACACCGCCCGCCAGGAACACACGGCAACCTTGTTGCCCAATGGCAAGGTGCTGGTCGCGGGAGGTCTATACTACAGCGCTGGCAATCCGGTCTATCTGTCCAGCGCCGAACTTTACGATCCGATGAATGGAACGTGGACCACGACCGGTCCGATGAGCACGGCGCACATTGACCACAGAGCCGTGTTGCTGCCCAGCGGCAATGTCCTGCTCGCGGGGGGCGGCGGCAGCAATAGTTTGAGCGGCGCGGAACTTTATGATGTCGGTCTCGGATTCAGCGCGTCGTCGCAACCGCAAGTTGCCACTTTCCTTCCGCCGCTCAGCCTTGGCTCCAGCCTGTCGCTGACCGGTTCCCAATTCCGCGGTATCTCGGAAGGCTCCGGCGGCAATACTCAGGATTCACCCGCGGACTATCCCGTGGTGCAATTGCGAGCCGTCGAAAGCGGCCAGACCTTGTTCCTCCTCCCCACCAGTTGGTCCACCAATTCCTATTTGTCCACGCCGGTCACGAATTTCCCGCCGGGCTACGCGCTGGCCACGGTGTTCGTCAATGGCATTCCGAGCCCGTCGAGCATCCTCGACATCGAGGACTTGTCCGGCTTCGCGCTCACGTCCATCCTCCAACAAGTCAATGACATCGTGCTCACCTGGACGACCTACGCTGGCAAAACCAATGTCGTGCAGGTCTCCCCCGGCGCGCCCGACGGCAGTTACACGAACAACTTCACCGATCTCTCCCTGCCCATCATCGTCCCCGGCTCCGGCCTCGTCTCAACAAACTGGACCGATTCTAACGCCGTCACGAACTTCGCCCGCTACTACCGCGTCCGTCTTGTCCCGTAGGGGACCAGGAGCGTCACCGCGTTCCGCTCGAGTGCGGTCGTCGTAGCGAGTCCGTTGCCTCGGGCGTGGGCTGGCAGATTGTTGCTGACGGCAGCGCTTGACTGATGGTCATGGGTGGAAGCCGTCGTAGTGAACGGTCGGAGGACCAACCCCCTGCTGCGGTCCCTCGGGCGCTGCGGAAGGTTCGGAAGTCGTGGAACACCCGGCGCTGAGCAGGACGGCCGCAAGAAGGGTCGCAATGATCGTGAATCGGCTCACAGCCAGAGCGTGCCAACATGGCGATTGGTGGTCGAACGGAGGGGCTTGGGTAGTATGACCAGGGCGTGTTGCCCAAAGGCCACCCTGCGTTGTAGCTGCGCTTCTGCGAAGCGCAGGCTGTGGATTTCTCGAACAAATTCGGCGCTTCACAGAAGCGCCGCTACACCCAAATCGTCGAAATTCGATTTTGGGCAACAGGCCCACCACATTTGGCCGTGCGGTAGCCGCCCAGCGTCGGTGAAGCGCATCCGGGCGGGTGCGTGCAGGGATTCGGCTGGGGATGGTTCGACATAGCTCACCACAGGCAGCCGACGCACCGCTTGACACCCAAGACGGTATGTAAAACGACGAGGAGCGGACCGCGGTCAGCGCCCGCGGCTACAAGGGCGGCGGTAGCGTCCCACCGTTGACACACCCGATGGTAAGTGATACGTTTGCGCGCTCTTGGCGGGGCGGACATGACGGAAACCCAAGCGAATTATAAAGATACGTTGAACCTTCCGCAGACGGACTTCCCGATGAAGGCCAATCTGCCGCAGCGGGAGCCGGAAATGCTGGCCCGCTGGGAGAAGGACAAGCTGTACGAGCGGATCATGGCCGCCCGTCGTGACGCGCCGCTGTTTGTCCTCCATGACGGCCCGCCGTTTGCCAATGGCGACGCGCATATCGGACACGTCCTCAACAAGACGCTCAAGGACATGGTGATCAAATACAAGACCATGCGCGGGTTTCGTGCGCCGTACGTGCCGGGCTGGGATTGTCATGGTCAGCCCATCGAATACAAGGTCCGTAAGGAGCTCGGCAAAGAGGCGGAGAAACTTTCACAGTCGGAACTGCGTCAGCGTTGTCGCGCGGACGCCGAGAAATACATCGACATACAGCGCGAGCAGTTCAAGCGGCTCGGCGTGCTTGGCGATTGGGAGCACCCGTATCTCACGATGAGCCCGGCGTACGAGGCGGAGGTCATCGGCGCGATGGCGGACATGGTGGGGGACGGTTTTGTGTATCGCGGCAAGAAGCCGGTCCATTGGTGCCCGACATGCCGCACGGCCCTGGCGGAAGCGGAGGTTGAATACGCCGACCACGTTTCGCCGAGCGTGTATGTGAAATTCCCCGTGACAGGCCGGGAGAACGAGTTTGCGGTCATCTGGACGACCACGCCGTGGACATTGCCGGCGAACCTGGCGATTGCGGTGAAACCCGATCTCACGTATGTCCGGGCGAAGACCTCGACGGGCGAGGTGTGGATTCTTGCGGAAGGACTTGTCGAACAGGTCGCGAAAGCGTGCGGAGTCGGATTGACCATTGCACAGAAGCTTTTGGGCAACGAACTTGAAGGCCTGGTCACGCGCCATCCATTTATGGAGCGTGATTCACCAATTGTTTTCTCGCCGTACGTGACCTTGGAACAGGGCACGGGCTTGGTGCATACCGCGCCCGGACACGGCGCGGAGGACTACGAAATCGGCCAGAAATACAAGCTGGACACGCTCGCGCCGGTGGATGACGGGGGAGTGTTCACCAAGGAAGCCGGGCTGTTTGCGGGACAATTTGTATTCAAGGCCAACAAACCGATTGTGGAGCATCTGCGGTCAACCGGTGCGCTGGCCGGTTCTGCCGAGGTCAGCCATTCGTATCCGCACTGCTGGCGGTGCCATAACCCGGTGATTTTCCGCGCGGTCGAGCAGTGGTTCATCGCGCTGGACCATCGGGGGTTGCGGCAAAGCGCGCTGGACGCGGTGCGCGGGGTCAAGTGGGTGCCGCAATGGGGTGAAACGCGGTTTTCGAGCACCATCGCGCAGCGGCCGGACTGGGTCATCTCGCGGCAGCGGGCGTGGGGCGTGCCATTGCCGTTCCTGGAATGCAGCGACTGCGGCAAGTCGGTGCTCGACCGCGGGCTGATCATGCGGTTTCGCGAGAAAGTTTTGAAGGAAGGCGTCGATATCTGGTTTGAGCGGAGCGTGGCGGAGTTGTTTGGCGACGTGACATGCCCGTCGTGCGGCTCGGCGAAATTGAAAAAGAGCGCGGACATCGTGGACGTCTGGTTCGAGTCGGGGCTGAGTCATCGGGCCGTATTGAAGATGCGGCCGGAGCTGGCCTATCCCGCGGACATGTATTTGGAGGGCAGCGATCAACATCGCGGGTGGTTCCAATCGGCGGTGCTGACGGCGATGGCGACGGAGAAGCGCATGCCGTTCAAGACGGTGGTGACGCATGGGTTTTTGGTGGTGCAGGTGGAAGAAACGGGCAAGAAGCAGAAGGTTTCCAAATCGGCGGGCAAGCCGGCCAACTCCGAAATTTACGTGAAACGGTACGGGGCCGACGTGTTGCGGTTGTGGGCGGCTTCGGAGGATTACCAGGGTGACATACCGCTCTCGGAGGAGATTTTTGAACGCGTCTCGGAGACGTATCGCAAGGTGCGCAACACGTTGCGCATCCTGCTGGCGAACCTTCATGATTTCGATCCCGCGAAACACCTGGTGGCAGCTGGAAAGCTGGCGGAAATTGACCGCTGGTTGGTCTCCCGGCTGCAGGCGCTGGTGGCCGATGTGACCGACGCGTACGAGAAGCTCGAATTCCATCGCGTGTACCATTTGGTGAACGCCTTTTGCGCGGTGGAAATCTCATCCTTTTACGTTGACGTAATGAAAGACCCGTTGTATACGCTTGCGCCCAATTCGGCGGAGCGGCGGTCCGCGCAGACCGCGATTTTCGAGGTGGTGGCGACGCTGGCGAAATTGATCGCGCCCGTCATGCCGTTCACGGCGGACGAAGTGTGGGCCTTTACTGCCGGGGCGTGAGACGGAGTCGGTGCACCTGGCGACGTTTCCCGCGGCGGATGCGGGGCGGCGCGATGGGGAACTTGAGGAGCGCTGGGAGCGATTGCTGACCGTGCGCCGCGTTGCGTCGCTGGAGTTGGAAAAGGCGCGCCAAGCGGGACAGATTGGCAAATCGCTGGAAGCCCAGGTGGAGATCGCCGCGGATAACGAGGCCACTTACGGGTGGCTGAAAGCGCTCGGGTTGACGCTGGAAACCGTGTTGATTGTGTCGCAGGTTCGTGTGGGCCAACCAACGGGCCGCGACCTGCGCGTGACGGTCAGCCAGGCGACGGGAACGAAGTGCGTGCGTTGCTGGCGATGGACGGAGGATGTCGGGACGGATGCAGCGCATCCCGGGTTGTGCGGGCGGTGCGCCGGCGTGATCAAAGCGTTGGCGTGAAAATTGCAGCAGGATGGGAAAACTTTATGAAGAAGCAGTCCAGGAAAACCGGGACGGGTAAACCAAAAGTCAGTTCAGGGAAGGGAAGAATGGGGACAGCCAAAACAGGTCAAAAATCCAAGGTCGTGGCGGTAGCCAAACCGAAGGCACCGCGGGCCGAAGCGAATAGTGTGGAAGCCGAAGCGGCCCGCGCGGAAGCGGAGTTGAACCGTCCGCCAAAAACATTGAAGCTGTCCAGGGAAGATGCGACCAAGTTCAAGAAATTGCTGCTCGATTTGCGCGATCATCTGATCGACGGCGTCAGTTTTTTGGCCAGCGATAACCTGAAGCGATCGAATCGCGATGCGTCCGGTGAATTGAGCGGGTACAGCCTGCACATGGCCGACGCGGGCACGGACAATTTCGACCGCGAATTTGCGTTGAGCCTGGTCTCGAACGAGCAAGAGGCGCTGTATGAGATTGAGGAAGCTCTCAAGCGGCTCGAACACAGCACGTACGGGATCTGCGGCAATTGCGAAAAGCCCATTATGAAGGCGCGGCTGGAGGCTGTGCCGTTCGCGCGGCTGTGCGTAAACTGCCAGTCCACGGTCGAAAAGGATCCCCGCCGGCCCGTCGTGCAAGGGCCGATGTTCACCGAGTCGGCGGAGGAAGAGGGCGGCGAGTCGGAGGAGGGCGAAGAGTAGGACGCGAGGCGCCCGATGCAATGGGTTGCACTTATCGCCGTCGCAATTGTCGCGCTCGATCAGTTCAGCAAGTGGCTCGTGGTGCGCTTCATCAGCCCGGAGGAGACGCGTGTCGTCATCACGGGCTTCTTCAGTCTGGTCAACTGGCGCAATACCGGTGCCGCGTGGGGTATCTTTCAACATTATAATCTCCTGCTGACAGCGGTCTCGCTGGTGACGGTGCTCGTGCTCTGGTGGTTCCGTCATTCCTTCTTGTTGGATCGCGCGGGCTCGCGCCTGGCCCTCGGGCTGATTGCGGGGGGGATCATCGGCAACCTGGTCGACCGCATTCGCGTGGGCTCCGTGATCGACTTTCTCTACTTTTCCATCGGGCAATATCACTGGCCGGCGTTCAACGTCGCCGACAGCTCGATCTGTGTCGGCGTGGGGTTGTACATCATCCTATCATGGCGGGCGGGTGGCTCCACGGAGAAACACCGCGCTGCGATTTCCTCGTAGGGCAGCACTCGTCGCGCTCTATAAATCGTACACAGCCCGCGTTCGGCGGTCGAATTTTGCCAATTGACGGCAGCCTTTCCGTTTCAGGAACGCTTCGATCTCGGCAAACTTCAATCCGACCTGGTCGGGCGCGTGCGCGTCGGAGTTGACGGTCAACGGGATGCCGAGCGCCAGTGCTTGCTCGGCGATGGGCAGCGCCGGATACGGCTGCGGTTCGGGAAGTTCGGGATGCCGGTAGCCGGACGTGTTGATCTCCAAGCTGATGTCCGCGGCCTTGATTTCCTCCAACGTGCGCGTGATGTCCGCGGCCTCGCGGTCGCCGGGCAGGCAACCCGAGCGCTTGGTTACGTCAAAGTGGGCGACGATGTCGCACAGGCCGCTCTGTACCATCCGCCGCATCAAATCGAAATAGCGGGCGTAGAGTTTGCGCGCGTCTCCGTCGTAATGGCGCGGCCAGGAACTCTCGCGGCATTCGTTGTCGAGGAAGTGGATCGACCCGATCACGTAGTCCCAGGGATATCTGGCCAGTTGCTGTTCGAGGTAGTCCTCGAGTCCCTCGACGTAATCCATTTCCAGCCCGAGCATCACGTCGATCTTGCCACGGTAGCGGAATCGCAGTTCGGTCACCCGTTCGACGTAATAGTCGATTTGCCCCTCGGTCATGCGGACGTTGGCGCTACGGCCGCCGGGGAGGGGATTGTGGTCGGCGAACCCGATCTCGCGCAGGCCGAGTTCTCTCCCGCGCTCGACGTAAGCTTCCATCGGGCCTGCGGCGTGTTTGCACAACGGCGTGTGCATGTGATAATCGCACTGGATGGACATGGCCGTCGACTCTAACGGCGGAGCGCCGCGTTGACAATGACTTTGGCGGCTTCTACACTGCGCGCCGCATGGAAACCCCGATCGTCTTCGAGTCCAAGGGTCAACAGGTCGTCGGTATGCTGCACGTGCCGGAGGGCCATGGTCGCTTCCCGGCGGCATTGCTGCTGCACGGGTTTACCGGCACCAGGGTCGAACCCCATCGGATGTTTGTGAAGATTTCACGGGCTCTCGCGCAGCATGGCATCGCCAGTTTGCGGTTCGATTTCCGCGGGTCGGGCGACAGCGCCGGCGATTTTGAAGACATGACGATCCGCTCGGAAACGATCGACTCCCTTGAGGCGATCCGATTTCTGGCGCGACACAAGCGTGTCAACTCGCGGCGACTGGCTCTCATCGGCATGAGCATGGGCGGCGCGGTCGCGGCGCATGTCGTCGCCCGTGAGAAACAGCGCATCAAATCCCTGGTGCTGCTGGCACCGGTGGCCGAAGGGGAGGGGATTCTGGACGAATTGTTGACGCCCGACGCCGTGTCCTCGCTGGCAGAGACCGGCATCACGGATCACGACGGCAATCTGGTGGGCGTTGCGTTCATCCGCCAATTCGCGGACATGAGACCGCTGCGCGAGGTGGTGAAATGCCAGTGCCCCGTTCTGCTGATTCACGGAGGGAAAGACCAGACGGTCCCCGCTCACCACACTGACTTGTACGAGCACGCGCTGCAAACTCACAAGCGCGTCGTCAAAAAAGTCATCATTCCCGGCGCCGACCACACGTTCAACGGGCACATCTGGGAATCCCGCGTCATCACCGAAACCGTTGACTGGCTCGGCGAGACGATGTAGAGAGAACGGGCCGAAGCGACCTCGGCTCCTGATCTTCCGCACGCAATCGCTTCAAGAATCTGCTTTCGTCTTGGGCTTGCCCCAGATGAGAAAGTAATAGAAAGCACCTACACCGAGACCGATACAAAGAGAAAGCAGCGCATATACCCAGCGCCCTGTATACGCGGCGAAAATTACGAATACCAGGCAAAGCACGACGAGCGCGACGAGGCCTCGCCATCGCAAGCCTCCGTGGGCTCGTTCGAATGACTCTCCAGATATTGATACCAAGCGCATCCCACGACGGAGGCCAAGACCGATGGCTAGACCGAAAGCGACGCCGCTAAGCATGCCTTTTAACGGGCCTTGGCCAAAGACTCCCGATCGGCCACAAGCAACCAGGGCCTGGAGAATAATGAGTGTCATCGGCCATGCCCAGAGCGCGTCAAGCCAGGACACCCGCATATGGCTGATCGTTTCACATTTCGGACAGCGAAACCAAGGGGACAAGAACATGCTCGTTCTTATCGTCTGAGAACGCCGGGGAATAAGCGGGAACTCATATCCGCATTTTGGACAGAACAAGCTATTGATCCCTCTCATCGGGTGTTCTCTTGCTGTAGAAAACAATACATGAGCTGTTATCGGACGGCAAGGGGTTAGCGACAGACGGATTGTCTCTCCGCAGGCTCAGTTCGCTTGCGGAAGCTCGTCCGCTGTCATCGCGAACCATAACGAGTCCGCCCATTCACCGTCAATGAAGCGATCGCGCAGGCACTCCGCCTCGTTTCGCATGCGGAGCTTTGTGAACAGGTGCACGGCAGCCGCATTCCGGCTGTCGCAAGTGGCGGTCACCCGATGCAGGCCGATGTCCCGCAGACAAAATGAAAGCATTCCCTGAAAGGCTTCAAAGCCGAGGCCTTGGCGCTTGAAATCGTTGTTCAGCTGGATTCCAAGAGACGCCTGCTGACGATTCGAGTCCACATACTTCAGCCACGCCAGACCGATCAGTTTATGGCCGTCTCGAAGCACGATTCCAAGAGTCAGCACGCCTGAGGTGTCCGACAGTTTCTCCTTCACGACTCGGTCCAGCCAGGGCTTGACCTCGGTTTCGTCCATCGGAGGCCGTTCTTCGTAACGAAATGTCTCCGGGTCTGACAGGACTTCGAGCACGTCTGCGAAATCCTCCAGTTGAAGCTTGCGCAGGATCAATCGACGAGTTTCGATCGGGAGCGGTAATGCGGAACTTGCCTGGTCGCCGCTACGGGGGACAATGACGTCCTCGCCGCAGAATGGGCAGGGTTGCGCGCTGCCCGGCGCAGTCCTCCATATATTCCACGGAATTGCCGCATTTTGGGCAGGAGAAAGTGATGTAGGTTTGCTCGTCCACGTTTTGCTCCGGTTGGTCTTGGTAAGCATAATGCTCAGGAACAGGCGATTGGGTCAAGTGTGACATATCGTGTGGCGGGCAGGCTTTCAGATGTGCTAAATTCATTCCTTGTGCCATTCGAACTTGTCAGCAAATACAAGCCGCTGGGGGACCAGCCCCAGGCGATCACGGCGTTGACCGAATCGCTGCGGGCGGGCAATCGTTATCAGACGCTCCTCGGCGTCACCGGCAGCGGCAAGACGTTCACGATGGCCAACGTCATTCAGCAGTTGGACCGGCCGACCCTCGTGATCTCGCACAACAAGACGCTCGCCGCCCAACTGTTCAGCGAGTTCAAGCAATTCTTCCCACGCAACGCGGTCGAGTATTTCGTCAGTTACTACGATTACTACCAGCCCGAAGCGTACATTCCACAAACCGACACTTATATCGAGAAGGACGCGAGCATCAACGAGCAGATTGAAAAGCTGCGGCTCTCAGCCACGAGTTCGTTACTGTCGCGGCGCGATGTGATCGTCGTCGCCAGTGTGTCGTGCATCTACGGTTTGGGTTCGCCCGAAGACTACTTTGAAATGATGGCGCTGATGACGGTCGGCAATGAAATGTCGCGCGACGATCTCCTGCGCAAGCTTGTGGACATGCAATACAACCGCAACGATGTCGAATTCACCCGCGGCAACTTTCGCGTCCGTGGCGACACGGTGGAGGTGTGCCCGAGCTATAGTGAGGATGCAGTGCGCATCGAGTTTTTTGGCGACCGCGTCGAGCAGATCACGCGCTTTGATCCGCTCACCGGGCACAAGATTGAATCGGTCAATACCTTCTCCATCTATCCCGCCAAGCATTGGGTCATGCCGTACTCGAAGATCGCCCGGGCGCTCGACGCGATCAAAGCCGAGATGAAAGACCGCGTCGCGTGGTTCGAGTCGCAAAACAAGCTCGTCGAGGCCCAGCGAATTTACTCGCGCACCACATACGACCTCGAAATGCTCAAAGAGATGGGCTTTTGCGGAGGCATCGAGAATTACTCGCGACACCTCAGCGCGCGCGCGGCAGGGGAGCGGCCATTCACGCTTATGGATTTCTTTCCGAAGGATTACCTGTTGCTCATCGACGAATCGCACGTCACGGTGCCGCAGATCGGCGGGATGTACGCCGGTGACCGCTCGCGCAAGACCACGCTTGTCGAGCACGGATTCCGCCTGCCATCAGCGCTGGACAATCGCCCCTTGAACGCGGCGGAATTCGACAGCCTGATCGGGCAGTGCATTTATATGTCCGCCACGCCGGGACCCTACGAACTGGGGCGCAGCGCGGTGGTGGCCGAGCAGATTATCCGTCCGACCGGCCTCGTTAACCCGCCGGTGACCGTGAAGCCACTCAAAGGCCAGATCGACGATTTGATCGAGCAGAGCCGCGCCCGCGCCGAGAAACACGAACGCACCCTTGTGACCACACTGACCAAACGCACCGCCGAGGATCTGGCGGACTACCTGCGCGAAGTTGGCATTCGCGTGAAGTACCTGCACAGCGAAATCGACGCCATTGAGCGTGTCGAGGTACTGCGTGGCCTGCGGGCCGCCGATTTTGATGTGTTGGTCGGGATCAATCTCTTGCGTGAGGGCCTCGACCTTCCCGAAGTGTCGCTCGTGGCCATCCTCGACGCCGACAAGGAAGGTTTCCTGCGCAGCGCCACGTCGCTCATCCAGACGGCGGGTCGCGCTGCCCGTCACATCAACGCGGAAGTGATCCTCTACGCCGACGTGATGACCGATTCGATCAAGAAATTCATCGCGACGACGGACTATCGCCGCAGCAGACAGCTCGCGTACAATCAGGAGCACAACATCACACCCAAGAGCGTGAAACGCGAATTGCAACTCAGCCTCGCCGAATTGACGAAGGCCCGCGAGGTCGAGGCGTCGGTTGTCCGCGAAGCGCCCGGGGGATACCGTACCGCTGAGTTGCTCCGTGAATTGGAAGAGGAGATGATCGAAGCCGCCGAGAACCTCCAGTTTGAAAAGGCCGCCATCCTGCGCGATCAGATTGCCGAGTTGAAGAAGGGGGACCGGCGAACCGCTCGGGAGCGCCTCCCGTAAAGCGGCAAGTGAAATACGACCGCAAACTGAAGGTGAATGTGGTAAAGAAAACCAGGCCAGCAAAGACCCGATGATTGCTCTCCCACGAGAATTCATCCAGAACATCGTGCGCGCGGCGCTTGCCGAGGACATCGGCGCGGGCGACATCACGACCGACACCGCGATCCCCACCGACCAGAGCGCGGAAGCGTCTATCGTCGCCAAGGAGCCGTGTGTCGTGGCGGGTCTGCCGTTGGTGGCGGAGGTGTTTGCGCAAGTCGACCGGGCGGTTATCGTCAAACTGTTGGTCGGGGAAGGAGACTTCGTGGAGCAGGGGACGCGAGCGTGTGTTCTCAACGGTCCCGCTCGGGGAATCCTGACCGGCGAGCGCGCGGCGCTGAATTTCCTGCAACGGCTTTCCGGAATCGCGACACTGACAAGGCAATTCGTCGAACAAGGTCGCCGGCACGAAGGCCAAAATTCTGGACACACGCAAGACCACGCCCACGTTGCGCGGGTTGGAGAAATACGCGGTAGCGGTCGGCGGCGGCACCAATCATCGCCTGGGTCTCTACGACGCCGTCATGATCAAGGACAACCACCGCGTCGTTCTCGCCCGGCTCGGCCCAAGGGCCCTTGGTGATGCGGTTGCCGCGGCGCGCAAGAATCATCCAGCCGCCCCGGTCATCATCGAAGCCGACACATTGGAGCAGGTCGAGGAAGCTCTGGCTGCCGCTGCCGACCACATCCTGCTCGACAACATGACCCCGGACGAACTGCGCGAAGCAGTCGCGCTCGTGGCTGGCCGCGCCAAGACGGAGGCCAGCGGCGGCATCACATTCCATACCGCCCGCGCCATCGCCGAAACCGGCGTTGATTACATCTCCGTCGGCGCTCTCACCCACTCGGCCCGAGCGGTGGATTTTTCCCTCGAGATGAGTGAATGAACACCGGCACGGCGATTTTGGAGGCGTTTTATCAGGCGGCGGGGCAGTTTGTGCGGGCCGATGATCTGGGTCGGCAATTGAAACTGCCCACGACAGCGGTGACGGCGGAGATCGCGGATCTGGAAAGGTTGGGGTACACGATCGAGTCGCATCCACATTTCGGTTATCGCTTGCTCGGTAGTCCCGATCGCCTGACAGCGGATGACATCAAAGCGCAGTTGAAGACGAGAGTGATCGGTTCGGAGGTGTTGGTGTTCGAAGAGACGGCCTCGACGAATGACGTGGTCGAGCATCTCGCCAAATCAGGGGCGCGCGAAGGATTGGTGGTGTTTGCCGAATCGCAAACGCGGGGAAGAGGCCGACGCGGGCGCGTGTGGGCGTCGCCGCGTGGAAAGGGGCTTTGGTTTTCCGTGTTGTTGCGACCGACCCTGCCGCCGTCGGCGGCCAGCCGCATCACCGTGGCGGCGAGTGTGGCCGTGGCGCGGGCGATTCGAGAAGTGAGCCGCGTGGATGCGCGCATCAAATGGCCGAATGACGTGATCATCGATGACAAGAAAGTGGCCGGGATTCTGACGGAGTTACGAGTGGAGGCCGACGAAATTCTGATGGCGATTCTTGGTATTGGCATCGACGTGAATTGTGAGCTGGATGATTTCCCGAACGACTTGGCCCGGATTGCCACGTCGCTCCAGCTGGAGACGGGAAGCGCCCAGGATCGCGTCGCACTGGCGGCACGAGTGCTGGCGGCGTTGGATGAGTGGTATCAGTTGGCCCTGACAGATTTTGAAGCGGTCGCGGACGAATGGGCGAAGCTGTGCACGACACTGGGCCGGCAAATTGTGGTGACCATGGGCCAGCGCCGCATCGAAGGTTTCGCACAGGCGCTGGACGGCGATGGCGCGCTACTCGTACGATGCGACAGCGGACAAATGGAACGTATCCTCGGCGGCGATTTGATGGTGGAACGCACATGAAGAGCGAGCGTCCCTTTTTGTTGGTGAACATTAACAACACGAACACCAGTTTCGCGCTGGCGAATTCCCGGTGTATCCTGCGTGTCATCAAGGTGCCGACGGCATCAGTGCGAAAGATCCCGTTCGCGCGGAGCGACGTTTCCGGGATTGTGTTGTCATCCGTCGTACCGGCGATGGCGAAACGGGTGCGGCGCATGCTGCCGATGCGACCGCTGGTAGTGAGCGCGGACATCGATCTTGGGGTCGGCGTCCGCTATCCGCGCAAGAAACAAATCGGGGCGGACCGCCTTGCCAACGCCGTCGCCGTTACCGAACTGCACGGAGCGCCCGCGATCGTGGTTGATTTCGGGACGGCGGTGACGTTTGATATCGTCAACGCGCGCAGCGAATATGTGGGTGGTGTGATCGCCCCGGGCCTGGCATCGGTTACGGAATATCTTTACCAGCGCACGGCGTTGCTGCCGCGCATCACGCTCGCCGAACCGAAATCCGTGATCGGCAAGAGCACAGTGGACGCGATGCGGGTGGGGGCGGTGATTGGGTATCGCGGACTGGTGAGAGAGATCCTGCGCGCCCTGAAGCGCGAGCGGGGAATGAAGGGGGCGGTCGTCGTGGCGACTGGTGGCTATGGCAACCTGATGGCGAGGAAGATTCCTGAGATTGAGCACGTAAATCCGTTGTTGACCCTGGAAGGTCTGCGGTTTATCTACCTGCGCAATTGCCGGTAGGATTGTGGCCGCGAATCGCATTCGCGGATCAGAGCGCCGCGAAAGAGTTTCGCGGCTACAAACGATATGAACCGAATCGATGCTAAATTTCGCGCGTTGCACGCCGCCGGGCAAAAGGGCTTTGTCGCGTACATCTGCGCGGGCGATCCAAATCTGCGGGCGACGGCGCAACTGGCCCGCGCATTCGAGCGCGTGGGTGTGGACGTGCTGGAATTGGGCGTACCGTTCAGTGATCCGCTGGCGGATGGCGTGGTGAACCAGTTGGCGTCGGAACGGGCGTTGCGCGCCGGGACGACGTTGCGCGGGGTGCTGAAGACGCTGGCATCCCTGCGGTGCGGTGGTCTCCGAGTCCCGATTGTGTTCTACGTGTACTATAACGTCCTGCACCACTACGGACTGAAGAAGTTCGTGGGCGATGCGGCAGCGGCGGGTGTGGACGGCGTGCTGGCGTTGGACCTGCCGCCCGAGGAGGCGGACGTATTCGAGACGTTGATGAAGCGAGCGGGGCTGCATCCGATTTATCTCGTGGCGCCGACGACACCGGCCGAGCGCATTCACATAATCGCCCGACACGCCAGCGGATTCATCTACTACGTGTCGCGTGAGGGTGTGACCGGCATGCAGAAGAAGTTCGCGCCCGCTGTAACAAGTCATGTGGCAACGATTCGGAGACATTCGAGGCTGCCGGTGGCGATCGGTTTTGGGATCTCGAATCCATCGCAAGCGCGAGCGGCGGCGCGAGCGGCGGATGCGGTGGTGGTCGGCAGTGCGATTGTGAACCAGATTGCGAAGCACGGTAAGAACCGCCAGATGGCATCAAAGGTCGCGCGGTTTGTTGGCGCGATGGTTCGCGGTGCGAAGGGGGCGAGGTAACATGAACTGGGCGATCATCATGGCCGGTGGGTACGGCGAGCGTTTCTGGCCGAAGAGTCGGCGAAAACAACCCAAACAATTGCTTCCGATTGTCGGCGACAAGACGATGATCCAGCAGACAGTCGAGCGGGTGCGTCCGTTGGTGGGCGACGCGCGGATGGTCGTGGTGACCAATCACGAGCAGGCGTCGTTGGTGCGCCAGCAGCTTCCACGCGTCAAGCACGTGATTGGCGAGCCGGTCGGGCGGAACACCGCGCCGTGCATCGGGTTGGCGGCGGCGATCATTGGCGCGCAGGACCCCGAAGCGGTGATGGCGGTACTGCCGGCGGATTCCTACATCTCTGAAACGGAAAATTATCGGCGTGTTGTCAGCGATGCATTAAAACTTGCAGCTGCGCAGGAGGTTCTGCTGACCATCGGGATCAAACCAACGTCGCCACACACGGGATATGGGTACATTCAGGTGGGTGACGAGTTTCCGGCCAGATGCGTGACGAAATTCTGGAAGGCGCGGCGGTTTGTCGAAAAGCCGGACCGCAAGACCGCGGAGGAATTTCTCGCCAGCGGCGATTATCGGTGGAACGCCGGGATGTTCGTCTGGTCGTTCCGCGCGGTGGCGGAGGCGTATCGCAACTATCAGCCGATGTTGTGGGGGGCGTGTTTGCGAATCCAGGCCAAGGCGGGCACGAAAACCTTCGCGCGTGTTCTGGCCCGTGAATATCCGAAGATGGAAAAGATTTCGGTCAACTACGCCATCATGGAGAAGGCGGAGAATGTCGTGGTGGCCAACGGTGATTTTGACTGGGACGACGTGGGTGATTGGCCGGCGATAGGCCGACACTACGAGAAGGACGGCAGCGGGAACGTCGCGCGCGGTGAATTCGTCGGCCTCGACGCGTCGGATTGCATTATCGTGGGCGACAACAAGCACCTCATCGCGGTGGTCGGTGTGCGGGATTTGGTGATCGTGCACACGCGCGGATGCGACGCTGGTTTGCCACAAGAATGACGCGCAAAAAGTGCGCGAGATCGTCAAGAAGCTCGCGGCGGAGAAGAAGTACAAGCGACTGTTGTGACGGCATGCGGATCCTCGGTGTCGATTATGGTCACAAGCGCATCGGGCTGGCGCTCAGCGATGAGAGCGGCACGATCGCGCAGCCGCTGGATTACATTGATGGCGGTGCGGCCGCAAGGGTCAGCCTTGAATTGGTGCGTCTCTGCGCCGAACGCAAGATCGGCAAGATCGTGGTAGGTATTCCGTTGCGACTGGACGGAACGCCGAGCGAGCAGACGGAGCGGACGCTGGCGTTCATTGCGGAATTGCGGCGCGTGGCGACGATTCCCGTGGCGCAATGGGACGAGCGACTGACGAGCGTGCAGGCCACGCGCGCGTTGTTGGAAGGAAACGTGCGGCGCAGCGAACGCAAGCAGAAGATCGACAAGCTGGCCGCGCAAATCATGTTGCAGAGTTACCTCGATGCCACGAACCCGCCTCCAGCCGAAGCGTAGGCATTTCAAACTGACCATCGCGTATGACGGGACGAATTACGCGGGTTGGCAGTTGCAACCGAGCGGCAGCACGGTCCAAGAGCTTGTCGAGGGCGCGTTGGCGAAGATGGCGGGCGGCGCGGTGCGCATTCATGGTTCGGGCCGCACGGATGCGGGGGTCCACGCGAAGGCGCAGGTCGCCAACTGCTCCTTCCGCACGGCACTGACGACGGCGACGCTGTTGCGGGCGTTGAACGCCAATCTTCCCGCGGATATTCGCGTACGGCGCGTGCAGGAAGTGGACGCTCGATTTCATGCCCGCTTCTCGGCGAAGGGAAAGGAATACCGTTACCAGATCGACGGTGGGGCGGTTGCCGATCCGTTTTTGCGCGCCGGCGCGTGGCACCACCCGAGGCCATTGAATGTCGGCGCGATCCGCCGGGCGGCGCGGCTGTTGAAGGGGCGTCACGATTTCGCGGCGTTGTCGGCGAACCCCATGCGGCCGGTCGAAACGACCGTGCGGACGGTGTCGGGATTGTCAGTAGTCAGGCGCGGGAATCTGTTGACGATTGCGGTTGTGGCCGATGGGTTTCTTTACAAGATGGTGCGCTCGATGGTCGGCGCCCTGGTGAAGGTCGGCGAGGGCCGGATGACGGTCGAACAACTCGAGGAATTGATGAAGGCGAAGAAGCGCAGTGCCTTGGTGGAGACCGCGCCGGCGCATGGCCTGTTTCTCTGGCGGGTGTTTTACTGAGATGAATGTCGTCCTCGTAGAACCGGAGATACCGCCAAACACGGGAAACGTGGCGCGGCTGTGCGCGGCGACGCAGGCAACGCTGCATCTGGTGGGGCCACTCGGTTTTCGCCTCGACGACAAGACGCTGAAGCGGGCGGGCATGGATTATTGGGAGCACGTGACGTGGAAATATTGGGACTCGCTGGATGCGTTACGGAAGGAGGCGTCCAAAGATACCAACTTCTACTATGTCACCACGAAATCGAAGCGGCCGTATACGCAGCCGCGTTATCAGTGGGGCGATTATCTGGTCTTCGGGCGCGAGACGGCAGGGCTGTCGAAGGCACTCCTAGATGCGAACCCCGACACGACGATCACAATCCCGATGTTTCATCCACAGGCGCGGAGTCTCAACCTGGCCACGGCGGTTGCTATCGTGTTGTACGAAGCGGTTAGGCAGGTAGAGGGGTTCTAAGCCAGCTCGTCCGGGCGGGTGGCGACACAGGCATCATCACTTGTTCTTGTTTGGCGACGAACCCTTTTGGAGGTTGTCCAGCAAGCCGCCGATGGCGTCGGTTGCGCCCTGAAGAGCCTGACCCGCCTGATTGGTCACATTCGTGAGGTTCTTCTTCAAGTCATTCGCATTGATGCCAATATCGGGGATGTGTACCTGACTCATGACCGTAAGAAGAACGAGTCGCGAGATGTCCGTGGAATCGGTGATATTAGGGTACGTGACGTCGATATTCAGGGGGGTGCTGTGCTCGTATGGCTTGGCGCGGCTAAAATCCTTGATGGTGACCGTGCCAATGTGGACGCGCAGCTTGTCAATGGCGTACTTACTGGACTTGCTGGAGCCGCCGCCAGACGACACGACGCCCTTGAGTTTCTGGGCGTTCGACTCACCCTTGTTGTTTTTGACGATGACGAGTTGCTTGATGTTGATGAGCATGCTGTTGATATGGGGTGAGCCGCTGATCATCGAGTGAAGTCGGTAATCGACGTAGAGTTCGGGCATGTCCACGAACATTGTTTCCTGAAACTCCGGCGGATTCATCAGCTTGAGGTCATGCACATCCACTTTGCTGGAAAAAAGCTGCAAATCGACCGCGCCGATGGTCAACGGGAACCCGGTGATTCTCCTGGCGCCGTACTCGACGGATTTGCGGGCGATAACGTTGCGCGCCAAGAACAGGATGGCAACCAATACGACCAGAGTGGCGGTGCTCCCCCAAAGCAGCTTCTTCATGATTCGCTTATTAGCCTAAATCGCTGTCGGTTTCAAGCGAGCATGACCGATCAGGCCCGGTTCACGATCGCATGAATATCGCGCAGCGTTTGCAGCAGCGTCTTGACTTCGCGCAACGGCAACTGGTTGGCAGCATCACTGAGGGCGTGGTCGGGATTCGGGTGGGTTTCCAGAAACACGCCGTCACAGCCGGCGGCGACGGCGGCACGTGCCAGAACAACCGCCATGCGACGATCCCCGCCGGTGAATTTGCCGCCCTGTCCACCGCCGGGCATTTGGACGCTATGCGTGGCGTCGAACACGACGGGCCAACCGAACTCGCGCATGATCGGGAGGGAACGCATGTCGGCGACGAGATTGTTGTATCCGAACGACGAACCGCGCTCGGTGAGGAGGATGTTGTGTCCGCCGACAGCGGTGATTTTGTCGATGACGTTGCGCATGTCCCAGGGCGCGAGGAATTGGCCCTTCTTCACGTTGACGCAGCGCTTCGTGCGCGCGGCGGCCTGAACCAAGTCTGTCTGGCGGCAGAGGAACGCAGGGATTTGCAGCACGTCGGCGACTTCCGCCGCCGGTTTGCAGTGTGCGATTTCATGGACGTCCGTGAGGATGGGCAGACCGAACAGGCGCCTGACCTTTGCCAGGACGGCAAGCCCGCGCTTCAGGCCCGGCCCGCGGAAGCTATCGCGCGCGGTGCGATTGGCCTTGTCGTAGCTGGCCTTGAAGATGAGCGGGAGATCGAGGTCATCACAGATTTGGGAGAGTGTTTCGGCCGTATGCAGGGCCATTTTTTCATTTTCGATCACGCATGGCCCGGCGATGATAAACAAGGGAGCGCGATTGCCTCCGAAAATGTGGTTGCCGACGCGGACGGTATTCATGCTCGTTTTTCTTTCAACGCCGCTTCGATGAAGCCGCGGAAGAGGGGGTGGGGTTTGTTGGGCTTGGAAAGGAATTCGGGATGGAACTGGCAGGCGATGAACCACGGGTGGTCGCGCAGTTCGATGAGTTCGACGAGATCGAGTTTCTTGTATAGGCCGGCGACGATCATACCCGCCTTCATCAACTGATCACGGTAGGTGTTATTGAACTCATAGCGATGGCGGTGGCGCTCGGAGATCTCTTGTGTCGCCATACAGATCGCGCGATTTCGTTCCGGCGACCAACTCACACAGTTGAGCCCCAAGCCGCATGGTCCCGCCCTTGGCCTCGATACCCTTCTGTTCTTCCAGCAGACAGATGACGGGATGGGGTGACTCGGATCGAATTCGGTGGAATTGGCGTCCTTCAACCCGCAGACATTGCGGGCGAATTCAATGACGGCGATTTGCATGCCGAGACACAGGCCGAGGTAGGGGATCTTGTTTTCCCGCGCGTACTGCGCGGCGAGAACCTTGCCTTCGATGCCGCGATTGCCAAAACCGCCGGGCACGAGGATCCCGGCCGCGCCCTTCAGGTATTTCTCCGCGCCGTCCTTTTCGATGTGTTCGGCATCAACCCGGAGAATGTCGACAGCGCAATCGTTGGCAGCGCCCGCATGTTTCGAGCGCCTCGTACATGCTCTTGTACGCGTCGATGAGCTGGATGTACTTGCCGACCACGGCGATGGGCACCTTGCGCTGACGGATTGATCATGCGCTGAAGCATGTGCTCCCATTCCGTCATCGGCTTGGCGGGCGCGTCGAGGCCGAGGTAGCGGCAGACGAGTTCGTCCACATTTCTCGGCGCGCAGATCGAGCGGGACTTCATAAATGGAGTGGGCGACATCGAGTTCCTCGATCACGCATTCGACGGGAACGTTGCAGAACAGGGAAATCTTCTGGCGGACTTCCTTGCCGAGGGTCCTTTCGCTGCGGCAAATCAAAATCTGCGGCACGATCCCGATTTCGCGGAGCTTGGCGACGCTTTGCTGGGTCGGTTTCGTCTTGATCTCGCCCGCGACGCGGATGAACGGCACGAGCGTGACGTGGATGAACAGGGAATTCTGCGGCCCGGCTTCGAGGGCGAATTGCCGGATCGCTTCGAGGAACGGCAGTCCTTCGATGTCGCCAATCGTGCCGCCGATTTCGATGATGACAACGTCCGCGCCGCTCTTCTTGCCGACTTCGCGAATGCGGTCCTTGATCTCGTTGGTTACATGGGGAATGACCTGAACGGTTTTCCCGAGATAATCGCCGCGGCGCTCCTTTTCGATGATGCGCGCGTACACCTGGCCGCTGGTGAGGTTGTTGAGGCGGGTGAGTGTGGCGTTGCGTAAACCGCTCGTAATGTCCGAGATCGAGATCGGTTTCCGCGCCGTCGTCGGTCACGTACACCTCGCCGTGCTGGAAGGGGTTCATGGTCCCGGGGTCGACGTTCAGGTACGGATCGAACTTGGCGAGGGTGACCTTGAGGCCGCGGTTTTCCAGCAGCGTGCCCAGCGAGGCCGCCGAGAGGCCTTTGCCGAGCGAACTGATAACGCCGCCGGTGACAAAGATGTATTTCATGCCTGACTCTTCCAAAATCTCCTCGACCAACTCAACGTCCTCGGGCCGATCCACGCCGATGGAATCGTGGGGCGTGATCCAGACTTTGATCGAAACCCCATTCTCCAGGGCGCGCAACTGTTCGAGCTTCTCGGTTTTCTCGAGTTCGCTCTGGGGCAGTTGCACGAACTTCAACAGGAACTCGCGCCGAAACGCATAGATCCCGAGGTGCTTGTAGAAGTTCGCCAACTTCAGCCACTCCAGCGCGTCGCTGGTCTTCGCATCGCGCACGAACGGCACGCGACTGCGGGTAAAATACAACGCCGCGCCGTTTTGCGCGAGGGCGACTTTCACAACGTTGGGATTATCGAGATTGGCGGCGGATTCGAGTTTGCGCGCCAGGGTGCCCATGACGCATTTCGGGTCGGCCTGCATCCCGGTGATGAGCTGATCGATCATCTCCGGACGCATCAACGGCTCGTCGCCCTGGATGTTCAGCACGAGGTCGCAATCGTACGCGCGGGCGACCTCGGCGACGCGGTCCGTGCCGGTGGCGCAATCGGGCGAGGTGAGCATGGCATCGCCGCCAAAGGCCTCGACGGCTTCGAGGATGCGGGTATCTTCGGTGGCGACGACGACCTTGTCGAGGCGTTCGGCTTTGGCCGCCTGCTCGTAGACGCGTTGCACGAGAGACCTGCCCGCGATCATCGCCAGCGGCTTCCCCGGAAACCGTTGCGCGCCGAACCGCGCGGGAATGACCCCCAACGTGCGAACCTTCATGGCGTGCCACCTCGATTCATCGGGCGCAGTGTAGCAGACCGGCGGTAGGTGACAAGCGTTGCCACGGTCGTGTGTGGAATGGATCCATGGTCTGTGCTTACCGGCGCGGGGAATCACAGTGGAATTGGGCTTGTTTCCGTCCGTCGTTATGGATAGGATGACGGCGGTTTGGCATGAAGGGTGCAAAGGGAAAATGGGTCGGGTGGCTGGGGCTTCTGCTCGTGCTTGGCGTCGTTCCGTGCGTGCGTGCGGTGCTCTTTGAAGCGACCGGCGATCCCACGTACAACACCAATGCCCCGACCGGCTCCCTGACCAACAGCGGCTGGCAATACGAAGGGCAATGGGGCGTCTATCTCGGGACGCCGATCGCGCCGACGTTTTTTCTTGCGGCCCAGCACATCGGCGGTTCACCCGGCCAGTCATTTGTCTACAACGGAGTCACCTACACGACGGTAACCAACTTTGATGATCCGAGCACTGATCTACGGATGTGGCAGGTGGGCGAGACGTTTCCCTCTTATGCGCCTCTGTATACAGCGTCGAACGAAGTGGGCAAGCTGTGCGTTGTCATCGGGCGCGGGACGCAGCGGGGCAGCCTGATCTCGGTGGAGACCGGTCGAACCAATGGATGGATGTGGGGCGCAGGCGATAATGTCGAGCGCTGGGGGGAAAACACGGTTGCGAGCGTGTACACCAATGGAAGCAGTGCCGACCTGCTTTTGTACGCCCTTTTTGAAGCCAATGGAGCCACCAACGAATGTGATTTGTCGGTTGGCGATTCCAGCGGCGGCATGTTCATCGAGAACGACGGAACGTGGGAACTGGCCGGGATCCACTACGCGGTGGATGGTCCATTTAGCTACGACGGTTCGGGTACCGACGATTTTGATGCTGCGGTGGTGGATATACGAGGTTTGTACTACGAAGACTGCGACGGGGGCTGCTGGACGCTGTGGCCCACCAACTATTTAGAGGCAACACCCACAGGGTTCTACAGTACCCGCGTCTCGACGCGTGTTTCGTGGATCAACAGCATTTTCACCATGAACCCCACGGCCGTTTTCAGCGCCAGTCCCACCAACGGAGCCGCACCGTTGACCGTGACCTTCACGGACAGTTCCACCGGCCCGATTAGCAATCGGTTCTGGAGTTTTGGAGATGGCAGCACCACGAACTTTGTCGGCGCGACCAACCCGACGCACATCTACACGACCGGCGTGTACAACGTGACCCTGATCGTCAGCGGCGTGGGTGGATCGAGTACCAACACCATGGCGAACTTGATTGGCGCTTACGATCCGTTCGCGTGGTGGCAGCTCCAGTACTTCGGCAGCACCAACAATAATCCGGAGTACCGCACCGGGCCGGGGATTACACCGGCACGGGGATGAGCAACACCAACAAATTCCTGACGGGCTTCAACCCCACCAACGGGGCGGCGTACCTGCACGTCATCAGCATCGCCACCACGAACACCACGGACATGAACGTAGTTTATCTGGGGGCCAATGGCGACAGCACCTGGTCGCCGGGCATCGCGTCGCGCACCAATGTGCTGGAGTTCACGGCGGGCACGGCCAGTGGCGGCTACTCGAATGACTTCACGAGCACCGGCCAGACGAACATCCTCAGTGGCGGGACCGGAACCGGCATCGTGACCAACATGGTCGATGCTGGCGGCGCGACCAACACACCGTCGCGGTACTACCGGGTCCGCGTGCTGCTGCCCTGAACGCTCCTTTGGAGGAGTGCCGCCGCTGAGGCCATTTGGGAGCGACTGCAAACGCTCAGAATTGTATTCACAGCATAGTCAAAGGCAGCAGTATGAGTGCTCGGTGGACTGAGTGATCAGTGTGCTCACCGGGCGCAGGCCATGCGGGGAATATCCGTTAATCTATTTATCAACAAGTGGTTGTGTAAATCTTGCAGTGTGTCCCTCCCATACGGGCTTGCGGCAGCCACGTCGGTGGCATGTGCGCTGCTGGTATGAGCGGGGGTAGACCCAGGTTTGACTGGTTGAATACGCGCTGAGTCTGGCGCTCATTACTGTCGTGGCGGTGTTGGTCCTGAAGGGTCTCGGTCTCAACATCCGTAACACGCTGGCAGGCGTGAACGCGAACTTGCCGTGACCACTGCATTCCAGAACGACTCCGAGGGCAACACAGGGACGCCCGTCGTCCTGTGTTGCTTTCGACACCTTTTCCGCTCGATAACGGGGAGCAGGTTCGAACAAGCCCCAGATCATTGCCGCTCACGAACCGGAACGGACGGCCAGCGCGATGAAGAATGACTGGATGCTGGTCGGAGTGTGTGGGTTGGTCGTCGGGGTCTACGCGTTTATGGCCCAGTCGGGCATTTTGGAATTACTGAGTCCGAACCCGGCCGAGAGTTACTACAATTTGTTGGTGGAAGGTTTCCGCGCCGGGCATCTCAGCGTCAAACAGGACATCCCACTCGGGCTCACACAACTCCCCGACCCGTACGATCCGGTTGCCAATGAAGTCTACAAGGACTGGCCGTACCGGATGCTGGACCTGAGCTACTACAAGGGCCGGCTCTATCTCTATTGGGGGGAACGCCCGCGCTGATATTGTTCTGGCCGTTCGCCGCCTTGACCGGCAAGTACCTGCTTCACCGACAGGCCGTGGCGATCTTCTGTGCCATCGGCTTTCTGACCAGCGCTGGCTTGCTGCGCGCGTTGTGGCGGCGCTACTTTTCCGGGGTGAGCGTTGGGGTGGTGGCGGCCTGCACGCTGGCGCTCGGATTGGGCACGGGCGTCCCCGGTGCTGTTGTCGCAATCCGATGTCTACGAAGTGGCGATCAGTTGCGGGTAGATGCTGACGATGCTGGCGCTGGGGGCCGTCTGGTGCGCGTTGCAGGAACCGGAACGAAGATGGCAGTGGCTGGTGGCGGCGAGCGCAGCCTACGGGCTGGCGGTGGGGGCGCGATCATCGTTGATGTTTGGCGGGATCATCCTGTTGGCGCCCGTGGTTCAAGCGTGGCGCGAGCGTCGGCAGATAGGGGCGGTGCTGATGGCGGCCACCGTCCCGATCACGCTGATCGGGTTGGGGCTCCTGCTGTACAACGAACTGCGATTCGGCAATCTGCTGGAATTCGGATGGCATTACCAATTGACCTGGGAACGACAGATGACACGGCAGATGTTCAGCCTGCGTTTTCTGTGGTTTAATTTCTGTGTCTATTTTCTGGAGCCGGCGCATTGGAGCATGGGCTTCCCCTACGTGCATCACACCAGTTTGCCTCCCGTACCGGCCGGTTACGCACAGGTCACGAGACCCTTCGGGGTGCTGACCAACATTCCCCTGGTGTGGCTGGCGCTGGCGGCGCCGCTGACGCGGCGAAGTCGGTCGGGTCAGGCAGCCTCGGTCTTGCGCTTGTTTGTTGCGGCCACGGCACTGTTGGTGGGGGTGTGCGCGCTGACGCTCGGGGTCTTCTGCACCTCGAACTTCCGTTATGAGGTGGACTTCCTGCCGGCACTGGTGCTGTTGGCGGTGATTGGCATTTTCGGATTGGAGCGCGTGGTCGCTGACCGCCCGGTTTGGCGGCGCGCGGCGCGGTGCGGCTGGGGTCTGCTCCTGGGGTTTTCGGTGGCATTTAACCTGTTGGCGAGCGTTGAGCATTACGCCGAGGCGCACAACGACCTGGGAAACGCCCTGGAGCCAACGGGCCGGTGGCAGGAAGCCATCGGACAGTTCGAGCAGGCGGTACGTCTCCAGCCCAATTTCGCCGACGCGCACTACAACCTTGGGTTCACGTTGCACAACCTGGGCCGGTTGCCGGAAGCCATCGGAGAGTACCGGCAGGCGCTACGGCTGCAGCCCGAGTTTGCGTTTGGGCACATCAATTTGGGAAATGCCTTGTGGCAGGCCGGGAAGGCACTGGAAGCCATCGGAGAATACGAAGAGGCGCTGCGAATCAACCCCGGTCTCGCCGAGGCACATTATTGTCTGGCGGTTGCCTTGACCAAGCTGGGCCGGACGACGGAGGCTGTGGAGCAATTCGAGCAGGCACTGGAGTTCCGGCCGGATTATACCGCAGCGTGTGACGCCCTCGCACGACTGCGGGCAGATTCGTGAGTCCCACGAGTTTGCACGACAGGGGCCGGCCGCTTCCCGTCGTGTAGCAGCCTCACCCAACTGACCTGACGAATCCGGCGGTGATCAACTGAAAGGCGGATTGTTTCTGGTGGCGGGCGATACGGATACTTCCACGGATACTTCCCATGTGAGATTCGGAAGTTTTGCCCATTTGCGGTTACGGCGTAATGGCACTTATAGTCATTGGAAGTTGGGGGAACGCGCGGTCATTGATTGGCCCTGAACCCGGCGGGTGCGATCCCCGCCTGGTTCAGTGGTTTTGGCGCGAATTGCGTCACCTGTTGGAAACAAATCGTGGGGTGTATGCATCCTAAAGAGAGAGGGGAGGATTCGATGAGCAGGCGCGACGGACACGGGTCGATTATCTTCACGGCGTCAGACGGCAAGGAGTACGAGATTCGTCATACGGCCGATGCGAGTCAGGTCAAGCTGCGTGTGTTTCGGGACAATCTACCGGTGAACCGCTTTTGCTACACGACGACGTTTGAGACCGCCGATGAGTTTGCGTTTGCGACCGGCGGGAATGTGGTGGATCAACTCATCCGCAAAGCGAAACTGGACGTCGAACGAGACATCGCGCTGAACTAGGTCAACAGGCGTGGATCAAAGGTGAAAGCCGTCGGTTTACGGAAGACGATCTTCGAAAAGTCCGGGTGGGCCGGGTTTAGAATGTAGTTGAGTCCAGAAGGGATGATGACGCTGGGTACGGCGAGAATCGCTGACCGCGCGCCCTTGGCCCACGCGTCCCCGAATTGTTTGGTGGCCGGTCCGGGAGGCTCGGACTTCCAATTCGGCAGCAAGGCAGCGCGCGCAAGGGTTTCCACCAGGGCTTTATCGAAGTCGAGACGGATGATACCAAACCGGATTCGGCTGCCTGTGCCGATGTGAACAAGTGTTTCCAGCGCGGCCAGTGATTCGCTTTCGCTGGCGTAGATGACGGCGACACCGCGTGAATTCCACCGACCGCCGGCTTTGCTGGCCCCTTCACCCGAGAACGCCGTCGCGATGTGCTTTTCCTTGACCATCCGCCACGCGGACGGCATCAGGAATAGACCCCGTACTCGATGCGATTCAGCAGGTCTTCCACCTCGCGCGCGCCCACTTCGGTCCGGGCATAGTTGAGCGGCACGGCGCCACCCAAACCGTATTGCGGTGACGTCAACCAACGGCGGGCGTCGTCCTCGTTTTCGAGGACCTTGTTGGCCAGTCCCAACAGTTGGGCGAAGCGCACGACCTTGTCCGATTCGTCAGCGGTCAACCGGCCCGCGGCCTTGCGCCGGTGAAACGTGGCTCGGGAAAGTCCGATGTTCTGCGTCAGGCGGTCGATGGGAACGTCCAGACGGGAGCGGAGATACTCGAGTTCCCCGATGGGCAACCCCCGGTTGACGATCTCGATCACTTGTTGGGGGGAAAAAGTCTTGGCGGTTGTCCGTACGCCGCGGGGCTCGACATAGCAGGAGATAAAGATGCCCGTCTTTCCTAATCCAGATCTGGCCGGTTTGGCCATTGTACGGTCGCGCAGCAGGGGAGCGCGCTTCTGTGGGGTTTTGTACGTATGTTTCATGTGAGATTATATATAGTCTCATTTGAGACGGTGCGCAAGTTGTTTTCCTTTGGGGTTTGAAATCGCGCTACTCGCGCGGACTGTGTCTGCGCGGTAAGAGTGGAATGGCTCTATCCAAACCGGCTACCAAAGCGACGGTTCAGGTCCACTCTTAATAGATCGTACAACACCGCTTCGATTCGCCGCTTCTCGTGAAAATGTCTTGAAACGGGATTGTAGCGAAAACTCCACTTGCGCCGCACACCACGTAGGACCACTTCTTTGGATTCGCGGTGAAAGGCGTTTTGACCTGAGCCCCTGAAACTGGACCGACTTGAAAGAGAGTCCTTGGGTATGCGACAAGCGACCAGGAGGACGCAATGCGAGGCAAACGGTTCAGTGAAGAGCAGATCATCGGGATTCTCAAAGAAGCCGAGGCGGGTGTGGCCCTCGGCGATCTGACGCGCAAGCACGGGATTTGTGAGGGCACCTACTACCGCTGGAAAGCCAAGTACGGCGGGCTGGAACTCAGCGATGCCAAGCGCCTGCGCCAGTTGGAGCAGGAGAACAGCCGGCTAAAGCGGTTGTTGGCCGAGGCGCTGCTGGATAAACAGATTCTCCAGGACGCCTTGCGCCGAAACTGACGACGCCCGCCGCGCGTCGCACGGCTGTGGAAACGGCGTGCCAGCAGTATCGGGTCAGTCACCGACGAGCGTGCGGGCTGATGAGCATTCGACGCAGCAGTTACTACTACTGCGGCGTCCGGCCGATGACGGGCCGTTGCGGGAGGCCCTGCGCCAAGCCGCCCAGCAGCGCCGTCGCTACGGCTATCGGCGGCTGACTTGGCTGCTGCGTCGGCAAGGCTGGACCGACAACCACAAACGCATCGAACGCATCTACCGCGAGGAGGGCTTACAGGTGCGCCGCCGCCGTCGCAAACGCCAACCCCGTCTCCCGCGCCAGCCGTTGGAGCCGGCCACCGCGATGAATCAGCGCTGGTCGATGGATTTCATGGCCGACAGCCTGGCCGATCGCCGTCGGATTCGCTTCCTCAATCTGGTGGATGATTTCTCGCGGGAGTGCTTGTCCATCGAGGCCGACACCTCCCTGCCTGGCGCCCGGGTGGTGCGCATCTTGGAAGGCCTGCGGCAACAACGGGGTTGCCCGTGTCAGTTGGTCATCGACAACGGGCCCCAGCCTCCGTCTCCCCCCACGGAGGCTGGGGAGCACAACCAACAGAGGGCATGGACAACAAACCAAAATAGGTTACTATCGCTCCCGGACTCTCACATCAATTGGTCCAGTGAGAGGGGGCAGGTCAGTTTGGTTCTTCAGATAGATCGACAAATGTCATTGGTGCGAGGCTTCGATCTGCGTTCTCAACCCAAAAACCATCGACGGTCGGCCCGGTATTGGACTCCTGCCACTTTCGCGGATCGCCAACAAAGACCAATGCAGCCTCACGTGAGACGAGCGGAGAATCCAATCGCCCAAAGCGGTTGCCTCTTACAAAATCTGCGTAATCTTCGGCTGCGCCTTGTAACATCGCGACGACGTTGTGCTTCAAATCCTCGAGTGCATAACAGTCCCAAATCCATCGGCCTCGCTTGGTCATTGGGCGATCAATACGGTGGATTTCTTCCACGTTGGCCGCTACAAGAAATTCGACCGCTTGCCAGAGCGCTTGCAAGGAGAATGAATCTGTACGCACGGGAGTGCGCGCGGGTCGCATATGCGAAGCAATGGCCTCGCGAATCTCAGCCTCTGTGGGTTGCTCCGGCCGTCGCGCTGTGTTGGCAATCTGCTCAAACGATGGGAGGGGGTTCTGACGGAGGAGTTCCCCGAAATGTCTCTGGAGAAACCCCGTGGTGCGCGGAAAGGCCAGCGAGTACCATAACGGCAGAAATACATTCAGCCCGTAGGAAAGATCCGCCGTCTTGTAAGTATCGGCTACCGGGAGGCCGAGGGTGTGCGCGTATTCGCGCGTGAACCACATGAGCAGCTCTATGCTCTGATGCCGGCCATGTACGTGGAGCTGTCTTGCATTCATGAGGCGAGTTAGATGCGAAAAGACAAATTCCCGTGCCACCTCAATCGGATCATCGAAACGTGCTCTGATCATCCACTCCATCGAAACTTCCGCCCCTGGCTGACGCTGTATGCTCAATGCAGTCACGCCACTGACTTCACGGCCGCCATCTAGAAGTATCTTGGGTGGCACAGTAGCGCTCGGAACGTGTGTGAGAAGTGGTGCATTCTCCCCGTTTGGGATGGTGTAGATAGAATAGTAAAGGCTATGGGCGTCCGCTTGGTAAATACTGGCACCAAGCTTCCACGCATTTGCAAATCGCTCGTGCTTTACGATGGGCATGTCCACGTCCAACAGCACGTTCACCTCGTCAATGAATTGCTGGAACATCCGACGGTCTTCGGGTGCCAGTTTGTTGAGGCCGATTTCCTCATCGACGATACGTTTCACCACTGGGTATTCGGAAACCCGTGTTAAGTAGTCGCCGCAGAGAGTTCGCCAGCGGTCGAAGTAGGGAAAACCAACGCCGATCTCATCTACGAACGGTTGAAATTTAACTGTGAATGTCTTTTGTTCCGATTTCAGGCCCGCCATGACGGACGAGATGTGACACCAATAGGCCCTTTTACTTCTCACATCTACGCAGACTAGAATAAATGGCGAGCTTACTCGCGTGCTGTAGGCCACTAGCTCGATTGGACAATCGAACTGTAAAGAGCCGTCCGGGATCTTTTTAATCTGAACCTTTAGCTCACCAACCGTCCTTTGCTGCTCATCCACCAACTCGACAGATCCATCAAGATTTGGGGTTTTGTCCAGGAACCTCGCATCGGGTTTGACGCGATCCACTTCCAACAACGCGAGGAAGCAGATGACTGCCTTCATCTCCTCCGTACTGTTTGGTGGATAAGGTGCTGGATCCATGGCGTTACCGACTCTTCAACATGGCTGCCAAACAGAGACTTTCCAAGCAGCAGCCAGATCAAAGTGTAGGGGGCGGGTGGGGTTTCGGCAAGCGTTACGACGCGGCGGTCTTCTCGGCTGGATACCCCGAAACGACACGGGGCATCGAGCCCTACAATCCGGACCGCGGTCAGCGCCCGCGGCTACAGGGGAACGGCGCAGGGTGACGCCTGGCGAACCGGATCGGGGCGGTGGATTCGATACGTCCGATCCACCAAGGGGCGGGGCTGAGTATCGGGAGAGCGATAATTTTGCTGGAAGCGGCGTGGGAGTTGTGCTACTCTTGGGCGGTTGATGTAGTTCTTTGAAATAAGGGATGGCGTAGCAAGAGGGGGGTGGGAACGAGACCGTGGGAACGCGGCGACAGAGCGCCGTGGCTACAGTACTACGGGTTCGACGGTTCGACAGGCTCACCGCAGGCAGGCTCAGGGTAAAGATGGGGGTGCTTAACTGCAAAACGAACCCAATTCTGTGCAGGCCGGCGTGGAAAAGTGTGGGAAACGAAGCCAATTGTCGCGTACGACAACGACTTGGCTGTTTGGGGTGTTCTGAGGTTTGGATTAGCTTGAGGGACAATGTGTTAGAGCTTCAAGTGTGCCATTTTGTCACTTGGCTTCGTTTCCGGGGGTTTTGCCTCCATGTTACTACCTGCCGTGTCGGGGAATGGGGCCAAAAATGGGCCCAAGTTTGGTTTGATTCGGGCCTCGAAGTTGTGGCTTCTCGCGCCGTGTGTCACAACCCTTGCACTTCGCGGTGGCGGAAGCAGGTGACGAGGTGGTCGTTGACCAATCCGGCGGCTTGCATGAACGCGTAACAGATCGTCGAGCCGCAGAAGGTGAACCGGCGGCGTTTCATATCCTTGCTCATCGCGTCGGATTCCTTCGACGTGGCGCGGATTCGCTGGAGGGACTGGATTCGAGTGACCAACGGCCTGCCGCCGACGAATTGCCAGATGTAGCGGTCGAACGAGCCGAACTCATCGCGGACCCGGAGAAACGCGCGGGCGTTGATGACCGCAGAACGGACTTTGAGGCGATTACGGACGATGCCGGGGTTCTGCAGGATTTTGGCGAGGCGTTTGTCCGTGTAGCGCGCGACTTTTTCCGGGTCAAAATTGTCGAAGGCCCGGCGGTAGTTCTCGCGTTTCAACAAGACCGTTCGCCAACTCAGGCCGGCCTGCGCGGCATCGAGGACGAGGAATTCGAAGAGTTTGCGGTCGTCGTGCAATGGCACGCCCCATTCGGTATCGTGATACTCCGTCATCAGCGGATGATCGAGACACCAATCGCAACGGATGTGAGCGTCAGGCATGCCGGCGAATCTACCAGATTCGTGACAGAGCGCGACAAGGTTTTTGGGAGACTGGAAGAACCCTAGAACCCTGATGATTGATTGTTCTTGTCGGGGCCTCGATTATCGGGGCACGCGCATGATCTGATGGCCGCTGATGTAGTCGGTGTAGTCAATGCCGGTGGCCCGCTGCAACAGGGCAAGCCCGAAGAGCAAAATTGCCAGCGGCAGAATCACATAGGCGGTAAGGAGCTCAAGCCGGCGACGAGGTGACGCAATCAGTTGTGCGCATCTTCGGCTCTGTGTCCCGTCCACAAGATCCTCTGTCCGCCGGCAATGCGCACGAGCCGGTACAGCGGATGGATAGAGCGCGGTTGCAACGTTAACGAGGGGTGTTCGGAGTATGTTCCAGAGACCAGGTTGTGTTTTCATGCGGCCCAGCTTCCCAAACACCTGTTACCGGTTTGTTACCTGGATGTCTTTTGTTTGTCCGGCTCGGAAGAGCACCAAGGCCAGCCGCTGGCCGCGATCATTGGGTGCGGTTCGTTGATAGGCCGTACGGAACGAATCTGAAAACGTAATACGTGACCGGTCGATCTCCGGCATTTCGCACACCGTGTTCCTCGTTCGATGCCTGGAAGATGATCGCGCCGGGCCCGGCCTGATTTGTCACGCCGTTTTGCATCACTTGGAGTGTTCCTTCCTTGACGATCAGCAACTCCTCCTCAGGATGATGATGGGCGGCGTGCGGGATTTGGCCTGGATTCAGCGTGGTGATGTGACAGTCAAATCCGTCGAGCGTGGCCGTGCGGGCGTCAAACGCATCGCGCCGCGCGCCATACTTGGTCGTCTCGACTTTGAAGTCGCTCCAGTTGAAGACGGAGGAGTGCATGATGGGTTTGGCGGGTGAATCAGCCCAGGTGACGAACGTGACCGCGGCACATGCCGCGACGACGGCTATGACAACATCTCTTCGGGTAATCATTTCGCGGCGCTCCTTCTGATAAGGGTTTCCGTCATGCAAACAGATTTCGGCGCTTTCCTCAAGAGCGATTTCCACATCCGGACAACCATTCGGGAGCGCGATTTTTCCTCGACAAACCGCGTGTTTCCAGCTAAATACGGCGGTCATAAGGAGGTGGAAATCCCACCATGACAAAGAAGGCGCTGGGCAGGGGACTGGATGCACTCATCAACGGCGGGGTCGTTCGCAGCGTAGCGGTCGAACCGCCCCATGTCGAAGTCGCAATCGCGCCTCCCGCACCAACCACGACGATGGCGCAACCGTTGGGTACGGCTCCGCTCGCCGGAAGCGCCAGTGGCGTCCGCCACCTTGGCATCGACACCATCGAGCGCAGTCCGTTTCAGCCCCGTACTGAATTCGACCCCGAACAACTCCGCGAACTGGCCGATTCGATCAAACAACGCGGTGTGATCCAGCCGTTGTTGGTGAGACCGTTGAGCGGCACGGGAGACGCTCGGCGCTACGAACTGATCGCTGGAGAACGCCGTTGGCGCGCGGCGCGCGAAGCCGGGTCGACCACCATTCCCGCCATCGTTCGTGAGGCCAGCGACGAGGAAGCGCTGGAGATCGCGCTCATTGAAAACCTGCAGCGCGAGGACCTCAACGCGATTGAAGAGGCGCGGGCGTACGACCAGTTGGCCACGCAATTTAAACTGACCCAGGAACAGATTGCCGAAAAGGTGGGTCGGAGTCGTGCGGCGGTGGCCAATTCGACGCGTCTGCTCGGGTTGCCGACGGAAGTGCAATCGTGGGTTGCCGATGATCGGCTCAGCGTCGGCCACGCCAAGGCGATTCTGGGTATGCCCAGTCCGACCGAGCAACGGCTCGTGGCGGAACGGGTGCTCAAACGCAGCCTGACTGTGCGCGAGACGGAGCAACTCGTGGAGCAACTCAAGGGCGAGGGGAAAGTGCGTTCGCGCGTGCTGACCGCGACCGTGAAATCGGCGCATGTGCTTGCCATCGAAGAGCGGTTGCAGCAGAAATTTGGCACGCACGTCAACGTTGATCACGGCAAGAAGAAGGGCCGCATCGAGATCGAGTATTATGGGAATGACGATCTGGCGCGGCTACTGGATATCCTCGGCATTGACAACCTGTAGCGGGTTGGGCAACTGTAGCGGCGCTCTATGAGCGCCGAAATTGACGACGCCGACCGGCGGCGCCTTGCCAAACGCTACGAGGCGATTCACAACGGAATCTTCGTTGTGGAGACGGTCTATACCATCCTGTTGCTGCTCGCCTTTCTCTTTTTGGGAAGCTCGGATTCCCTGGCCGATTTTGCGCGGTCGAAATCGTCCAACCCATGGATTTACGTGGCGATTTACGGGGCAGTTGTCGTGGTCGCGACGAAGCTTCTCTTCCTGCCGCTGAATTTCTTTGGTGATTTTTATCTCGAACACCGGTTCGGCCTTTCGAATGAGACGTTTGGCGCGTGGGCGTTGGATGAATTGAAGACCTTGGGAATAAATCTGGCGCTCAGCGTGGTGATCCTGGACATCCTGTACTTTTTCCTGCGGCACCGCCGGGCGATGGTGGTGGGTAGGCGCGGGGTTTTTCTTCCTGCTGTTCGGGGTGGTCATGTCGGCGCTGTTTCCCGTGCTGATTTTGCCGTTGTTCTACAAGTTGCACCCGCTGGAGAATGAATCCCTGCGGTTGAAGCCACGGCACTGGCGCAACGCGTCGGCGCGAAGGTGCTCGGGGTCTACCGGATGGACATGAGCGAGAAGACAAAGAAAGCCAACGCGGCGTTTGCGGGGCTGGGCAGCACGAAGCGAATCATTTTGGGCGACACGTTGCTGGACAAATTTGCGGAGGACGAGATCGAAGTGGTCATGGCGCACGAGATGGCGCATTACCAGCATGGTGACATCACAAAAATGATCGCCTGGGGAGCGATGACGACGTTCATCGGGCTGAAAGTGGCCGACATCGGGTTAAACTGGGGCCTGCACCACGTATTTCAATTCAGCAACCTGTGGGACATCGAGGCGTTCCCCCTGTTGGCCCTGTGTCTGTTTGTGTTTGGGTTGGTGGTGATGCCGCTCAACAACGCGTTCTCGCGCTCGCGGGAATGGAAAGCCGACGCCGCGGCGCTGGAGCTTACGGCCAACCGCGACGCGTTCATCCGCGCCATGCGCAAGCTCGGCGAGCAAAATCTCGCGGACCTGTCGCCGCATCCGGCAGTGGAGTTTCTGTTGCACGATCATCCGTCGCTGGCGCGGCGCATTGCCTGGGCCGAACAATGGCAAGGAAACTGATCGTTGGAGTCATTCTGCTGCTGGCGGCCGGTTGTGGCGGGTCAACAGCCCCCAACCGATCCCGTGGCAACAGTGCAATGGCGAACGCGCCTATGAACATGTAGCCAAACTCGTCGGCTACGGCCCGCACCCGAGCGGGAGTGAAGCGTTGGGACGCGCGGCCTCGTATATCACCACGCAGCTACAGGATTACGGGTTGACGGCCGACGAGCAGGTGTTTGTGGCGCCAACGCCGTACGGCACGAAACAGTTTCGCAATGTGATTGCCAAGACGCGTGTCCAACAGGGCGGACCGAATCGCGTCATTATCATCGGGTCACACTACGATACGAAACTCTTCACCAACGTCACGTTCGTTGGCGCGAACGATGGCGGATCGAGTACGGGGACGCTGCTGGAGATCGCCCGCGTGGCTGCCGACCAGCCGAACCTGTGGTTTGTGTTTTTCGACGGGGAAGAGGCGATGGTGCAGTACAGTGACACGGACGGGCTGTGGGGGAGCAAGTTCTTTGTCGACAATCTCAAGAGCAAGGATCAGGTGAAGGACATCAGGGCGATGATCCTGCTCGACATGGTTGGCGACAAAAACCTGAAGGTCACGGTCGCGGGGACCATTGGGACGGAGGTGTTCGATGCCGCCCGCTCGGCAGGATTCCGGGACTATTTCAACTACGGAGCCAATGCGATTCTCGACGACCATGTGCCGTTCGAGCGGGCGGGGATACCGGCGGTTGACCTCATCGACGCCGATCTCATCAAATTCAACTATGGAAATCCGCCTGGCCCCCGAGAATACTGGCATACCGAACGAGACACGCTCGACAAGATCGCGCCGCATAGCCTGGAGATTGTCGGTCAAACGACCTTGCGGCTCATCGAACTCCTTGAGAATCAAGCGGCTGGCCATTGATTCGGCCCACGGCTTGCTTTACCTTTAGCCATGATCGCCGTGAGCATGATAGCTTGCTTGAAGTCAACGGGTCGATGATCGGACTTCTGCATGGAGGACAAACTCCAAGTACTTGAAAGCGTGCCGGTTCTGGCCAGTCTCGGCGAAGAGCTGATGAAGGGTTTAGCGGAGCGTGCCGAGTTTGTCGCGGTCAAGAAGGGTGACCTCGTAGTGCGCGAGAATGACCCGGGCGACGCCCTGTACGTGGTCGTTTCACGCCGGTTGCAGGCCTACACGAGATTGAAGAGCGGCCGGGATCGGGTCTTCGCCACGTACTGTGATGGGGAATGCTTTGGGGAGATGCCGTTGCTCAGCGGCGAGACGCACTGGGCCAATGTCCGCGCGCTCAACGATTCGATGCTGCTGAAAATCCCGCGGGAGGATTTCGATGCCCTCGTGAATCGCGATCCGCGCGTGGCAGTCAGCTTCAGCCAGCGGATGGGGCATCGCATCAAGGAACTTCGGGAGGAAAAACATCGCGCGAAGTGGAGCACCGATCATTTCGTTGTACGGCTCGCTTCCCGGGACCGGCAAGACGACGCTCGCGCACAATCTCGTCGCGAGCCTGGCCCACGAAACGGGCGAACCCGTATTGCTTCTCGACCTCACCGGCAAGCAGCGCGGGGTGCCGCTGTTGAAGTGCGAGCGGCTTGATTTTCGCAGCGGTCTCGGATTGCAGGACATCGTGGTTCGGTCGCCGTTGGGGTATGACCGGTTGAATCTCGATCTGGTGGGGGACGAACGGGAGATCCCGTTGATCGCTCCGATCTTCGGCCATCTCGTGAAGCAATACGATTACGTCATCTGCGATCTTCCGAACGAGGTGTCCGCGTCGGTGTTCGCCTGTCTGGTGCAATCGGACAAAGTCTTCGTCATCTCCAAGCATGACGACGAACATCTGTACCGGACGCGGTTATTGCTGGAGGATTTTCGCTCGCACGCCACGCCGCGCGAACTGGAAGTCCGCGTTATTCTCACAGCCGTCGGCGAGACCAGCGCGCCGTATGTCGAGGAGGCCGAACGCAAGGTCGGCCAGCCGATCGCGTACCTGTTGCGGTGGATTCCGGAAACCGAAGTCGTGGAAGCGGTGGATGGGACGCCGTACGTGATCCGTCAACCGATGGGCGCCTACAGCCTTGTCGTGAGGCGCATGGCTCGTGAGTTGGGGAACGCACTGGTTGGTCTGGCGCTGGGCACGGGCGGCGCGCGCGGTCTGGCGCACATTGGCGTCATCCGCGTGCTGGAACGCGAGGGAATTGGCATCGACGTGGTGGCGGGCAGCTCGATGGGCGCGCTGATCGCGGCGGCGTGGGCGGTGGGGAAGTCCGCGGACGAGATGGAGGAGATTGCCAAACAGATTCGCAGCAAGCGGACGTTCTTGAAGCTGCTCGATCCGATGTTTCCCGGCGCGGGCGTCTTCCGCGGCATCAAGGTCTACAACTTTCTCCATTCGATCGTGAACGGGTTGACGTTCGCCGATACGCTCATTCCCCTGAAGATCGTCGCCAGCGATTTGAACACCCTCGAAGAAGTCGTGTACGAAGAGGGCAAACTTATCGATGCCATTCGCGCCAGCATCACCATTCCCGAAATTTCCGGCCCGTGGTCAATGACGGGCACACATTGATTGATGGCGGCATTACCGATCCCGTACCCGTGCAGGTGCTGGCGTGGGCCGGCGTTTCGAAGATCATCGCGGTCAACACGATTCCCAACGTGGACGAGATGAAGCAACGCGAGCGCAATCGGCATGAGAGGTCCACCGCATCACGGACGGAACGAAAAGGGGTGTTACACCGAGACCGGGCCCATGGTGGAGACACCGACCAGCATCATCAACATCTATATGCGCTCGATGCACGCGATGCAGTCGCGGATGGCGGAGATGGCGTGCAACAACGCCGACGTGGTGATCCGACCCCTGCTGGCGGGCAGCGTGTGGTACGATTTTTATCATCCCGAGCGCTACATTCGCTGCGGGGAAGAGGCGGCTGAGGCGGCCCTGCCGCTGTTGAAGGAGTTGGTGCGCGCATGAACTGGGATCGCCTGACCGTTCCCGAACAGCGCCGGATCCAGAACGAAAAACTCCACCGTTACTTGACGGAAGTCATCGCCCCGTTCAGTCCGTATTACAAGAAGCTCTTCGCCGAGCACAGGATCGATCCACGGCGCATCAAGACGGTCGATGACCTCTGCCAGATGCCGTTTACCAGCAAGGCCGACCTTCTTCCGACCTCCGAACAACCGGAGAGATTCCGCGAGTTCATCATCACCCCGGATCTTTCGGTGCTCAAACACCGTCCGCGGGTGGTTGCCGAAGCATTGTTGCGCGGTCGGCGTGTGGTGGAACGCCGGTTCGAGCGCGAGTATCGCCCGATTTTCCTGACGGCTACGACGGGGCGCAGCTCGATGCCGGTGGCGTTTACGTACACCGACCACGATATGTGTAATCTCCGCACATCCGGCGCACGTCTCATCCAGACGTTCGGCGCGACGACGGAGATGCGTGGGGTGAACATGTTTCCCTACGCTCCGCATTTGGCGTTCTGGCAGGTGGTGTTCGCCGGGTTGGAGTTCGGCATGTTGCTGGTGAGTTCGGGAGGCGGGAAAGTCATGGGCACCGACGGCAACATCAGCTTGATTGAGAAGATCAAGCCCGAGGCGCTCATCGGGATTCCGACGTTTGTGTATCACGTGATTCGCGAAGCGCACGCGCAAGGGCGCAAATGGCCGCAGGTTTGTAAGGTCGTACTCGGTGGCGAAAAGAGCCCGCAAGGGATCCGCCGGAAGATCGTGACGCTGCTGCAGGAAATGGGTGCGGGCGACGTCCGCGTGTGCGGCACGTACGGATTTACCGAGGCGCGGGTCGCGTGGGGTGAATGTCCGACACTGCCTGAAGAATCGAGCGGCTACCACTTGTTCCCCGATCTCGGCTTGATTGAGGTGATTGACCCCGAAACGGGTGAGGTGAAGGGCGAGGGCGAGCCGGGGGAGTTGGTGTATACGCCCCTCAACGCGCGGGGGACGGTGGTGTTGCGGTATCGGACCGGCGACTACGTCGATGGCGGCGTGACGTGGGAACCCTGCCCGCATTGCGGTCGCACCGTGCCGCGGATCGTGGGCAACATCGGACGGGCTTCCAACACCAAGGAACTTCAGTTTGGAAAACTGAAGGGTACGCTCATAAATTTCGACACGCTACAGCAGATCCTAGACAACACGACGGATATCGGCGAGTGGCAGTTGGAGATTCGCAAGGCCCACGACGATCCGCACGACGTGGACGAGCTGATCCTGCATCTTGCGGCGTCGAATGGCGCCAACCTGGAACAACTCAAAGAAAAGGTCCGCACGCGCTTCCAGACCGAGGTCGAGTTGACCCCCAATCGCATCGAAGTGCATTCCCTCGACGACATGCTCAAGCGCATCAAGCTGGAAAGTTCGTTGAAGGAAGTCCGGATACTGGATGCGCGGCCGAAGGAGTAATGCACTATAGCACAGACCCCGCCCTTAACCCGTGGCAGGGACCGGCCGGGCCGTTACGGCACCAGCCGGACCCGGTAATACCGGGATGACGTAGTTGTATTCGTCACTCCCCCAGCATCAAGGTAGTTGGTGGTGGTGACCCCGCTGCCAACCACGAAAATCATCGGGCTAAGGTCGGCAAAATTGGTTGAGTAGCTGCCATCGGCTGCGCCGTTGGTGACCTGCACAATGTTGGTTGTCCCTGCCGATGCAGACCAACTAATTTGGATGTCGTTGGTTTGCACAGCGATTCCGGTGATTTGAAGCACTGGCGGTTGTGGTGGTACCACCAAACTGAAGATCACCCCCAGGTTATATAGGCCGCCCGCATAGGTCATTCCGTACAGGGTCGAACCCGACGCCGTCACATCACCCAAAGGATTCGCACCGTCGCTTGGATTGCCTGCGAACTGGTGTAGAAGGCTAAAGTCAGTGCCACCGGTATTGATCTGGAAAACTACACCTAGATTTGACGCGCCACCCTGGTACGTCATGCCGTACAGGGTCGAACCCGACAGCGTCAAATCGCCCCGAGGATTCATGCCGTCACTATAGTCGAACGAATGGAGAACCTGATACCCTGTGGCGTTGGTGTTCACCTCGAAGATCACGCCGTCGTCGTTTCCGCCGCCCTCGTAGGTCATGCCATAGAGCGTCGAACCTGATAGCGCCAAGGAACGGTTGGGACCCGCGCCATCGCTATACGCGAACTGGTGCAGTAGACCAAAGCCTGTACCGTTAGTGCTGATCTGGAAGATCACGCCGTAGCCGTTTGCGCCGCCAGAGTGGGTGGTGCCATAGAGGACAGAACCCGCAAGAGTCAGAGATCCTTGGGGAGTGCTGCCGTCGGTGCCGGCGAACTGATACAGAGGGGCGAAGCCCGTGCCGTCCGTGTTGATCTGGAAGACC
This sequence comes from uncultured Verrucomicrobiae bacterium, assembly GCA_963766065.1. Lineage (GTDB taxonomy): Bacteria > Verrucomicrobiota > Verrucomicrobiia > Palsa-1439 > Palsa-1439 > Palsa-1439. Next base: position 62,503 of record CAVYAC010000016.1, read on the forward strand.
ATGCCATATCCATTTGTGCCGCCTACGGAAGTCATACCATAAAGAGTCGAGCCCGACACAACCAGAGAACCCTCTGGATTCCCGCCATCGGTTGGTCCGCCCGTGTACTGGTTGCCCACAAATTCATGTAAAAGCACATAACCAGTGCCGTTGGCGTTCAGCTTGAAGATCACGCCGGTGTTGTTTGTGCCGCCATAATAGGTCATGCCGTATAGGGTTGAGGCTGACAACGTCAACGAGCCGTTGGGATAGTAGCCGTCACTCGTGAAGCTGGGGAACTGGTGCAAAGCGCTGGGGCCAGTGCCGTTCGTATTTACTTGGAAGATCACGCCTCCGCTGTTTCCGCCGCCGCGCGGGCTCATGCCGTACATGGTTGAACCCGATAGAGTCAGGGAAGCCATGGGGTTGTAACCATAAGCGCCGTTGAACTCGTATGGAAGGGTATCTTGACCCTGCGACGTATACGCCAAAAACAGGGTGGCGATTGAAACCACTACGACAAAAAGAGTACGTCCCATGGCACCTTGACGTACATTATACATATGCACTTTAGTAAACGAAAGCACTGGCCCAGAGTCAAGGAAATTAGTGGCTTGCAAAGCTGTTGGCGCGTCGAGATTCCAAGCGTGCCCCAAACTGGGATTCATCGGATCCCACCGTCACAATCATGCATCCTTCCAGGTCCGGTGGATACGGATGCTGCCCCGTTTCGTGAGTTCTCCGAGAAGAGTCTCCTTGATAGAGAGCAGATCCGAGTCCGACGGACGAAATTGCTCGTTGTAGCGGATGGATTTGTCGATTGACCAGGATGGCGTCTGCGGGCTCAGATCGTCGTTGTAACGGGGGAAAATGTGCCAGTGCAGATGCGGCTCCATATTTCCCAGGCATTCGTAGTTAAGTTTTCTCGGGTGGAAACCGTGAAATACAGATTCGGCGAGGAGACACATCTCGACCAAGAACCGTTCCCTTGTACCACAGGGCAACTCGTGGAGTTCCGGCGCGTGGGTCTTGCACAAGAAGAGCGAATATCCGCGAAAAAACTGAAAGTCTCCGCACACGACATAGCCGGTGTCCAACTCAGCGACGAAATGACGATTGCGATGCTCGCGGATTTCCTGGATGCGGTCACAGATCAAGCAGGGGGATTCGCTCATTCTTCGTCCTTTGACACTAGCATGAGCACACGTGTTGTGCACGGCGGATTGCATCTATCGGGCGGGCTTGCCGTGCCATCCGGTGCGGTGAAGCTAACGCATTGCGTTGGAGGCGCTGACGTGTTAGCCTGCTATTGGAATCAGGAGGAGGCCGCAATGAGAATGAGGTTTTACACATTGGCAGGGATGGCTTTGGTTTTCGGCATGAACACAAATGCGGCACTACACACGGAGACAGTTGACTACAAGCAGGGCGACACAACGTGTGAGGGGTATCTGGCGTATGACGACGCTGTGAAGGGTGCGCGGCCCAGTGTACTGGTCGTGCACGATTGGATGGGGCTGGAAGGGTACGCCAAGATGCGTGCGGACATGCTGGCGAAACTCGGTTACGTTGCGTTCGCTGCCGACATTTACGGCAAGGGCGTGCGTCCGGCGAACCGTCAGGAAGCCGGCGCGCAAGCGGGCAAGTTCAAAGGCGACCGTGAGTTGCTTCGGGCGCGGGTGAACGCCGCGCTGGACGTGCTGGAGAAGCAGCCGCAATGCGATACGAAACGGGTGGCTGCCATCGGCTATTGTTTCGGTGGCACGACGGTGCTGGAACTCGCGCGCAGCGGGGCGGACATTCCCGGCATCGTGACATTTCATGGGGGGCTCGACACGCCGACGCGCGACGCGAAGAACATCAAATGCAAAGTGTTGATCTGCCACGGCGCAGACGATCCGTACGTCCCGGCAACGGATGTGGCGGCGTTGCAGGATGAGTTCCGCAAGGCGGGTGTGGATTGGCAGATGATTTTCTACAGCGGCGCAGTGCACAGCTTCACGCGGCCAGATTCGGGCAATGACAACTCCAAGGGCGCGGCCTACAACGAAAAGGCCGATAAACGGTCGTGGGAAGCGATGAAGGAGTTTTTTGGCGAGATATTCAAATGAGGTGGATGCCGCCTGATTGGCACGCTTCCGTCGGATAGCTATCGGGTTGTCAGCACGCGGGTAACAATCCGTGTTTAGGGTCTGGTTGCGGCAGGAAAGCTGCTTCTACAACGGGCGGCGCGTCGTCTTGGGCAGGCGCGCATCATAAGTGTGTGTGAACGATGACGCGACTGGCCATCATTGACGGAATACGGACGCCGTTCTCGAAAGCGGGGACGGACTTGAAGTCGCTTCCCGCGCAGGACCTCGGGCGCATCGTGGTGAGCGAGCTGTTGGAGCGTACGGGGGTCGATCCCCACAAGATTTCGCAGGTAGTTTTTGGGTGCGTGGCGCAGCCGGCGGAAGCGGCCAACGTGGCGCGGGTCATCGCCCTGAACGCCGGTATTCCCCAGGAGGTTCCCGCCTACACGGTGCACCGGAATTGCGCGAGTGGTTTTGAATCCATCACGAGCGCGTACGAGAAAATGGTCGCGGGCCAGGGCGACGTATTTATCGTCGGCGGCACCGAGAGTATGTCGAATATCCCGTTGCTGTTTTCGACGGCGGCGGCGGACAAGTTTGCCGCGCTGGCACGGGCAAAATCCTTCCCGAAGAGATTGGGCGCGATGCTCGCATTTCGTCCGGGCGATTTCAAGCCGCGCATCGGCGTGATGCTGGGGCTCACCGACCCTGTGTGCGGACTGAACATGGGACAGACCGCGGAAGTCCTGTATCGCGATTACGGCATCCCGCGCGAGCGACAGGACGCATTCGCGCTCGAATCGCACCAAAAAACAGTGAAAGCGCGGGCAAAGCTGGCCGAGGAAATTGGCACGGTGTATTTGCCGAACGGCAAGTATGTGGACAAGGACAACGGCGTGCGCGAGAACCAGACAATGGAGGCGCTCGCGAAGCTGCGACCTGTGTTTGACAAGCGCAATGGGACGGTGACCGCCGGCAATTCATCGCAAATCACCGATGGCGCCGTGGCGCTGCTGGTGATGGAGGAGGAGAAGGCGCGGCGGCAGAATTTCACGCCACTCGGTTTCTTACGGGGTTACGCCTACATCGGCGTCGATCCGAAACGCATGGGGCTGGGGCCGGCCTACGCGATTCCGAAAGTGCTGGAAGAATCGCGTGTGCGTTGGAACGAGGTGCAACTGATTGAGATCAACGAGGCGTTTGCGGTGCAGGTGCTGGCGGCGGAACTGGTGTTGCGCAAGGAATTCGGCATGGAAATCAACCACGACCTGCTCAACGTCAACGGCGGGGCAATCGCGCTGGGACATCCGGTCGGGGCGAGCGGGCCACGTCTGGTGCTCACCTTGTTAAAAGAAATGAAGCGTCGCAACCTGAAGACGGGCATTGTATCGGCCTGTGTGGGCGGAGGGCAGGGCGCGGCGCTGATACTGGAGCGGGCGTGATGCAATCACCGCGAATGGAATATGACGCCGAGGGCATCGCCTGGGTGGTGTTCGACGACCCGGAGTCGAAGGTCAACGTTCTCGGCACCGAGCAGATGCGGCAACTCGACGCGGTGCTGGATGAGTTGTACAAACGCAAACCGAAAGCGGTGGTGTTTATCAGCGCCAAGCCGGGGATCTTCATCGCGGGCGCGGACATTAATGAGTTGCAAAGAATCCACGATGCAAGTCTTGGGGCGGACCTTTCCCGGGCGGGTCACAGGATATTCGCCAAGATCGAGCGGCTTGGCGTGCCGACCGTGGCCGCCATCGACGGCGCGTGCTTGGGAGGCGGATGTGAACTCGCGGTGGCGTGTCGTTATCGGGTGGCGGCGGACGGGCCGAAGACGCAGATTGGGTTGCCCGAAACACAACTGGGCATCATCCCCGGGTGGGGTGGATCGCAACGTCTCCCGCGCCTGATCGGATTGGGAGCGGCGCTGGACATTATTTGCGCGGGCAAGAGCGTGAGCGCAGACAAGGCGCGGCGCATCGGTTTGGTGGATGCGGCGGTGCCGAGCGTGGTATTGCGCGAGACGGCGACACGGCTGGCGTTGGGCCAACAGCGCGTGAAGCGGAAATCTTTGTGGACGCAGAACTGGTGGCCGATGCGGCGATTCATCTGCCGGGTGGCGCGCAAGCGCGTGCTGTTGCGCACCGAAGGCCGGTATCCGGCCCCGTTGCGGGCGATTGACGCGATGGAGGAGGGACTGAGAGGAGCGCTCCATGAAGGCCTGGAGGGCGAGGCGAAGATTTTTGGCGAGGTGAGCGTCACGCCGCAATGTCGCAACCTGATTCGCCTATTCTTCTTGCGCGAGAAGTACTCGAAACTGGTATTCAACCCCGAGACGGTGGAACGGACCGGGCCGATCTCGGCGAAAGTGACGACGTCGCCCGTGGAAAAAGTGGGGGTGCTCGGCGCGGGCGTGATGGGCGCGGGGATTGCGCAATGGTGCAGCGCCCGCGGGTTGACGGTGCGGTTGAAAGACATCAAGCCGGATTTCGTCGCGGCCGGCGTCAAACGTATTGCCGACGCGTATCGCGAGGGCGTCAAGCGACGGAAGATGTCCGACCTGGATGCGCAGCACGGGCTGGCGCGGGTACACCCGACAACCGATTACAGCGGGTTTGGCGATTGTGACCTCGTAATCGAGGCGGTGTTGGAGAAGATCGAGGTCAAGCGGCAGGCGTACGGCGAATTGGCGGCGGCGTTGCGAAAGGATTGCATTATCGCGTCGAACACGTCGGCGATCCCGATTGACGAACTGGCCGAGGCGAGCGGTCGCCCCAAACGGTTCGTCGGAATTCACTTTTTCAATCCGGTGCACAAGATGCCGCTGGTGGAAATCGTGTGCGGGACGAAGACTGCGCCCGAGGTCGTCGCGGCGGCGGTGGAATTTGCGAAGCGACTGAAGAAGATCCCGGTGGTTGTGAAAGGGTCGCCCGGTTTTCTGGTGAATCGGCTGTTGATGCCGTATTTGAACGAGGCGGGCGTGTTGCTCGGGGAAGGCGAGACCATCGAGTCGATTGACGAAGCGATGCTGGATTTTGGGATGCCGATGGGGCCGCTGCGGCTGATTGATGAAGTGGGGATTGACATCGCGTATGACGTGGCGGCCGAGTTGGGCGAAGCATATAAGGACCGGATGGCGGTGGCGCGAGTTCTTCGGCAGGTGCACGAGCAAGGGTTGAAAGGTCGGAAGGGCGGGGTGGGATTCTACGTTTACAAGAAGAAAAAAGAGGAGCGGGTGAATCGGAAGCTGGCTAGGGCGATTCGGCGAGATGTTGAGTCGAGGAATGCCAAGAAGGAAGAGCGGTCGGCGCGGGACATCCAGCGGCGATTGCTGGGCGTGATGATTGAGGAAGCCAAACGGTGTCTCA
>CAVYAC010000017.1:0-47954 GCA_963766065.1 uncultured Verrucomicrobiae bacterium
GCGACGTTTCCACACTGATCTGCTTGCGGATGAAATCCTCGAGCATTGTGTCGCCGGTCACATGTGGCAACACTTCCTTGTATGCGTCCAACGCCTGGCGTTCGACCTCCAGCATCTCGGCCAGCGCATCCTGCAAATTCGTCGGGCCGCCGCGCAGCTCCAACTCGATCTTGATATGCGGGATATGCCCGAGCACGCGAATCTGCTTGGCGATCGCCTCGGCGTGCTCCAACGTCTCACGGGTACCTTCGTCGAATAACTTCTCCGCCGCCAGACGATCGACCCCGCGCAGCCGATATTTCATCTGGAAATAACGGAGAAATGCCTCCAACTCCTCCGCCATCAGGCGATTCAAGTCCTCCACAATTTCACTGCGGTCAGTATTCATAAACTCGCGTGCTGCAATTCCTCGATCAGGCAACGACCGTGACATACTTCGCACGTCTTGCTATCGGGACATCGATCGTGAAAACTCTTGAACCGCGCGAGCACCTGCTTCGCGAGTGGGTCCTCCGAAACGAGGAACCTCATGAAATGGACAAGTTGCTCGCCCGTGGGCTGGCTGATGAGATGCTCGACCTTGCAGCTGTCGATCTCAGCCTGCAGTTCGGGGACGTTGAGGACATTGGACAAAAACGCCTTCACGACGGCCTTCTTGGCCATCACAGTCTGGACTGCCTTCTGCCCTTTCGGGGAAAGCTTCACCATGTGATGCTCGTCGGTATCGACCCATCCGCGTTTTTTGAGTGCCCGCAGATTGATCGACACGCTGCCGCGTGTAATGCTCAACTCGCGTGCGATGTCGGAGACGCGCGCCCAACCACCGTACTCGAGACCGACCTCGTAAATGGCAAGGAGATGGTGAGCAGCGCTGTGAGTCAGCTCGTTAGCCTCGAATTCCTTCCAAGTTTCCATAATTGATGGATTTATACGTCACTTGTTTGATATGTCAAACATAAAACGGATGGATTTTGTCCGCTTTTGGCTTGGACTATTGTTTCATAAATCACTTTCCCAAATACCAACGACCACCTATATTGCTTTCAACTGTAAGGAGGTTGTGGGGTGGAGCAACTGATCGATGCTTTTCTCGATCATCTGACCGTAGAGCGTGGGCTTGCGTCGAACACGCGTCTCGCCTATCGCGCCGACCTCGCCCAGTTTGCCGATTTCCTCCATCGCCGCGGCGTCAAACATCTCAATGATGCCCAGCGCCAACTCATCACGGAGTATCTGTTGCATAGGCGCAAGGGCGGCCTGAGCGCGCGAAGTCTCTCCCGTCACCTCGCTGCGATCCGCACGTTTTGCCGGTTCCTTTCCCGCGAAAAACTTCTGGTTGCCGATCCCACGCAGACGATCGATTCGCCCAAACTGTGGCGCACCCTTCCTCACTCACTCGATTACGAAGAGGTCGAGCGGCTGCTGGCTGCGCCCGACACGCACACCCGGCTCGGCGTGCGCGACAAAGCGATGCTGGAATTCATGTACGCCACGGGATTGCGCGTCAGCGAAGTTGCCCATATCAAGCTCAGCGACGTCAATTTCGAGGCCGGCTTCCTTCGTTCGCTCGGCAAAGGCAGCAAGGAACGCATCGTCCCCATCGGGAAACAAGCCATCCACTGGATGCAGCGTTACGTTCACGAAGCACGCGGATCATTTGCCGGAGCGGACAGCGTCGGTGAAGTGTTCCTCTCGACCCGGGGCCAGCCACTCAGCCGAAAAACCATCTGGGTGCTCATCAAGAAATACGCGCGCCGGGCCGGCATTTCGAAAAACATCACGCCGCACACGCTGCGGCACAGCTTTGCCAGCCACCTCCTCGATAACGGCGGCGACCTGCGCGTCATCCAGGAAATGCTCGGCCACGCCGACATTTCGACCACGCAGATTTATACGCACGTTGACGAGCAACGATTGAAGGAGACGCATTACCGGTTTCATCCGCGGTCGGGGCGCCGCTAGATTAGCCACAGATCCGCCTTCGCTCTACGGGCTACGGCGGACAAGCGCACACAGATGGGCGCGGATGTTCTCTCCCTGGCTGTAGTCGTCTGCTCGGATTGTGACGTTGTCGGATTTGCACTCGACGACGATGAGAGGGTTTTTCTCTTCCGACTTGTCCGAGGGGGTACGCCAGATTACGAAATCGGCACGAGCGTGACCGGAGCCTCGGCCTGTTACTTCAATTTCCTCGGCGATCTGATCGATTTTGAATCCGAACTCGTTGACCAGCATGCGGAGATATTCTTGCCGAACACGCTCTTCCGGTGTCTCGACAAGCCACTTCTGGCGGACGTGGCTCCAAATGTTTCCTCTTTCCCGACGAAGGGTTAGTTGTTCAGACATGGCAGGTCCTCGGAATGGTGTGTTGCGCGCGCGGACATTGACTTCCTCGCGGCGCAGTCTACAAGCGGTGGAATTGCGACGCAAGACAGTACGCGGTCGGGTTTGGCAAGGCGGGCGTGGGAGGCAAACGTGGGGCGGAGGCGGCGCGAAGGGGGAAACGACCGGGCGCCGCGTCGGGGGACGCGGCCTACAACGGCGGAGGCGGCGCTCGCGGCGCGAGCACCCTACCGGGGACGGCGGGCGCAGGTCCGAGAAGGACTCGCGACTCCTGTCGGAGCTAAAGCCGTGCGGCTACCGGGGGCGGTGGCGGCGGGTAAGCGTTCCGAGCGAACGGAGGAGGAATCCGCTGGGGACAGCGGACGCTAGACGGGCGGGGCAGGCGCGGCGACGGAGTGCCGTGGCGACACGGAGGAAACGACGGCAACCGGTGCGGTTGCCCTACAAGCGGAAGGACGGCGCGCTCGGAGATCGCGCCCTACCAAAGACAGGAACGGGGCAGGCGCGGGCGGTTTGGTACGACATGGTGGGGCTGGTTTGTCAAGCAAAAAGGGTGCGGTGCGGGGGTGGGGCCATGGGAGGTAATCGGGCGTAGTTGGACGTAGTCATGGCTCGTCGATGGGGGCGCGGAGAGGGCCGACGGTGACCGCCCGAAAATTAAGTCTCGATTTTCTGAAAACCTTGCGGTAGTTTCTCCCCCATAGCAGTTGGATTTTGCGGCCCAACCCTGTTTCGGGGCGGCAACATCCCCCTGCACGCGAAGGCGACGCGGCAATCATGCATTCTCATAAGTTGCAGAAGATCATCGGCCACGAGTTCAAAGATTTCGATCTCCTCGTGGAAGCCCTCACCCATCCGTCCATTGCGCACGAGCGCGGGAGTGAGTGCAACCATCACAATCAGCGGTTGGAATTCCTCGGCGACGCGGTCTTGCAACTCGTACTCACCGACCGTATCTACAAGCTGTACCCGGACCTGCCCGAGGGCAATCTCACGCAAATTCGCGCCCATCTGGCCAATCGCCACACGCTGTTTCAGCGCGCCCTGGCCATCGACCTGGGCAGCCACTTGATGCTCGGTAAGGGCGAGGAAGCCAGCGGCGGTCGCGAGCGCCTGTCCAACCTGGCCGACGCCTACGAAGCCCTGCTCGGGGCGATCTATCTCGACGGCGGTCTGCGCGCCGCCCGTAAGTTCATCTTCGCGCAATTCGCTGACGAGTTTTTGAACATCAAGCAAACCACCCCACGCCAGAACCCCAAGGGACGGTTGCAAGAGTTACTTCAAGCCCATTCCGCGAACGGTCCCAGTTACCGCGTCGTAAACGAATCGGGGCCGGACCACAGCAAGTATTTCGAGGTGGTCGTCGAGTGGGAGGGACGTGAGATCGGTCGCGGAAATGGTTCCAGCAAGAAGCAGGCGGAAACGGTCGCCGCGGAAGTGGCTTTGGCGGCGTTGCCGGAGACCATGGCGCGTGCCAATGCGCCCGCACTCCGCTGAATCACCGCCGCGGTTGGGTCGCCGCTGGCGGCGCGGCAATCTGAAGGCCATGCCTCGCCAACACTCCCATCAACTCGGGCTTCCCGGAGCTGTACTGCACCAACGCGTTGACCAGATAATTCACGGAACGTTCATTGGTCTGCATTCGCGCAATCTGACGCTGGTGGACAACTGTCACCGCAACAAGATTGCGGTTTTGCTTGTAGACGAACGCCGTAAACGCCAGGCTCATCACCAGTAGCCCGGCCCCCAACCCACAGACCAGGGTACGCACCTGATCGATCGCCGTCGCGGCATCCATCGGCGTATCGATAGCCGATGCGGCCTTCAAGCTGCTGTCGGTCAACTGTCCGCGCTCGGCGCGGGATTGGCTTTCCATTTCTTCAGGTGTGCTCATGGGGTCCGTCCTACGGTCGTGCGGAACTGCGGGCTGCCGCCGTCGCCGCATTGGTTGCCTGGGCCTGCTTGAATATCTGTGCCAGCTGCGGGTCCGTATTGGCCCGCGCGGCGAATTCCTGAAGAAGGCCCTGGATGGCTTGCTCTCGTACCAGCAGCTGCTGAACCTGGGCGTCGGCACGCGTGGCGTCGCGGTAGACCTCAATGTAGTGCATCACCACGTAGATGTTGAAAATCACGGAGATCCCCAACACGATGCTCCCGTACTGAACCGCCGTTTGGAAATTTCTCTCGGTCATTTGCGCTCCTCACTCGACCATCGATCCAGCAATTCAAACAAATCGGACACGTTAAACGGTTTCTCCATAAACCCGGCCGCACCCTCCCGCATCATCTCCTCACGCGTCACCCCCAACGACCGGTACTCCCCGGACATCAGCAACACCCGCTTGGCCGATTTGGCCCCGAGGATCGCCTTCATCGCGTCCACCCCATTCATCCGCGGCATCGCAATATCCATCACCACCAGGTCCGGCTGCAACTCCTTGGCCAGCGAAACCGCCTCCACCCCGTCCTTGGCCTTGCCCACAATCTCATGCCCGGCGTACGCAATCGTATCGGCCACCACTTCACACACCGCCGGCTGGTCGTCCACCACCAGCACACGCAGCTTCTTGCCGTCGGTGGACGCCCCCGCATCTTCCTTTGAAGCCGCTGTATCCATTTCCATAAGTTCTTTTCGGCCCGCGCAATCTACCGGTTCCCCTCCCGCATTGCAAGCCCCTGATTTTGCCGACGCCCCACCCCCACCCGGCCACAGAATCCTTGACACCACACACCCAATGCTTGCCAACCACCGCTCCCTTGTTCTATCCTCTGGAACGATGGTTCGTTCGCCCCGTAGGAGGTTAATATGAGAATTCTGATTGCCGACAAGTTTTCCGAGAGCCACCTCGACCGTCTCAAGAAACTCGGCTGTGACGTCACCTACAACCCCTCCGTCAAAGCCGAACAACTTCCCGGGCTGATCGGCTCCAGTAAAGTCCTCGTCGTCCGCAGCAAACAGGTCGCCGCCGACACCATCCAGGCCGGCACCCAGCTCGCCGTGATCCTTCGCGCGGGCGCGGGCGTCAACACCATCAACGTCAAAGCCGCCAGCGCCCGCGGCGTGTATGTCACGAATTGCCCGGGCAAAAACTCCGTCGCCGTGGCCGAACTCGCCTTCGCGCTGCTGCTGGCCATCGACCGCCGCATTCCCGACAACGTCGCCGCGCTCCGCGCCCACAAATGGAACAAGAAAGAATTCAGCAAAGCCGACGGCGTCCACGGGAAGACCCTCGGCGTCGTGGGCCTCGGCCAGATCGGCCGCGAGGTCGTCAAACGCGCCCACGCCTTCGGCCTTCACGTCATCGCTTGGTCCCGCTCGCTCAACCTGCAAAAAGCCCGCGACCTCAACGTCGAGTATACCCCCGATCTCGACACCCTGTTCCGCCGCGCCGACATCATCTCCCTGCACGTCGCGCTCAAGCCCGACACGAAGAAGCTTGTCAGCGCCGACCGCATCGCGATGATGAAACCCAACGCCATCCTCATCAATACCGCCCGCGGCGAGGTCGTCAACCAAACCGCCCTGCGCGCCGCGCTCGAAGCGAAACGGATTCGCGCCGGCCTCGATGTCTACGATCCCGAACCCGCCGAAGCCACGGCCGAGTTCGCCGACCCGATCCTCGACCAGCCAAACCTCTACGGCACGCACCACATCGGCGCGTCCACCGAACAGGCCCAGGAAGCCATCGCCGAGGAAGCCATCCGCATCATCGAGACCTACATCAAAACCGGCGTCGTGCTCAATTGCGTGAACCTCGCCACGCGCACCCCCGCGAAGTGGCAACTCACCGTCCGCCACTTCGACCGCGTCGGCGTGCTCGCCTTTGTCATGGACCAGATCCGTCGCGCCAATATCAACATCGAAGAAGTCCAGAACATCATCTTCGACGGCGCCGCCGCTGCCTGCTGCCGCATCCAACTCAACACCGAACCCGGCGACAAACTGCTTGCCGCCATCAAAGACGGCAACCCCAACGTCATCAGCGTCGAATCCCTGCGCATCGGCGAATAGATCCACTTTCATATCAGCATTGGAGGGACGCGCTCCCGCGCGTCCTCGCAGGTGTAGCGTCGCCTGTCCCAGCCGATTCCGTCCCGCGACCTCTGAATTGTAGGGCACGATGCCTGCCTGTCCGCCGAAGCTTTTCGAGTAGCGAAGGCGGATCGTGTAGGTATCGCGCCGTCTTGTTTCGCCGTTGTAGCCACGGCGCTCTGTCGCCGTGCCCCCGTCCGCCCCGTATCCGAATTGTAGGGCGCGATGCCTGTCGTGTAGGTATCGAGCCGTGCCGTCCGTCGTTTCCTCCTTTGGACTGCGGCGACTCGTCGCCGCCTTGCCGTTGGCCGTTCCCCCTTCTCTCGGAGGGTCGCGCTTTTTACCCCGATTCCGAGATCGGGGCTGCGCGACCGCTGGCCCCCCTCGCCGTATTGGCGCCACTTTACTTGAAACTTTTTGTTCGGTTTCCCTCTTGGGCGGGTCTTTAATAATGAACTGAAGATGACGGACAGCCAACAGTTGCTTGCGGACTACGTTCAGACCGGCTCGGAAACCGCCTTTCGTGAACTGGTCACCCGGTATCTCGACTTCGTCTACTCGGTGGCGCTCCGTATCGTCGAGGGCGACACACATCGAGCGCAAGACGTGGCCCAAATGGTTTTTGTGGATCTGGCGCGCCTGGCGCGGACCCTTTCCCACAACGTCATGCTGGGCGGCTGGCTGCATCGGCACACCTGTTTTGTCGCCGCCAATAACCTGCGCGGCGAGCGCCGCCGTCAATCCCGTGAAAGGCAGGCCGTCGAAATGAACGCGCTGCAGGACGACTCCGCTGCCAACTGGCGACAGGTTGCGCCGATTCTCGATGACGCCATCATCCAACTCGAAAGCGAGGACCGCGCCGCGATCTTGCTTCGCTTTTTCGAGCAGCGCGACTTCCGGTCGGTGGGCGAAGTGTTGGGATCCACTGAAGACGCCGCCCGAATGCGGGTGACTCGTGCCCTCGAGAAACTCCACGCGCTGTTGATACGCCGCGGCGTCACAACGAGTGCCGCCGCTCTCGGCGTGGCACTCTCTGCCAACGCCGTCCAGGCCGCGCCAGCCGGACTGGCGGCCGCGATTTCCACCGCGGCTGTTCTGGCCGGAACAACCGTTGCCGCCACGGCAACCGCAACCATCACCAAGGCCATTGCCATGACCACACTGCAAAAGTCTCTTGTGACGGCAACCATCGCTCTCGCTGTCGGCGCGGGAGCTTACGAAGCCCACCAGGCTTCCGCGCTGCGAACCCAGGTCGACACACTCCAGCAACAGCAGGCGTCTTTGACCGGGCAAATTCAGCAACTAGCCACCGAACGCAACGACGCCATTCAACAACTGGCCGCGTTGCGCGACGAGAACGAACGATTGAACCGCAACGCCACCGCGCCTCGGGACGAAGACTCGCGTGGCCAGGCGACCGGCGGTGTAGCGCAGGAGGACTCACCGAACCCCCTCGACCCTCAAGCTCAAATGCCCGCCGCCCCTGATCCGGCAAATGCCAACAAAGCAACTTCAGGCTTTGCGCTCCCTACCGACCCGCTAATACGTCGAACACTACGCGAAACGCATAAATGGATCGAGAATCTCAACACATCCAACGCCGTGGAATTCGCTGACAACGGGACCCTCGCCTTTTCATGGGAAGAGTTAACCGCTTCATACCCACAGCAGGCACGTGTTCTGGATGATCGCGTCGAAGACCTACGATTGTGGGATATTGTCCGACTCAAGCAGCGCTTTGAGCCGATACCCGCCCGACTGGCAGTGCATTATACCTACGACGTAGTTACCATCCGAAAATACGGCGGTGAAACATATCGGGTATTCCTCGGCGACACGAACGGAGTAACCCATTTCGAGTTTCGAGTCCCAACGAAATGGCCCGCCGAAAACCAGCAGGAACAAGAGGAAACTGACAGACGGGCTTCATTGGAACTGGAGAAAGACGCTGCCCGGGCGGCAGCACCCCCGTCACCCGAACCCGATCCCGAGATTCAGGAGCGCGTCACGAAAATAATCGTCCCGGAAGTCAGTTGGACCAACGTCGCGCCGGCGGACTGCCTTTCCTGGTTGGAGCGCGAAAGTGGTCGATTGAATCCGGACGGCGGAGGTGTGAACTTCGTACTCGCGGACATCGCTGAGCATTCTGGCAAGCCGATCACTCTGAACCTCCGAAATGTCCCCCTCATTGATATTATTAAGGAAGTCAGCTCTCAGAGTGGATGGGCGTACCAATTAGACTCGGATGGAGTGACGTTTTACGAAGCCGGAGCGAAACCTCCCGTCCCCCATTTTGAAACGCCACCGCCCGGGGTGATGCAGGACAAGCTGACACGAATTGTTCTTCCTGAAGTCGTTGCTCGGGAAATCAAAATTGGTGACCTCCTCAGGTATATCAGCGAGGAAAGCCGCCGCGTTGATCCCAAGGGGGAGGGGGTGAATTGTGTGGTCTCGTCGGATTCAGGAAAATCGATAACCCTTAACCTCCACAACATTCCTCTGGAAGACGTGATTAAGTATGTTTCACAACTCGCGGGGCTGACATATCGATTCGAGTCAAATGCCATTGTGTTTGACAAATCGGATCCCTGAGCGCCTTCGTCAGATTTCCTCAGTCGCGGCAGAGCTGTTGCTAATCCTTTGTCTCCGGGGGCAGACCTTGACTCCGGACATCATTATTCCGTGCTCCCTCCTTGCCGCCCACCCCCAGCGTGATACATGGCACTGCCATGTATTGTGCCTCTGGCTGACGCCTGGTACTACCACGTATCGGCGATCCAGGCGCGCGATTACCCCGTCGCCAATAGCGCGTTGTAGATCGTCCGCGTCTGCTGTGTGGCATGACGGTAGGTCGCCACAAAATCCGTGGCCGTGGGAAACCCGAGCCGCTTGGCGAGCCGCTGTTGCTGGCGATCGTCGGCGGGAATCTTGGAAACACTGATGTTCTCGACCCGGCGCAGGACGGACTCGATTCGCCGAAGGAACACGTAGTTGTGGCGCAACACCGCGCTTGGTTCTTCCTCGATGATCCCGAGCGCCGTGAGCCGGTTGAGAACGGCGAGCGTGTGCGCGATGCGCAGTTGTGGATGCGCCTGACCGTGGAGAAGCTGCAGGGCCTGCGTGAGAAATTCCACGTCCACCAACCCGCCCGGCCCCGTCTTGAATTCCAAATCCGGATGTTGTCGGTCACCGCGCTCGGTCTCGATGCGCCGGCGCATCTGCTTGATCTCTTCCAATTCTCCCGCGTTCACCGCGCGCCCGTACAAGACATCGTGCGTCATCCGAATGAAATCCCGGCCCAGTGGGGCGTCGCCGGCCACGAACCGCGCCTTGATGAGCGCCTGCCGTTCCCAAAGCTGCGCGCGCTTCCCGTAGTAGTCGCGATGGGCTTCCAGCGAACTGGCCAGCGTTCCCTTCTCGCCGTCGGGCCGCAGCCGCGGGTCCACCACGAACAGGCTGCCCGCGCTGGTTTGCCGGCCCATAAAATCCATCACGCGTGACGCCAGCCGGCTGGCCTCGGCCTGGTCGCTCGCGCCGGTTCCGCCCACGAACAGCACGTCGAGGTCCGCGCCATAACCCAACTCCATCCCGCCGAACTTGCCCATGCCGATCACCGTGAAGGGCACGCCATCCAGCTTGAGGTCGGTCCGCGCCCGCTCGAACGCGAACCGCAGGCAGGTCTCCGCCAGTGATGTCATTTCCGCGTGCGTCTGCTCGATGTCCGCCAACTCCATGACGTCCTCGATTCCCAGCCGCACCATCTCCGACCGCTTCCATTGACGCGCCGTTTCCATCGAGTTGACACCCTCAGACCCCGCCGCGCGCAACTCCTCAGACATTCGCTGCAAGCTCTTCGGGTCGCTCAAGACCACTCCGCGGACGATCCCGTCGAACAATTCGGGCTGGCGCGCCAGGGCGTCGCTCAGATACCGGCTCGCATCTCCGAGACGCATGAGCATCTCGACCAATCTCGGGTTGCCCGCGAAAATCTCATACAACAGCCCGCGTGACCCATACGCGTTCACAAACTTGTCGAACCGCGCCAACGCCACGTCGGGATCCGCCACTCGCGACGCCCAGCCCAGCAGGGTCGTAAACACCTGCACGAACAATTCCTTCGTCCGCTGCGAGACATGCCCGAACCCCGGCCCGTGCCAGAGATTTTCGACCACCTTCACGGCGGCCGGTACATCCGTGAAGCCCGCGTGCGCCAACGCCTCCGGCAGTTGGTTGGCGGCCAGCAACATCTCCGTCGCCTTTGTCACACCGCCACCGGCGTTTGACAGCACTGACTCGTAAATCTTGCGCACCGCCGACGTGTGCGCCTCCTGAACAGTCAGGAATTTCTTCACCGAGTCGAACCCGAGGCTGCGAGCCAGTCGATACAGCGCGTGTTCTTCATCGGGGATCGTGTGCGTCTGCAGTTCCATCTCCATCTGGAGGCGGTGCTCGACATTGCGGAGGAACCGATAGGCACCGCCCAGCGTCGCGGCCTCCTCGGCGGTAAGCGTTTTGTCCGGACCAGGACCGCCAGCGTGCGCAGGGTGCTGCGGTCGCGTAACTGCGCCAATCGCGCCCCTCGCAACACCTGGAACGACTGCACAATGAATTCAATTTCACGGATGCCGCCGATGCCGAGTTTCACGTGGCGCGTGAGCTGTCCTTCGCGCACCACTTCCTCCTCAATGCGTTTCTTCAAGACAGCCATCTGCTGAATGACGTTGCCGCCCGCGTGGCGCGTGTAGACAAAGGGCTGGACCATCTCGACAAATGCGTCTCCGATGGCGGCATCACCCGCGACAGGCCGCGCCTTGATCAAGGCCATCCGTTCCCATGTCTCGCCGAACTCCGCATAGTAGTTTTCGCAACTGTCGAGCGAACGAACGAGCGGGCCGGATTTGCCCTCGGGCCGCAGCCGTAGATCGATGCGGAAAATGTTGCCCTCGGCGCCCGGCGCCGCCACGGCACGGATGATCTCCTCCGCGAGCTTGGTGAAGAACTGATGGTTCGTCAGCGTCGGCGTGAGATTTCCCTCCTCGCCATACACAAAGATCACATCCACGTCGCTGGAGTAATTGAGCTCCTGGCCGCCGAGTTTGCCCATGCCGATAACCGAGAAACAACCGGACGCGGCTGCCGCGTCTCCCTTCAGTTTGTAAGTCGCCCGCAGCGACTCCAGCGCGATCTCGAACACCGCTTGCAGGCAGACATCCGCCAGATTGGACAACTCCAGGGTCGTTTCCTCGACCGTCGCGCGCCCGATCAGGTCGCGCGCCCCGATGCGGAGCGTTTCGCGACGGCGAAAGCGGCGAATGGCGTCGTATTTTGGGGCCGGTTGACGGATCGGCAACAGCAACCGCGTCAGTTCCGCGGCCAGCCATGCCTTCTCGCGCGGTTTCTCCAGCACCTGGGGAGCCAGGAAGAAATGGAAATGCTCGGCGTTGCGGGTCAATGTCTGGGCCAGCGCTTCGGAATGCGCGAATACCGTGATGAGCAGGTCGAGTTGCCCGGGGGACTCGTGGAGGTAGTGATAAAAGATGTTTGGGCTGGGCAACGCCGCGACCAGCCGCTCGAAACTGACCAGCGCCCGATCCGGATCAGCCGACTTCTCGCACGCGCGAATCAAATGCTGGAAAATCTTCCGGAGATTGCGACGTTCCAACGCGTCCGCCTGCAGCCGTCCGATGGCCGCCAGCACGCGCCCAACGTCTCGAAATCCCCGGCCGCGCAGGAGCTTCTGTGCGGCCGGGTTCGATGATGAACGCTTGCCAACAAGCTTGGGAAGAAGATCGGTCTTCGCGGCGCTAGATCGCCGCCGGGAGGCGGCCTTGGGACCGGTCTGTTTCTGGCGCGCGCGCGACATGCGGGTTCACCGCTGGCGCTTCTGCATCAATTCCTTCGCGGATTCAAGAATCTTCCGCTCGCGGCGCGTCAGGCTCTGCATCCCTTCACGGGCGATCTTATCAAGAATCGGGTCGATCTCCGCGCGCACGAACTCTTCGGGTGACATGTTGCGCGGGCTGGGACGCGGGCGGGGCTTGAGCCGCGCGGTCACGTTCTGGATCCACAGCAACCACCGCGGCGTCTTGCCATACCCGAGATGCTTGACGTAGAGATAGCCGAAAGCGGCTCCGCCGAGATGCGCGAGGTGCGCCACGCCGCCGTCCGTCCCTTGTAGCAACGGGACGATATCGAACGCGATGGCGACGAGCGCCAGATACTTGGCCTTCAGGCTGATGGGAAGGACGAAGAACACCAGCAACGTCACCTCGCGGTCGGGGAAGAGCGTGGCGAAGGCAATCACGCAACCGAGCACCGCTGCGGATGCGCCAATCACGGGAACGTAGGAATGGAAATTGAAGGCGAACCAGACCGCCGCGCCGAAGATTCCCGCCAGGAAGTAAAGCCGTGTGAAGTAGTTCGGGCCGATGAAGTATTCCACCTCGCGCCCGAAGAACCAAAGGATGAAGAGGTTGATCAGGATGTGCCAGATCCCGGCGTGGAGGAACATGTACGTAATCGGCTGCCAGAGGAACCCGCGCCGCAGACCATCCGCGCTCAGGGCCAGATAGTCCTCGAAATAGGGAAAGTGGGCCGCGCCGCAGATAAGCTGGATAAAGAAGACGATCACGTTGATCGCGATGATCAATTGCGTGACGGACCCGAACCGTGCCACCAAACCGCGAAACGGTTCCGAGAACCGCTGAAACGGCCCACCCACCTTCGGTTGTTCCCAAGAGTCCAACATGCCAGCAGAAGAATAGCGTATTTCTCCGACCCCCGCAAATCGAAAGCGGGGTCTACCGCCGGCCAAACTTCCGAATCATGGCCACTGTTTCGGCGCCAAACTGTCGGGCCTTCGCGGGGCCGATGCCGCGCACCTCCAGTAATTCCGCCTCCGATTGCGGCTGGACGCGAGCCAGTTCCTCCAGTGTTCGGTCAGGATAAATAATGTAGGCCGGGACGTTGCCCATCACCGCCGCCTTCTCCCGACGCCAGGCCCGCAACGCTTCGAACAAGTTCTCATCATACGGTCGGCTGGCTTCCGTCGTTGCGCGCCGGTCTCCCGACCGCCCACGCCGCTCGACCGCCGGTCTCCCGGATTTCAATTGAGGCAAGACCATCGGGATCTTCTGCTTCTTCCGCATGATGTCCCCGCCTAACTCCGTCAATGACAACGTCGGGTACTGCCCGCTGCTGACCGCGAGACATCCCGCGCGAATCAGCGCGTTCAACAGTCCCCACACATAGTCTTCGCCCCATTCGTTCAGCAACCCGTAGGTGCTCAACCGATCCAGCCGCGCGTCCAGCATTTCCTTCGAGCGCGAGCCGACCAGACACTGCGCAATCCTTCCACGACCGAAGCGTGCATTCACGTGCGCGACACAACTCAGCGCCTTCTGGACAGCGACCGTTTCGGCCTCGGTCGGAAGGCGTGCCGCGGAATCAGTTTTTGCGAGGCAATTGTCGCAGACCGTGCATCCCTCACCGGTGTCCGTGTCGCCGAAATACTTCAGGATGTAATGATGGCGACAGCCGTGATGGTCGGCGTACTCGATGATGCGGTGCAGCTTCGCGAAATCCCGTTCCCGTTTCCGGTCGAGCCGCTCGAAGTCGATGGGCAACTCCTCCAGCGCCTTGACCGGTTCCACGAGCCGCGTGGTGTATGTCCGCGAGCCCTGGCGGTACTCGCGCTGGATGAACCCTGCCCGCTCCAGCAGGTGCAACGCCGAGCCAACCGCCATGTCATTCTTCGTGGCGGGCACCTGTTCGGCAATGTCGGCGATGGGCATCTCGATCGGCCCGCGCGAGCCGAGCCGCCGCAACGTGTGATACAGATTCGCGATGACTTCGCGCGATGGATTGGCGCCCTCGATGAAAAACTCCTGCGTCCGCACATCGGCGTAGTTGTACAGCATCTCGCACCGGGACGGCTCCCCATCGCGTCCCGCGCGGCCGGCTTCCTGGTAATACGCCTCGACGCTGCCGGGAATGTCGAAGTGAATCACGAACCGCAGGTCCGGACGATCGATCCCCATGCCGAACGCGTTGGTCGCCACCGCCACGTCCGAGTCGCCGTTCATGAATTTCGTCTGCGCCTTCGTGCGTTGCTCGTCGGTCAGGCCCGCGTGATACGCGATGCACGGAATTTTCTGTTCCTTGAGGTGGACGGCGACTTTTTCAACGTTCTTGCGCGTCGCGCAATACACGATCCCCGTCTTCAACTGCCGGACAAACTCCACGATCCGCGCAAGTTTTTCCGCCCTGCCGTTCGCGGCGGTCACGCCCAGGGTGAGATTGTGCCGGGCAAAGCCGGAGACAAATACGCGCGGCGGTCAACGACCGAATTTGCCGAGGCCCAACTGCTCGATGATGTCCTCGCGCACTTCGGGCGTCGCCGTCGCCGTCAACGCCATCACCTGCGGCTGGCCCAAGTCCTTCAACGCCCATTTCAGCCGAATGTAATCGGGCCGAAAATCATGTCCCCACTGCGAAATGCAATGCGCCTCGTCCACCGCGAACAGCGCGATGGACAACGGGGCGAGCGCCTGGACGAACCGCTCGCTCTTGAACCGCTCCGGCGCGATGTACACGAGTCGATACTCTCCCCGCTGCATCGCCCTGATCCGCTCGTCCATCTCCGACTGGCCCAGTGAAGAGTTGATGAATGTCGCCGGAATCTTCTTCTCCTGCAGGGAATCCACTTGGTCCTTCATCAGCGCGATCAACGGCGACACGACCACCGTGATCCCCTCCAGCGCCAACGCCGGCAACTGGTAGCACAACGACTTCCCTCCGCCCGTCGGCATGATCACCAGCGCATCCTGTCCCTCGATGATGGCGTTGACGACACCCTCCTGCCCCTCGAGGAACTCGCGAAACCCGAAATGCGTTTCGAGCAACTGATGTGGTGAAAGCGCCACCGCCATGGGCTGATTCTAGGGAGCGCCGCCAATCGAAGCAAGCCGTTGCGAGAGGAAGTTGGTGAGCCGGCTGGGATTTGAACCCAGGACCCACGGCTTAAAAGGCCGTTGCTCTACCAGCTGAGCTACCGGCTCACCTATTGAATTACAACAACTTACAAAAACGCGCTTGACTTCGTGCGTAAGTTTGCGTAACTTTGTAGCCAAGAAAGAGAGGTTGCGTAAATGAGCTCACGCACACCGTCACACACCAAGTCACGCAAGAAGTCGTCATGGCCCCGGATTCATACCCGAAAGCTGCCCGGCGGTCAATCCGTTTGGGTCATCGACGCGCGCGTGGCCGGCGAACGCATCTTCCGCCGCTACTCCACCGCCCAGGAGGCTGAGGACTTCGCCGCCGAATTGCGATCACAACGTCAGCGGGAAGGTGAGGCCGCTTTCAGCATCCCCGCATCACTTCGGGTCGAGGCCGTTAAGTGCTCCGACATGCTGTCCCCCTTCCCCGGTGCCACGATCACGCACGCCGTCACCCACTTCGTCAACAAGGTGCTTCGTTTCCGAGAAGCCCCAAACGTCGAGACGGCTATCGCGCAACTGTTGGAAGAAAAGGCCAAAGGCAACCGCCGCGCCAGGACCCTCGAAAATCTCCGGTCCCGCTGGGGCGCATTCTCGCGTGAGTTTGGCAAGCGGCAGTTTGGCGAGATCACCGAGAGGGAGCTTTCCAAGTGGCTTGACTCCGTGAGCACCTCGCCGACAAACCGGCACAACTACCGGCGCGCCGTAATGCAACTGTATCGCGCCGCCATCCGAAAACATTGGTGCGACTCAAACGGAATGGCGGAAGCAACCGACCGCGTGCAACTCGATGAAAAGCCGGCAGGCATTCTCGCCGTCGAGCAATGCGCCCGACTCTTGGAACACTCCGACAAGCACAGCATGACGGCTTACGCAGTGATCGGCCTTTTCTGCGGGCTTCGCCGGGAAGAATTGGAGCGGCTGCAATGGGACGCGGTCAAGCTTTCCGAGCGCATCATCACTGTCGGCGCGGACGTGGCGAAGCTCCGCCGTCAACGTCATGTCACGATCACGGACACCGCCGCGCTGTGGCTGGCCGGCATCGTGAAGAAGTCCGGGCCAGTTGTTGACCCGGAGAATTTCCGCAAGCGGTTTGACCAATGGCGGAAGGCATCGGGTCTGCGCCGCTGGCCGAATAATGCGTTGCGGCACACGTTCGGCAGCGTTCACCTTGCGACGTTCAAGGATGAAGTCCGCACCGCTCACGAGATGGGCAACTCGCCGGACATGGTGCATCGGCATTACAAGGCGTTGCTAACAGAGGCGGCTGCAGCGAAGTATTGGAGCTTGCGACGGGAAGCCGACGCTCGAAAGAAAATCGTGCCGATGGCTGTTAACCAGTAGCGGATCTCGATCACGGCTGTAGTCTTGCGCGGGTCGCCGCCAACACCAACCTCGAAACCAAGCGTGCCGCCGTGGTATAATCGCGCAGCTAAAAACACCTTATGCCAGCCAAACCGAAATTCGATGCGCGAAAGCTGATGGAGAAGGCCGCGGAAGTCATGCGGCAGTCCATCCCGGAGCGGCGGCGGGATGGAAAAAAGAGTCCCGCCGTTGGGGCTGTACTCTGCAAACCAGACGGGACAATCGAGACGGCGTACCGGGGCGAACTACGCGATGGCGACCATGCCGAGTTTGCGTTGTTGGAACGGAAGAACCGGGCCAACCGGCTGGATGGCGCGGTGCTGTTCACGACGCTTGAGCCGTGCGCACCGGGGGCGCGGAGTTTTCCGAAACTGAGTTGCGCAGAGAGGATCGTGTTGGCGCGGATCAAGGAAGTCTGGGTAGGGCTGGAAGACCCGGACCCGACGGTGGATCGCAAGGGCATCAAATATCTTCAGGACAACGGTGTGACGGTCCACATGTTCGACCGCGACTTGCAGGAAACCATCCAGGCAGAGATCGGCGAGTTTATTGACCAAGCGTTGGAGCGGGCTGTCGAAGTGGAGAAGCCGAAGGTGCTGTCCAAGTACGAGACTTCCGTGCCGGCCACTGACATGCGGGATTTCTCCCGGGAGGCCCTGGACCGGTATCGCGCCATTGCGAAGATCGAGAACGCGGTGGATTCAGAAGCGTTCCAGCGGCGATTACTCCAGCAGGGTTTATTGAAAGAAGAGAAGGGACGGCTCGTCCCCTCCGGTTTCGGGCTGTTGCTTTTTGGGAAGTCACCCCGCGACGTCATGCCTCAGGCCGGTTTGTTGGGAACAATTCACTATCCGGACGGCACTGAGGAGACGAAGGATTTCGACGGCCCGATGGTGCTTGTGCCCGGTCAGGCGATTCAGTGGTTGCGGGACAAGATACCGAACCCGATTGACCGTAGCGACGCGCGGCGCAAAGAAGCAAATGAGAAGTTCTTCGGTCTTGTCCGCGAGGGCTCAGTGAACGGGCTGGTTCACCGGAACTACGATATTCGTGAGGCGAAATGTCAGTTGATTGTCACGCCGGATACCGTTGTGGTAAAGAGCCCGGGCAGGCCGGTCGAGCCAATCACCTTGGAGCAGATGCAGTTGTTCAGTGCGCCGATGCTCAGCCGCAACCCGGTGTTGCACTACGTCTTCGCCAGAATGGAATTGGCTGAAGAACGAGGACTGGGCTTGAAGTCGTTGAAGAATGGTGCTTCGCAAGCGGGTCTTCCGCTGCCGAGCTATCGTTGGGAAGATCCGTATCTTGTACTGACGCTCTATCGGACTGCGGAAAGCGCAATGCAGGGCTTAGGCGCGGAGGTTCTCGAATCATTGAGCAAAGCCGAGCGGGAAGGTTGGCGGTGGCTCGCGACCAAGGAGGCGACAACCTCAACTGCGTACGCCCAAGCCATGAAGTTGCCATATCGCACAGCCATGAATCACCTCCAGCGCTTCCAGAAGATTGGCTTGCTGGAGAAAGTTGGATCAGGACCAGCAACGGAGTACAGGGTTCGCAGACAATGAGCGCGAGGCCAGATTCCTGCCAAGAATCCTGCCGAAATGGCAGGATAACGGCCCTGCCAGACGGCGCTTTTGGAATCCTGCCAAGAATCCTGCCGAAATGGCAGGATACGGGGGGGGTTCTTGGGGTTGGTGTAGAATCCCGACAAAAATCGCGACATCATGTCGGGATTCAAGTTTGGGGCACGGTCAGGACGAGGAATCGCGACACTACCGCTGACCCTCAAATGGCTGCCAAATCACTCCAATTGCACTCCAATTCACTCCAATTCTTTGCGGCGGCAAGTCGCAGCCATCGGAACGTGCTGCAAATGAGAAGCTTGGAATGCTGGCTCGTCGTATAGCCCATTCCTAGTCAATCTCGTCACTCGATAACCCATGAGCCAGTTCATCGAGTCCATCGTAGAACAAGCCGCCGCGCTCGAAGAGTTTGCGAACATCGAAAAGGTCCCATGGATGTTGTCTTCAATGAAGAGGTTGATCGCCGTGCCACCTTTCATCGCGAAATGCGGCGTCTCGAAAATTGCTGGAGCGCTTTCGAGCAAGAGTCGGACGATCTCGATGTAGGTTTTCTCCATCACCGTTTCAGCACGAGAATCGTTCCGTCTCTAAGGCGATTCGTCCAGCGGCCGTGCCCCAGCCGGTTTTCCGCGGTCTTTTTTGCAGCAACTGCCCACGTCAAGTTCAATTCCTCAGCCCAACTCACACAGAGCCGCACGACTTTAACTCGCCGACAGTTCTTAAGCAGCGTGGCCAGCACCTCCGGTCGCAATGACCTTGCGCCTTCCATGATGTTGCGGGCTTCTTCGATTCCCTGATGAACGCCCACTTCACTCAACATCTCCAGCAGCGCCCTTTCCGGCACGGAGACGAGAACTCCGTCGGGTGCTTCCGGCAACGGCTGCAAGCCGAAATTTCTTGGCAACTTGGAAGAAAACGGATTTCGCGCCGTATAGCGCGAGGGAAACAGCTTCTGAAACCATTCAGGCAAACTGGCTTTTCCTTCGCCCCACAATGAAAGCGGTTCGCGCGCCGGGATATTGTGGCGAATACCGCGCCAAGCCAAGGCCGTCTTGCCGCCGACGTGAAAGCCGGTTACTCGACGCGACAGGAATTTCAAACAATCCTCCCGGCGCAACGTATCGTTGGGGAACGTAAAGACGCCGCGCCCGAGCCGCACCAGCCATCCCGACTTCAAATAATGATGCGCCAAGGCCGACGACACGCCCAATTTCGTCAGTTGCTGATGGTCAAACGGCGCTCCTCGCGGGAAAGCCGTTTGCAGACTTTTGATTAGTTTATGCCGTGTAGTTAAAGCCATGCTTGAACTATATTGCCTAAACCAAGCAAAATGACAAGACGATTATCAGCGTAGAGAGCGATGCGGCTACCGGCTATTCGTCGGTTGCCGATACTTCCTGCGGGGCCTTGTTGAACGACTGAAGGGCAAGGTAGTTCGGGCCGAAGCGTTTGATGTTGTCCAGTTGCTTGTCAAACTCATCGAAATGCGTTTCCTCGTCGTTGACGAGAGCCTCGAACACCTGCTTGGTCGCGGCATCGGCATTTTCGCTGCATTTCAAAGCGAACTGGTTGTAGATGCCGACGGCCTCGTCCTCCATGGCCGCGGCGCGGGCCAGGATTTTCTGCGGATCGGTGATTTTCTCCACCGGCCCGGCGGAGGCCATCTCCACGTCGCCTTTCAGAAACAGGATGCGCTCGGCGAGCCGTTCGACATGGCCCATTTCCTGAATGGCGATCCGCTTGAACATCGCGGCCAGTGGGGCGAAGCCCTGATCGTCCAAGTGGAAGTGCCAGTACATGTACTGGTGGACAGCCTGTAGTTCGTCGGCCACGCCCTTGTTCAACAACTCAATGCTTTTCTTCGCGTCCATGATCGTTCTCCTCGGTTGGCTGCAAAATCTTATACCTTCGCGCGCGCAGTTTTCAAGGCCGCTTTCACGCCGACTGCGTGAGGTCGAGTATGTTGGGCTTGCGGCATCAGTTTATCGAGATTGCCGGCCTGGGTGTAATCGTCGTTGCCCAGCCGGTAATCGTACTGGTCGGCGTCGCCAACATCTTTACCAACACCGGCCAATCAACCCGTTGCTGTCGGTCACAAGAATCGTCATGAGTTCATCCGCCAGATGGTGAAGTTCAGCACCATGGCAAAACTGACCCAGAGTAGATAGGGGACGAATAACCAGCCGGCCGCCGGTGTGACTCTCCAGAACGCAACCGTTGTGGCGACAATCGTCACCCACAGCGCCACGATGTCCACCAGCGCCCAATCAATCCGGTGCAGCCCGAAAAAGAGCGGCGACCACGCCGCGTTGAACGCCAGTTGAACGCCGAAGAACGCGAGCGCACCACCCCAACCGGCTCGCCGCCACACCAACCACGCCGCCACAGCCATCGTCGCATAAAGAATTGTCCAGACGGGCCCGAACACCGAACTCGGCGGATTCCATGCCGGCTTGGCAATGGTCAAGTACCACGAGCGCACCGCGCCGCTCGTTGACGCGCCGCTGATCGCCGCGACGGCGAACGTGGCGAGCAGAAAGCCCAACAGCACTAAGACCTGTCGCGCCATCGGCCTCACGCGTTCGACATCCCGAAATCTTCCAGCAACAACCGACTGCTGATGCGGGCGGACTCGAAGATCACCGGCAACCCGCTGCCGGGGTGTGTGCCGCCGCCGACCAGATACATGCGCTTGAATTCCTCGAAGCGGTTCTGCGGACGAAGATGGAGCATCTGGCCGAGGTTGTGGGCGAGATTGAACGTCGCGCCTTTGTAGATGCCAATTTTGCTCTCCCATTCCACCGGCGTCACCACGCGCTCGAATCGGATGCGCCGCTCAACGTCGTCAAAGCCGAGCTTGGCGAGTTGGCGCAATGTCACTTGCCGGTAGCGGTCGCGCTCTTTGTTCCAGTCAATGTTTGGGTGCTGGTGGCTGACCGGCACGAGGACATACAGCGTGCTGTGGCCGGCCGGCGCGAGCGTCGAGTCAGTGACGCTGGCGTTCTGGACGTAGAATGATGGATCGTTAGAAAGCACATGCTGGTTTTCGATCTCGTCGAGGTTCTGCCGATAGTTCTTTGTGACGTAAATGTTGTGGTGGGCTAGGTCGTCGTACCGGCCTTCAATGCCGAGGTACATCATGAACGTCGAGCAGGAGAACTTCTTCTTAGCGATCGCCGCATCCGTCCACCGCCGCCGCAGCCGGTTCGGAACGAGCGTGGTCATTGCGTGACCAAAGTCGGCGTTGACCACGACCGCGTCGGCCCGGTATTCGCCCTGTGCGGTGCGGATACCGACGGCGCGCCGGCCTTCAAACAGGACTTCCTCGACCGGTTCGTTCAGGCGAATCTTCACGCCAAGTTCGGTCGCGACGCGTGCCATGCCGGTTGAAAGCGCGTTGCAGCCGCCCATCGGATGCCAGACGCCATTTTCGTATTCGAGGAACGAGAGGATCGAGAACAGGCTCGGGCATTGGAACGGCGACATACCGAGATACTTCGACTGGAAGGTGAATGCCAGTTGCAGCCGCGGGTCGCGGAAGTAACCGGCCAGTTCGGCGTGGAGCGATTTCCACGGTTTCAAGTAAGGCAACACCGCAAGGAGACGCGCTTGCAGCAGGCTGGTCCAACCGAGGAACGGCGACTGGAGACAAGGCGCGAACTTTTCCAGTTTCACCCGGTTGTCCGCCATGAACCGGCGGAACTGCGGCGCGTCGTCGGGCGCGATCTTGGCGATCTCGGCCACCATCCGCTCAATGTCCGGTGTCGCCTTCAACTCGCCGCCCGCGCCGAAGACCAGCCGGTATTGCGGGTCGAGCTTCTTCATCGGCACTTCGCGATGCAGGTTGCGTCCGACGGAGGCGAAGATTTCCTCCAAGATTTGCGGATAGAGGAAGAATGTCGGCCCGAGATCGAACCGGTAGCCATCGCCTTCGAGCGCCGAGGTGCGTCCGCCGACGCGTGGTTGTTTCTCGATGATGGCGACGTCCAGCCCGGCCTTGGCCAGCAACATCGCCGTTGCCAACCCGCCCGGCCCGGCGCCGATGATGAGTACTCTTTTAGACATGGTCGTTTTCTAGCCGATCTGCGGAGTGCAAGCAAGTTCAGCCGCCCAGCAACCACCGGTAAGCCTTCTTCAACTTCTCCAGCGAGAGCTTCGGCGGCGGGTACCGGAAACGAGAGTCGAATGATACTGAGCGACGCACGACGACGCGTTGGTGACTGAAACAGTCGAAGCTCGCTTGGCCGTGATACCGGCCCATTCCGCTGTCGCCGACGCCGCCGAAGGGTAAATTGTGGCCGACCATGTGGACGACGGTGTCGTTGATGCAGACACCGCCGGAGCGCGACGCGGCGACCACGCGCTGCTGCGTAGGCCGGTCGTTCGTGAACAGGTACAGCGCCAGCGGCGACGGCTGGTCGCGGAGTTCTGTCAGTGCTTCATCGAGATTCTTGAACGCCAACACTGGCAGGATCGGACCGAAGATTTCTTCCTGCATGACCGGCGACTCCCACGAAACGTCGGATAAGATCGTCGGTGGGATGTATAGGTCACCGGCATCGCCGCTGGCGACGTAAGTGGACAGCCGGTCAAAATGTTGTCGGTTCACGATGCGACAGTAGTCGGGGCTTTGCTGCGGGTTGTCGCCGTAAAACTCTCGAACGGCTTGCTTCAGCGCATCCACCAACGGTTGCCGGATACGCTGATCCACGAGCACGAAGTCGGGTGCGACGCACGTCTGACCGGCGTTCATGAACTTGCCCCACGCGATGCGACGGGCGGTAACGTCGAGTGGGGCGTCGGCGCAGACGATGGCCGGACATTTGCCACCAAGTTCGAGAGTGACGGGCGTGAGATGCCGGGCGGCAGCGGCCATGACGGCCTTGCCGACGTTGGTGCTGCCGGTAAAGAAGATGCTGTCGAACTTCTCCCGCAACAGCGCCTCCGCCACTTGACGGTCGCCTTCGACTACGGTGATGTACTCGGCTGGGAAGGTGTCGGCGATGAGCTTGGCGATGACGGCGGCGGCGTGCAGCGCAAATTCGGACGGCTTGAGGACGACACAGTTGCCGGCAGCGATTGCGCCGGCGAGCGGCGAGAGCAGGAGTTGGAACGGGTAATTCCACGGGCCGATGATAAGCGCGACGCCGAATGGTTCGGGATAAACAGCGGCGCGTCCGGGCCAAGCCATGAGCGGCAGACGACGACGCTCAGGTTTCATCCAAACCGGCACGTGTCGCAGGGCGTGACGGATGTCGCTGAGGACAAGGCCAATCTCGGACGTGTAGGCTTCGATGGGCGATTTGCGAAGATCAGCGTGGAGGGCTTCGAGGAGCACAGACTCGCGGGATTCGATGTGGGCCTGTAGCCGGCGGAGCTGTTCCTGCCGGTAGGCCAGCGGGCGCGTAGCGCCGGTTTGAAAATACCGGCGTTGCCGGGCGATGAGTGACGCACAGTCCATATTTGACGAGTGAATTGTCGGCGGCATCGTGTATCTTCGTCAAGTGATGATTCGACAATTCATGCTGCTGCTGTTGATTCCGTTATCGGCGGGCGCGATGGACGCCACGAATCTCACCGCAACCGGTGTGGCGGAGTTCACGACGGCGTATCAAGCGTGGGATGGCACCGGCTTCGTGAAGGCGGCAACCATCTTCGCGAAGGCACCGGACACTGCGACGAATCAATACTGGCGCGGGACGGCGGAGTTTCACCGGTTGCTGTTCCTGCTGGGCGAACCCACCACGACCACCAACCGGCAGGCATCGGCACAGGCGTTGGAAGCAGCGGCGACGGCTCTGCAGCACGCCATGAAACTTGATCCCGCGCACGGGGAGAGTCACGCGTTGCTGAGCACGGTGTACGGCCTGAGCATCGCAGCGAATCCGGCGCGGGCGTTCTGGCTCGGGCCGCGATTGATGGATCAGGAAAAGCTGGCGCACCAGTTGAGTCCCGACAATCCACGCGTGTTGTATTTGGCCGGCATGAACCGGTACTATGGGCCGTCGATTCTCGGCGGGAAGAGTGAGGGCTTGAAGTTGTTATTGGCAGCGGAAAAACTGTTTGAAGCCGAGTCGGGGAAACCAACCGGGCCGGTTGAGCCACGTTGGGGGTGGAGCACGTGCCTCGTTTACGTCGGCAAGACGTACGACGCACTCGGCAAGCCCACTGAAGCCGAAGAATATTTTCGCAAGGCGCTCAAGTTGAATCCGCAGGACAAACTTGCGCAGTCGGAATTGGAGAAACGCAAGAAATGAGCAAGAAGGTAATCGTCATCGGGGCCGGACTGGGCGGGCTTTCCGCGGCGATCTCGCTGCGGCAGGAAGGCTACGACGCCACCATTTACGAGAAGAACGCGCAGATTGGCGGCAAGCTCAACATGCTTAAGGAACGTGGGTACACGTTCGACCTCGGCCCGTCCATCCTGACGCTGCCACACATCTTCGAGCGGTTGTTCGAGCGGTCGGGCAAGAAGATGAGAGACTATATCACCATCCGCGCGCTCCGCCCGCACTGGCGCAACTTCTTCGAGGACGGCAAGGTCGTGGATCTTGATCCCGATCCCTCCGTGATGGCTGCCGAGGCGCGCAAGGTCGGCGAAGACCCCGCCAACGTGCAGCGCTTCCTCGATTACTCCGGCCGGCTCTACGACCTCGTCAACGCCGGCTACTTCGAGCAGGGACTCGACACGTCCAATGACTTCGCGAAGTTCTACGGCCTCGGGAAATTTCCGCAGTTCGATCTCTTCCGTACGATGCACGGCGGCGTGAAACGATTTCTCAAGACACCGCACATGCAGGACATCTTCGACTACTTCATCAAGTACGTCGGCTCGTCGGCGTACCGCGCGCCCGCGTTCATGAACTGCCTGCCGACGATCCAGTTCCGCTACGACCTCTGGTACGTCAACGGCGGCCTGTACGGCATCGCGCTCGGTCTGAAACGCCTGATCGAGGAACTCGGCATCACCGTCCACCTCAACAGTGAGATCTTCGAAGTGCGCAAGAACGCCGGCAAGGTGACCGGCATCGTCACCAAGGACGGCGCGTTCCACCCCGCCGATATCATCGTCTCGAACATGGAAGTCATCCCCGCCTACCGGGAACTGCTCCACGAAGACGCCGCGTTCGTGACCAAGCTCGAAAAGAAATACGAGCCGGCCTGTTCCGGCCTCGTACTCGATCTCGGTCTCGATTGCCAATACCCGCAACTGGCGCACCACAACTTCTTTTTCTCCAGCCACCAGCGCGGACATTTCCGGACCGTCTTCCAGAAACACCAACTCCCTCCCGATCCGACCATCTACCTTGTCGCCGCGTCGAAAACCGACCCGGCCGTCGCACCGCCCGGCTGTGATTGCCTCAAGATCCTGCCGCACATCCCGTACATCAACGAGGCCCACCCGCTGACTCGTGACGATTACCTCGCGTTCAAGGAACGCATCGTGGACAAACTCGAACGGATGGGATTGAAAGACCTGCGGAAGCACACCGTCTACGAGCACGTCTGGACACCGCTCGACATCCAGCAGCAGTATTACTCCAACAAAGGCGCGATCTACGGCGTCGTCACCGACCGGTGGAAGAACCTCGCCTTCAAAGCTCCGAAGCGAAGCACGAAGTACGAGAACCTCTTTTTCGTCGGTGGTTCAGTCAATCCCGGCGGCGGCATGCCGATGGTTGTGTTGTGCGGCCAGAACGTCGCCAAGAATGTGGTGGCATGGGACCGGAACTGATTAGCCTCGGTGTCGCTGTCGTTTTGTGGCTGGTCGGATGGCGGCTTCTTCGGCGAGCTTCGGTCTGCAATGCTGTGACGCAAGATGCCCGACCGGTCTCGGTCATCATCCCGGCGCGAAACGAGGAGCACAACTTACCGATGCTCTTGCGCTCCATCAACGCGCAAGCGGTGCGTCCCCTCGAAGTCATCGTTGTGGACGATGGCTCAACAGACCAGACCGCCGATGTTGCCCGGCAACTCGGGGCGACGGTCATCACGTCGCAACGATTACCGGACGGCTGGCGCGGGAAGACTTGGGCATGTCACCAAGGCGCACAAGCGGCACGCGGCGAGTTGCTCCTGTTCCTGGATGCGGATGCATGGTTCGAGCCAGACGGGCTAGGGAGGATTCTCGCGAGCTATGACGGTGGCGCGTTGTCGGTCGGGCCGTACCATGCGGTCCGTCAACCATACGAACAGCTTTCGGCATTCTTTAATCTCGTGATGACCGCCAGCACGGTGCCGGGCGGGTTGTTTGGGCAGATACTGCTTGTGGACCGCGACAGTTACCGACACGTCGGGGGGCATGAGACGGTGAAGGGACGGACGCTGGAGAACTTCTTCCTTGCATCGCTCTTCCGGGAGGCGGGCATCCCTGTGCGCAGCGTGACCGGGAAGGGCGCGTTCGCGTTTCGGATGTACCCGAACGGCCTGCGCGAGCTGGTCGAGGGTTGGACGAAAGGCTTCGCATCGGGTGCCGGGCAGACGCCGAAACCGGTCCTGCTGCTGATCGTGGCGTGGATGTGCGGTCTGATGATCGCGGTGTCGCTCTTGCCGGTCACCCAGTGGGCGTCCGTAGTGTACGTATTGTTTGCCGGGCAGGTGGCGCTACTCTTGCGGCGGGTGGGCGCGTTTCGGTGGTACACGGCGGCGGTGTACCCGGTGCCGCTGCTATTTTTCTTCGCGATCTTCACCCGGTCGGCGTTACGGTCCGGCAAACAGGTGACGTGGAAAGGACGCGCGATCCGTGCTGATTGAGTTGCCCATCGTCTGGATCGTGGTCCTGAACGTGGCCGGTTGGCTGGTCATTCAACTCGGTCTGGCGTGGGCATTCACGCGGATGCCAGTGGAGTGGTTCAATCCCGGTCCGCCTCACGTGTGGGAAGAAGGCGGCCGATTCTACGAATGCAGCTTCGGGATCAAGCGCTGGAAGGACCGCCTTCCCGATGCCGCGCGTTGGTTTGCCGGCGGGTTCGCCAAGGGGGAACTCACCGGCAGGGATTCCGACTACTGGCGGCGGTTCAGCCGCGAGACATGGCGCGGCGAACTCTGTCATTGGTTCGCCATCGGATGCGCGCCGGTGTTCTTCCTCTGGAATCCTTGGTGGGGCGACCTGATTATCGTCGCGTACGCCTTGGCGGCTAATCTCCCATGCATCCTCGCCCAACGCTACAATCGTCTTCGTCTCCTACGAGTATTGTCTCGTCGCGGTCCGCGCCACGCCGCGCAGCATCCCGGCAAAAACCAACTCGTGTAACGGCCAGATCAAATACCAATACGCCAGCCCGGCCAGCCCGTGCGGATCGAACATTGCCGTCTGCGTGATCCGCGCGCCTGCCTCGACCGGCTCGACCTCAAACTCCAACCACGCTCGGCCCGGGAACTTCATCTCCGCCACCAACCGCAGCCGCCGTCCCGGCTGAATCTCCTCCACCCGCCAGCAATCCAGCGTCTCGCCCACGTGCAATTCCTCCGGCTGCTGCCGCCCGCGCCGCATCCCGACTCCGCCCACCAGCAAATCCAGCCAGCCGCGCAGCCGCCATAGCCAGTTCCCGAAATACCAGCCGGTCGCGCCGCCGATGCGTTGAATCGGCGCGAAGGCCTGCTCGACCGGCACGCCGACCTCCACCGACCGCGTATCAATGAGCCGGTTGCCCAACCGCACGCCGCCCCACTGCTGCGGCTCGCCCGCCGCCGACACCGCCCCCGCCCAATGCGTCTCCACAAACTCCCGGTCCCTCGCGCCGCAACGCCTGCACGATCGCCTCGCGCACGCCGACCGGCCGCACGTCAAATTGCTCTAGCGCCGACCCGTCGCGCACCACTGTCGGATGCCGGATGCTGTCAATCAACTTGCGTCCCACCCGTGCGTACACCGGCGTCACCAGTCCGAGCCACAAACTCGACAACCGCGGCGTCAGCACTGGCACCGGAATCATCCACCGTCGCAGCCCGCGTTGCCGGGCGTACTCACGCATCAAGTCCGCATACGACACCACATCCGGCCCACCGACCTCGAACATCGCCGATCCTGTGGCCGGCAACTCCCGCGCCGCCACCAAATACGCCAGCATGTCGTTGATCGCAATCGGCTGCGCCAACACGCGCACCCAGCGCGGCGTCACCATCACCGGAACCGCTCCACCAACGCCCGCACCAGTTCAAATGACAGGCTGCCGGACCCGATGACAATCGAGGCCCGAAACTCGATGACCGGTATGCCCGACGCCCGCAACAGTTCACCCACCTCGTGCCGGCTCCGCAAATGCGGCGAAAGTTCATCCACATCCTCGCCGAGTCCGCCGAGATAAACGATCCGGCGCACGCCCGCTTCCCAGGCCGCCGCTGCAAAATTCCGCGCCGCCTGCCGGTCTTGCTCCTCAAAATTGCCTGTCGAGCCCATCGAGTGCACGAGGTAGTAGGCCACGTCCACACCTTGCATGGCCGTTTGCAGCGAAGCCGCATCGAGCACGTCGCCGCGCACCAGTTCGGTCTGCGGTCTGACGCGCGCCTGTAAAAACTCCGGTCGCCGCGCCAGGCAGCGCACCCGGCAATCTTGTTCTTCGAGGCGGCGCAACAACCGCCCCCCGACATAGCCGGTCGCGCCAGTCAGCAGAATCAGTGCGGTTCGCGTCACGTGTGAACGATACCACAATGTTGACAACTATTGGCTGGTGAAGGGAAGCCTGCTATAGTTTACGCCATGAAACGCACCGAAGAACTGGCCAGTTACATGAATTTACTCGCCGCCATGGAACGCGCGTTGCAGGGCGCGAACATCCCGATCCTCATCACCGAAGCCGGATTGAAGCGACCCGGTCCGCGCATCATATTTGCCAACCGGGCCTTCTGCGCCAGTACCCGCTACTCCGAAAAGGAACTACTCGGCCAGACGCCTCGTATCCTGCAAGGCCCGCGCACCGATGCGGAACTGCTGAAGCGACTCGCGGAGCGGTTGAAGAACGGCGAGCCATTTACCGGCCAGACGATCAACTACCGCAAAGATGGCACGGCCTACCAGGCGTCGTGGAACATCAGTCCGATCTGCGACGACAACGGCAAGATCACGCACTACGTTTCGTTCCAGATGCACACCGCCGCCCCGCGCGAATAGCCGACCGGGAGCCGCACACGCCGCAGGCCTGTCCGCCGAGGCGGAGCGCTGTGACTACAAGCCGGTCCGGACCCGTGCGGCGTCCAGTTGGCCGACGCTGCGCCACTGTTCCTTGCCGGCGGCGTCGAAGAAAATGAACGTCGGCGTGAACTCGATCCGGTATTGGGCCACCAGCTTTTGCCCCTCGGCACTTTGGATGTCCACACGCCGCACCCGCAACTTGCCGCGCAACTCATTCTCCAAGCGATCCACCGCCGGCTTTATTGCGACACAACCAAGGCAATAAGGCGATTGCACTTCCAACAACACCGGCTGGCCGGCTGCCAATCCGCTCGCGTTGGCCACCGGCCGGAATACCAGCCACGCCGCCACGAACGCCAACAGCGCGCCGCCCAAGATGAGCCAATCGCGCGTCTTCCTGCCGCGGCGCACCACGACTGACATTCCGATTGCCAACAACAGCGCCGCGACGATGGGCGCAGAATAGTGGTTGAAGAAACTCATGGCTATCTTTCCGTGGTCGTTGGTAGGGACGGACCGCCGAGCCGTCCGTTTGAGTGCTCACGCGGCGCGCCCGGCGGTCGCGCCCTAGCTTTCAGCGGCGGCCAGAACATACCGGATGTCTCCCGGTACCAGCGGTACTCAACACCCAAGTGAGCGAGTGCGTCGGCTTCTTCTTGTTTGGCCAGCCGGTAGTAAACCACCAGCAACACTGGCAACATCAGCAACGTGATCAGCGTTGGCCAGTTAATGATGCTGCCCATCAGGAACAGGAAGAACCCGGTATACTGCGGATGCCGGATGTGCCGGTACAGGCCGGCGCATACGAGACGACCTTGTCCCCGGTAAATCTGCCGCCAGCCGATGATGCCGAGCGCCGCGCCGATCACGATCAACAGTTGCCCGACCGCATCACACGCAATCGCGCCCCACTCGCCCCAGCCAAACAGATACGCCCACGCATGGCCGCGAAAATGATCGGTCGCGTATTCGCCGCGGCCCGTGCGCCACGCGACGAGATACATCGTCAACGGCAACCGGTACATTTCCGCATACAACGCGATGACCCAGCTTTAGGCTATGCCCGGCCGAGCGCCATTCCGTCCGGCGACGCGGCCGCAAAATGCCGAAAATGAAGACACCCACGAGCACGATGTAGAACACCACCAAGAACCAGTTGTGGTAGCCAACCCAAAATATTTCGCTCAATTTCACGGTGTCCTAACCATTCTTCTTCGCATCTGTCACAAGTTGCCGAGGTCGCGCACCTCGTTACCCACCGGGGTGAGTATTCTGACGACCGATGACCGGCTGGATGTGTTTAGCAATAAAGTCGATCATCAACGGGTCGGACATCATCGGCGGAGAGATTTCCCAAGTCACGCCGGGATATTTCTTCAGGGTCTGCTCGAAGATGAACGGGATGTCCTCCTGCAAGTGTGTGCCGGGGACGAGGAAAAACGCGTAGCCGAAAATGTGGGTGCAGCCCTGTCGGACCAATTTCTTCAGGGCGACCGGAATCAACGGTTTCCCGAGTTCCATGAAGCACGGTTCGATATGTTGGTAACCGAGTCGTTCACGGAGTTGTTCGACCAGCTTGACCATGATGTCGTTGCCCGTCTTGAGACGTGAACCGTGGGTGAAGATAATGATGCCTGTCTTCGTGTTCATGCCCTGCTCCTATTTAGTGCGGTCAGCGCACGTTTCCGCGCAATGGCGTGATCGAGAATCGGCGGGACCGGTTCCTTGATCCAGCGGCGGATGTAGGTGTTCTGCGGATCGAACTTCTCGGTCTGCGTGGCCGGGTTGAAGATGCGGAAGAACGGCGCGGCGTCCGCCCCGCAACCAGCCACCCACTGCCAGCCGAGCGTGTTGTTGGCAAGGTCGGCGTCCACCAACGTGTCCCAGAACCACCGCGCGCCTTCCTGCCACGGGAGGAGCAGGTCTTTGATGAGGAATGAAGCGACAACCATGCGGACACGGTTGTGCATCCAACCGGTCGTCCACAATTCTCTCATGCCGGCATCCACGAGTGGGAAACCGGTGCAACCACGTTGCCAAGCCTTCAGCCCGTTGGCGTCGTTGCGCCATCGAAAACTCCCAAATGCGGGCCGCAGTGGCTTCTCCGGCGTGTGCGGGAAGTGGTAGAGCAGGTGATGGGCGAACTCTCGCCACACCAGTTGCCGTCGGTAAGGTTCAGTCTTCGCCGCCGCCCACACTTGCCGGGGCGAGATCTCGCCGAAGTGTAAATGCGGTGACAACCGCGATGTGCCCGGCTTGTCGGGGCGGTCACGGGTGACGGCGTAACAAGCTTCCGTGCCTGGCGACGAACCGCCGCAGTTCTTTCAGCGCGCCGGTTTCGCCGGGCTGCCAATCAAACCCACGCGCCCAGTTGCGCTTCGGCAACAATTCGAGATCACCGACCTTCAGCGAGGCCGGCCATGTCTTCGGTCCGACAACGCGTGGCGTCACTACGAGTTTCTCGTTGATCCCTTTGGCGACGCAGGCTCGCCAAAACGGTGTGAAGACGCGATACGGTGCGTCACTCCCGTTTTTGATTTCCCACGGCTCGAACAGCAGCGCGGAGTTGAAGCTCTCGACTTGCAGGCCGTCCGCGAGGAGCGCTTGCTTGACCTTGGTGTCACGCGCGATGACGACGGGTTCGTACCGGCGATTCCAGAAGACGGCGGTCGCGCCGGTTTCCTTCACGAGCTGGCGGAGGGCGTTGAGGGACGGACCGCGACGAATCACAAGACCGCCGAGATCGGCGGCGAGCGACTGGAGAGAATGATGCAACCACCACCGGCTTGCGGCGCCCGGTGGCCATGCGCCTTCTTCGCCGGGAGCCCAGATAAACACGGGGATGACCGGCCCCCCGCGTTGCGCGGCAACAGCGAGTGCGAGATTATCGGTTAGCCGGAGATCAAGCCGGAACCAAACGATGGACACGTCGTGTTTCATGCGAAAAACTCTCCCAGCCGACGATGCCGGTAAGCGAAGATCTTCTCCAAGTCGCGCCGAACAAACAGCCGCTCAACAAGTTCTCCGCCAAAAACCGCATACTGAATTCGATCGCGCACGAGTGTGCCGCCGCCACGTTCTTCAAAAGTGTGTTCGTGAATCCAAGCGCGATACGGGCCGCGGCGTTGTTCGTCCACGAACCGGTTCGGTGGTTGCCAAGCGGTGATTTCGCTTTGCCAACGCAACGGCAGCCCGCGCAACCGAAGCCGGTAGTCAATCCGCGCCCCGACCCGCATCTCAATCGGCCCAGGCGTCAGAATCTCAAAGCGCAACCACGCCGGCGCGAGCGCGTCGAGGTTGCCGGCATCGGCGAAGAACGGGAAGACTTCCGCGACCGGTCGCGCGAGCCATTGTGTCGCCGTCAGCGTGAACAGACCGACTTGCCGTCCAAAGCAAATCGCGGGTGTGGTCATGGCCGGTACTGTATCACGTTTGTGTCGCCGCAGGCGCTGTTCCTTGCCCTCGCAACTCAACTCGGAAAGTTGAGTTGATTGAACGGTAGGCGCGGCGACCATTCGGAGTCCCGTGTCGCGGTCGCTTCACGCATTCGTTTCGCTGCCCCCGGGACGCGCCGCGACGGGCTGGTGCATCGGCGGTCCGTGCCGTCTCCCGTCGCGCTTGGCGGAGACGACCATTCGTCCGTTCCGCCTGCCGCTCCGTCCACCGGCACCGACCGCTTTTCCAATCTATTGGCGTTACCGGTGCCTAATCATCGGCTTGGGGCAACTGGCGGCGTGCCTTGCGCCTCGATTATATGGCTCGCCCGCGCTCTACACGCCCTGTGTGGAGTTCGGATACCGTGGGACTGATGGATGTCCCGTGATGAATTGGTGGACTGGAGCTTTCCACTCGCTTGCGTGTCTCGAAGTCTTCGCCCGCCTAGCTCTGTCCTGCCATTACGGTTGGACGAATAGTGATATGCACACCGACTCCGGACGGCGATTATCCACTCGCAACCGGCAGCCAAACACGGTCGAGATAAATTCTTCTCGGAGTACCTCGGCGGGGCATCCTGCCGTTACCAAGCATCCTTGCGCGAGCAGAAAGGCATGATCCATAAACATCGGCGCGACCAACAGATCGTGGCTATCGCAGCGGGCGGATAGCAAAGGCAGCGGATAGTTCTGGGTCATTGGCCCCTTGCACTGCTGCCCCCAGAACAGAAAGCACCTCACTCAGATCTTTGCTCCACTCCCCCAGATCGAGCCTTTCCGTACGATCTTCCCTCTTCACCACAATCCGAATCTTGCCGGGTTTCATCGACGCAGCCAGATCAACAAGGTTGGTTACCGGACGACCCCTGTATGTGATCCTTTGCGCTGGGACATCCACCACCACAACATTGCGCGTGGCACACCCAAAGCCCGTGAGGAGCAACACGACCAGCAGCGTGGAGAGTTTAGTGTTCATTGAACCCTGTCGTGCAGATTCCTTTCTTCTTTGCCCAATTACAGAAGCAACGCGCGGGAGAGGTTACAGGGCGGTAGCAGTTTCCAGCATGTCCGCGATTCACGCGCACGGAATGTCTGATGGCGGCGGGTGACGAAACGCTTGCCCCCGTTTGCGCGGCGGACTACACTCGCCCGCACTGGAGGAAACGAAACAGAAGAACGACACGTAACCGCAATCAATAATGATTTCGCGTAGCTTCGGCTGCTGTTCCTCTCGAAACGGGCAAATTCGACTTCATGGACGGCGCTCGAAGGCACGCCCCACACGGGCGTGCCTGAAAGCGTTCCATGAAGGGCACGCCCGTGCCTGAGAGGGAGCGTGAGTAAGACACGCCCCTTCTTTTTCCGGCACGGTATCCCTTCAAGGAAAGCCATCCGCAGACAGGGCTGAGCACGCACACAGCACATGTCTGCGAGTCTTTATCAACGGCTCGCCGATCGCGTCGGCAAGTGGCGGGATAACCGCTACAAAGTGGAGCAGTATCCGACCATCGGCGAGATACTCGACTGGGCGAAGGCACCGGAAGGTAGTGGCTTCCAACTTCGGCCACCACAAGTTCGTGCGCTCGAAACGTACTGGCACTTGCGCCTGATCGAAGGCACGTCTCATATCTTCGCGCTCTACCAGAAACTATTCCCCAAGACGGCTGATCTTCTTGCGGCGTTGGGCATGTCGAAAGAGGCATTTGAGAAAATGGACTTTGATCTCGATGCGCTTTGGCAGGCCATCAAGACTGACGACGACTTTGCGCATGAATACCGGCTCGAATCGCTGCGTGAGACGCTAACGCTCGACTACGCCAGCTACATCCTCGCACTCGCAATGGGCGCGGGTAAGACGGCGCTCATCGGTGCGATCATCGCCACCGAGTTCGCCATGGCGTTGGAATATCCCGATGGGCCGTTTGTGCAGAATGGCCTCGTGTTCGCACCCGGTACGACGATCATCGAGTCCCTCCGCGAACTGGCGCAGATTCCATATGACCGCATCCTGCCGCCCCGGCTCTACAAACCATTCGCTGCGTCGGTGAAGCTCACTTTCACGCGCGAGGGTGAGAAGGACATACCGGTGATTCGTGGCAGCGTGTTCAACGTGGTCGTGACGAACACCGAGAAAATCCGCATCCAGAAAGAGACGATTCGCAAGTCGGACATCGGCAGTCTGTTTGCACCAAAGCAGGAGGACGATGCCCGCTCTGAAATCGCCAACTTGCGTCTCCAAGCCATTGCCAGCCTGCCGCATCTGGCCGTGTTCTCCGACGAAGCACATCACACTTACGGCCAGGCGCTCGACACGGAGTTAAAAAAGGTGCGCAAGACTGTGGACTACCTCCACCAGAACAGCCCGAACCTCATCTGTGTCGTCAACACCACCGGCACGCCTTACTTTCAGCGTCAGCCATTGCGCGATGTGGTTGTCTGGTACGGCCTGTCGCAAGGCATCCGTGACAACATCCTCAAAGAAGTCGCCAACAACATCCAGGCGTTCACGTTCGACGACGCCAACACCGGCCAGTTCCTCAGCCACGTCATCGCAGATTTCTTCAAGGACTACGGCGACGCTGCGCTGCCAAACGGCGCACAAGCCAAGCTCGCGCTCTACTTCCCGCAAAACGACGACCTCACGGAACTCCGCCCAGCAGTGGAGACCGCACTCGCGAAACTCGGTCTCGCACCCGCGCTCTGTCTGCGCAACACGTCGGAGTCCACGCAGTCCGAAGTGGATGCGTTCAATCGCCTCAACGATCCGACCGCGCCGCACCGCGTCGTCCTACTCGTTAATAAAGGCACGGAAGGCTGGAACTGTCCGAGCTTGTTTGCCTGTGCGCTTGCCCGTCGTCTAAAAACCAGCAACAACTTTGTACTCCAAGCTGCCTCGCGCTGTCTGCGTCAAGTACCAGGCAACAACCGGCCCGCACGCATCTACCTCTCGGCCGACAATCGCTCGGTCCTCGACCGGCAGTTGCAGGAGACTTACGGCGAATCCATCAGCGACCTCGACCGCGCCAAGACTAACACCCGCAGTGCCGTCATCCAACTCCGCAAGGTCAAGTTGCCGCCACTGGTTGTCCAGCGACTTGTCCGCACCGTTGTCCGCAAGGATGTCGCGGCTAAACCGCTCAAACTGACCCATGCGTATCTCGCCGCCGAATCCGGGTTGAAGAAAGAAACGCTGACCGTTGCCGAGCAAAAGTCCACCAAACAGGTTCTGCAGAAAGTCGGCGACGTTGAAATCCTCCAAGAGGATGTGGCCACCGTTGGCCTTTACGCTGCGACGGTCGAACTGGCCGCGACTTACCGGCTGGACTTGTGGCCGCTGTACGAGGAATTGCGCCGCGTCTATCCCGGCACCGTCGAGATACCAGCCGGCGTGTTGTCGTTACTGGCACGTCAAATCGAAGAGCAGACACGCAACTACGAAGTCCGCGAGGAAACCGTTGAGCGGGCGCTGGCACTTGTGAAAACCAACGGCTTCGAGAAGCACGTTGCCACCGACGGCACGGAATTCTATACCGCCGAGATTTCATATCCGATCAACCGAGAAAGTCTGCTTTCATCATGGAAGGAATGGCAGACAAAGGCCGGCACGCTCGGATTCCATTACGACCCATACAACTTCGACTCGAACCCCGAGCAGAACTTCTTCGAACAGTTGCTCGCGCACCTGAAACAGCACCCCGCCGACGTGGAGGACATCTTCTTTACCGGTGCACTCACCGATCCAAACAAGACCGACTTTTACGTCGAGTATAAGGGCGAAGACGACGAATGGCATCGCTACACACCGGACTTCGTCGTCCGCCGTAAAGACGGCAAGTGCCTGATCGTCGAGATCAAACGCGAGCACGACCGCGATCACAGGATTGACGGCGAGAACGGGCGAAAGGCGATGGCCACGCGCCAGTTGGTCGGCCTGAATCCCGACCGGCTCAAATACGAAATCATCTTCGCCCGCGCCGATGTCATCGGTCACGAGCAACTCCAGCCCGTCCGCCAATTCGTCGAGGAATGACCATGCCCCGCAAATCAAAAACAGCCAAACGCATCAAGCACAAGCCGGTCGCGGTTGATCGAGCTGATGTGACGATTACCGCTCCCAAGGGTCGCCCAATGCTTTCATGGGTGGGCAAACATCCCTTGCGTCACGTCACGGCCTTTCCCGCGCAGCATGTCGAGACCTTTGACCCCACGGGTCAAACTGCAAGCAAAGGCGGCCTACTGTTCCACGGCGACAATAAAGAAGTGCTCGCTTACCTGCTGGCAAACGGGTTTCGCGGCAAGGTGAACATGTTCTTTATCGATCCGCCCTTCAATACCGGCGTCGATTACGTCAGGAAAGTCACGTTGCGCGGCGTCAAGATGGAGAAGCTCGAAGGCGAGGGTTACGGATTCACAGAGCAGATTCAGTACGCCAACAACTGGCATGTCGATGCCTACCTGCAATTCCTTTACGAGCGTCTTCTTCTCGGAAAGGAACTGCTTGCCGATGATGGCATGATCTTTATCCGAATGGATGTGCACTTCGGGTACTACCTGAAGATGATCGCCGACGAAGTCTTTGGCCAAGACATGTTTCAGAATGAGATCGTGGTGAACCGCATCAAGAAGAATGTCACCGACAAAGGCCGTCGGACAATCCCTAATGCAGTTGACTACCTATACGTGTACTTCAAGAGCCAAGCGTCCGAATACAAGGACGTATTGAGGCCGCTGCCTGAAACGAGACCAGGCTATTGGCATAACATGGATTCGCAGGGATACCGGGCCCGCGCTCACTGACGCTCGGTGGCAAGATCTACTACCCGTCCCCCGGTTGCCATTTGAAGTTCCCACAAGAGCAGGCAAACGAGATGTGGGCGGAGAAGAAAATCCGGGAGAACCCAAAATCTGGTGTCCTTGAGTACTGGGTTGAGGACAAGGACGACGAGAATCTGGACTCCGCCTGGACGGACATACCGGGTTACGCCTTCTCTACCGGCTATCCGACAGAAAACGCAGAGCCACTTTTGGAACGCGTTATTAAAGCCGGGTCGCGACCCGGCGACCTTGTTGGCGACTTTTTTCTCGGCAGTGGGACAACTGCTGCCATGGCGCAGAAGTTGGGGCGGCGCTGGATAGGCTGCGACATCAACAAGGGCGCGATTCAGACCGCCAGCAAGCGGTTGCAGGCAATCATCAACGAGCAGATTGCCGCCAGCGCGAAGGGTGCGCCGGCGTTACCGGGCATGGACGCTGACAAGTCACCAAAACCGACACAGCTTTCCTTCTCGGTTCATCGCGTCAACGATTACGACTTGCAAATCCAGCACAACGAGGCGGTCAACCTCGCTTGTGAACACATCGGCATTTCGCACACGAAGACCGACGCATTTTTTGATGGCACCCTCGGCAAGAGGTTGGTGAAGATCATCCCGTTCGGCCATCCGCTCTCCCTGCTCGACATGGAGGAGGTGAAGCGCGAACTGGCCGCCCTGGCCCGACGAGGAACGGGACGTTGTGATGGTGGGTCTCGGCAAAGAATTGGCCGTGGACGCTTGGCTGGAAGAATGGAATCGCCTCCGCAAGAAAGGCGACGTACCGAACAAGATCGAAGTCATCGAACTGCGCACCGACCCGAAGTATGGCAAGTTCATCGCCCACCAG
The DNA here is from genome assembly GCA_963766065.1 of uncultured Verrucomicrobiae bacterium. Lineage (GTDB taxonomy): Bacteria > Verrucomicrobiota > Verrucomicrobiia > Palsa-1439 > Palsa-1439 > Palsa-1439. The sequence continues at coordinate 38,550 of CAVYAC010000017.1, forward strand.
CCCGCCCAAGCGAAGGTCAGTATCAAACGCGTGAAGGACAATCTTGTCATCGAGATCGAAGACTTCATCTCGCCGACAATCATCGAACGCCTATCGCAGCAGGAGGGCGTTCTGAAACCCAAGATCACCGATTGGCACGCGATGGTGGACTGCGTGATGATTGACCCCGGTTACGATGGCAAAGTCTTCAACATCGCCATCTCGGATCTGCCCGACAAAAAATCCGATTTCGTCTTCGGCAAGTACGAATTACCGGCGCCAAAGCCCAAGACTACGGTTGCCGTCAAAATCGTGGACATGCTCGGCGAGGAAGTGCTCGTGGCGAAGCCAGTGTGAGTGCATGATTTTATCGGTTCAGCCGACCGCATACATTCCTCCTCGCAGTACGAGCCTCAAAGCCGTATAAAATGGGGAATAGTCTGGAGGGCGAGAGCAAATGAACCGTATCTACCAAGGCAAAGTCACCAAGGTTCAAACGCTGAAGCCGGGAGCGAAGGGCATCGGTCCCGACGACTGGCAAGACCTGCCGGACTGGCAGGACGCCCTCTGGCAGCACCACCAACTGTTTCAGGACGCCGTCAACTACTACACCCTCGCCCTCGCCGCGTTGGCCGAAGGGCTGGCATCTGAGAAGTTCACACATGGATGGATACAGGCCGCCGGTGAACGTGCCGCTGCCGACCCAAAGCTCGAAACCGACGAGAAACGAATTAAAGCCCGAGCCGATGCGGAAAAAGTCGCCCAAGCGCAAATCAAGGCAGCACTTAGTTGGCGCGACAAAGTTCGCGAGTCATGGCAGCAAGCGACCCGCAAAGCCACGCGCTTCGATGGTCCACATGCACGCGTCGCGTCGTGGTTTGGTCTCAACCCGGCCACGAGCGATTTCGCAGCGTGCGCGAAGCGAGTTCTGCGAGCGAACAGCGCCACTACCGACATACGCGCAGCGGCGCTGCTCCAGCTTCTTGAGGAAGCTGATAAATCCGACCTGAATCAGATGTGCGTGAGCCGGTTGCCTTGGTTCTGCACACCGAAAGGGCAACTGGACGCCACCCCAAAGACGGTCGTCGCGGAGCAGGAGAAAGCGATGCTCGCTGTCGTCCGCGTGGTTCATGAGGCGTCGGCCACTGACTTGGAAACCATCGGCGCGCAGGTTGAGCCGGGATACTTCATGACGCAATTTCCCAAGGCACAAATGACCGGCGAGGAGGCACGTGCGGAAGCCGAACGCCTGTTCGCTGCGTGTGCGAAGAAGTTCAAGGCGCTCGACGAGCAGAAAGAAGCGTTCCGGAAGCGGCTGGACAAATTCGGCGCAGAATTGTCTCTGCCGTGTTTGGGACGAAAGCCCAAAGGTTGTTATCCGTACGCCGTCATCTTCAAGTTGTTGCCCTCAGCAGCAACTTGGGAGTGCTTCAAACAGGTCACCGCCAGCCAGTTCAAACGAGCACAGAAAGGCGTTACGGCACCGGCCATCGCGGACTGCATCGCCAATACCCGCATCAATGACGAGCCGTTGTTCGAGTACTTCACCAACTTCACGCTGGTTCGCGAGGCAGGGAACAAAGATCGTGCCGTCTGGTTTGATTTGGATTTGGCTGCCTTTATTGAGGCGATCAAGTCGCCACACCGGTATTTTCAAGACACAATCAAACGTGAACAGGCGGCCGACCAACTGAAGGCGAAGATTGCCGCGATGAAGGCGCGTGGACGCGCTGCCAGCGGTGAGGAGGACGCGTTACCGGGATTTGAAGGCGACAACCGGATTGCGTTGCTGGAGGAACTGGTCACTGACACACTGGGTTATCTGGCCGAGGCCGATGCCAGCACAACGCCGGGGGGGAAGACGGAGTATTCCATCCAAGAGCGCACGGTGCGTGGATTTAGCGAAGTGAAGCGGCGCTGGTTAGGACTGGTCGAAAAAAAGCCGGCGACTACTGAGGATGAATTGCTGAAGGTGTTGGCCGATGAACAAGGCAAGCACGGGATGATTTCGGCAGCGCCACCCTTTACCGCGAACTGGCCAAGCCCAAGTTCCAGCCTATCTGGCGCGCTCCAAGAGCAGAAACGTGGCATGCGGACGATCCGCTTCGTGCCTGGTTGGACTATCGGGAACTCGGTCGTGAATTGGAGGACAAGGAGCGCCCCATCCGGTTTACACCAGCCCATGCGTTGTATTCGCCGCGGTTCTTCATCCTACCCAAACAAGGCCGCTTCGGGACAGAACACGAAACCGGCTCCCTTGCCCTGACTGCTGGGATGGTGCTGAAAACTCAGCATGGTTGGGAGCCGGTATCGCTACGAATCATCTACGCCGCACCCCGGTTACGCCGTGACCAACTCCGCGACGACGGCGAGACCGACCTTGAAGTTCGACCGTGGTTGCAGCCAATGGTGCAAGCGTTGGGATTACCCGAACCAGACACGGCAGACTTCAGCAACTGCCGCGTCACGCTCCAGCCGGGCATCGGCAGAGAATATCCAACTGACATTCCCCGTCGAAGTCTCCATCGACAAGCTGACAGCCGTCATCGGGAAGGCGACGCGCTGGTCGCGGCAATTCAACCTGCATCCCGACGGCGACGAGTTCTACAACGCCAGCTTGCGCTGGCCCCACGAAAAAAAGCCGTCCAAGCCACCTGCGCCGTGGCACGATGCGCTGGATGATTTCTCCGTCCTTGCCACCGATCTCGGCCAGCGCTGCGCGGGTGCGGTCGCGCGGTTGGAGGTACGCGCCAACCATGACTTTGCTCGAAAACCAAGCCGGTTCATCGGCAAAACGCCGGGCAAGCGATGGCGTGCGGCACTGGTTGCTGCCGAACTACTCCGGTTGCCGGGAGAGGAACAAACTGTGTGGCGACGCGGCGCAACCGGCTATGACTTTCTCGCGGAGCTTTCTGGTGAGCGCGGGCGCATGGCACGCCCACACGAGACCGAGGACGCGGCAAACCTGCTGAGTCATTTCGAGTGTCCGGAAGAAGACTTGATGCCGGACGCTTGGCGGAGCGCCCTCAGTTTCCCGGAACAGAACGACAAACTGCTGGTAGCGGCGCGACGTTACCAGAGCCGCATTGCCCGGTTGTACCGGTGGTGTTGGTTCTTAACCGACGAAAAAAGGCGCAAAACAGCTCTGGATGAAATCGCCGACGATGAGCGATTGATCAATGCCGAACTGAAAACAATGGCAGCGAAAAACGACCCACGCCTCGACAACATCTTGCGCGTGAAACTCCAAGAGAAACAGGCAGCCCTGCCCGGCTTGCTCGTTCAACTGGCAAACCGCATCCTGCCGCTCCGTGATCGTTCTTGGGTCTGGGAAACACACCCCGACAAAGCTGATTGCCATTTGCTCAGACAGACCGGGCGAGCGTTGCAGGACGTTTGGATTCGCGGACAGCGTGGACTTTCGATGCAGCGCATCGAGCAAATCGAGGAACTACGAAAGCGATTCCAGTCGCTCAATCAAACGCAACGTCGCCAGGTCGGCGGTGAACCGCTCAAACGTCGTGACGACTCAATCCCTGATTGCTGTCCCGACCTGCTGGACAAACTCGACAATCTAAAGAAGCAGCGTGTTAATCAGACGGCGCACATGATTCTGGCAGAAGCACTGGGCCTGCGACTCGCGCCGCCGCCAACCGACAAGCTGCAACTCCGCGCCAGCCGTGACGTTCATGGCCAGTACGTGAAGGCGCGCGAGCCGGTGGACTTCATCGTCATCGAAGACCTCTCCCGGTATCGTTCTTCGCAAGGCCGCGCCCCGCGCGAAAACAGCCGGCTGATGAAATGGTGTCACCGGGCCGTCCGCGACAAGCTCCGCGAACTCTGCGAGCCATTCGGCATCCCGGTCGTTGAAACGCCGGCGGCCTATTCGTCCCGCTTCTGTTCCCGCAGCGGTGTTGCCGGTTTCCGCGCCATCGAAGTTGGCCCCGGTTTCGATCGCGAGTTCCCGTGGGTGATGATCAAGGACAAGGAGGAGGATGGCAAACCGACGGATGAAGCCACGTGGGTGCAGGAATTGGTTCGTCAGGTCAACAAACTCAACGAAGGTCGCGACGGGAAGCTGCCGCGTACTCTGCTCGCGCCGCAGACCGGCGGCCCGATGTTCGTACCCATCGTGGACAAGGCGAACGGCGCGGACATTCAGCCTGCCATCACGCAGGCCGACATCAACGCGGCCATCAACCTCGGCCTGCGCGCCGTCGCCGACCCGCACCTGTGGAGTATCCACCCGCGTTGCCGCACCCAACGACAAACCGATCAAGTGTTGACCCGTGAGAAACGCAAATTCGGCGAGAAAGGCCAGCCGCTCGCCATTCATCGCGCGCCCGGTGTCAAAGCCGACGATACGCGCAACCCGAATTTCTTTGCCGACAACTCCGGCAACCTCCCCACCTGGGAAAGCGCTACGGTTGGCGGACAGCACATGTTGAGCGGGCGCTGCCTCTGGTCGGAAGTAAAGAAGGGACAGTGGCAACGATGCTCGGATATCAACTTGCAGCGAATGCGGAAGTGGGAAGATAACCTGCCCATGTAACCCGGCATGGATTCATCGTTGCGCACCGATGGTTCGTTGGAAGCCCAGCCCCGCATGGGCGTGCGCAACCTGCATAACTACATCTACTGTCCCCGGCTGTTCTACTTCCAGTGGGTCGAGAACATCTTTCAGGAGAATGCGGACACAGTAGCCGGGTCGCACGCGCACCGGAACGTGGATGCGCCGTCGCGGTTGGAAAACCCGAAGGAACTTGGGTTGCCGGAAGGGGCGAAGCTGCGGTCGTTGCGATTGGAAAGCGAAGCGCTGGGGTTGATCGGCGTGGTGGACATCGTTGAGGGCGGGCCGGACGGGGCGGAGATCATTGATTACAAGAAAGGGTCGGCCCGACGCGATTCCGAAGGGGAGCGGGTGGCGAAGGAACCGGACGCGATGCAGGTTGCGGCACACGCGTTGTTACTGCAAGAACACGGCCTCAAAGCCGTGCGCGGGGCGATTTACTACGCAGCAGACAAGCGGCGGGTGCCGGTCGAGTTCACGGAACAATTGTTTGAGAAGGTGCGCGCCACGATCAAGGAAGCGCGTGAAGTCGCCTCGTCTGGCAAGTGTCCGCCGCCATTGAAGAATGATCCACGCTGCCTTTACTGTTCAGCGTATCCTATTTGTCTGCCGAATGAATCGTTGTGGTGGGCGCGGGCACGGGCGGAGGCGAAACCGGAGCCGCAATTGAGCTTTGGCTTTGCTCCCCCAAACGAAGACGCATTGCGGGATAAGATTCTGGAGGCCATTGAGTTTGCCGCCGAAACGACCGGCAAAGAACCGCCGACATTGCAGCCACCTCGGCCGGAGCACGATGACGGCGAGGTGTTGGTCGTGCAAAAGCCCGGGGCGCAAGTCGGCGTGAGCGGTGAGGAACTCGTTGTAAAGCTGAAGGATGAAGTCATCCGCAAACTCCCCGGCAATCAGGTGCGCGCGATCTATTGTTACGGCGCAATCCAACTCACGGCGCAAGCGGTCAGCACGTGCCTCGATTTGGGCATTGATGTGGCGTATTTCTCGCCGGCGGGCCGGTATCTGGGCGCGTTGTGCGGTTTGCCAGCCAGCGGTGTAGATGCGCGGCGCGGACAGTACCGGCTCTTTGAGCTTCCCGGCGTGCGGCTGCAACTGGCACGGGAAATCATTCGCGCGAAGATTCACAATCAGCGCGTGATGCTCATGCGCAACGGCGAAGTGCCCGAACGCATCTTGGTGATGATGGCCGGTTTCCGCGACGCGACGGCCACGGCGCGCGATCTGACGGAGTTGCTGGGCATCGAAGGCAGTGCTGCCGCGTTGTACTTCGAGCAGTTCGAGTCCATGCTGAAGAAGCGTGAGGATTGGAAGTTTGATTGGCGCGGACGCAACCGGCGTCCGCCGCGTGACCCGGTCAACGCGCTGTTGTCGCTTGGCTACTCGATGCTGGCGAAAGAGTTGACAGGCGTGTGCCACGCGGTGGGACTCGATCCGTTTCTTGGCTTCATGCATCAGCCACGGTACGGGCGGCCTGTGTTGGCGCTGGATTTGATGGAGGAATTCCGTCCGCTGATCGCTGACAGCGTCGCCATCAGTCTCATCAATCGCGGCGAGCTTGGCCCGGAGGATTTCATTCGGAGCGCCAATGGCACGTTCTTGAATGACGGCGGGCGCAAGGCGTTTTGGGAAGCATGGTTTCGGCGGCTCGACACGGAAGCGAGTCACCCCGAGTTTGAATACAAGATGGCGTATCGGCGGATGCTGGAAGTGCAAGCGCGGCAGTTGTGGCGGTTCGTGCGCGGCGAGGCCACCGGTTATCATGGGTTCACGACCCGATGAGCCGCATCCGCTACCTCGTCAGCTACGACATCTGCGACCCGAAACGATTGCGGCACGTGGCCAAGGTGCTCGAAGGCTTCGGGACGCGGCTGCAATATTCGGTCTTTGAATGCCCTCTTGACGGGATGCGACTCGCCCAACTCAAGGCCGCGCTCGCGCCAGAAATGAACTTCGATCAAGACCAAGTGCTTTTCGTATCGCTCGGTTTAGAGAGCGCCGACGCCACACTCATCATCGAGGCGATGGGGCAACCGTACACGGTTCGTTCCCGTGTCACAATCATCTGATTGACACCAGCAGCGTCGAGTGGTTTTATGGTGTCGGCCAAGGCCACCGACCAGTTGCTTTCCGCCATTGAGCAACCATGTTGTTTGAAATCGCGAGCGATTGCCCTTCGTTTGTTTCCGGCGGGCGAGCGCGGCAGTGCCAGAGCACTTCTGCATCTGCGCTCGCTACATGGAAAGCGTGTGCGATCAGGGACTTGTGGCGATGTCGCGCGATAAATCCGTTTGCCAAGCTCAGGTATTTCACTCTCACTCGAAAATGGCGATGATTTCGCCCATCCTGTCGAGGTGGAACGAAGGGTGAGCCGCAGTCGCCGCGATTCCAATCAGCGTGAGGCGGGCATCGCGTCTCGGACGCTCTGGCGAGCTCGATTTGCCGCAGTCGCCGCGATTCCAATCAGCGTGAGGCGGGTTACGGTTTCGCACATGGCCCACTTGACGAAGTAGCCGCAGTCGCCGCGATTCCAATCAGCGTGAGGCGGGCTCGTGACCGGTGCAAGACGAACATAGTGAGCAACTGCCGCAGTCGCCGCGATTCCAATCAGCGTGAGGCGGGGCGCTCGCGAGTCGTGTGGTCCTGAGGTCGGATTGCCGCAGTCGCCGCGATTCCAATCAGCGTGAGGCGGCCATCCGCCGGACGCCTGCGATTCCACCGCCTCTGAGGCCGCAGTCGCCGCGATTCCAATCAGCGTGAGGCGGTGTCCGCCGGGTTCGGCGGCCCACACCGATCAGGGCCGCAGTCGCCGCGATTCCAATCAGCGTGAGGCGGCCTTCCCCGCGTGAGACGCGATGATGACGTTATGCCGCAGTCGCCGCGATTCCAATCAGCGTGAGGCGGGTCTGTCACGCCAGCAAGATAGTCGATGCGCTACCGCCGCAGTCGCCGCGATTCCAATCAGCGTGAGGCGGGAAGAGCCACGGGTAAAGCGCGCCGGGCGGCGTGGCCGCAGTCGCCGCGATTCCAATCAGCGTGAGGCGGACGCGCCGAAGTGAAACTCCCCCTTTCCCCCAACCGAATCAGGCCTGCGATCTTTCACGGATTGGAGACGTTGCGCCCCTTCGCAAGAGAGAAAAAGAAGGGGCACACCGCGCAAGCACGACAATGTTTTACGAAGAAATTGCGTCGTGTCAATTCCGCAAAGAAAAAGAGAGAAGTAAGTCGAGCAGCTATCAGCATTCAGCGGTCAGGCACCAAGGGGAGAAATCGTGTGCATCAGTGACTGCTTCACCACCACATCGGTCTTCACGTCCGCGCCCAGCGCCGACGACTTACTCGCCTCCGCAGCCATTGTTTTTGATCGAGCCGATCAACTTGGTGATCTTCGTGCCCGCGCGGCAGCGGCCCCGTTGAAGCGAGCGGGGTGAGGCGGTGAGGGCGATGGACTGGAACTGTCTGTGCGCTTGCGTGTGCCGAACTCCCCGCCCGCCTAGGTCTGTCTTGCCATCATGGCGGGACGAACTCCAATGACAGGCATACCGACTCCAGTTGGCGATGTTCCACTCGCAACCGGCAGCCAAATACGGTCGAGATACATTCTTCTCTGAGTACCTCGGCAGGTTGGCCTGCCGTTACTAGGCGTCCTTGCGCGAGCAGAAAGGCATGGTCCATAAACATCGGCGCGACCAACAGATCGTGGCAGACCATCAGCACCGTACGACCTTCCGCTGCCAAGGTTCTGGCCAACCGGTAGACTTCAAGTTGGTGGGCGATGTCGAGGTGGCTCGACGGCTCGTCCAGCAACAACACCGGCGTCTCCTGCGCCAATGCCCGCGCCACCACCACACGCTGGCGTTCGCCGCCGCTCAATTCGTCGAATGGACGCTCCGCCAACTCTGCCGCGCCCACGCGCACAAGACTCGCCGTGATGACCGCCGCCGCTTCGTCATTCACTGCAAACCGGCCCAGCGCAACCATCTCACGCGCCGTTAACCGCACACCATGCGGTGTGTCCTGTGGCACAACAGCGATGCGCCGCGCCACCTCGCGCGGCTTCAGCGTGTCCACCCGATGGTCGCCACACCACACCGCGCCGTGTTGTGGCCGCAACGCGCCTGTCAGGCACCGCAACAACGTGCTCTTGCCGCTGCCGTTTGGCCCGAACAAGCCGGTGACCTTGCCGGCCGCGATTTCAAGATTCAACTCCCGCAACACCGGCGCGCCGTGTCGGTACGCGAAACTCAGGTTCTCGACGCGCAAGTTCACAGCGTCACCTTTCGTCGCAACAGCCACAGAAACACCGGTGCACCGATCAGCGCGGTGAGAATACCGACCGGGATTTCCGCCGGGGCGGCGAGCGTCCGTGCCAGCGTGTCCGCGACCAGCAGGAGCAGCGCCCCGCCGAGCGCAGTGGCCGAAACGAGCCGGCGATGATCGCCGCCGACCGATAGTCGCAACAAGTGCGGCACGATCAGGCCGATGAATCCGATCACGCCGGTCAGGCTCACAGCTGCCGACGCCGTGACGGCAATGAGCAGCAGTAACGTGTTTTGCAGACGGGGCACGTTCACGCCGAGATCGCGGGCTGACGCTTCGCCGACGAGCGCGACGTTGAGCGACCGCGCGAGCACCAACATCGTGACAAGCGCGCCGAGCGCGACCGGCAACATCATCAGCGCGGCCTGGCCATTGGCCTGCCAGAGACCGCCCATTAACCAAAAGATGACCGCCGGGAATCGTTCGCCCGCAAGGTAGAGCGCGCCCGTGGTCAGCGCCGAACAGAGCGCCGCGATGGCGATGCCAGCCAGGAGAAGGCTTTGACCGAAGAACGTTCCGCGCCGACC
>CAVYAC010000018.1:0-32041 GCA_963766065.1 uncultured Verrucomicrobiae bacterium
GATTCTCGCCGATTCCAGTTTGCCGTCGATGGACACCGTTTGGCTTGTGTCAACTTCGGTGGACTGGTACACTTCGTTTGCTCCAACGGTGAGCGCGTGGAGCACCGTGCTGTGTCATGAAGAAGGAAACGCGATTCCTCTTGTCGGGCATCCTCGCGGGTCTTGTGGCGGGTGTCGCTGCCGCATTCACGATTGATTACTGGCTTGCGCATGTGGCCCGGACATCCGCCTCTTTCCCGGTGATTCACTCCTCGCGGACACCAGCGGAGTCTGCTGGCGGTAGCCCGGTGAGGTTGGTCAACGATCCCAACCGGCAGAGGACCTCACCAATCTGGCAGGCTCTGCCGTTGAACCGGCAGATGCCGCCGTAGTGATCCAGGTCACTCCGACACATAGCATCACGTTCTCGGCACCCTTCGTGAACGCCATGCGCGAATTGAAGGCGGCAGGTGAGTCGCGGACCTAGTTGTCAATCTGGTCCGCTTTTCTTATACGCGACAGTGGATGGATTTGACCAAGGAGATTCGGGCAAGGAGGGCGACCCAACCTTCAATGAGGACGAGGCTCGCGAGATGATGCAGCGCGGGAAAACGTCTTTCACGAATCAGTCGCAGCCATCATTGGTGAGGACAGCTTCACTGCTTACGACAAGCAAAGGGTTTTGAAGATGCGTTTGGGGCCTGCGGGATATTCATTAACCGAGGCCGAATCCAACGAGTTATACCGTATCGAGAAGGAGCATGAACAGCGCAACGCCGAGCTCACGCGGGCAACCAGCCCGGCGAAATCGATCCATTCGACGCGGCGCAACAGCGACAGAAGCTGGAGGAGGCGTATCAGCAGGATCGAGCTAGACTAGTCCCAGACAGGGCTGAGGCTCCTTCCATGGGTGTTGGACGGCAAGATAATGTATCGGCGATCGTGAAGCAGCAGACCCAGGGCCTGAACCTGACCCCCAGCAACTGGCGGATCTGACCGAGGTTACGCAAAGAAAGCTGCTTGCCTACCGCGAGTTGCAGCAGAGCCCATGAGCGCCACAAATGATATCGCGAGGGAACAAGTTATCGCGAAGGAGCAAGAACTCGATGCCGCTGCCGAACGCGATTGGGAGCGCATACTCGGTTCCGAGGGTTACGCCGATTATAAGAAGGCGAACGACTACCGATACCAGCAGATGAAGCGATATCAGCAACACTGGCAACTTTCCGATGGTGACATCAACAACCTGTATCAAACGTACATGCGCCATGAGAAGGCCGTCGAACAATTTACGTCGCAATTCCCGCCGACTTCCCAGGGCGGTGACGCAAAACCGGACCGGAGGTGACAGCTCGTGTCGAAGCCTTCGCGAAGGATGATAATAAGGGACTGCAGACCGAACTGCTACAATTGTTAGGGGAAGACCGCTACAAACGCTTCCAGGCGGCGGGACTCGCTCCCCGTGACGACGAGTAGCCGTTGCCCCGGCATGACTTCTTAATGGCCGCTCCCGCCTTGCCTCTTGGCGCAACGTTCGTATAATAAATCGGCATGGCATCGGCACATAATTCATTCAATTCACTGCAAACGTTCAACCTCGGCGGCGGACGCAAGGGCAAGTTCTATTCTCTCCCCGCGTTGGAATCGGCCGGCGTCGGCAAGATCTCGCGGCTGCCGATCAGCATCCGCATCGTGCTCGAATCGGTGCTGCGCAATGTCGACGGCAAAAAAGTGACCGAGCGCGACGTGCGGACGCTGGCCAACTGGAACGCCAAATCGCCGGCGCAAGAGGAAATCCCGTTCATCGTCGCCCGGATCGTCTTGCAGGATTTCACGGGCGTGCCATTGCTGGTCGATCTTGCCGCGATGCGGTCGGTTGTCGCGCGACTGAACAAGGACCCGAAGATCGATCGAGCCGCTCGTGCCCGTCGATCTGGTGGTCGACCATTCCGTGCAGGTGGACTTCTTCGGGACCGCCGAAGCGATGAAGCAGAACCTCGAAATGGAGTTCAAACGCAACCGCGAGCGTTACGAGCTTCTCAAATGGGGCCAGCAGGCGTTCAAGACCTTCAAAGTCGTCCCGCCGGGCATCGGCATCGTGCATCAGGTGAATCTGGAATACCTCGCCAAGGGCGTGCTGTCACGCAGAATGGTGTTTACTACCCCGACACGCTCGTCGGCACCGATTCGCACACGACGATGATCAATGGCCTCGGCATCGTCGGCTGGGGCGTGGGCGGCATCGAAGCCGAAGCCGGCATGCTCGGTCAGCCGGTCTATTTCCTCACACCGGAAGTCGTCGGCGTGCACATGACGGGCGCGCTCCGCGAAGGCGTGACCGCGACCGACCTCGCGTTGCACGTCACGCAAATGCTGCGCAAAGCGAAGGTCGTTGGCAAATTCGTCGAGTTTTACGGGGAAGGCGCGGCATCGCTGCCCGTGGCTGATCGCGCCACCATCGCCAACATGGCGCCCGAATACGGCGCGACGATGGGATTTTTCCCCGTGGACGACGAATCGCTGAATTACCTGCGCGCGACGGGCCGCACCGACGAACAGGTCGTTGCGTTCGGCAATTATTTCAAAGCACAGAACATGTTCCGCATCCCGCGCAAGGGTGAGATCGATTACAGCGTCGAAGTCGAACTCGAACTCGGGGACGTTCACCCCAGCGTTGCCGGCCCGAAGCGCCCGCAAGACCGCATCGAGTTGCCGAAGCTCAAGAACACCTTCACCGAACTTTTCTCCAAGCCGCTCGCGGAAAATGGCTACAACAAACCCCGCGAAGAGTTGGGCAAGCGCGTCTCCGTCCATCTTGATTCCTTCACGCCCGTCGAGCAATCGCTTCGCGGGGACAGCGGCAAGGACCGCGTTTCGGCCAGCGAATCGGAGATGCGCGACGAGCATCCCACACCCGATACGGTTCACAACTCCGTCCCGACACGAGACGGCGATTGGCAGATCGGACATGGCTCGGTGGTCATCGCGGCCATCACGAGTTGCACCAACACCTCCAACCCGAGCGTGATGTCGGCCGCCGGCTTGCTGGCGAAGAAAGCCGTCGAACGCGGGCTGCAGGTTCCCGCGTACGTCAAAAGCTCTCTCGCCCCGGGATCGCGTGTGGTCAGCGATTACCTCGCGAAGACCGGGCTGCAGCGCTACCTTGACGCTCTGGGCTTCAATCTTGTCGGCTACGGTTGCACGACCTGTATCGGGAACTCGGGCCCGCTTCCCGCTCCCATCGAAGAGGCCGTCGTGAAGAACGACCTCGTTGCCGCCAGCGTGCTCAGCGGCAACCGCAACTTCGAAGCCCGCGTCCATTCCAGCGTCAAAGCCAACTTCCTGATGTCGCCGCCGCTGGTGGTCGCGTTTGCGTTGGCAGGCCGCATTGATATCGATCTGACGACCGAGCCCATCGCCAGGGACAAGGACGGGAAGGACGTGTACCTGCGCGATTTGTGGCCGACGACGCAGGAAATCCGCGACGCGATGAAGAGCGCGCTCAAACCCGAAATCTTCCGCGCGTTGTACAAGGATTTCGCCACGCAAAACCCGGCCTGGAACGAAATCCCGTCCTCCGTCGGTGACGTGTATCGCTGGGACACCAAGAGCACGTACATCCAGGAACCGCCGTTCTTCGACAACTTCTCGATGACGCCCGGCTCGATCAGTGATATTCGCGGCGCTTCCGCGCTCGGCATCTTCGGCGATTCGGTGACCACCGACCACATCTCGCCCGCCGGCAGCATCAAGAAAGATTCGCCCGCGGGCAAATACCTCATCGAGCACGGCGTCCAGCCCGCCGATTTCAACAGCTACGGCGCGCGCCGCGGCAACGATCGTGTGATGACCCGTGGCACGTTCGCCAACGTGCGCATCAAAAACCTCATGCTCCCCGGCGTCGAAGGCGGCGTGACGAAATACAACGGTCAGCCCACCACGATTTACGATGCTTCCATGAAATATCCAGAAGACCGCCGTCCCGCTCGTCGTGTTCGCCGGCCAGGAATACGGCACCGGCAGTTCCCGCGACTGGGCCGCCAAAGGCACGCGCCTGCTCGGCGTCCGCGCCGTCGTCGCCCAAAGCTTCGAGCGCATCCATCGCTCGAACCTCGTCGGCATGGGCGTCCTCCCCTGTCAATTCCAAGACGGCACCACTGCCCAGACCCTGAAACTCGACGGCTCCGAGACCTACGATATCCTCGGCCTGACCAACCAACTCGCCCCGCGCCAGGCCTTGACCCTCGTGATCCATCGCCCCGACGGCACCCAGCAGAAAGTGCCCATCACGGCCCGCATCGACACGCCCATCGAAGTGGAGTACTACCGCCACGGCGGCATCCTGACCTTCGTCCTCCGCCAGCTCCTTAGCTAGCCAATTGTTTTCGCAAAGCCGGAGCGTGGTTGTGATCTTTCAAGGCCCGAATGGCAAGGCGTGGTCAGGAACATCAAGCGACTTACTGGCAGAATGTCTTGCTCTCCAGAAGTATTAGCTTCAAGGACAACGAGCGCTGGATTCAGCGTGGGATCAGGCAGGCTTCTTCGAGCGCGCTACCCGTTCAGCGCACTTATCGGAGAGCATTTTCACAGCCTTCTGTATTCTGACCCTTCTTGTCTCGGGCCGCTTTGCTTCGGCGATCCACTTCAAGTGTTCTCGGCGGTGGGCGGTCGTGCAGATGGCAAAGAAGTCATCCAGCCCAGCTTTCTTCAATGCGTCGGAGAAATCTTTTGGAATATCAGTCATATCGTCGCTACTCATCTCGATAATCTTTGCCGCTCTGGCATGTTAACACAGCACCCACAGCTGCCCGACAGAACCTCACGGCCTCTCTTCATGGTACGGCTTGTTCTGTTCGTAGAGGCTGAGCCGCTGGCGGGCTTTCTCCGGGGTGTCGGTGGATGAACTGGATTCCAGATAATCGGATTCCAAATACTTGTTCTGCCATTTGATGGCGTCGTCAAAGCGGCCCGCCTCGGCATAGGCCGCCGCCAGCGTACCGAGCAGGGAATCGTCCTTCCATTCTGACAGTTCACAGGCCTTCAATGCATAGTCGACGGCGTACTCCCCATTTCGAGAATTGACATCGGGGCAGACCGCCAACAGCCACGCGAGGTGGTTGTAGGCCTCCACGAAATCCGGCTTGAGAGTGATGGCTTGGTAGTAATCCGCGATGGCCTTGTCATAGCGACCGTGGTGGTCGTAGAAAGCTCCCCGGGCGTAGCAGGCCTCGACGAAACGCGGATTGAGCCGGAGGGCTTCGGTTTCGTCGGCAATGGCCTTGTCCCAGTCGCCTTTGTAGCCGTAGGCGTTGCCCCGGCTGTAGTACGCCGCGATATAATCCGACTCGAACCGGATGGCGTCGGTGTAATCGGCGATGGCCTTGTCATAGTCGCCTTTGTCGCTATAGGCGTTGGCGCGGTTGTAATGGGCCATGGAATCCTCCGGCTTGAGCCGGATCGCGTCGCTGAACTCGGCAATGGCGACGTCATAATTATGCGTGCGATTCGCTTCCAACCCTCTCTCAAAGTCTCCCGAGAATTCGGCGGTCTTGTCTGGCTGATTGTTCCCGCACCCCTGGCCCGCCACCAGCAACGAGAGGAAAATCCCCAACCATGACAGCCGTGCGAAAAGCCGCAGGACGGGCGGACTCAAAGGCCGGCCCGGTTGCGGGGCCATCGGTGTTTCGGACTCCGAGCCGCTCTCTGGATTCCAATACGCAGCGGATGTGGGCTCCATTTTCGGCATGACGGTATTTTGGGAATATCCCCACAGGAAAGTCGAGGACGATTTGTCGGGGGGCCTGTGAGAACTCGAAAGACTACGGAATAAGATCCGGGGAATCCGGCCTCTCGAATCGACGCCGAGCCTGATGGCGACAAATGACGCCAGAACCAAACCGTATCGCAAACTCACATGCGTCAGGGTTTTCCACCAGGCATTGCGAGACATCGGATGGCGACACATACGTGGTCCGGCATATTTCCGTATCCGGAAGACTTCTCTGATTGCTGACCGTGTTGTGCGTCATGCTCCTGGGAAAAGCAATCGGCTTGCCAGCCGCACCCCAATTGCCAGAGGTCAGATCGGCGGCGAACAGCGTTTACAAATCGGTCGGCGAACAAGAACACCCACCTTTGCCACCCCATCCCGGCAAACGCGCCCAAGATGTTCCGGGGAACATCAATGGGTCAATATGTGTGCCCTCGAAACCACATCGAAACCTCCAGCATCTTGGAGCAGACGAGTATTTATGTGTTACACGGTCAACGTCTTGTGATACACTGCCTGTGTGAAGCGCTGGGCAGGATTTCTCGTACTGGTGTTCCTGCTCGCGGCGGCCACAGCGCCCGCGGAGACGGTGTGCCTGATACAAGTCGAAGGCACGATCGGGCCGGCAACGGCCGGCTACATTTCCCGCGCGGTGGATGAGGCGGCGTCGCGAGGCGCGCAATGTTTGATCATCCAACTCGACACCCCCGGCGGACTGCTCGATCCGACCAAGGAGATCGTGCAGAAGTTCCTTGCCTCGACCGTGCCGACGGTCGTTTACGTCGCGCCACAAGGGGCCCAGGCCGGCAGCGCCGGCTGTTTCATTACGCTGGCGGCCGACGTGGCGGCGATGGCGCCGGCCACCGCCATCGGCGCGGCGCACCCCGTCGAGTTGGGCGGCAGCGAGATCGACCAGACAATGAAGGAGAAGCTGGAGAATTTTTACAGCAGTTACATCGAGGGGATCGCCGTCAAACGGAAACGGAACGCGGAGTGGGCGAGGTCATCGGTGCGCGACAGCGCGTCAACCACGGCGGAAAAGGCGCTGCAGATGAAAGTCATCGATTTCATCGCGAAGGATCGTGACGACCTGTTGAAGCAACTCGACGGGCGCGAGGTGAACGGCCGGAAACTGAAGACGGCGGCGGCGACAGTGATGGAGATTCCGCCGTCCCTGCGCGAAGAGGTTTTCCAGGCCATCGCGCATCCGCAGATGATGCTGGTGCTGACGTTGATCGTGATGTACGGGATGATCGGGGAGTTGACCAGCCCCGGCGCGATTCTGCCCGGTGTGGCCGGCGTGATCGCGCTGGTGTTGTTGCTGTACCTGGCGACGGCGCTGCCGATGAACGTGGCCGGACTGGTGTTGTTCGGCGTGGCGGTCGCATTGTTTCTCATCGATGCGTTTGCCCCCACGCACGGGGTGTTGACGGCCGGCGGTATCGTGGCGTTTTTCCTGGGCGCGCTGATGCTGTTTGACCGGTCCGATCCGTACCTGAGGTTGTCGCTGACGTGGGTGGTGCCGGCCACGGTGGTGACGGCGTTGTTTTTCATTTTCGTGGTCGGCAGCGGCTTGCGGGCGCAACAAATGCCCATCAAGGCCGGCGCGGAGACGATGCGCGGCACGGTGGTGACGGCGTTGACAGACATTGACGGGCGGGGTGGCAAAGTGTTTGTCGAAGGAGAATACTGGCAGGCGGTCAGTGACGTGCCGGTGGCGCAAGGCCAGCGCGTCGAGATCGTCGAGAGGCAGGGACTGACGTTGAAAGTGAAACCCAAACCCACGTAAAGGAGTGCCGATCATGGACGCCGCGGAAAAATCGTTTGGTCTGATCCCCTGGATTGTGGTGTTGTTCGTGTTGGGCGTGGTCGTGCTGCCCCAGATGATACGCATCCTGCGCGAGTATGAGCGCGGGGTGATTTTTCGATTGGGCAAACTGCTCGGCGCCAAAGGGCCCGGGCTGATCCTGCTCATCCCGATCGTGGATCGCATGGTCAAAATCGATCTCCGGGTCGTCACGATCGAGGTGCCGAAACAGGAAGTGATGACCCGAGACAACGTGCCCGCCACGGTGGACGCGGTCATTTACTTCCGCGTCGTCAACCCACAGGCGGCGGTGGTCAAGGTAGAGAATTTCCTCAAAGCCAGTTCGCTGATCGCCCAGACGACATTGCGCAGTGTGCTCGGCCAGTCGCAGCTCGACGAGTTGCTGGCCCAGCGCGACAAGATCAACCAGCAACTCCAGGAAATCATCGACAAGCACACCGAGCCGTGGGGCGTCAAAGTCACCTCCGTCGAAGTTCGCGACGTCGTCCTGCCCGACACAATGAAGCGCGCCATGGCCAAACAGGCGGAGGCGGAGCGTGAACGTCGCGCCAAGGTGGTCAACGCCGAGGGCGAATTTCAGGCCGCCGAAAAACTCGTGCAGGCGGCGGGCATGATTTCGGCGCAGCCCATCGCCCTGCAGTTGCGCTACCTGCAAACGATGGCGGAGATCGCCAGCGAGCACAACACGACGACGTTTATCCCGATCCCGATGGACCTGTTCACGCCGTTCCTGAAGAAAGACGGCGAAGAGCCGACAAAGAAATAAATTTTGTGGGTCAACTCCCGTACGCGAGAATCATTCCGCCTGGGGTGTTTACCCCATTGTTGATATTGCCGGTCAAGGTCTATGGTGCCGCGGAGTCGCCAGTATGGGTTCCGTGCCGGCGTGGCTGATCCTGCGGCGATTCCAGAGGCGTAACGGAACCGTGGACAAACCGCGACAAAGGAAATCATGACTCCCATCGAAATACAGTATCGAAACCATAAGATTGTGATCCGGGACGAGTTTGCATCCGCATCTCAGGGCGTCATGTTGACGTTGGATCGGCCGCCGCGCGGCAAGCGGATCATTGAAGTGGACGACGTGGATGTGACGAATCGTTGCCGTGTGTCCGACACCGATGAAGCCAAAACGGAGACGGCCATGCGGTTTATTGATCGGATCTACCCGAAACGTGGAAGCTCGTAGGCCGAGTTCAGCGATCCTGTGCCAATTGTGAGGGGTTGACCCCTTCCTCGCTTTCAGGCATTCTCGTCTGAGACAACAAGCACGGATCAACAGATGAGAAGAGTCAAAATTCCTCCGGCGAATCTGTCGGAATGGGTCGAATTCTACTGGTTGCTGATCGTCAACCCGACGTTTCAAAAGTCCCCCGATAAACGCAAAGCCTACTTCGAATACCGCATCGGGAAGATCTACAACTGCCCCTGCTACTGACGTTCCCTCCCCGATGTAGGGCGGACGTGGCCCACGTCATTGTCCTAAAGCAGGCATACGCGATCCGGTGAGGACTGTCGGAACGCGCCGACAGAGCCACGCCTGAGGCGGGCAAGCGCCGCGGCTACAATGGCGGGCCGGAGGCAGGATTTTTCACGAGTGGCGAAACGATTCGGGGTGGCGGGCATCGAAAGGGGCGGAGGAATATTATGACAACTAATCCATCAACGAAAAAGCTTGCAGACAAAGTGGCAGTGATTACGGGCGGCAATTCCGGGATGGGCTTGGCGACGGCCAAGCGGTTTGTCGCGGAAGGCGCGTATGTGTTTATCACTGGCCGGCGTCAGAAGGAACTCGACGCGGCGGTCAAAAAGATTGGCAGCAACGTGACCGGCGTACAAGGCGATGTCGCCAATCTGGGTGATCTCGATCGCCTATACGAAACGGTCCAGAAAAAGAAGGGACGGATCGATGTCCTCTTCGCCAACGCCGGAGTCGGCGAATTCGCCGGCATGGGTTCCATCGCCGAAGAGCATTTTGACAAAATCATGGGCATCAACGTGAAGGGCACGCTGTTTACGGTGCAAAAGGCGTTGCCGTTGTTCACGGATGGGGGATCGATCATCATGACCGGATCGGTTGCCGCCATCAAAGGCATCGGAAACTTTACAGTTTATAATGCGAGCAAGGCGGCGGTTCGCTCGTTCGCGAGAACGTGGACGACCGATCTGAAGGGCCGGAATATCCGGGTGAACGTGCTCAGTCCGGGCCCGATCAACACGCCGATTATGGGCCCGTTGCCCAAGGAGGCGATTGCGCAGATTGTCTCCAGCGTCCCGATGGGACGCATCGGTGACGCGGACGAAATCGCGAAGGTCGTGGTCTTTCTCGCGTCGGACGACAGCAGCTATGTGAGCGGCATCGAACTCTTCGTGGACGGTGGCCTGGCGCAAATCTGAGCCGGGGATCAGGGGTGGCCAAGTTGATGGCTTCGATGGCAAATGCAGCGGCACGGCACGCGATCCTGTGAGCGGGGGGCACGGCGGCGGAAGTCCCCCCTCCACCTTAATCCTCTCCCTTAACCTCCTGGCTGAATCGCAGGACGCACTGTCCGCAGCCTTCGCAGATCTGCTGCTGAAGCTCGAACTGGATGTTGCCGAACTCGGCGGCCCAGACCGGGTATTCCGTTTGGCAGATCCGGCGGCCCACGGTACCCGAGAGATGTTTTCGGCCGGACTTCACCATTTGCTCGTGCCACGGGCAGCGTTTGATGAAGACGCTGAAGCCGTCGCTCGTCTTCTGCGTCTCGAATTCAAACTCCTCGAGAGTCAGCCGCGTCGTCAGGCATTCCCGGAGCGCGTCGATTCCCTGATCGACTTGCAGCGCGGATTTGAGCATCCGCGCCTGAATCTTGGGCAGGACTTTCCAGACTTGTTCGTCAGCTTCCAACGCGGCGACCAAGCCGTGCTTCTCCTCGACCTTCATAAACCACAAGCCATCGACGGCGGTGTAGCAGCGCCGGAAGTACTGAGCTACTTGTTTGTCCGTCAGCATTGCTAATGATCCCCAGAATGCTGTGGGTATTATCGCATGGCCGTCAAGACCGGAGGAGGACATCCGGCGCTGATTCGCTCCGTTGGTTGGACAATCCGGCTTGACCGGTAACGGCGAAGGAGTATGTTCCGCTTCGTCGCAGTTTAACTATTGGAGGCGAGAACTATGAAGATACTATTGGACGTCACCATTCCACACGAACCCTTCAACACCCTTGCCCGCAAAGGCGTCGTCGGCAAGAAAATCGGGGAAATCCTGGACGCGCTCAAGCCCGAGGCCGCCTATTTCACCTCCCAAGACGGCAAACGCGGGGCGATCCTCGTGGTCAATCTGGCCGATCCGACCAAGATACCCTCGTTGGCCGAGCCTTTCTTTCTCACGTTCAATGCCAACGTCAGTTTTCGCCCCTTCATGAGTCCCGACGACCTGAAGAACGGCGGGCTCGATGCCCTCGGCAAGAAATGGGCGTAGACGGCTCGGCACCGGCCGGGCGAGAACGAATGGCCCCTAGAGGCCGCGGTTACTTGGTCCGGATGGACCGAGTCCGTCGCCTCATCGTTTCACGAGCCACAAAGCGCCGTAGCCAGCGAGAATCGCGGAGACAGCGAATCCCACGAAGCCGAGGAGCGTCAGAAATGCGTGGGTGCCCCGACTGCGAAACAGGTGGTAGAGCAACGCGATTGGCCATGCGATAAAGATGAAGAAGTCGAAGTCGTAACAGAGACGTTGACGCCGCATTCGGGCGTCGCTGTCCACCCACGTAACAAGCAGGAGGAGCAGCGCTAACCGCTCGGCGAGGGACAGGCCGATAGAGATGTGTCCATGGGACTCTGTTATCGCCCCATAAGAAAGAGCGTCCACCGCCCAGAAGATCCACAGCAACACCCCGGTCGCGACCTTCTCCTTCCCGGCTGTCATGCCACGTAGTTTATCAGGATTGACGGGACAAAGTCATTCGAGAAAGGGGCGGCCGCGTGACGCCCGGAGGGCGAACGCGGGCTTCGCCGCGGCAGGCGATCCGGTGAGCGGAGGGGAAAGTGGAGTGAGGATCCGGGTGGCCAATGTTACAGTGATTAGATGTGACCACGGGATCTCAAGCCAAATCCTTTCCGGGCGAGTGGGCGATATTACAGCCTGCATTATAAACAATGCGGACGACAGATTACGGCACCAGCACCCGAATCCGGTAGTATCGCGTCGGGGTGTTGGTCGCGCCGCCGACATCGACCATGTTGGTCACCACGCCGAGACCGTTTCCGCCGCTGAGGATGTTGGTCTGGCCGGTGGTCGCGAAGTTATTCGAGTAGCTGCCGCTGGCGGTGCCTGCCGTGAACTCCAGCACGTTGGTGCGCGAGGCAATGCCTGGCGTGTAGGTGTCATCGCCGTTGGCCCCGAGGTAGATCACGTTAATGTCCGTGGTGTTCGTGGGGGCGATGCTGATGATGTGCAGGTACGCCGCTGGATTCACAGGGCTGAAGCCCGCCAGGAACTTGTTGGTGTTGCTCATGCCGTCGCCCGTGTAGGAGGCGTTGGCACCACTCAACGTCCCGGTGAGGCCGTAGAACTGCTGCCACTGCGCGAATGTGTAAGGAGACACGCTAATCGTCCCCGTATTGGTGTTGGATCCGCCCGCGCTGGCCACAATCTGGGTCACCGTGTACGTACCGGGATAGTCGTAGGTGTAGCTCGGGTCCTGCACCGCTGACGCGCCGATGCCGTCACCAAACGTCCAGCTCCAGCTCGTGGGCGAGCCGGTCGAAGTATCGTAAAAGTTCACGGTCAATGGCGCCGGCCCGCTGGCGGGATTGTTCGTGAAACTGGCCACAGGCGCCGCCGGGAGCACCGTCAACGTCGCGGAGGGGCTGCTGGTGATAATGCCGCCCGTGAGATCGGTGACCGCCACGGAGTAATTGCCGGCGTTGGTGAGCTGTGCGTTGGGGATCGTGAGGATGGCATTGGTCGCCTTGTTGATGGGTGTGTTGTTCAGCAGCCAGGCATATCCCAACGGCGGGCTGCCGAGCGCGCCCACACTGAAGGTCACATTGCTGCCCACCGAAACGGTCTGGCTGGCGGGCTGGTTGGTGATGCTCGGCGCGTCGTATCGGGTCAGGGCATAAAACGCAACCCGGGCGCCATCGGTGGCGCAGTTACAGGTGTTGGTGGTCTGGTTATAGTCTCCCGCCTTGAAATACAGGGTATTACTGGAGGCGATGCTCCAGTTCTGAGCGATATGGCCCTCGTAATTCGTGCCACTGAGCAGGTTCCACGAATTGGTGATGTTGTTGACAACGATCATCAACTCACCGTTCACCATCGACATCGTGTAATTGATGGTGTTGCTCAACGCGACCCCTGAGCCTGATATAAGCGTCTGACTGAAGCTACTGGAGAGGTCGCCATCCAAATTGATGTTCACATAGATTTTGAGGCTTTCGAGGTCGAACATGATCATTTGCTCATTATTCGCGCTCGGGCTGCCATCAGGCTTTGTGTCCGGTTCATGGATCTGGCCAATGCAGACCTTCTCGGTGTCGGAGGGCACCTGCAATACCTTGCATTGGGCGGTCATGATGTGCGTGCCATACACGGTCCAATTGACATTGTCGTTGCCTGGAACCAACTCCTCCCGCAACTCGCTGCGTGGATGAGTGGAGTTGCCGGTTCTGGCTCCGTCATCTGGCGCCCAGAAAACCATCGAGCCATCTGATCCGGTGTAGAAGTACGTGTTGGTAAAGCCTGCCGTGAGCTGGGCTGGAGTTTCCTCATCCACGGTGCCGCTGGCGGCGGTAAGCACGCCGTTGGAAGTGGGCAGTTGAAGTTCCCAATTATTCAAATTAAAATTGCTGCCCGGCGGCAGGCTCGGGTTGAGCGCCCAAGCCGCGGCACCGGCGAGACACAACGCCAGCGTGGAAACAACCCGCGGGAACCAGTTTGCCGTCATAACAATTCGATACGGTAGCAATTTACGGCAATGGATAACTCTTGTAAAGGGCGCGCGCCCTGTGCGTTTGGCGGTCACGCCGAGCGGCGGCAGTGCCAAGCCCCGGCGGTAAGTGTTTCCCCCATTCTATTTCATCCGACCCCCCGCTTTGGACTCGAGCCTGTGCGACCGCGCTCGGCGCGAAGAACCAGACGTGCAATTTTGGATAAAATGGTGGCGGACGGGCGGGATGTCCGTTCAGCCATGGGCGTCGGGCCCTACCCATCGACACGGAGCGCCGAAAGGGATTCGGGGTAAACGGCGCGGCAGGCGATCCGGTGCGCGGAGGGGAACGGTGGCGGGAGAATCCGTGTGGCAAATGTTGCAATGTTGGGACGCGACCCCGAAAAGTCACGTTCTCGGAATTAAACGATACAAATTGACGACTTCTTTCATTATAGTGCGCGGCATGTCGCAGTGTACCAGAATCGTGCTGTTGATCGGGATCATGTGTCTCGGTTTGCTGCTGCGATTGGCAGGCCTGTATTGGGGCCAAGGCTACCAATACGCGATCACGGGAGACCAAATACGGGCGTATCGGGTCGCCCTCAGTTTGGATGCCGGCGAAGAGCGGGCCTTCTACATCGGCCAGCCCAAGTTCAAAACCGGGAGGCTCCCGGGGCCACTGTGGACGCTGTTTTGGCTGGTCGGCCTTAAAATCGGCGGTTCCCCCGACACGGTCTGCCTGATGATGATCGTCCTGCACACATGCGTCATCTATTTCGTCTTTTGTTTGGCGGAAAACATCTTCGGGCCACAGTATTCGCTTTGGGCCGCCTTGTTCGTCGCCACATCTCCGTGGCCCATTCAGTATTCCGTCTCGGCTGTGAATTCCTTACCCATGGCATTCTTCGGCGCGTTGTTGTATCTGGCGCTTTGGAATGTGGTGACGCGGCCAAACTCCCGAAATGTTTTTTGGGTTTGTGTGCTCCTGGGCATCATGCCGCAGTTTCATATGATCGTGATGTTTATCGCGCCGGTGGTGGCGCTACTCCTGTGGTGGAGCCCGTCGCCCCTGAATCGAAGATGGCTGGCGGCTGGAGTGCTGACTTCGGCGTCGCTCTACATTCCGTATGTCATGGGCGAAATGAGGCACGGCTGGGAAAATACACGCCAAATCCTCGTGGGTCGACTCCCCGTGTCCTTTTCGGTGCTGAAGATACTAACCCTCCCGATTACCGACCTGTCCAACCTGGTGAGTGGCGCAACCAGACGCGACCTCTCGGAATACCGTGCGTTCGGCGACGCGTGGTTTGGTTCCTTTTGGATTCTCGGCGCCTTCAACGCGTTGTCCCTGGCCCTGAGCGTCATGATCATCGGCAGTTTTTTCGCTCGCCTTGGTCAGACATTGCAGGGGAACTGGCGGTCGCCGAGGCTGGCTTTCGCCAATGCACCTGCCGAGGTGTTCGTCGGGTCGCTGCTGGTACTGCCATTGGTTTTGTTTATCTCCTCCTTCAGCAATTTCAACAGCCGCTACCTGATCGTGCAATTCCCGCTGCTGTTCCTCTTACCCGCCGTCTTCATGGTGCGCGGACTGGACCGTAGCCGCTGGCGCGGTCCCGTGCGCATGTCGATGCTTCTAACGATCGGCTTCAACGTCATCTTCAGCCTGGCGTATTTTAAACATCAGGGCACGAACATCGCCAACGGGGATTACTTCCTGCCCAGCTTTCGCAAGATGGAGTCGATCCGCCAGCAGCTCAAAGCGGACGCCGGTGCCGGCTATCGGGTCCGCATCGATGATGCCACGTTCCTTAACACCATGACCAGGAAGTACACCGAAGGCGTGATGGATCTGGTGGAATATGTCAACCTGCGTGAACAATACGACCCGCTTGCGTCGCCGGCGCGAATGGTCAAGACCTACCGGGTGCGCACGATCGGGGACGCTCTCAAGGCAAACGCGCGCGTGGTATGTGCCACCAACGGCATCGCTCTCATCGCTGACGACTAGAGGCCTGCGAAGAAGAAGCGGCCGCGGCACACCAACACACCCTGTCCTTTGCGGCCAAGGCTCGGTCTCGTGTCGAGAAGCCGGCCTCGGCGCGCGCAGGCGATCCGGTGAGTGGAGGGGAAAGGTTGCGGGAGTTGAGGAAGGAAACGTTTAGTAAATACTAAAGCGCTGACTCCTCAGACAGCCTAAGGTTTGGGTGTGTGTTGGTGAATCCAGTCCCATGCGTCTTTAGGGAGCCATCCTTGGCAGCGGTCCCGAGCCTCAATTATAAGTAACCTGTCGCTCCTGTCGATGTGGGGAGCAAGGCGAGTCCAAATGTCGTTGGGCATCTCGTTTGTTTCGATGAGCCAAGTGGATTCCAAATAATGCCACCATTTGGGCGACTTCCTTAGCGCATCGAAGAGACCGCCATAATCCTTGCCGGGGACTTTTAATTCATATGTTACAACGTAAACCATACATTCACTTGCGCTGCTCGCCTGGTGCAAGCGCGGCAGAACTTGCGACGGGTTTCGACTCTGTTCCGTATGGCGCAGCGACTTGGCGCTTCCGAAAGGGCGCAACCTTCTTGGGAACGGTGGCAAGCCAATCCAGTCGGCAGATGGCCAGGGAACCCGTGCTGAGGGTGTGGGCTGTCGAAGCCCACGGCGTTCGAGGAGGTGGCGTTACGGGGGCGTCGGCGACGAAGATGTCCATGGTGATGGGAGGCCGACCGGGCAGAAGGCGGGAAACGACGGAGATGCTTCGACGAGCTCAGCATGACAGCCTTCGGGGGAGGACGACGCGGCCGACGGGGGCGACGAACCGGCGGGGCTCGTGTTCAACCCGGAACGGCGGCGGCCGGGCCGGCTGCCCTACAAATGACCCGGGTCGGCGCGAAACCCGTTGGACGTTCGCGCCCTACAATTCGGAGAGGAGAAACGCGCCGACAGAGCGGCGCGGCTACAAGGACGGTTGGGATTGATGATGGATGGAAAGCGGACGCGCGTCCCTCCGAACGCGTGCGGAAAAGTAAATGGCGAAACAATTTGGGAGACAATATCTCCGCGGCATGTATTGCGCATGTTTGGGAGAATCGGGGTCGAGGCGGTCCCCGTGTTGGGCATCGGCGACGAAGATATCGATGGTGGGCTGGCAGGTTCCATCGGCCCTGGTATGTGACATGGAATCGCTTTTAGATTGACAGGGTATCGTTGTATGATATGCTGTGCGCGATGGCTGAGGGTCGACAGGCGACTCGGCTTGCGGGGTTTCGGCTGGAGATGGTTCGAACGTCGCTTACCACAGGCAGCCGAGGCTACAACGACGGCAAACGGCAGGCGGGCCGCCTGCCCTACAACGGTGGAAACGACGCGGCGGGCTGGGCCAGCCCGCCCTACCGGGGGTGGCTGCATTAGAACAAGGGGGACGGGGGGGAGGGTTGCAAAACGAACCCAATTCTGTTCAAGCCGGCGTGGAAAAGTCGGGAAAACGAAGCCAAAAACGAACCCAAATTGGGGGGGGGTGTCAGGCAGGCTTGGGGGCCTGTTTCCGTGACCCCGCACGGGACGTGAAATCACGCCGTCAGCTTCAGGAAATTCGTCAATATCTGTTTGCCGTTTTCGGTGAGGATGGACTCGGGATGGAATTGGACGCCCCAGATGGGGAATTGTTTGTGGCGGAGGCCCATGATTTCGCCTTCGGGTTTGGTCTCGGCGGTGATCTCGAGGCAGTCGGGCAACGTATCGCGTTTGACCAGGAGCGAATGGTAGCGCGTGGCGGTGAAGGGGTTGGGCATGCCTTCGAACAGGTCGCGGCCATTATGGTGGATGGGCGAGGTCTTGCCGTGCATGAGGCGGTCGGCGCGGACAACGTCGCCACCGAAGACGTGGCCCAGGCATTGGTGGCCGAGGCAGACGCCGAAGGTGGGGACGGTGGGCCCGAAGGTTTTGAGAATGTCGTTGGACAGGCCGGATTCGCGGGGCGAGCACGGGCCGGGCGAAATGAGGATGCGGGACGGTTTCAGCGCGCGGATCTGGTCGAGGGAGATCTCGTCGTTGCGGAAAATTTTCATCTCCACGCCCAACTCGCCGAGGTACTGCACGAGGTTGTACGTGAAACTGTCGTAATTGTCGATGACCAGCAGCATGCGCGAGACGCTACGATAAACCGGGGCGCCGACCAAGTCAAAACACAGCCAGCGTTTTACTCTTGCGACGATGTGGATCGTCGTGCAATGTACTGAACCATGAACTCGGTGCCGCCCTATCTTGTCAGCCAGCCGCCGCCGCCGAGGCGGACGGGGTGGATTGTGTATGCCGTGATTGTGACGTTTTTCCTGTTTCTGAGCGTGCTGGCCAATCTGGTGTTATTTGCCGCGGCGTTTGGAGCGGGCGGAGCCGATGCCATTTCCGTGACGAGCCACCGGGGACGTTACGAGGAGCGGTATCTGGAGGGCGAAGAGGACGCGAAGGACAAGATCGCGGTCATTTACGTGCAGGGCGTGATCAGTTCTTCGGAGGACGGTTACGCGAGCGAAGAAGGCATGGTGGGGGACATCGAAGACCAGCTTCAACAGGCGGTCGATGACAAGCACGTGAAGGCCATTATCCTGCGGATCGACTCGCCGGGCGGCGAGGTGGTGGCTTCCGACACGATTTATCAGGCGGTGGTGGCGGCCCGCGAGAAGAAACCGGTGGTGGCGGACATCGATACCATGGGCGCATCGGGTGCGTACTATGTCGCGGTCGGCGCGGACTACATTGTGGCCAACGAGTTGAGCATCACGGGCAGCATCGGGGTGATCATGGAGAGCTTTACGTTCAGCGGCCTCGCGGACAAGGTGGGGATCAAGTTTTACACGTTCAAGTCGGGCAAGTACAAAGACATCTTGAACCCCTCGCGAGAACCGACGGAGGACGAGAAGGCCCTCGTGCAAGGGATGGTGATGGAAGTCTACGAAAAATTCGTTGGCATCGTGGCGCAGGAACGCGACATGAAGGTGGACGATTTGAAAAACGGCCTGGCCGACGGGCGCATCCTTTCGGGTAAGCAGGCGTTGGATGCGGGCTTCGTCGATGGCCTTGGCTATTTCGACGACGCCATCGACAAGGCGGAAGAACTCGCGTCGATCAAGAAGGCGCGGGTGATTCGGTATGTGGAACCGTTCAATTTGCGCAACCTGCTTCGGTTCATGGGCAAGAATGACAAGGCCAAGATTCAGATCGAGTTGACGCCGGATGTGCTCAAGTTGCAGGCGGGACGAATGTATTTCCTGCCGTCGTACATGTTCCACTGAACCTGTACTACGATTTCGGCTCGTCTTTGAGCTGATCGATTTTTCCGCCCCAGGAGAGAACCGTGGCCAGACCCTTTTCCTTCTCGGCCATGGCCTTGTCGCCTGCGCGCATGTAATACATCGACAGGCTCGTGTGCGCGAGCATGTCGTTGGGACTGATCTCGATCGCCCGTTTGCCGGCGTTGATCGCTTCCGGGATTTTGTTCGCGCGGAGGTAGGCCATCCCCAGCGCGTGCCAGGCGTCGAAATACGACGAATCGATCTCCACGGCTTTCCGGTAACACTCGATGGCCTTGTCGTATTCCGCCATCGCGAATTCCGCCATGCCCTGGTCGTAATGCTCTTCTTTCGTCATGGTCTTGGATTTGTTAATGCGGTTTGTTTTGACTTCTGACGACCGATGCTACCTATTCTATAGTCAATTGCTCTCGCTGCAATTTGCGTTTCAGCCACCAATCCGGATAATAATGCCCATCCGCATCACCCAATGGTTTGCCGGCGCCTTCCAAATGGTCGAACTCCCCCTGCTCCATCGCTTCGCGAATTCGGTTCTCGGCAATGATGGGAATCGCTCCGATCATTTCTTCGTCACCAACGCCAGAATTGCTTCCACCAAGCCGGGCACGGTATGCACCTTCGCTTCGACGGCGACTTCCAATCCCTTCTCGCGCGCCGCTTGCGATGTCTGCGGCCCAATACTGGCGAACCTCATATCAGGGTGCTGCTTCATGGCGCAGGAACATCCACCAGTTTGCAGAAATTTACGACCGTGGACGAGCTGGTAAACGTTACAATGTCGGCGCCTTCGCCGAGCAATCGCGCGCGGTGGCCGTTGCGATCCTCGGTGTCGGGCACGGTTTGATACGCATCCACATCGTCCACAATGGCCCCCAGGTCCTCCAACCCACGCGCCAGCCGCTGATCCGCCAGGTCCGCCCGGGGCATGAGCATTTTCAGGTTCTCGCAACTTACCGATTTCTTGAATTCCGCCAGCAACGCCTCGGTCGTGAACTCCTTGGGCTGCAAATCCACCTCCAAGTGCAACTCAGCGAGTTTCTGTGTTGTCACCGCGCCAATGGCCGAAATCTTCACAGGACCAATCTCGCGAATGTCCTTGCGGTGCGCAAAGAACTCACCAAAAAACGCCTCCACACCGTTGGGGCTGGTGAAGATCAACCAATCATATTCGCCCAAGCCATCAACCGCTTCCCGCAATGGCGCGAGACTCTCCGGTGGCTTGATCCGGATCGTGGGAATCTCCAGGACATCTGCGCCCAGCTCGCTGAGTTGACGCACGAGTTCGCTCGCCTGCTCGCGGCTGCGCGTGACGACGATCCGCCGGCCGAAAAGCGGGCGCTGCTCGAACCAGTTCAGGTTCTCGCGCAAGCGAACCACCTCCCCCACTACCGTGACGGCGGGTGGCTTGAAATCCGCCTTGGAAGCAACGTCGGCAATTGTGGCCAGTGTACCTTGAATTGTTTGTTGCCTTCCCGTGGTGCCCCAACGCACCATGGCAACCGGGGTTTCCGGCGACGCGCCGTCCGGATCAATTCCTCGGCAATGGTGCCGATACGTTCACTCCCATGAGGATGACCCGTGTTCCAAAGAACTTGGCCACCCCCGCCCAATCCACCTGGGTCTCTTCCTTTGTCGGGTCCTCGTGTCCCGTGATGACCATAAACGCCGTTGCGACCGCCCGGTGCATCACCGGGATTCCCGCGTAGGCCGGCGCAGCAATCGACGAACTGATTCCGGGGACAATCTCAAATTGGAAACCGGCTTTGCGCAGTTCTTCCGCCTCTTCCCGCCACGCCCGAAGACAAACGGATCGCCGCCTTTCAGGCGGGTCACAATCTTCCCTTCACGCGCTTTCTCAACGAGCAACGCATTGATCTCATCCTGAGTGAGAGTGTGTTGTTTGGACGTTTTGCCCGCGAAGATGATTTCCGCATCTGGTCGCGCATGCTTCAGGAGCGACGGATTCACCAAATTGTCGTAGACGATCACCTCCGCGAGTTGGATGCACTCCCGACCGCGCACGGTGATCAAACCGGCGTCGCCTGGTCCCGCTCCCACCAAATATACTTTCCCCTTCTTCGTCATGTGAGAACCTGCTTCGCGGCCCGCTCGCCCAAACCTCGCGGGTCACTCATCGGCCCGGCAATATCCACGCGATGGACATCCCTGCCCTCCCGGACTAAACGTCGCGCCGATCAAGTGCAGTCTCTCGCCTTCGGTCCTGGTATGGGCGGCGTACGGCACCTGACAACCACCGCCCAACGCCCGCAGAAAGGCTCGTTCGGTGGTTATACAAGCCGCCGTGTTCGCGTCGTTGATGCCCGCCAACGCCGCACGCGTCTCAGTGTCTGCTTCGCGAACCTCACACGCGATGGCACCCTGCCCCACCGCCGGAATCATTACGTCGAAGCCGATCTCCTGCCAGTGAAAGTTTCCAAATCTCTTCCAGAGACCGAGCCGCCGCAATCCGGCGGCGGCAAGAATCAGGGCATCAATGGCATCGTTCTCCGCGAGCTTGCGCAGTCGCGTTTCCACATTGCCGCGGATTTCCTCGATTTGCAGATCGGGCCGTCGCGTCAACAACTGCGCGCGACGCCGGATGCTGCTGGTGGCGACACGTGCACCGTTTGGCAACTCCGGAATTAATTGGAACGCTTTCGAAATGAACACGTCGTGGGCATTTTCACGCGGCGGGACCGCGCCGACGATCAGCCCGCCGGGCAACACGGTCGGCAGGTCTTTCATGCTATGGACGGCCACGTGGATATCGCCATTAAGAAGCTGTTCCTCGATTTCTTTGGTAAACAACCCCTTGCCCCCACCGGCAACGAGCGAAAGATTCACGAAGTTATCACCGCTGGTCTTGATAATCTTGGTGTCCACCCGGAGCGCCGGATTCGCCTTCTGAAAGAGCCCACGGATAATCTCCACCTGCGCCAATGCCAACGGGCTGCCGCGCGTGCCAATGATTAACGGCTTCATGACACGTGGGGGCTGGCGGGATTGCGCACCGGCGAGTCGGCAACGCGGCGGCGGTATCGGTCTTCGACAGTGCCCCGATTGCTTTCCAGCCAGTCCGCGAAACGTCGCACGTGCTGGGCAATCAACACCTGGCACGCGGCGATCTCGCGTTCGCGCGCTGCCATGTTCTCCCGCGCGATCTGTTGAAGATCATCAATATCATATAGGTACACGCCATCCAATTCGTCGCACGCGCGCTCCATGTCGCGGGGCACCGCGATATCGATGAGGAATAGCGGACGTTGACGGCGCATCTTCATCAATGGGCCAAGTTTTTCCTTGGTAATGATCGGGTGCGGTGCGGCGGTCGAACTGATGACGATATCAACCACGGGAAACTCGTTCGGCCACTGGTCATAGGAGATCGCCCGTCCCTGAAGTTGGGCGGCCAGTGCCTCGGCCCGTTCGTTCGTGCGGCTGCAGACCAGGATTGCGCCCGCGCCGCGACTCTGAAGGGCGCGCGCCGTCGCTTCGCTCATCTGGCCTGTGCCGATGACCATCACAACGCACTTCCCGAGTTTGCCGAAGATCTTTTCCGCGAGATCGACCGCAACCGTCCCGACGGAGGTCGAGCCGCGCGTAATGGCCGTGGTGGACCGGATGTGCTTGGCGGCAGAGAACGCTTTCTGGAAAACGCGATTGAGGACCACTCCTGTCGTACCGGCGACTTGCGCGACGGAGTACGCGTCTTTCACCTGGCCAAAGATCTCCGTCTCGCCGAGCACCATCGAGTCGAGCCCGCAAGCAACTTCGAGCAAATGTTGGACGCACGAGTCGTCACGGTGCTCGTAGAAATGGGCATCCATGCGATCGGTCAAGCGGTGATGGTCGTGGAGAAACTCCCGTACGGAGCGGGCGGCTTCACCGACGTTGTCCGCGAGGGCATACACTTCCACGCGATTGCACGTTGAGAGGATCACCGTCTCGTGCAGGGGGCTGGCAGCAAGCAACCGGGTGTGCGCATCGGCGAGGCTTGTTTTGGCAAACGCCAGTTGTTCGCGCACTTCCACAGGCGCGCTTCGATGGTTCAAGCCGATGACGAGCAGGTTCATCGCTGGAACAGGTTTACCCCCCAGAATCCGACAAGCATTAGCGCAAAGAACACCATCGACGCCACCGCCACCTTTCGCCCCCGCAATGTCCATAACCCCCGCGCCACAACGAGCCCGCCGTAGAGCACCCACACCGACGATGCCCAGATAATCTTCGGGATCGTCCAGTGACCCACGATGTGATACGAGATCATGCCACCCACCATGCCCGCGGTCAGCATCGCAAACCCCATGATCAACAACCGGAAATGGATAACGTCAAGTTGTTCAATCGACGGCAGAAGCAGAAAGGAGGAAGTGAGCCGTCGCGTCTTGAGTTGACGCTCTTGAATCAGGTACATGGCACCGGTGACAAACGCCAGGGCAAATGCGCCGCAGGCAACAACGGCAATCGCCGCATGAAATTCAATCCACGCGCTGTGGCGTGGCGGTGTGGCCTGCACGACATCCACGGGTAACAACAGCGCTGACAAGCAAATCACAAGCACCAACGGGGCCGTAAACGCGCCAAGAAATGAAACACGGTACGATGGACCGATTAACAAGAAGAACAAAACCGCCGCCCACGCGATAAACGCCTGCGTTTCGAATAAATTCGTCAACGGACACCGCCCGACCGTTTGTCCTCGCAGATAGAGAAAAAGGGTGTGGAAGAAGAACCCGGTGATCATGACGAAGTAATTGGCGCGTTGCAACGCTGCTACGCCATCGCCCGCACGAAGGCGACGGAGGGTCACCACGCAGCTGGCCGCGTAGAAAGCCTGTGCAATCCAAAGAAATGTTCGTTCGGTAATCATCTTTTATCTGCGCGCCGCGCCGCGCTCATTCTCGTCAGGAGTTCAGGATACCCGTGACCGAGGAAGCGTTCAAGATCGCGGCGCAACCGCTTGGCAAACGCCGGACTCGCTCCTCCCGTCGAAATCGCGAGTGAAATCCCGCCTCGACGCACGAGAGACGGGACGATGAAATTGCCGGCCGACGGTGGGGCAATACAGTTGACAAGCACCCGAAGGCGCTTCGCCTCGGCGCACACCGACTCGTTGACGAGCGGATCGTTTGTGGCCGCAATCGCGAGGGACGCGCCGCGGAGATCGCCCCGGCGGTACGGTCTGCGCACCCACCGAATCCGCTTGCTTCGTACCAGTCGGCGGATCGTCGCTTTGGCTTCGGGACTGACAACCGTCACCCGCGCTTGGGCGGCAAGCAGCGTGCGGACTTTGCGCGTCGCGACACTGCCCGCGCCAATGACGACGACAGGTTGGTCCGCGAGATCGAGAAACAGTGGATAGTGCATCTCAGAAAGTGGCAGCGGGGGGGACGCTGTCGTCACCCCCGCCATCCGTTCATTGGAAGGGCCGTAAGCCAGATTCTGTTTCTGATAGCCATTTATCTATGCGACCGGTACCCGCGGCTTTCGCCTCGAATTGCTTCGAGGCACTGATGCGGGCCACATCTCGCCGCCTATTTGGTCTTGCTCCCGATGGGGTTTTCCGTGCCGCCGATATCGCTATCGGCGCGGTGGGCTCTTACCCCGCCATTTCACCCTTACCCGCCCCAGAAGCTGACGAGGCGGGCGGTTTGTTTTCTGTGGCACTGTCCGTCAACCCGACGTTACATCGGGCTGCCCCCGCTTGCGAGGGGCATCGCGCCCTGGGGAGTCTGGACTTTCCTCCCAGCCCTTTCGGGCTCAGCGGCTATCCGCCCTTCCAAATCGAATTCAAATCAAATAACAGTCCGGCCAGCCATCATTCCGGCTGCCAATATAAAATGCGCCCGCAGTAATCGCAACTGGTCAGCTCGCTGCCGTGCTTGGCGTTATGAACCAATTGCGGTGGGATATTCAGATGGCATCCGCCACAATTCCCGTTGCGGATCGGCACGATCGCGAAATCGTTCTTGCTGCGCATCAGCCGCTCATAGCGGTTCAACGCATCGGGATCAATTTCCTGCGCGAGTTGTTGCCGCTCGGCCAGCACTTGCTTCAGGTCTTGATCGATGATCGCAATACGTTTCTGAAGGTCGGCCCGTTCCGCCTCCACTTTGGCCGTGATCTCTTTCAGCGTCACCTGCTCTGTCTTCACCGCGGGCTGAAGGTGGTCACCCTTCTCCATCACTTCCAGCTCGTGCGTCTCAATCTCGTCGATTTCCCCTTCGACCCTGGCGATTTCCTTCAGCAACGCCTGGTACTCGGTGTTCGACTTGATCTGGGAAAGCTGTGTCCGGTATTTCGCAATCTGCGTGCGCTTGGCCTCGGCATCGATCTCCCATTTCTTGCGCTCTGCCTCAATGTGTTTCGCCTCGTCTCGCAACCCCTCCAGACGAGCAGACTCGGCCTTCAGGCGTTGTTCGGCCGCCGCGACCTGCTCGGGTATGCGCATCCGCTCCATCTTGAGTTGCGCAATCCGCCGGTCCCGGTCCTGCACTAACAGGAGTTTTTCGACAGCTGGTAGCATGACATCCTTCTTACAATAATCAGTGTAAAGGGACGCGCACATTGTGTCAACGCCGCGCCCGGCCCCGCTTTCCAAGAAGTTGATCGACATATTTGCCCAGGATGTCCGCTTCCAGGTTCACCAAATCACCGTCCCGGGACGCCCGCAGGTTCGTGACCTCCCGCGTGTGCGGGATGATCCAGATACGGAACCAGTTGCGATAGACGCCTGCAACGGTCAGGCTCATTCCGTCGACCGCGATCGACCCCTTCTCAACGACATACCGCATCACCGAAAGCGGCGCCTCGACATCCAGCACGTAGTCTTTGCCCTCCCGCTCAAACCGCCGCACCTTTGCCCGTCCATCCACGTGGCCCAGCACAAAATGCCCATCCAGCCGCGCATCGGCGCGAAGCGGTCGCTCCAGATTAACGAAGGACCCGCTTCGGACGAATTCGAGATTGGTCCGTCGCAGCGTCTCGTCGAGCACGTCAAACTTCAGCGTGACGCCACGCGATCCGACGACCGTCAGGCACGCGCCATTGACCGCCACGCTGTTTCCCACGCGAAGCGACCGGCCAATCTTTGGCGCGCGAATGGTCAGTTCCGTTGACCGCTTTCCTGCGCGGATCTTCTCCACGACGCCCGCTTCTTCAACGATTCCCGTAAACATGGCTCAGACGATAAGGACGCGCTTCTGGTGTGTCGAGCAAAGTCTTTTCACATCCGCGAGTCGCACGAGTCCCGGCTCCACGGTCATCGCGTTCGCCGCGCCACAGGCGATCCCGAGACGGACGGCTTCCGCCATCGACTCGCCGCGCCACAACCCAACTGCAATCCCGGCCATCATCGCGTCGCCGGAGCCGATCGGGTTCTTCGCCTTCACGCGCGGCGGCTTCCACATCGTCACACTACGACCGGGCTTCTCGGTTGCGTACACGCTCTTCGCGCCATCGGTGATCACGGCATGTTGCGGCCCTTCCCTCACCAACTCGCGTAGCGCCCGCGACACGGCAGCCTTGTCATCGCAGTTTACCCGCGTTGCCGCCGCGAGTTCATCGCGATTGAACTTCACGAGAAACGGTCGCCGCTTCGACGCATTCACGAGTTGCGTGTTCTGCGCGTCGATCAGCACGGGAACGCCCAGCCGTCGCGACTCGGTGACCAACCGCGCATAAAAGTCGTCACCGCATCCATTGGGCACAGTCCCC
This sequence comes from uncultured Verrucomicrobiae bacterium, assembly GCA_963766065.1. Classification (GTDB taxonomy): domain Bacteria; phylum Verrucomicrobiota; class Verrucomicrobiia; order Palsa-1439; family Palsa-1439; genus Palsa-1439. The sequence goes on from CAVYAC010000018.1 coordinate 26,515, forward strand.
GTCAGGATCACCAACTTCGCCTTCTGCGCCTCCGCTCCAAACGCGCGCCGCACGTTCCTCACCTCGACCAACGTCAACGCCCCCGATTCTTCCACCAGTTCCGTAGCGCCATCGCTGCCCAGCAACGTCTGGCAAATCCGCGTCTCAACTTTCACCCGCAGGATGCGCGTCCCGAATCGTTGTTGTTCCAGTTTCGCCCGAAGCAACCGTCCCCGAGCGCCACCCGCCACCGTCAACAGCCGCACGTCCGCGCCGAGAATCGACGCCACGCGCGCGACATTCACCCCTTTCCCAGACGCCGTTTCGCTGACCTGCGTCGCGCGGTTGACTTTCCCGGGAATGAGTTCTTCAAACCTCAGCGTCCGTTGCCACGCGGGCGACAACCCGACCACGAGAATCATCGCGCCACGCTCGCTTCCAACAGCATCTCGTCCTCGCCGATCCGCCGCCAACGACAATCCCGAAGCCGCACAGCTTTTCCGACCTTGGCCACGCCTTCGCCCGCAACCGCTGCGACCGCCCCGCGTCCGCCGATGACCATCGGCGCATAGAACAGCGCCACCCTGTCCACCAGCCGCGCATCAAAAAGCGACCCGTGCAATTCGCCGCCGCCCTCCACCAACACGCTCATAATCTCTCGCCTCCCGAGGGCCTTCAACGCCGCCCGCAAATCCACCCGTCCATTCTTGTGCGGCAACATGATCGCCTCGACGCCCATCCGCAACAAATACCCCCGCCACGCTGCCGACGACAGGCTCGTCGTGAGAACCAACGTGCGCCGGCGTTGCGCGTCCCGGAAAACCTTCGCCTTCCTCGACACGCGCCCGCGCGCATCAACCACCACCCGCCACGGTTGTTGGCCGCGGACCCCATGCCGCACAGTCAATTCCGGGTCATCGCGCACCACCGTGTTCGTGCCCACCAAAATGGCATCGACCCGCGCCCGCAACCGGTGCCCCTCGCGCCGCGCCGCCTCGCCCGTGATCCACTTCGCGTCGCCTGTGCGCGTGGCGATCTTCCCGTCGAGACTCATGCCCGCCTTGGCGATCACCAACGGCATCCCCGTCGTGATCCATTGATTGAAGCCCGCATTCATCCCCACCGCTTCCTCGGCCAGCAACCCCGCCTCGACGCGAATCCCGGCGCCCGCAACACTTTCAATCCGCGTCCGTTGTGCTTCGGATTCGGATCACGCGCCGCAACCACGACCCGCCTAACGCCCGCCGCGATAATCGCCTCCGTGCACGGCGGAGTTCGACCCCACGTGCTGCACGGTTCCAGTGTCACATATAACGTGAGATCGTTCTGCCTTCTGCCTTCTGCCTTCCTCAGCGCAACCACCTCCGCATGCGGTCCACCCGCCTTCCTATGCCATCCCTCGCCGACAACACGTCCCTTCCGCACAAGCACCGCACCGACCGCCGGGTTCGGGCTGGTCTTTCCCAACCCGCGCCGTGCCAGCGCCAGCGCCCGCCGCATGAACCGTTCATCCTGTTTGCCGAAAGCCATGGCTCCGACTTTACCAGTTTGCCATCCCCGGCGCACCGACAACCTTCATGGGGAGGGTGAGGCTCCCGCCGAGCCGGCGCGGCTGCCATTTTGCCTTCCGGGTTGTGGGGCGCGATGCCCGTCGTATAGGGATCGCGCCGTTTTCTGGCGCCGCCGTGTTGGCCGCGCCCCATCCGTGTCGTTGGATCTGCTCGTCCGAGCACTCCTGACACTGCGTCTCACGCCCCGTCTGCTGACCGGAACGAGTCGTCATGCCGCCGTCAGGATGCAACAGAGCGTGTCGGCATCGCACGGCGCGTGGATACTCACACCCGTAACGACTTCGTGTCGCCGACCGCTCTCGCACCCTTGATCAGAATGGCAATCGCGCTGACAGGATCACGTTGTGATTGTAGGTCGGATTGCCGGTCACCGCGACCTGGTAGCCCAGCCCGATTGTCAATCCCAGCCGCTCCCAAATCGGCAGCCGTCCAATGATAAATCCCGGCGTCAAGAACACCTGGTTCTTACCATCGTGCTCCCCATCGGGCCAGTAGGTATAGTTGACCTCAAATTCCGGCCACACCACCTTGACGATTCGATATTGGAACGCCGTGTTGAGTACCAGTGGCGTGCCCGGACCGGCGGTTGCTGTCCCATCGTCGGGGACGGTCACTCCAAACGTGCTTTGGACGTCAAAATCGCCCCAGCCCTTGCCGAACGCGATCGTCGGCGTCACCATGTAATGATGCTTGGTGTTTTGTTCGCTGCCCGGTCGGCGCTTGCAGGCCCAGGAACGCGGTCACAATGTAATTGCCGTTCTCTTCGTTAGCGGATGCCAGGCGATACTTGAGGAGAAAGCTGTCGTCGGCAAAGCCGTCCGTTCCCGGCGTGTTCCGCGTCTGGTACGCGGGAATACCGAGAATGACTTCCACGTTTTGAATGGGAATCAGTTCCAGCCCCTTACCGCCGCCGTAACTCGTCAGGTGGTAGCCCGAGTCTGTCGTTTCCCAGGATTGATCGTACCGCACCTCCTCCTCCAGCCGGGGCGTGACCGTGGTCAACGGCGTGATCCAGTGGGGCTGCTCGGACTGGATTTTGGTCACGCGCGCAAACCAGTTGCCGAAATAGTCCTCGTCAGGAGAAGACACCGGAGGAGCTGGATTGGCGGCGTCCTGGGCCGCCGCGCCCCGCGGCAGGGCGACCGCCAGGAGAACGGCGAGCGATGATAGCAACCGAAATGAGTGCGACCCCCTACGAAACGCCTGACATGTGATTTTCATGGGGGCGTTATATTTCAAGAAATATATCGTAACGCAAGAACAAAATGAAATAGTCCGGATCGGACATCCTCTCGTTAACGTACCCGCAAGTGTAAGGTCCCTGTCCTCAAGCAACGACGACTACGGAACGTCGGCCGGTGGCTCAACCTACGCGCCTCCAAGCTGTCAGCGAGCAGCGCCTTGGTGAACTGTTTTGGGTCGAACGGCGTTAAAACTCGTGCCCGCGCTCACCCCACCCCTCCAGCTCGCCTTACCGGAGCCGCGCGGCATACTCCTTGGTCAACTGGAGATACGTATCACCGAATTCGATGCTCGGCTCGATCTCAGTGCCTTCGTGCCATTCGTTCCACGACGTGATCAGCACCCAATCGGGGTTGGCATCCAGCGCCGCCTGCCAGAGCGCACGATAGACCTCTCCGTTCTGTCGGTCGACCTTGAACCCGGAGTGGCGAATCTTCGTATCGTCATAGCCGGGGATGACCGTAATGCAGGCAATCGCCTGGCGGTCCCGCGCCTGATTCACGGCATACGCGCAATTTTTCCCGGCCCACGCGGGCAAATCAGCCAACTTCATGTGTTCGAGCGCGCCGGCAAAGTTGTACACGTGGACGGCGTCAAATACGCGGGCGTGCTCGTCATCGCAACCATCCGCCACGAGTATGAAATCGGCGGCCTTCGCCCGCGCCCCGCTCAAGATGGCCGGCCACGAATCCAGCGGCACTTGCTGCACCACCCGGCTATACACGAAAATGACCGGTTTCCCGTCCACCTTGAGGAACGCCTTCCTCGTGCCGTAATGGTTCGCGATGTACACGAGGTCGCTAATGGCTTGGCTAATCTGTCCGGTGCCTTTGCCGGGCGCCGTTTCCCAGTACACCGAGACGTGGCAACCCTTCTTCTCCGCGGCATCGAGCAGCAGCGGCATGGCCTCGTCTTCAAACGTCTTCTGCCCCCACCAACTGCTCACGAAACCGGTCAGGCCGTGGGTTCGCGCCATCTCGATCTGCGAATCGATCACCCCGCGGTCATGGGAATCATACGGGCCCGCCACGGGATAATGCGTGGCATTGAGGATCTCATGCTGGGCCGTATTGCTCCCTCCCCAATGCCGCCCGTTGCTTCCATACCACGGGTAGTAAAAGGCCAAAACTTCGTGCCCGTGGGCGTTACTGGCTGCCGCCTGCTGCCTGGCCAAATCCGCGCGCCGCACCGCATCCGCCGCCGCTTCCCGCTTCTGCCAATCGGCTGCCTTGGCGGGATCGTACCCAAACTTCTTCTGCAGCTCCGGCGGCAGCTTCTCCAACGGAATCGATGCCACGCCTGTCCGGTGAAAAATGGAAACCGTCGCCGGCGTGACCGACCGCCAGGTGACATTGGAATAGGTGATGCCGTCAACCGTGATCGTCCCAGGCAGCGCGTTCGTGTCCTCGGCACGAGCGGCGACGACAACAGTGACGGCCAAAAGTAGAAGACAAACTCGCAGGCGATTCATCGCAATTTCTCCTTCCGTTAGGCGTGCAGCCACGCCAGAGTTTCACCACGAGGGCAACCCGTCGCTGCTTACATTCACACCCACGAGCCAGTACGCCGTCTTGTCGAATTCTGCGCCTTTGTGCCGATCGGTGGTGTATGATCGCCCGTAAACAGAATAGCAGTTTCTTTGGGGAGCATCCGCGCTCTCGCCATAGTATGAGTCTGTCGTGCTTACAGGACAAGTCTGCGTCGCGTTTCTCATGTATGGCAAGCCCGCGCTTGGTATCTTGACGAAGATCTCGCGGTTGCTGTCGGCATCGAAAATATTTGCCGTACTTGTGCCATCGGGGAGCGCCTTAATGTCGGAGGCGTAAGCGAATTTCAGCGTCACCACGGGACCAAGGCTCTGGCCAAATCCCCGGCTGTTTCTTCGCTGCCGCTTCGGCGGGCTGCTTCGTGGCCGCAGCCTCCGCCTCTTGCTGCGCCTGTGCTTCGCCAGCTTGCTTCTGCGCCTCCGCTTCTTCGGCATATCGCTTCCGCAATGTTTCCTGCCTGACAGCCTCCGCACTTTGCTCCGCCGCTCGGTACTCTGCCGCTTTCTCCGGATCGTAGCGGAATCGCTTCTGGAGTTCGGGCGGGAGTTTCTCCAGCGGGATCGTGGCAGCACCCGTACTGTGAATGATGGAAATCGCGGCTGGCGTGACCGTGCGCCACGTGACGTTGGAATAAGTGATGCCGTCAACCGTGATCGTCCTGGGCAGCGCGTTCGCGTCCTCAGCACGAGCGGCGACGACAAGAGTGAAAGCGACAAGGAGAAGACAAACTCGCAGGCGATTCATCATAGTGGCTTGTTCCGGTTACGTCATCCGTATGATAACGCGGCGGGATGCACGGCAAGGCTCCAGAACCAGCTGTGATCACCGCTTCTTGCCGCACTTTTCAACCGCCCCTTTACCGTAATCACCAGCAATTAAACAAAAAGCGGAGAGGGCTTGCACAGCCCTATTTCCGCCTTCCCGGTACAACGATGGATTGCTTCCTCGCGCAGCAACTACAGTTCCGCGACTACACTGGCCGCGGAAACAGTTTTATCCGCCTAAAAATTCGTGCTCGTGCCCGACGACCACATCCAGTCCGCCCGGGTATTGACACTGAAACTCTTGCTCACGAGCTTCCCTTTTCCGTTGGTATAGGTGATTTTTCCGCTAACCGTATCCGTCGCTTTCAACGGAAGGCCTGTCTGCTGAGCGTAATCTTGGAAAACTTACCGCTCTACGATGTGA
>CAVYAC010000019.1:0-3992 GCA_963766065.1 uncultured Verrucomicrobiae bacterium
CCGCTGGGCGGTCGACCGCATCATCGTGCTTGACTTTGGATTCCCGATGCGGCTCCTTACATGCGTATGTCCGTGGGGAAAAGCGGTCAGCCAAACAAGATCCAGCCAAATGCCGACGCATATTACCCGACGGCGCGGCTCACCTACCAATCCAAGGTGGATGACCCGTATTCGAGCCATTCGGTCATTTTGAGGAGTGTCGGCGACGGGAAGGGGAAGAGACTGCTGGATGTGGGTTCGGCACAAGGCGTGCTGGCGCAGAGGTTTACACAACGCGGGTTTGAGGTGACGTGTATTGAAGGCAGCCCGGAATTGGCGGCGCTGGGCAAGGACAAATGTCAGGAGATGATTGTGGCGGATTTGGACAAGCCGTTGCCGCCACTGAATGGACAGTTTGACGTGATCGTGTACGGTGACATCTTGGAACATCTGAGAAACCCGATGGAAGTGTTCACCGGATTCAATCGCTGCTTGCGACCGGAAGGTCAGGTGATTGTTTCGGTGCCCAATGTGGCGCATTTGTGGGTGCGACTCAACCTTCTTGTATTTGGCCGATTCCAGTACGCCAACCGCGGTATTCTAGACCGGACGCACCTGCGGTTCTTCACCCTCTCTTCGTTCCGTCGGTTCCTGAGCGAGGCGGGGTTGGAGTGCGACCGAATCGTCGGGACGCCCGTGCCATTGTTCCTGGTGGTACCCAGGCGTTACCACGGCGGGTGGTTGCGGGCGGTGCAGGCCCTCAACGGGCTGGTCACGCGGGGCTGGAAGACCATGTTCGGTTTTCAGTTTGTCGCGATAGCTCATCCGAGGAAGACGTTATGAAACCCAAGGTCGTTGTCGTCATGCCCGCCTATAACGCCGGACGCACGCTGCGGATGACGTACGAAGAGCTGCCCAAGGACACGGTGAGCACGGTGATTTTGGTGGACGACGGTTCGACGGACGAGACATTGAAGATTGCGCGTGAACTGAACCTGGAAGTGTTTATGCACGATCGGAATTACGGGTACGGCGCCAATCAAAAGACCTGCTATACGGAAGCGCTGAAGGCAGGCGCGGACATCGTGGTGATGGTGCATCCGGATTATCAATATGACCCCCGCTCGTGCCGCAGATTGTGGAACCGATCAGCAAGGGGGAGGCGGACGTTGTGCTGGGCTCGCGGCTCAAGGGCGGTACGGCGCTGCAGCAGGGGATGCCGTGGTGGAAATACTTCTCCAACCGGTTTCTGACCTGGGTGGAAAACACAACCTTCGGGCTGGATCTTTCCGAATATCACACCGGTGATTGGGCGTTTCGCAAGGAGGTCTTGGAGTCGGTGAATTACTCGATCGATTCCGACGGATTCATTTTCGACCAGGAGATCATCGCCCAGGTCGTGGCAGCACGATTCCGGATCGCCGAGATTGGCGTACCGACGCGGTATTTTCCCGAAGCGTCGTCGGCGAGTTTTTCCGCCAGCGTCGTGTACGGCCTGAAGATACTCATATTGACTGGGCGGTTCCTGCTGTTCAAATGGAAGATCATTCCCGGTTGACAGTTCATCAGTCTCCGGGCGCGTTATACGAAAGTGGCCGCCAAGCCCTCATGAAGCCCGAGCCGACGGCGCGACCAGCGGTTGACAAACAGTCGCCTCCATCGTTGCGGCCGCTGTTGGTGTTCCTCACAGTCTACGCCCTGGTGTTTTTCGCGCTCGCGGCACGCAAGTTCGGCATCATGAACTCTAATGAGGGCGATGACGCCGTGATCGTCAACGCGTTCTGGAACACGCTGCATGGTCGATTCTTCTACTCCGTTGACCAGGGAATGAGCCACTTTGGCGTGCATGTGACACCGGCCATTCTGGTGGCGCTACCATTCTACTGGCTGGTTCCCAGTGCCTACACCTTGCTGCTGCTCCAATCCGTCGTGATCGCGGCGGCGGGTGTCCCGTTTTTCCTATTGGCGCGGAAGGTACTGGCGACGGAGCATGGGGCATGGCTGATGACGATTGCCTTTCTATTTTACCCAACCGTTGTCACCAACCACGTCAACCAGATTCATTGGGAGTATTGGGCGTTGCCCTACGTGATTGCGGCCGTATACTTTCTCGAACTGAAACGGTTCTGGCCGTTTGCGGTCTTTGCGCTCCTGGCGATGACGGGACAAGAGAGCATGCCGCTGACCACGGGGATGTTTGGCGTGTATGCGGCGGTCCGTTGACGCGGAATCAAGTGGGTCGTCACGCCCATGGCGATGGCGCTGGTGTACGGGATGTTCATTTTCAAGGTGGTGATACCGCATTTCGCCGGAGCCCACGGCTATATCGTGGCGCACTACTTCGGGGACCTGGGCAACAGTCCCGGGCGAGTTGATCAAGACGTGTCTGACGCAGCCGTGGCGGGTGGTGGCCCAGATGTGGGACCTGGATCGCGGATTGTATCTGCTCAAGATGCTGCAACCGTTGCTCTGGGTGGCGCCGTTGCTTTGCTGGGAGATCCTCTTCGCGTTGCCGAGCCTGGGGATCAGCCTGCTCGTGAACGAATCGGCCTTTCGGGTCATCCCGTGGCATTACAACCCGACGTCGGGCGCGTTGCTGTGCGTGGCGGCCGTCTTTGGTGTGCGCCGGCTGTCCGCACTGGCGCAGGACAAATGGCGCTGGCTGCCGTCGCAGGTCGGCATCGCCTTCAGTATTTGCGTGCTTTCGATTTCCAGTTGGCCTCTCTGGCTCAACATCGAGGACTACCTGGCGACTCCCTACGAGGACACGTCGCAAAAAGTGTTGGCCCTCATTCCCCGGGAGGCATCGGTCCTATCGCCGGTGACGATGCGCGCGCATTTTGCGGATCGACCGATCGCCGTGCTCCAGTTGCAATTTGACCCCCGGCACCCGATGGATGATCCGTGGCCGCGCGAAAAAATGTATGACCTCGATTATATCATTCTCGACGGGAACGAACGCCGGTTTCCCGAGGACATGGTCAGCCGCGATCTGGTAATGTCCTACTACACGAACACGAACTATGAGCTCGTACTGAATGAGAACAATGTGTTTGTATTTCACCGCCGTGAATCGGTCCTCTCGCTCCGTGAGTGGCACACAGACAACGCGCCGTCTCGGGTTTGCTTTCCAAGTGAGGAATAGTGCATGAAAAGATCGAGGACGACAGTTACGGATGGCAGCCGCAAGGGGTGGCGATCGATCCTGAGACAGTTGCTTTCCCGAGGCCGGTCCCTTCTTGCCGGTTGTTTGCTGGCGGCCCTGCTCGTGCAAGTCGGCATGTTTTTCGTCGGTCTGCTGGTGCCGGTGCATCGCCTAACGACCTTGTGGGGGAAATCGTTTGAGGATCGGCAGCTGGTGGTGAGTCAGGCGGCGCGCGTTCTTTCGGAAATTGCCGATCGATTTCCGGTGGACGCGAAACTCTACCTTACGTATCCCCAACGGCAGCTTCACTGGAATTCCGTCTACTTTTTTTATCCGCGACTGGTAACCGCCACCATGACGAATGGAGAGTATCGCACCGACGAAGCGTACGCGGCCTGGAATGAACTGCCGACGGAAGAACCGGCTGTGTGATGAGGGTTTTCCGCGGGCGCGGCACGTATATCCAGACCGACAGAATTGACAGTCCGTAAACCGCTGAGTGAGCGGAAGCCGCAACCACGAAACCCTGACATCAAAGAAAAGCGCCGCCACCGACCAGAGCGTTGCCAGGCCGAGGACACCCCGAAGCAAAGACCTCGCGAAAAGATGTAAACCGGCAAGTGGTTTCATGGTGGCTGACCGCGACGCGTTGGCGAGCGCGGCACCGGCAACCGGTCGGTGGCTTCCTCTTGGTTCGAATTTTTTCCATATCCACCGTTTTGTCAGTCGGCGGCTTTACTGCGCGGGATTGGTGACCAACGGCAGCTTGCCGGTGTCCCCGGTTTCCGCGACGGTGAAAAGGAAATGATCGCCGTGAGCGTACGTTTCATTTGCCAGTCGCCATCATCCACCCAAAACCGGTACCCGC
>CAVYAC010000020.1:0-8139 GCA_963766065.1 uncultured Verrucomicrobiae bacterium
TACCCCTGACTTCAGTCAGTTCCGTTATGCACTTGACAAGATATCCCTTCATCTATGTAGTGCGGCCACGATGAAGCGTCTTTTGAGACGGGCCCGAACGTTCGTTTGGGGTGGCGTGAGATCACCGTTGGTTGTTTTGGTTCTGCTCCTGACAAGCATAGCATCCGCTCTGGCACAGGACGTCACCGCTGTCTTCGCTCCGCCGTCTGGGCCTCTTGCCGCTGGCAGTCGCTCCAGTCTCTGGCTCTACTGCTTCAACAATTCGACCAATTCTATAGGTCGAATCTTCGAACCGAGTCTCAACTGTACCCTCATCTCGCAATCCGTCTCGCTCGAAACGGTTTTGTTATTGAATACCAACAGCGGTCCGATGGCGGCGACGATTGCGCCCGGCAGTTTCGTCAAGGTGGAATACCTGCTGGACCTTCCGTTAACGACCAGAGGTCAGGTCACGCTGAGTATCAGAAACTATAATCAAGTGATGGTCCTTGTGGAACCAGCCTCGACGGGGATTCCATTGGTAACGCCGCGACCGTCAACGCCTTCGACCAACGTGGCTCCTGAGTATGAGTTGGGGGAATATCTCGGCACGCATATGTCCTTCTATGAGCCGATTTATTTCATCATGGGCACAGCTCCCGCGGTTGAATTTCAGTTTAGCTTGAAATACAAACTCTTCGATTCCAAGGACAACTGGGATCCGTTGACTCACCTCTATTTTGCCTATACGCAGACCTCTTTTTGGGATGTCTTCGCCAAGTCTCCGTCCTTCTACGACACCAGCTACAAACCATCGGGGTTCCTTTATTATCCCGATGTGTTTCAGAACGACTTCTTCCAGCTCGATCTCCAACTGGGTGGCGAGCACGAATCGAATGGTCGTGGCGGCACCCTGGAGCGCAGCATGAATACGGTTTACCTGCAACCCAAAGCCACGTTTGACCTGCCGGGCTATTTGCAGTTCTCCCTCCAACCGCGCGCCTGGTTCTACTTCCGAGTGGGTGACAACAATCCCGACATGGACCAGTACCACGGATACGCCGACCAGCTCTCCGCCCTGACGTGGCTCGATCCAAATTCCGGCGAGAAAATTCAGTTGTCCAACAGATTCATCATCGGCGACCGGGGATCGCATGTCGGGCTGCTATACGATTTGAGGTTTAACCTGGCCAACCTGCCTGTGCTGCGCAAATTCAACCCGTCAATTCAAGTGCAGTACTTTACCGGCTACGGCCAGACCTTGCTGCAATACAACCAAACCAGCCATGCCCTGCGTGCCGGCCTTTGCCTCTGGTATTGACCCTGTGCCAGCTCGGGAATGATCAAACGAAGCAATTCCTTGGGTTTTCGGGGTGCAGCGACGGCGTTACCTATCCCGGGCGGCCTCGTGATTATATACCGCGGCACGTCGCATCGCGACCAGATCCGCAAGACGCTGTCGCACGGGCATTTTCGGTTGGCGAACTGGAACGCCAATCGTCTCACGCAGATGGTGCCGATCGGTACGCTGGTGGACGTGGTGGAGTAGCCAAGGCGGGATTCCAAAGGAAACGGCGCGCAATGGTCGCGTGGACGTGCCGCAAGCGCGAGATGGGTCGATCTTCGCGCCGTGTTTGCGAAGACGCAACGGATACCAGATAGGCCCAAAAGGGCAGGAGAAGTGGTTTGCGGAGTACTTTGAGGCATTGCATAAACTGAATCGCATGCACACACCTAGCAGCCGAGGGTTGACGGGCCGGGCTACTGGATGGGCATGGAGGGGCCGGCCTTTTCGAAGCGACGGCGATCGGGATGGTTGCACAGGAGGCTAAAGCCGGCATGTAACACGTGCGCACAATCCTCGGCATTATTCACGAGACAATCGGAGAAAGGGAGATAGTCCCCGAGATACCGGGTTTGGCAGGTTTTCGGATCAGGAAAACGCCGCGGCTTGGCGACCTTGTCGTCGGTCGCGCCCTGCGTCGTCAGACCAGCTCGAATCGGTTTGTTCATACCCAACGTTCCTCTCCCAGCCGTTGCCTCGCTTCGATCAGGACCCGAGCGCTCTCGCCGATGTGGAGTTGACGTTAGCATTCTGGCGGGGGCAAGTCGAGGACTGAATTCGGCGGGAGCGTCGCTTATCGCTTTTTGAGATTGGACTCGCGTGGGGAGCGATTTTCTGTTAAAATCCGCGCGTGAAGTATAGGCTGGCAGGAAGTCGTCGCGAATGCCGCAGATGGTTGACGCGGATCGACAAGGATGTTGAGAATGTGCCGCTTACCCAGACGGTTTTTGGGGCAGGGACAAGAAGGAGGAGGGGAAGCAGGCCCCGGGGGTGAATTACCAAACGAACCCAATTCTGTGCAGGCCGGCCTGGAAAACTCATTTTCAGTAAGCCAAAAACGAACCCAAATGGTTCCGGCAAAGGATTTGCAAGGATATCGTTGATGGCTAACAGGTTACATGTTTTTGGGACGCGAAATCCCATTTTGGCGGATTTGCCGCATTTTTGGTTTTTTGAGGCGTTTCCGGGCAGGGTTGTGGGACAGAAAGGGCGTGTTGGGCGGGTTTCGGAGAGGGCCGTAATGGGGACGGGACGCCGCGTGAGGGCACGCGGCCTACAACTGCGACGCGGCGTTGGTCTAACGGTTCACAGCCTGGAATCAGGCACCAAGTCGCGGCATGGGAGAGGGCGCTTTCAACGGGTTCGACGTCCGTGGTACTCTCGCTGCGTGACGATATTGGAGGTCATCAACAAGACGACGCCGTATTTTGAGAAGCAGGGGATTGAGAGTCCACGGCTGACGATTGAGTTGTTGCTGGCGCATTTGTTGAAGAAGAAGCGGTTGCAACTGTATCTGGAGTTCGAGCGGAACCTGGATGAGACGACGCTGGAGGCGTTGCGCGGGATGGTGAAACGGCGGGTGGCGGGCGAGCCGTTGCAATACATCACGGGCGAGACGGAGTTTTGCGGGTTGAGGTTGATGGTGGACAAGCGGGTGTTGATCCCGCGGCCGGAGACGGAGTTGTTGGTGGAGACGGTGGCGGGGAGAGTGAAAGGCGAAGGCGAAGAGCGGAAAGCAGCGGCGAGGATTGTGGATGTGGGGACGGGGAGCGGGTGTATTGCGATTGCATTGGCAAAGAAATTTCCGGACGCGGAGATTATCGGGCTGGACGCAAGCCGGGATGCGTTGGACGTGGCGCGCGGGAACGCGACGCTGCATCAAATCGAAAAAAACATTCGCTTTTTGGAGAGCGATTTGTTACAGAATCTGGACGACAGCTTGCGCGTGGATGTGATTGTGTCGAATCCACCGTATATCGCCGATGGGGAAATGGCGAAGCTGCCCAAGGAGGTCAGAGACTTTGAGCCTGTGTGCGCGCTGCAGGCGGGTGAGGATGGACTCAAAGTAATCCGACGCTTGGTCATGGATGCCAGGCGTTTTCTGTCTCCCTCCGGATTTATGGCGCTGGAGCTTGGTGCCGGGCAGCGAGCGGCTGTTGAAGAATTTTTCGGCCAGCAGGGCTATGACGTGGTCGAGGTTGTAGAAGATTTGCAGGGGCATGAGCGCGTGATCGTGGCTCAGCCTCGGAAGTAAAACGTCGGGTTTGGGGAAGCCCGACCGTTGTAGCCGCGAAACATTTTCGCGGTGTGGGGGAAGGACCGCGAATGAGATTCGCGGCTACATATAGTTGTTAATAGCTCAAGCCAAGGAGGGAGCTATGGAAAAAATCATTATCAGCGGAGGGAATCCGCTTCGGGGGACCGTTGAGATCAGCGGTTCAAAAAACGCGGCCCTGCCGATCATCGCCGCGACATTGCTGACCAGCGAGCCGTGCACCATTCGTGGCGTGCCGAATCTCAGCGACATCCAATTCATGTGCGACATCCTGAAGTGGCTGAGCGTGAAGGTCACGCACCACAAGACGGAGGGTGTGATCGAGATTCAGGCACAGCATCCGCTGGGCGTGGCGCCCTACGAACTGGTGCGCAAGATGCGCGCGTCGGTGTGCCTGCTGGGACCACTACTCGCACGCCTCCATAATTGCAAAGTCTCGCTGCCCGGCGGGTGCGTCATCGGTGATCGCCCGATCGACCAGCATCTCAAGGGGTTGAAACGGCTGGGTGCCGATGTGCTCGTGGAGAACGGTTATGTGCACGCCCGGTGCAGCGAGCTGACCGGCTCGGACGTTTTCATGGGCGGACGGTTCGGTTCGACCGTGCTGGGCACGGCGAATGTAATGATGGCGGCGGTGCTGGCCAAGGGCACGACATGGATTGAAGGCGCGGCGTGCGAACCGGAGATCGAAGACCTGGCGATTTTTCTGATCAAGATGGGCGCGAAGATCAAGGGCGCGGGCAGCCATATTCTGGAGATCGAAGGCGTGGAAGCGCTCAGTGGAGCGGACCATAAGGTGATTACCGACCGCATCGAGGCGGGCACATTCATGGCGGCGGCGGCGATCACGGGCGGCGACATTGAGATCAAAGGCGCGCGCGCCGAACATCTGTGTGCTGTCCGGACAAGCTGGAAGAATCCGGCGTGACCGTCGAGCGCGCCAACGGTACGATTCGCGTGAAAGGCAATGGTGAACTCAAACCCGTGGACGTGATTACGATGCCGTACCCTGGTTTCCCGACGGACATGCAGGCGCAGATGAGCGCGGTGATGACGGTCACCCCGGGCATCAGCGTGATCACGGAAAAAGTATTCCCGAACCGGTTCATGCACATCAGCGAGATGGCGCGGCTGGGGGCGGATTGTTCGTTGGAAGGCAGCAGCGCCATCGTGAAGGGCGTCAAACGCCTCAGCGGCGCGCCCGTGATGGCGAGCGATCTGCGCGCGAGCGCGGGCCTGGTATTGGCAGGGCTGTGCGCCGATGGCGAGACGGAAGTCAATCGCATTTATCACGTGGACCGCGGCTACGAGCGGATCGACCAGAAACTTCGGCAGCTGGGGCGAAGATCGAGCGCGTTTCCGAGTAGCCATGAAAAAGCTGTTGTTCTTGGCTCTGATTGTGGGCGTTGCCTACGGCACGTGGAAGTATCTGCAGCAGGTGCAGCAGAACGCGGCGGCCCAGCAGAATCGGCTCAAGTCGCCAGTGAGAAGGCGCTGAAAGACATGGACAAGGAACAGTCGCCTACGCCATAACGGAGTTTGCGGGGATGAGGTTTGAATTCGGAATGAGGGCGGGCTTCGGCCCGCCCTTGGTTTTTGCGGGCAAATTTCCTTGCGACTGAGTTACCTGGTTCCACCCGCAAAGTTGCTGTCGATCTGCTGCCTGACCGTTGAATGCTGATAGCTGATAGCTGCTTGACTTACTTCGTATCCGGCTGACGAACCACGTAAGTTGAGATTGGCTTCTGAGCGGACAACTTAAACGAGGATGGCAATGTTAGGGTCTCTCGTTACTACCGCGTACTGCTGACACCCTGGCAGTTACTGCTTACCCTAGCAAACCCCTGCTTCCCGCCTATTCTGATGTTCCGCTCCCAAAGTTCGAGAGAGAGCGGGTGTGACTAATGCAAGCCCCCACAGAAAGGGTGCAATTCAAGATTGACCGCTTCATTACCGTCTCTTGTTGTTACTTCTTTGCCCAAAACCGATCTTTTGGCGCATTTTTCCTTGCAGGGCAACGGAAAGGTGTGGGAAAGAACTGGCAACAGAAAAGATGTCGGTGAGACAAGAAAGACTATTCTAATGAAGAAAGCACTTCCGATTCAATCGGTTACGATATGTGGTCTTTTGGGGCTCAGTGCGTTCTTGGTGGCCTGTGGCATTTCGACGGTCGCCTTCGCCCAGTCCAACCAAGTTTCCAACGCGACTCCCGAGACGCTGGAACCCGTGACCGTGATAGGAACGAACACGCTTCAAGAGGAGACGCCCATGGGGCCGTACAACGAGCCGGAGTGGGTGGCTCGGCGACCGTTTGCAATCACCCGTGTTTACGTCCACCCGCCGTGGCAGATGGAGACCGAATTCAGTTGGGACAGGATGTATGACCGTGGCGGCTCGCCCCAGGATGAGATTCAGCAGGAGTTTGAACTCGGTCTACCGTACCGATTCCAGGTCGATTATGAGATTCATGGGGCCAATTTCATCGATGCCTCGAATGTGGCCGGTCCGACGCCGGTCTTCCGGTCATGGCCGCTGGAATTACGCCGATAGCGAATGGGAATTGCGGTGGGCGGTGGCCGACTGGGGCAAGATCATTGCGAATCCGACTTTGAAAGCCGAATGGAAACATGTGAACGGCGGGGGAGACTCCTGGGAAACCGACCTGTTGCTCGGCGACGAGTTGACGAAGGGCTGGCATTGGGGCTCGGATTTCTTCTGGGAGCAGGGGGTCGACGGCAACCTTCATACCGAAAAGGCGATCAGTGTGGCTGTCAGTTATTCGGTGCTCGACGAGAAACTCGCCATCGGCGTGGAAGAGAGAACCGACAGTGAGAACGATGTCACGAGCCGCCATGCGTTCCTGAACCAGGAAGTCGGGCCGGACGTGCAGTGGCGCCCGACATCGCGCACGCACCTCAACGTCGAATGCCTGTTCGGCGTCACCGGCTGGGCGCCATGGGTCGAAACCTTCGTGTTTTTCGGCGTCGACTTCGGTCCGGGCTCCGAGCCTCCCGAGCGTGTCGTCCCGGCATCGTTGCACATGAAGTAGCGGACTACGAAGGGAGCACAGGGTATGTACCACTGAAACAAAGACGCCCCCTTTCTGAGGCTCGCCCCCTGCGCACTCGGCTTGGTGGCGTTGACGGTCATCGCGATGAACTGCTGGGCCGGGGCGTTGGATGGCACGCGGGCTCAGGTAAAAGTGGCTCGAGCGGACGCGTCCACGGATCAAGGACAAGAAAGGCTTTGACGACACGCTGAGCTTTGCCGACGGAAAATTCTCCTCGGCCGCCTTTCAGGCGAAGGGGTTTCAACCCGCACTCTACAATGGCGAAAGAGAAAAGAACGAAGCCGAGTTTGAAGTCGAACAGACCAACGGCGTCGGCGAGGTGGTCAACTGGCTCGGCAATATCCAGGGCAACCATGTCGGCGGTCGTCTGCATTGGGTGAAGAAGGATGGCACGAGGACGTCTTACTATTTCAATGGGACAGCAGACTCGAACGCCGGTAGCTCCACAAACGCGGCCGCTGTCCCCGGCCGCGCACAAGTGATTCACCAGACGGAAAAAAGTCGTTCTAGCCCAAGTTTTCCTTGCTATGTCGGCCCATCTGTGAGATGGTTTACAGATGGTGACGAGAAAGTTGGTGGTCGTTGGGGTCGCTATGGCTATGTGCGTCGGGGTAGCACGCGCGCAAACCGTTGAGACCAATAGCTTTGCTGACATCAATCTGATGGCGACTTTGTGGGAGGTCGAACAGTCTTCAGGTTTCTCCTCTGGCCAACGGGCAATATCCGTCGATCGGCGCCGGGACCAACCTGTGGCAGTTTACTTTCCCAGCGGCTCCATCAACTCCGATGGCGATGAAGACATCGAGATGGGTATCAATTCGTCGGGGACCGGTGATAACGGCGGAAACGAAGGCTATTCACCGATCCACACCGAGATTATCAACATAACGTCCGCCCAGGTCTCGCATCTGAACTCGCTGAGCGAGAAACAAGCCAGGACGCACGGCATCTTCCGGTTCTACACCGAGCACTTGGGCGAACGGCAGTTCGAGATTCACCCGATCACCGAGGTGGACACGAACAACGGCGGCACATTTGTGTTCGACAGCGACTACCACAGCAACATCATTGCTGACCCGAACGCGACGACGCACGCCAGCAGTACACTGGTTGATGCGGTCAACGGTTCGGAAACCTTGACGGCCCAAGTGATGGCCGACGGTACGAACATCATCTTCACCTATCCCAGCCCGAACGTTAACTACGTTCAATATGGCGGCACGGCATTGTCCCCCCTGCTGGTTGATTCGGTCAGTCCCTATTTTTACTTCAATCCCACCAGTCCCAGTGTGCCGGGCGTGTCGGTGCGCTGTCGCGTCATCACCAACACGGCAGCGGCAATGAATGCCACGGGGTTGTCGTCAAATCAGGCGCTCAGTGTCGTCAATGGGCTGCTTCGCACGGATATGCTGGTGGTGTCCAACGCCATCGCATCGTTGTGAACCAACCAGAGCAAGACCTTCGCATACC
>CAVYAC010000021.1:0-6342 GCA_963766065.1 uncultured Verrucomicrobiae bacterium
TACCCGGTTGTGGCTGCTGAGGTCATTTTTATTGACTTTTAAGACACAGGGGTGTCTAATAAAGCACTTTAGTCAAAAATCAAATAAAGGGTGACGTTTGCCAGCAGGGGAGACCAATGAATAAAGCACGCTTCATGAAGAGCGCTGTAATTCGCAGGTGTTTGGGCAGCATGGCTTTGTTGGTAGTCGGGGGGATTGCGGCGGTGGCTTCCGCCCAAACCACCCGAACAGTCCGTGTCGTTGAGTACAATATCCAGGCCGACACTACTTATACCATTCCGACGTGTGGCTTGATCGTTCCCTTCACCGGCACCGGCGGAAGTTTCACGACCAGTTGTAGTGGAACCACGACGAATGGCGGTGTGCTCGAAGGGATCGGCGAAGAGATTATCAACGGCGACCCGGCGCAGCCCATCGACATTTTGGCGTTGAATGAGACGACCAGTAACACGACCACCGTCCAGCCGATCGTCAACGCTCTGAATGCTTTCTATTTGTACTACAACAGTATTTGCTACACGAACCAGCCCGCCGGATATGCGATGAGCACGTATCAGGCAACGGAAAGCGGCGGGAGCCCCGGCTCTGGAAACGGCCCCAACGCCTTGGTATACAACACCAACACCCTCCAGCTTCTCGCCTCGGTTCCCGTGGATCCGCCGGGCGGCACGAGTCAGCTCGGGTCTGCCAGTGGCGAGTATCGCGAGGTGATGCGGTACGAATTTGCGCCGACGGGGGTAACAGCTGGCACGAACAATGAATTCTATGTTTATGTGAGCCATTACAAGGCGAGCACGGGCAGCAGCAACGACAAAGCGCGCCTGGGCGAGGCCACGATCATTCGCAGTAACGAATACCTCAATTTACCCGCCAACGCCCGGGTCCTCTATGTCGGCGATTTCAATGTTGACGACAACAGCGGCGAAGCCGGTTACCAGACTCTCTGCTCCAACGGCGTACCCGGCGTTGCTAACTCCGCAACAGGGCAGGGCCAGGCAGTCGACCCGCTGAACATTCTTTGGGGTCCGTACACAGACGCCTCGACGGCCATCAATTGGAGTTCGAGCACGACCAACACAAATATTCTGTTCATGTTAAGTGAAGAAAGCTACGAACGCCGGTACCGGGACGATTTTCAGATCATGACGAGCAACGTGTACTATGACGTGGCCGGCGGCCTCCAGTACGTTCTCGGCTCGTATCACGTGTTCGGCAACAATGGCTCGTTCATCTGGGCATCCAGCGTGAACACCAATGGCAATACGGCGCTGAACGATCTGGACCCGACCCTGACGAATCATACTGGTCTTACTGCGGCCGTGCTGTTGGAGGACCTGACCGGCGCCAGCGACCACCTGCCCACTGTGGCCGATTACACCATCCCCATTGGCGCGCCTGCGCTTGCGGCCAGTTTCACGAACAATCCCGCCAGCGGGCCGGTGCCATTGACCGTGCACTTTTACGACACCTCGACGGGCTCGCCCACGAGTTGGAGTTGGACGTTTGGTGACAGCAGCGGCACGTCAACGTCGCAGAACCCGAACTATACATACAACTATCCGGGTTCTTACGTGGTGACGCAGATTGTGGCCAACGCGAGCGGATCCAGCACCAATCACAGCACGATCACGGCGTCCTGCCCGGCGATCACATTGTCACCAGCCGCCGGCGCCTTGACGGCCGGAACGGTGGGCACGGCGTACAGCCAGACGATCACGGCCAGCGGTGGGACTGGACCGTACACCTACGCCGTAACGGCGGGCTCGTTGACGGGCTCGGGTCTGAGTTTGTCATCGGCGGGCACGCTCTCCGGTGCGTCCCCGGTGGCGGGCGCGTACACGTTTACAGTCACGGCGACGGACACCAACGGCTGCACGGGCAGCGCGGCCTACACGTTGACCGTGGGTTGCCCGACGATCACATTGTCACCCAATGGAGCGAATCCGACGGTGTTGCCCGGCGGGACGGAGGGCACAGCGTACAACAGCCAGACGATCACGGCCAGCGGTGGGACTGGACCGTACACCTACGCCGTAACGGCGGGCTCGTTGACGGGCTCGGGCCTGAGTTTGTCATCGGCGGGCGTTCTGTCCGGTGCGTCCCCGGTGGCGGGCACGTACACGTTTACAGTCACGGCGACGGACACCAACAACTGCACGGGTAGTCAGGCGTACAGCGTGACGGTGCAGACGCAGTTCGGGTCGTGGCAGCAGTTCTATGGTCTCACTGGCACGTTAAGTGGCGGGGACGCCTCCTACACGGGCGACGGCATGAGCAACACCAACAAGTTCATGGCGGGCTTCAATCCCACCAATGCGGCAGCGTACCTGCACGTCATCAGTATCGTGGAGTCGGTGGCGGGCAATACCAACGTCGTGGTGACGTACCTCGGCGCCAACGGGGATAACAGCTACGTGCCGGGGATTGCGTCGCGGACCAACGTGCTGGATTACATGACCGGTGACGCTAACGGCAGCTACACGAATGGCGGTTGGCAGGACACGGGCCAGACCAATATTCTCAGTGGCGGGAACGGGTCCGGCATTGTCACCAACATGACGGACTCGAATGTGACGGCGAGTCCCAACTTGTATTACCGCGTGCGGGTGTTGTTGCCGTAACACGGTTTCAGGATAGGCAATATTGATGAGTCTCGTGCGACTCTGCCGCGTTGCGACCATCGGCGTGGCCGTGGAAAGGCCAGTTTCATTGCACTTTCACGACACAGGGATGTTTGCTACCAGCTTGGTCGCTAGTGCTGTGCGT
Source organism: uncultured Verrucomicrobiae bacterium (assembly GCA_963766065.1). GTDB lineage: Bacteria > Verrucomicrobiota > Verrucomicrobiia > Palsa-1439 > Palsa-1439 > Palsa-1439. The sequence continues at coordinate 2,767 of CAVYAC010000021.1, forward strand.
TTCGTAAATTCTACAAAGGTGACATTAATGTCTCGGAGATTGCAATGAAGAGAAAACTCACGTTTTTGATTGTAGGCGCATCCTTTTTGCTCGGTGCGCTGGCGGCGCGAGCCCAGCAAGTCAAGGTGATGGAGTACGATGCCTCGCAGGAGATCGGCGCCAACACCAATCCGACACCGCAATCGGCGGCGTTCACACGCGTCATCGCGTACCAGCAACCGGATATCGTCTGCTTCTCCGAGCTAAATGATGGCAGCTCCGTTTCGCTGGTCACCAGTGGTGTGGTCAACTGGGTGACGAACAATCTGGCTTCGATCTTCGGAACAAAGACCGGCGTCACGTTTTGGGTCTACATCGCCAACGTGGGAGATGGATACAATCGCAACGGCGAGATCAGCCGTTATCCGATTGTCAGCGCCACGACGTATAGCGATGCCGGGGGCGGGTTTGCCAACCTGCGTGGCATGGATTCGATCCAGATCCAGTTGAGCGGAACGAACGCGCTCCAGATTTTCCATGCACAACTGAAAGCGGGTGGCGGCACCCTCGACACGAACAGCAATTGCGAAAGAAAGCAGGCGGAGGCCGCGACCGACGCGACCAACATGATGAACTGGGCGAGCACGAACCAGTACCCGTATATCTGGACCTGTGATTGCAATGAGGACCAGGACCCGCGCGACGCCGGTTACACCGCGCCCTACACCACGCCCGAGTGCCCGGTGTCGAGCACGTATCATCCGATCACCACCCTCGAACAGGTGGGCGGGCTGGTTGATTACGCCCCCACCACGCTCGAAACCAATGCGGTCGGTTCATGGCGGACGTGGAGCACGGCGCAAACGGCTGGTCAGCCGTCCGACATGTTCGATCGCATTCTTGCCGCGACCAACCGGCTCAGCCCCGCGTCCGGGCTGGTGTTCAGCACGTTCGACTGGGCCGCGCACGGTCTGTACACCAACGCGAGCCCGCAGAATCTCGTTAACGACAGCCTGACGGCGGACGATCACTACGATGTCATGGTGACCTACTCGTTTCCGACCTCCGGGACGAATTTTGGCGTCAACCCGACCTTGCTCACGGCGAGCGGAAGTCCGGGCGGGCCGTTCACTCCCTCCAGTCAGATCTGCGTGCTGACGAACTTCGACACGATCCCGTTGTTTTGGTACGCGACGAACCAAACCGGCTGGTTGAAGGTCTCTTCTCCGCCGGAGACCTTGGCGCCGGTTGGGGCACGAACATCACCGCGTCCATTACGGCGGCGGCCAATTCGCTGACAGCGGGGACGTACACGGACACGATAACGTTTAGCAACACGGCCACGGGAGTAACTCTCCCGGTGGGTGTGACGCTGACAGTCGGGACACCACCACCCGTGGCGAGTTTTACGGCGAGTCCGACCAACGGCGCGGCGCCGTTGAGCGTGAGCTTTACGGACCATTCGTCCGGTTCGGTGACGGGCTGGGCGTGGGCGTTTGGCGATGGCAACACGTCGATCAGCGAGAACCCGTCGGACATCTACGTGACTCCGGGCACGTACACGGTGCAGGAGATCGTCAGCGGCGCGGGTGGGTCCAGTACGGACACGGTGATGAATGTGATCAACGTGTACGACCCGTTCGCATGGTGGCAACTCCAGTACTTCGGCAGCACCAACATTAGTGCGAGCACCGCGCCGGGCGGGGATTACACGGGCACCGGGATGAGCAACACCAACAAGTTCATGGCGGGCTTCAATCCCACCAACGCGGCGGCGTACCTGCACGTCATCAATGTCGTGGAGTCGGTGGCGGGCAATACCAACGTCGTGGTGACGTATCTTGGGCCCAATGGGGACAACACCTATACGCCGGGGATTGCGTCACGGACGAACGTGTTGGATTACATGACCGGCGACGCCAACGGCAACTACACGAATGGCGGTTGGCAGGACACGGGCCAGACCAATATTCTCAGTGGTGGGAACGGGTCCGGCATTGTCACCAACATGACGGATCCGGCGATCCCGAGCGCCCCGACGAACCGGTACTACCGCGTGCGCGTGGTGTTGCCGTAATCGCGCGCGGAACTGGCTCGCGCTCAACGCTCAACGCTCAACGGGCAACCCGCCATAAGGCGGGCAAGGGTTCGGGGGCGTGGCGGGCGGGGTGGTAACCGCGACGAATGCCTTGAATGGATCACTGGCGCGGACCACGGCGTCCCCCGGAGCCTTATTTTTCTTGCCTTAGCGGGTAGCTGCTGATAGGATGGGCGGATGCTAAAGGGTCGCCTGGCGTTCGGGTGGATTTACGTTCTGGCACTGGCCATTGCGGCCACGGTTTGGCCTGGGGGAGATGTTCAGGCTGTTGCCACCAATGTAGCCGTGTTCAGCATTGATGTCGTCCTGGGGACGGACACGGTCGAAACGGCCGACGGCACGGTGGTGTTCGCGGAGAGCGACCTGGCGGTGACGACGGTCATACCCCTGGATCTCGCGCAAGCAATTGCCAGCGATCCGGTCGTTCCCCCCGCGATCCAGGCATCCATCGGGAGTCTGGTGGGGACGACGGACTATCCGTTCCTGATTGCGGCGGGCGGTCCACCGGCGGAACTGCTCGATCACACGGGGAATGTGGGGACCTTCAGCAATGACGTGTTCACCATTGTTTCGAATGATTTGACGAGTGTGTCACTGCTGGGGGAGGTCTTGAAAAGCGAATCGATCACTCCGGTGGCGAGTGATAGCTATCAGATCGACGGCATCAATCCGATTACGTCGCAGCAACTGGCTGGGTTCATCGACGTGAATTATTATACCGAATGTTTGCTGGAGTCGGTGCCCGAGCCTGCGACGTGGGTGTTGGTGATGGCGGGCGCGGCGGCCCTGATGGTTGCGGCGGCCAAGATCTCGACGACGAACAGCTGCCGTCGTGGTTACCGGCAGTCGAATATTCTAGTGCCGAGCAGATCGGTTTCTCCCATCGCGTGTCCCCTCTGGCTGATTTGTGAATTGTGAGGCGGGGAGGCGGTTGACGCTGTGCTTGTTGCGAGGTGCTAAATTTTCAGCATACCACCCTTGGGCAACGCTCAGGGTAAACTCCGGACGCGTTTGGGAGTTGTGGACACGGCTAGATGTGTGTCAGGAATTCAGAATTTCTGAATTCATGTTTGGCGCCACAGGGAGTTGGGGCGGTGGGGAATCGAGGAGCGGAAAGGTTTTATCGACGCTGTAGAAGAGGAAGAAGAGCGGGCGGAGCCAGGAAGTTCATCACGAAGAGGACGAAGGGCACCCTTCCACCGCGTCATGGGCACGTTTCGGGAGCGAGGGGGACGGGCTGTTTGCTGACCTCAAATACTCCATGGTCGCGTCTCGTCCGACTCGGTACGCAGAGAAGCAGAGACGCAGAGGGCGCAGAGAACCGGCGGGTGAGATTCCCTGTGTGGCACTGGTTTATCTCCGTCGCTCTGTGGAGCTATGGCGGTACAGGGGGGACGCATGCCGCACGAGGGTCTCTCCGTTCAGAGGAGGGCAGGGCGGCGCGTGGGGAACGTCTGGTCCGTAAAATTGGGAGAGCAATACGTAATCTGTCCAGCAGT
>CAVYAC010000022.1:0-11265 GCA_963766065.1 uncultured Verrucomicrobiae bacterium
CCGCTTCAGAGTGGCCGGGGAGAAACCCATTGACAGCCCCGCCGTCCGGCGCGTATCTTTACCCAAGTTGTTGGAGGATTTATCCCATGGCTGACGAAAAATCTCGAGCAAAACAAACCGCAAGAAGAGGTCAAAAAAGACACCGTTCGCATCAATTTGCCGCCCGGCATCACCGGTCGCGGCGCCCCGGGCACCGGCGCTCCACCGCCGGCCGCCAAACCCAAGGCCCCGGGAACTCCCGCCACTCCCGAAGATGAAGCCAAGCGGGAAACGTCCGTCATGGCCCGGCCAACCGAGGCCCCCAAGCCGAAAAAGGACACCTCGCGCGTGCAGGTCGTTGCCGCCAAACCGATCACCGCCGACGCCGCTCGTCCGCCGCTCAAATTGCGCCGCGAAGAGGATACACCTCCCGCTCCCGAATCCGCCGGGCCAGTTGGCGCGTCAGCCGCCAAAGGTGCTAAACCGGCTGCCAAGCCCGCCCCGTCAGCGCCGGCGCGCCCAGTGGCGCAAGGCCGGGTTGTCCCTTGCGGCCATCGTCCTGTCGCTCGCGATCGCCGGCTATTTGGCGTACATCGTATTCGGTTGATTCGACCGAATCCAACACGCCCGCTTCCGCATCGTAGCTTTTCAACCGGATTGGAGAAATTCCATGGCAAATCAGCATGTTGTAACGCTTTCGGCGGGCAATTTTGAGGCGGAAGTCGGGAAAGCAACCACCCCCGTGCTCGTCGATTTCTGGGCCGAATGGTGCGGCCCGTGCAAAATGATCGCGCCGTTGCTCGACGAAATCGCCGAGGAAAAAGTCGGCCAGGTCAAAATCGCCAAGGTCAATGTGGACGAGAATCAGGAGTTGGCCACCCGGTTCAATATCCGGGCAATTCCCACGCTGCTGCTGTTCAAGGGCGGCCAGGTCAAAGAAACCATCGTCGGTATTGACCGGTAAAAAAGACCTCGAAAAGAAAATCGCCTCCCACATCGGCTGAGCCTCTTTGTAGCCGCACCATTTATGATGCGTGTTTAGCCCCTCTGTCGCCGTACCATTCAGCGTGCGCTGTCTCTGGCTACCCCAACACGTTCTTCTGCATCGCCAGCAATTCCGCAACCCCTTCGCGCGCCAGCTTCAGCATCGCCATCATCTGCCGTTGCGTAAACGGCGCGGCCTCGCCCGTTCCCTGCACCTCCACGAAATGGCCTTCATCCGTCATCACCACGTTCATATCCACCGCCGCCTTCGCGTCCTCTTCGTAGCACAAATCCAGCAACGGAACGCCCTCGAGCAGCCCCACACTGACCGCTGCCACGCCGGATTGGATGGGACATTCCTTGAGGACGCCTTCGCCTTGAAGCTTGTTCATCGCCAGCATCACCGCCACATACGCGCCGGTGATCGACGCCGTCCGCGTCCCGCCATCCGCCTGCAACACGTCGCAATCGATCCAGATCGTCCGTTCGCCCAGCTTCTCGATGTCGGTGACCGACCGCAGCGCGCGCCCGACGAGCCGCTGGATCTCCTGGGTGCGGCCTTCCACGCGCCCACGCGTCACCTCCCGCGGTTTGCGCGGCGCGGTCGCGTAGGGCAACATCGAATACTCGGCGGTGATCCAGCCCCCGGTCACGCGCTGCTCGCGCATCCACCGCGGCACGCCGTCTTCGATCGACGCGGCGCACAACACCCGCGTGTCCCCCATCTCGATCAACGCCGAACCCGCCGGCTGCTTGACGTAATGTGGATGGATTTTGATCGGACGAAGTTGATTCGGACGGCGACCGTCAACGCGTTTCATGCCCCGCTAGAATGGTCGGGGGCCCCTGGGGAGGCAAGCCATTTCTCCGCACGCGGGCGTCCCTTGCGGGATGGAACCCCGGGCGGCGTTACACGGCTTGGTCGCCGCGTTCGTCGGTACGAATGCGCACAGCCTCGTCAACGGCTCGCCGTCAAGTCCGGCGTAGGCGGGTGTGTGCCTGCCGTGGCGCAAGCCGTTCACCGGAGAGGGTCCAGCGCGCTCCCGGTTAATGAAAAAAGGTTCGAATGGATCCGTTTCCCGTGTCCATGGAGACATGCGTAGTACAGGAAGGCGCCCGCCTCGCAGAAGACCGACCAACGGGAGGAAGAAGTCGGCCTCTGTCGAGGCGGGCGCAAACCGCAACCGGTCCGTGTTACGATGGCGCGCCGTAGTGCTTGCGGAGTTCGAGATTGACCTCAAGGACGTTGATCATCTTCTCGCCCGCGAGTCCGCCAAACGGTGCAAACGCGTGTTCCTGCAGGATCTGTTCGATCTCGGTATGCACGGTTGCCGCGTCGCGTTTGGTGTCGGCAGCCCATTTCGAGGCCACGCGATCCAACTGATACTCGGCGTTCTGAAGCGTGATATGCGGATCCAGCCCCGACCCCGACGTCGTCAGCATGTCGCCCGGCACGTCCTGAAGCGCAGACGTCCGGATGATCCTGACGCCACATGTCGAAGAACGTTCGACTGAACATCCGAGCCATCCTTGACCACCTGGATGTTCGTGACGGGCTTGCCATCTGCCCCGTTGGTCGTGACCGCCGAGAGAAACCGGCCGGGGTTCTCCTTCGAGAAATTCTCAAAGAACACCACTGCCAAATCCGAGGGCTGAGGCTGGGGCGTGCCCGGATTGTCCTTGATGAACTGCGCAACCACCGGCGCATGCGCAATCGCCCAGTTGGACACGTACGCCGCATGGGTGGGATCAGCTGTCACCCAACCCTGGGCTACGCTGTTGTGGGCGTCGGCCCACTGCGCCACAATGTTGGAACCGCCCTGATACTGGTCCTGTTGGAACCATGCCTCGATATCGGGTGCCGACCGGTTTTCCGTCGTTGGTGCCGCCCTTATACGTGACGATCGGGCCGAGCGTGGTGGCAACGCGATTCCGCAGCGCGTAGTTCGATGCCGCTATCGCTGACGAGGACGACGCCGACGCGTCGTACGAGCAGGCCGACGGTCGCGGTTGGAAGTACTCATCCTTCGTGAACGGCTGCGCGATCAGCAACGAGCCGACCACATGGCCATCCGCGTCCTTCACCATGCTGCCATTGGCCTGGAAGGGAAACACGGCCTGGCCAATGGCCCACAGCACGGCCGGATAGATGCCGCAAGAAATAACGACCGCGAACAACAGCAACCAGAGGCTTTTCGTGATGTATTTCATATTTGAGTCTCCTTAACTGGCCATGTGCATGCCGACCATGGCGACATCGATCAGTTTGATTCCGATAAACGGGATGATCACGCCCCCCAGTCCCCAGATGAACAGGTTCTTGCGCAACAACGCATCGGCTCCCAGCGGCTGATAGTTGACGCCCTTGAGCGCCACGGGGATGAGCGCCGGGATGATCAAGGCGTTGAAGATCACCGCCGAGAGAATGGCCGATGTCGGCGAATGCAAATGCATCACGTCCACCGCTTTCAGCCACGGCAACGTCCCGGCAAACAGCGCCGGGATGATCGCAAAGTATTTCGCCACGTCGTTGGCGATCGAGAACGTCGTGAGCGCGCCGCGCGTCATCAACAGTTGTTTCCCGATTTCGACGACTTCGATCAACTTGGTGGGATCGCTGTCCAAATCCACCATGTTGGCCGCTTCTTTGGCCGCCTGGGTGCCGGCATTCATCGCCAGCGCGACGTCCGCCTGGGCCAGGGCCGGGGCGTCATTCGTGCCGTCCCCCATCATGGCCACTAGCTTGCCTTCGGCCTGCTCCTTGCGGAGGTACGCCAGTTTGCTTTCCGGGGTCGCCTGCGCGATGAAGTCGTCCACACCCGCATTCGCGGCGATGGTCGCGGCCGTCAGCGGGTTGTCCCCGGTAATCATGACCGTCCGCAGCCCCATCTTCCTCAGTCGCGCGAAGCGATCTTTCATGGCCGGCTTCAAGATGTCTTCCAACACCACGATCCCGGCGATCTTCTGGTCTTCACACACCACCAAGGGCGTGGCGCCTTTCGAGGCGACGCTATCCACCAAGGTCTTGAGCTCACCGGACATCTCGGCACCCTTGCCGTTCACGAATTGAACGATGGCATCCGCTGCGCCTTTTCGAATGCGGCGTCCATCCGGCAAATCCACGCCGCTCATGCGCGTCTGCGCGGTGAACGCAACGGGTGTGGCGCCGCGCGGCAGCGGTGTCTGGCCATGTGGTTGGCCGACGGCAACCCGGTCCTGCTCTTCGAACAACTTCACAATGCTCTTTCCCTCCGGCGTCTGGTCCGCCGCGGACGCCAGGGCCGCCAGCCGACCAACCTCCTCCGCGGAATGCGTGCCGATCGGGATGAACTTCGTCGCGTGGCGGTTGCCCATGGTGATCGTGCCCGTCTTGTCGAGGAGCACCACGTCGATGTCACCCGCCAACTCGACCGCCTTGCCGCTCTTCGCGATAATGTTGTTCTGCAGGGCGCGGTCCATGCCAGCGATGCCGATGGCCGCCAGCAACGCGCCGATGGTGGTGGGAATCAGGCAGACCAGCAGCGCGATCAACGTCGGGATGTCGGTACCCAAGCTGTGCAACGGGTCCGTGATGCCCATGTAACCCATCATGTATTGCTCGGCGTTCCACGCCATCGGCCACAGCGGAATTACCACGATCAGGAAGATCAATGTGAACGCCGACAATGCCATGGTGAGCGCAATTTCGTTGGGTGTGCGTTGACGGATCGCCCCTTCCACCAGCCGGATCATCCGTTCCAAAAACGAATCGCCGGCGCTGCTCGTGATCTTGACCACGATGCGGTCGGACAACACCACCGTGCCCCCGGTGACGCCGGAGCGGTCGCCGCCCGACTCGCGAATGACCGGCGCGGATTCACCCGTGATGGCCGACTCATCCACCGCAGCGATGCCCTCGACGATTTCGCCATCGCCGGGGATCGTTTCACCCTCCTGCACCACGACCCGGTCTCCCTGTTTCAGCACCGACGAGGAAACCTTCTCGATGCCCGTGGCTATGACGCGATTGGCAATGGTGTCGTGACGGGCCCGGCGCAGAGATTCCGCCTGGGCCTTCCCGCGCACTTCCGCCAGCGCGGTGGCGAAATTCGCGAACAGCACGGTCGCGAACAGCCACGCATCCAACGCGATAAAATAACTCACCGACACCTGGCTGGCCGAGTGCCCGAACGCGGCTTGCAGGACATAGAACAACGTCAGGATCGCCCCAACCTCGACCACGAACATCACGGGGTTCTTCCATTGGACGTCGGGACGCAACATGACGAACGCCTGCTTGACCGCTTGCCCGACGGCCCCCTTCGTCAGCAGCACCTTTTGCCGCTTATGATGCGGCGAAAAGCCCGATGGCAATTGGATTTCGCCAATTGGTTTTACCGTGACGCTGGCGGCTTTCTTGACACCTTTGGGTTCTTGGGTATTGGCAACATTACTCATAGCATTGTTCCTTTCGTGCGCAGTAGAATCGTCCCATTTACCCGCCAAACGGGATCGGTCCCAGGTGTTCGGCTGCTGGCCCGAGCACGGCGATGGGCAGAAACAGCAGCGCCCCGATAATAAGTATCGTGGCAAACAGCAGCCAGCCGAAGGTCATCGTATCGTCGCGCAATGTCCCCAGCCCGAACGGGGCGGGCTTTTTCATGCCGAGATAGGCCGCCATCGCGATCGGGGCGATGATCGGTAGAAACCGGCTGATGATAATCACCAATGCCGCCGCGATGTCCCACGCCGCTGCCTGGCCGGGACTGGTGTTGTTGGCAAATCCATAGGTCACGCCCAGTCCGTCAAACGCCGAGCCGTTGTTGGCCGAGGCCGACGAGAACTGATAGAAAATCTGGGAAAACCCGTGCGGCCCCGGATTGCTCGTGGCTTTCATCCCCCAATCGGTCGCCGCAAACAGGCCGGTGGGAAACAGAATCATGAGCGGATGCACCAAGAGCGCGATCACAGCGAGCTTGACCTCGCGGGCACCGATTTTCTTGCCCAGATACTCGGGCGTGCGTCCCACCATCTGACCAGCCACGAAGATTCCTACGACCACGAACAGCAGCATGTTGATCATGCCGACGCCTTTACCGCCATAGATGCAGTTCAGCCACATGCCGACCATGGGCGACAACGCGGCAATCGGATTAAGGCTGTCGTGCTCGCAATTGATTGCCCCGTCGGTCACGTCCACGGTCAGCGCGCAGAAGGTGGCGCCCGCCGACGTCCCGAAACGCATTTCCTTGCCTTCGAGGTTGCCCAGATGTTGATCGACCGGCAGGCCGGCCACTGCGGGCAGCGTCACGGTCCGCTTCCCGCCCGGCGCCGTTGCGCTGGGGATGTCATACGTCCGCGCCACCGGATGCGCCGTCAAGCCGGGGTTTGGTTTGTACGTATCGTAGTAAATCGGCCAGACAATAGTGCCGATCATCAGGACCATCATGACCCCAAAAATAACCCACGCATGTTTGGGGCGCTGCAGCATCCGTCCGTACATCAGCACCAGCGAGTAGGGGAACAGCATCATCGCCACGCAGGACAGGAAATTGGTGAGCGCGGTCGGATTCTCAAATGGATGCGCGGAGTTCATCCCGTAGAATCCGCCGCCGTTGGTTCCCAATTGTTTCATCGGCACGAAAGCCGCCAGTGGACCCACCACGATGTTCTGCGGTTTCGCGTCGCCCTTGTCGGTTGTGCCCATGGCCGCGGGCTCCAGGGTGTTGACATGGTACGAGCTTTGATAGGTCATCGGGCTGCCCTGCTGCACGAACACGATCCCGAGCAGGAACGCGCAGGGCAGGAACATATAAACCACCACCCGCCACATATCGACGAAAAAGTTACCCACATGCGAATCGCCGCGGAACGCGCGGATGATGGCCGTCAGACCGCAGAAGCCAATCGATGCCGACAGGAAGAAGTTGGTCAGACAAAAGAAGATCTGGCTGAAGTTCGAGAAAACCTGGTCGCCGGAATAATGCTGCAGGTCCGTATTGGTCATGAACGACACGACACTGTGAAAGATCGTGGTCGGCGCGAGCATCCCTTTGCCGTCGGGATTCAGCGGCATCCACGGCTGAAGCGCCAGGATGGCGAAGCCGAATAAGAACAGCACGCTATTGAACAGCAAAATGGAAACGGTGTATTGCTTCCAGTTCTGCGGCCCGCTGTCCAGGCGCGCTTCAAACCAATGGAAGAACTTCGGCGCCTTGTATTGGCCGTTCATGATCCACGCCAGGTAACGGCCCAGCGGAAGCGCGAGCATCGTTGTGACGACGAGTATGGCAATGGGGAGAAGCCAGATTTGCAGTGTCATGGTTGTTGCTCCTTATATTGGTTCGCGGGTGCGGTTGCTCAGAACCACTCGGGCCGAATCAGCGCCACCCACAGATAGATGAACAGAAACGCGGAGATTGCGATGGTTACATAGATCATGGTCATCACCTCAGATTTCTTCACACGCCTTGAGAAACAGGAAACACAGGCCCATCGACACAAGGCCCAACACACACATCCCAGCCAGCCAGATGGCGACATTCGATTCCAACATTATGAAACTCCTTTCACGATTGTTGCCATGAGCGAAACTGCCAATTCGCCGTCAACGTCGAGATCCCCCAAACCGCCGGCCAGACCGGCGTCGGTTCGACTTGTACGGTGAACGGCGTTCATTCGTTCATGTTTCATGCGGCAACAATAACGGCCTATAGAGGAGTGCGCTAATTAAATGGCCCAGCCAGTTTGGAAAAAGAGTGCTAATGGCTCGTCAACCCTGCTCACTAATTAGTCAGCATGAGCAATCTTGATCACTGATGCGGTGCTTGATGGCGATGGAGACGTGGTTGCCGATTGCACTCCACGGGATTTCGTATCTCGACCGTTGGCATTCACAGAAGCAGTGAGGAGTTACACCTATAGTTGCTGGTCGAGAGTGCAGTGTTGGATGGCTTCGAAGATGTGCTGGGATTGAATGTGAGTGCAACGATCAAGGTCGGCGATCGTGCATGACACCTTGAGGATGCGATCGTCGGCGCAGGCGCTGAGATTTAGCTCGGCCATCGGGCGAAGGCGGATGACCGAGCAGCAGTTGTCCTCAATTACCGGCTAACAGACGATAGCCGATACCGGGTTGCGTCTCGATCAGTCTCCCGCTCTTGGGTGTCTCCAGCTTCTTGCGCAAAAACGTGATGTACACCCGCAGATATTGTAACTGGCTCTCCGCGTCTGGTCCCCAAACGGCGCGGAGCAGTTGTTTTTGCAGGACCACCTTGCCCGGCGTGACGAACCAATTCATGGAGCAGCGCGTACTCGGTCGGGGTCAGGTGCACCTCGTTGTCCTTTACCGTCACCTTGCGCGCCTTGATGTCAACGGTCAAATCGCCATGAACATAGGTCGGCTCCTCCTGCGCCTCGGGGGAATGCCGCCGCAACGCCCGCAACCGGGCCAGCAATTCCTCCCCGCCGAACGGCTTGGTCATGTAATCGTCAGCGCCGTTGTCCAATGCGGCGACCTTATCCGCTTCGCTGTCTCGCAAGGTCAGTATCAGCACGGGCGTGCGGGTCCACTCCCGGAGCCGTTTGAGAACCGTGAGGCCATCCATGTCGGGCAACCCGAGGTCGAGCAGGATCACATCCGGCCGACGCGAGGCAGCCAGTTGAAGACCCAGATCACCAGTCTCCGCTTCCCAAACCTGATACCCCTGCACTTCCAACAAGACCCGCAGCAGGCGGCGGATGGGACGCTCGTCATCAATGACCAGCGCGGTGCGCGGAGAACTCGTCGCGGCGGCGGAGCTTCGCTGGTGGGGAGCAGTGGCGACCATTTCGTCCTTGAGTTTGCAGTCTGCTCGCACCTCGCGTTCCGGTCAGTGCAGGTTGTGGTGCCGTAACAGCAACCACAAGGACACCGCCACGGGAACCACCACCGGGGTCACCAGCGCCAGGATCACTCCCGCGTGCTGCCGGAGATTTCGCTTCCACAGCGCCACCTCTTTCACATGATCGCAGCGGCCCGTGACCTTGACCTGACTGAGATTGTCCAACTCCGCTCGCATGTCGGCGGCGCTGGAATAGCGGCCGGCGGGATTGCGTCCCATGGCATGCAAAACGATCTCCTCGGCTTGAGGCGTAATACTCGGATTCAGTTTCCGCAACGGCTCGGGGTCGCCGACGACCCGCGCGTTCATGGTGGCCAGCGGATTATCACCGTCGAATGGCGTTTCGCCAGTCAGCATCTCGTACAACATCGCCCCCAGGCTGTAGATGTCGGTCCGGGCGTCGCCGCGTTTGCCCTGGACCTGTTCGGGCGCCATGTAATCGGGCGTGCCCAGCGTGGGCGTCAAGCCTCCAAAAGTGACCCGGCGAAACTCGTTGGACTTGGCCAGCCCGAAATCCAGCACGCGGATCGATCCATCACAACCCACCATGACGTTCTGCGGTTTCAAATCGCGGTGGATCACGCCATGATCGTGCAAATACTGCAACGCCTCGCACAACAGACTGGCGATCTTCAGCGCATCCTTCTCCGGCAACGGTCGCATGGCCTTCAACAAATGCGCCAGCGTGCAGCCGCGCAGGTATTCCGTCACCAGGTACGGCCGGCTCTTCGGTCCGTGCACGGGTATGAATTTCAGCACGTACGGATGGTTCAGCGTCAACCCGATCTCTTCCTCGCGATGGAAACGCCTGAAGAAACCGGGGTCGCTCTCGTATTCCAGATGCGGCACCTTCAGCGCGACGTTGGCGTTGTGATCGAACAAGTCTTGCGCCTTGAAAATCATCGCCATGCCGCTCCGACTGATCACCTCGGTAATCAGGAAACGGTCGTCCAAAATGTCGCCCGGGTGCAACTCGCCGACCCTGTTCGCCTCGACGGCGGGATGGTATTCGGCCACGCCCTGGCAACAGCCGACGTGTTCGAGTGGGCACGATTGGGTCGTCTTCATGCTGGCACTATTACACGGAACGACCGGGCCGGATAATTAAATGGGGATGCCCCGGCATTAAAAGCGCATCAACAACCGAATCCAATCTAAGGAGGGACGAACCCATTCAAAAATCCAGCATCTTGAAGTTCCAACAATCTGTCCCACAAACTCATCCACACGGATTATCGATTCAGACCCGTTGGGTTCGTTTCGCAAAAAACCCCGTTTGCGCGCCCCTTCCTCCCTGTAGCGGCGCTCTATGAGCGTCGGTCGTCTCCCCGTGTAGCCACGGCGCTCTGTCGCCGTGCCTCGGCACTCCGGTCGGGCCGCGCTGCCGTGCGGCCTCTGCGCATCGCCGGGCTGTAGCGTCGCCGAGCAGAGTCCGACGACACGCGCCGAATCTTCGCCGGCGGCGCAACGGCGACTCTCCGAGGCGGCCGTCCAGCCCGCCGCGTCGTACTTCCCGGTGTCATCCCGATCTTGTCGAGGGATCTCTGTCGTTTCCGCGCTCCTTACAAACCCCTTATTTCAAAGAACCACCCCGACAATACACAATCACATTACGCATGTCCAATTGTCTTTCAGCAGTGGATACCGCGAGTCCCAATCCGGCGGGACGATCCTCTCTGAATCGTAGGGCGAGTGCCGGCGCTGCCCAGCCCCAACCGAGACATCTTGACACAGGAATGGGAGCGGCTTCTCGCGGCTATGCACGGTTGCCGCATCGCGCTTGACGGCGTGAGCGCACCGGCGCGCTCGTTTTCGGGATTGAACCTCGGGCCGCGCCCGGTTAAGCTATGTGCGTTGCACACTGTGCGCCCGTAGCTCAACTGGATAGAGCGTTGGCCTCCGGAGCCAACCGGGGCCGCTTTTCAATTTCTGGTAGTTTTCTCAATAAATGCGCTATCCATTGTATTATAAGGCTTATAAGCCGATTGTCTATATTGCAGTGTCTTGCGCCGAATGGCAGTAAAAGGCGATGGATTTGCCAATTATTGCCAAGTGGAACACCGACGAAAATTCCGAGATGAGTGGGTGGGACAGGAGAAGAGGTACTGGATTAGCGTGATCGTGCCTCTGACGGCCTATAGCGAAACAATGCGGGGGCCGTGTAACAGCTCTGCTGATCGTGCCGCTACCGACAGCGTCGGCGGTTTGGCTACCGCGTGGTCGGCTCGGGCGAGATACGCTGGATTCGGTGTTTGCGCATGGAGACCTCGCGGCCAGGAGCCACAGTGCCAGGTCATCGTCCCGGTCTCAATTGACTGGTGACGCGGTTTCGGCTCGCCGACTGGAGCAATGCGATAGCGGTCAATGGCCGCTTGGATATCCGTGATGGAAAAGAGAACCGTGCGGCCAATCCGTCGGAAGCCAATGACGCGGGCGGACT
>CAVYAC010000023.1:0-4475 GCA_963766065.1 uncultured Verrucomicrobiae bacterium
TACCCCTGCTTCCTCGCCGGCCAAGAAAGGCCTCGACTTTGGAGCCGGGCTTGGTTTACTCTCTCGCAAGGTCGCAAGGCAAACTTCTCTTTGGCGTGAGAAAGGCGGGCAGTCGTGAAGCGTTTTCTACCAGTAGTATTGTGTGTGGTCATTCAATTCCTGTCCACCGGTCGCGCGCGCGCCCAGTTCACGGCCAATTCCCAGACCATCACCATCAGCGGCGTGGCCAGCAACTGGGTGGGCTTCGGCGGGTACGTCGTTGGCAGCAACACCTTCGGCGACGTCTTGATCATCGAAAACGGCGGGGTGCTGTCGAATTTCGACGGCATCATCGGCTATCTCGGCCCCGCCAGTAACAATACCGCCATCGTCACCGGCAGCGGCTCGACCTGGACCAACTATCAGGGTCTGGCCATCGGCGCGTCCGGCGCGGGCAACAATCTGGTCATCAGCAACGGCGGCATTGTGTGGGTGGGCCCCGCCGCGATCACCCTGGGCGCTTCCGCCGCCAGCAGCAGCAACAACACGGTCACGGTGACCGGAACCGGTTCGGCGTTGACGAACAATTCTGACCTTTACGTCGGGTATTTCGGCAAGGCCAATCGGATGACCATCAGCGCCGGCGGCGCGGTGCACGACAACACCGGCTACGTGGGCGACAACGCTTCGAGCAGCAACGTGGTGACCATCACCGGCCCCGGCTCGGTCTGGACTCATGACGGCGTGGGGAGAACCGGCGGGGGCCTGATGGTCTTCGGTGAGAGCAGCACGGGCAACCAAATGACGACCACCAATGGCGGCGCCCTGTACACCAGCAATCTCATCATTGGCAACGCCACCGCCAGTAGCAGCAACGTGGTCACGGTCACCGGGGCCGGCTCCGTTTGGAACATCAGCCCGGGCCAGGGCGCGGGCGATCTGGAGGTTGGCCTCGGCGGGCCCGCCAACCAATTGACGATCAGCGATGGCGCCGCCGTGCACACCACGTTCGGCATCCTGGGCGGCGGCACAAGCAAGAACAACGTCGTGACCGTTACCGGCACCGGCTCGGTCTGGGACAGCATGACCGACCTGTACGTCGGCAGTGATGGTGTCACCAACACGCTAACCATCGGCCCGGGTGGTTCGGTCGTGGCCACCTACGTCTATGTCAGCTACCTCGCTGGCGCCGGCAACCGTATCAACGTCGAGGGCGGCACTCTGGCATCGACCAACGTGACGATCGGCAACGCCAATTGCTCGGCCACCGGCCAGATCACGGTCGATTCCGGTACGCTGCTGGTGACCAATGCCGCCCACAACGCCACCCTGCAGGTTCTCAGTGGCACGCTCACCCTCAACGGCGGCACCACCATCATCGATACCCTGGTCGTCACAAATGCCTGCGCTCGATTCGTTCACGCAGGGGGCACACTGACTGTTGGGAGCTACGTGATCGATCCGAACGAATTTCGCCCCACGGCGGTCACCCCGTCTGGGAACGACATTCTCCTCACCTGGATGATGGGCCCCGGCGCGACCAACGCACTGCAGGCGGCTGCGGGCAATGTGAATGGCGGATACGGCACAAACGGTTTCTCAGATATCTTTATCGTAACTAATAACGCCGCCGCGGGCACCGTGACCAATTACCTCGATGTGGGCGCGGAACCAACGTGCCGGCGCGCTTTACCGCGTACGGCTTGTGCCCTAGTGTAGACGGGGTCAACGCCTGACTCTTAACGTCCATTAGCTGCCCTCCGTAGACGGGGTCAACGCCTGACTCTTAGACGTCCATCAGCTGCCCTCCGCTCGACACCCCTCCATCACCCCTTGTGCTTTTCGCGAGATTCCTGCCCGCGTCCAAACGGAGAACCCCGTGCGGCATCGTCCTCTCAACGATGAAAGCAACACACGACACGGGGTCAACTCCTGGGGGGCTGTTGCCCAAATGCTCCGAACACTACAAGAGGGTCAGCGTTTGTATTCTGACACCCCGAGTTTCCCAAAGAAATCGAGGACTCCAGATCGAGAAAAAGAACTGAAAGCCACAATTCAGCGATTTGGGGAACAGGCCCTTGACTATTGACACGGCGAGCATAGCGGCCGTCACTGCTGTCCAAGATAACCCGATTTTGGACGGGGAGCAGCCGTTTTTCGGCCTGAGTTCATTGGTTGATCGCTGGTTTCAAGTGGGGTTGTTTTCGAGGTCAGACCTGAACTTCTCCACATCTTATCATTGTCACAGTTGCGCTCAGGGCCGCATGTTGGCGACGACTTCGGTGATACCTCCGATACCGATGCATCATCCCGCGTGCGTTCGCGATGTTGTCCATTGGGGTTTGCGCCATGAGTGATTCCCGCCGGCGTGCTTGATACATTGCCGTGCAATGTATCGGCTCTCTGGGCGCACCCCATCCGACGCGGGGCCGGGCTCGTGGGAGGAAATCGCGGGTGGCAGGACGTAATATGAGTTCCACAAGCGGGCCGGCAACCGCCGTTAACTGCGAACGGCGGCCTCGTTGACTTTCAGCCGTTCCAATTCCGGCTTCACGATTTTGTCGCGGCATTCCGGACAGATGCCGTGGGTGAACTGCGCCTCCGAGTGGTCGGAAATGTAGGCGTCCACCTGCTGCCAGTAGTTCTGATCGTTGCGGATTCTCTTGCAGTAGCAACAGATGGGCAACAATCCCTGCAACAGTTTGACGTTGGCCAGCGCGAGTTCCAACTCCTTGACACGGGCCGCCAGTTCCGCTTGCAGGCGGAGAATGCGTTCGCCGACATTGATCCGGGCCTTCAATTCCGAGCGATCGAACGGCTTGATAATGTAATCGTCCGCGCCCGCCGTAAGCCCCTGGACAATGTCTTCCTTGCGGCCCTTGGCCGTGAGCAGGATGATGTACAGCAGCCGTCTGTCCCGAGGCTCCGCGCCCGATGGCAAACTTCCGCGCCATCCATGCCCGGCATCATCCAGTCCAAGACCGCCAACGACGGCGCGTCGGGCTGGCTCAGCGCGTCGAAGGCCTGTATCCCATCCGTGGTGCTGATGACCTCGTAGCCCCATTTGGTGAGGGTGGCTTCCAACAAATGACGCGACACCACGTCGTCTTCAGCAATCAGGATTCGCACGCCGCACCCTCCTTCCGATGCACCGAAAGCGCCTTTGTCAGTCGCGTGACTTCCTCCCGCAACTGGGCGGCGACGACGTCGGCCCCGCCGAATTCACCACGAGCTCCCAAGCCCTCCAGGCGTTGGGCCACGGCCCGCGAGGGCTCGGCACTAAAGGCGGCGGCTGACCCTTTCAACGAGTGCGCCGACCTTTCCAAGAGTTTGGCATCACGCCGGGCAATGGACTCGTGAATCTGATTGAGTAGCTGGACCGATTCGGTTGTGAACAATCCCACCAGTTCGCTGAAAAGTTCTGTGTCACCATCGAGCATGGCCAGGGCGGCCTCGTAATCGAAGACCTGGACGCTCGCCGCAGGCGCCGCTTCATCCTCGGGGAGTCTTTCCGGCATGCTGGCTGCCAGTCCCAGGTTGGGCACCACGGTGTCGATCGTTTCAAACAATGACGTGGCCTGGATGGGTTTCGACACGTAGGCGTCCATCCCAGCTTCCAGGCACCGCTCGCGATCCCCTTTCAACACGTGCGCGGTCATCGCAATCACCGGAACGTGTTGGCCGGTGGATTTCTCGCGCTCGCGAATGCGGGCCGTGGCCTCGAACCCGCCCATCTCCGGCATCTGCACGTCCATGAGGACCACGTCAAACGTTCCCCGCTCCAGCGTGTCGAGGGCTTCCACGCCGTTGTTGACGACCGCCAGTGAGTGCCCGTGTTTTTCCATCAACTTGACGACCAACCGCTGGTTGACAGCGTTGTCCTCCGCCAAGAGCACTCGCAACTTGCGAGAGGCGCTCGCCGCGGATGAATCGGCCACTACGGCCGGTTGTGCCACGGGCTCACCCTGGTTTCCCAGCGCGGCCGCGATCGCATCGAACAGTTCTGACTGCTTCACCGGCTTGGTCAGGTACCCCGTGAATCCCATTTCCCGGCATCGCGACGCGATGCTGGTCCGGCCCGCTGAGGACAACATGATCAGTTTCGTTGAGGCCAGGTCCGGGTCCTGGCGAATCTGTTCGGCCAGACCAAACCCGTCCGTCTCGGGCATCAGGCAATCCAACAAGACCACCCGGAATGGTTCTCCGCGATCATGGGCCTTCTTGATTCCCGCGAATGCGGCGGCCGCGTTGCTGGCAATCACCGGTTTCGCGTGCCAGTGGCGCAGGATCTCTTCCAAAATGTGACGACTGGTGGCATTGTCGTCCACCACCAACACCGGCAGACCTTCCAGATCAGCCTGTTGCGTGGCCAGCTTCGGCGGAAGATCCTTCGAGGGGCGCATCTGCGCCGTGAAATGAAACGTGCTACCCTTGCCCATTTCGCTTTCCACCCAAATCCTGCCGCCCATCATCTTGACCAACTGAGAGGAGATGGT
>CAVYAC010000024.1:0-76957 GCA_963766065.1 uncultured Verrucomicrobiae bacterium
ACGGGCCGCAGCCGCCGCCTGGATCAGCGGGGTCGTACCGACGTGAGCCTGGACCAGAAGACCTGGTTGGTGGGCACGGGCAGCCTCGGTGAGTTCGGCACGCGCCTGCGCCGCCACCGTGACCGACACTATCCGGCCGGGGGTCCCGCTCCCTGACGGTGCTGCTGAGCGATGGCGACGAGGGACTGAAGTGGGTGCGGGAACGCGAATTCCCCGAGACACTGTGGCTGCTGGATCGCTGGCACATCGGCCAGAAGGTGCGCGAGTTTGTCGGCCCGGATCAGGCCGCGTGGCGCTGGATCATGGCGGCGGTGTATGCCCACGACAGCAAAGCGGCCTTGGAGGCGCTGCGGTCCATGGAAACGGCCTCCGACGACCCGCGCCGCGAGGGCTTCCACGAACTCTTCGGCTATCTGCTGGGCCATCGGGACGGCATCGATGCCTTCGGTCAGATCCCCAAGCGCTACCGTCAGCGCCACGGGTGCCTCGGCCCGGTGGTGCGGGCGGGCAGCGGCGCGGTCGAGAAGAACGTCGAGGTGCACATCAACCGTCGCTTCAAACGCCAAGGGCGCGGCTGGAATCCGGTGCGCGCCGACCGCCTGGCCCAATTACGCTGGCTGCAGCAGGACCACAGAAACTGGAATCACTGGTGGAACAACGTCTGCCTCACCACCACGAAAATAAACCCGGGTTGGCCCACCACTGACAATTGACAAACAGTACCGTTAGCTACCCAATCCCGAATTTCTGTCTTGCCACAAGCCTGGCGGAGCGTTACACTACTCTCGTTCGCCGCGCCGCGAGCTGACGGGGCAGTGGCCGTATGACGCTCGAGGAATTGAGAGTTCTCAGGGTGGTGCAGGGCATTCTGGTGCGCAACTATGTTGACACCCAGAAGCTCGATGTGGAGGTTATCGGGTCCTCCGTCTACATCGAAGGCGATTTCGTGATGTTCGACTACCAGCCTGGGCGCAAGAGGACGATCATCTCGAACAAGAATTGGGCGTCCAGCGAACCTTGCTCCACATCGAGCAACAAATCCGCGGCATGGGCGAGGTCACCCACCTGGAGATCAAGCTGAAGAACTGGGAACGTCACGGCATGCAGTGGGTCGCCAGACACGAAGCGGTCGGATAACTCAGTCTTTGCCCCTCTTCCCGCCGTCGGTGCCGGCGCGAAATCTTTCCGTAGCGAACCGCTCCGTGGGCAACTGCGTATCGTAATTCCCCTCGTACACTTCCAGTCGCGATTTCTCTTCCGACGGCAGGCTTTGCGCCGGCACCCGCGACGCTTCCAAGCCGCGCGGGATCCAGACATCCCCGATCTTCTTGAAGCTCGTCACCGCGAACCGTCGCGTGAGGTTGTCGTTGGTATCAAACGCCTCCGCCCGCAACAGCGCATAGTACTCCTTGTCGATCCACACCTTCACGCGGGTGTACGGTTCGCCGTCGGCCTTGGCCTCAATCGCAAAGCAGTCCCGGCCCCGCACCCGGTCTTCGTCGAGGAGTTTCATGGTTGGCCAGTGGAGAAACGTCAGGCCAAGGTCGTAGTACGTAAAGTTTGATCCCAGCAATTTCTCCGTCCGCCGGTTGCCGGTCAGTTCGCCCGCGCCGCGCAAATAGAACTTCGGCTCGCCGTGCAGCGGTTGCACCACGAGCGCCTCGGTCTGTCCCCCGCGATACAACGTGCGCGTCTCGCCCGCGGTGTTCTTCACGAAAATCTCCACGGGCACCGGGTCTGCCCCTCCCACGAACAATCTCGCCTTCAGCGAGAAATCCTTCTGGGGCCGATTGGACAGCACCCGGTCCAGGATCGCCTGCGCCGTCTGGTTCGTCGGCGCCGAATCCGCATACATCATCCGGGGCAGCGCCACCGCGAGCGCGACAATCAAATAGATTCTCATGCCAGGGCTGCTTGTAGCGGAAAACGCTTGCGGGGACAAGCGCGCATCGTTAGCCTTGACAGAATGAAACCTCTTGACGGCATCCGGGTCGTCGATCTCTCGCGCATCCTGGCGGGACCATACTGTTCGATGCTGTTGAGCGATTTTGGCGCGGACATTATCAAAATTGAAAACCCCGACAAGGGCGATGACACCCGCGCCTACGGCCCGCCGTTTCTCGACGGCGAGAGCGTGTACTTCCTCAGCATCAACCGCGGCAAGAAATCGCTCACGCTTAACCTCAAGACACCCGAAGCCCGCGAGATTCTCACGAAACTCATCAAGAATTCTGACGTGTTGTTGGAGAATTTTCGGAAGGATTTCCTTGCGAGCATCGGCTTCGGCTACGACGAGGTCGCGAAACTGAATCCGAAAATTATCTACGCCTCGGTGACCGGTTACGGCCACACCGGCCCGTGGGCCGAACGCCCGGGCTACGACCTAGCCATCCAGGGCCAGGGCGGGATCATGAGCCTGACCGGCGACCCGAACGGTTCGCCCTACAAAACCGGCACATCGCTCGCCGACATCACCGCAGGAATTTACGCGACGCTGGGCATCTTACTTGCGCTGCAGGCGCGCCGACGCACGGGCAAGGGACAAAAAGTGGACGTGTCGCTGCTCGATGGACAGGTCTCATTTCTCACGTACCAAGCCGGGCATCTATTTCGGCACCGGCAAATCGCCATCGCGCAAGGGCAATCAGCATCCGACCATCGTTCCGTATGAGACTTTCAAGGCCCGCGACCGTTACTTCAACCTCGCCGTGGGCAATGACCGCCTCTGGGGCCAGTTCTGCGATTTGCTGGGACGACCGGACCTGAAAACACACGAGAAATTCGCCACGAACCCTCTGCGCGTCCAGAACCACGAAGATCTGTACCCGGTCCTCCAGAAGATTTTCGCGGACAAGACCGCCGACGAATGGGTCGCGTTCTTCGAAAAAAACGGCGTCCCGTGCGGCGCGGTTCTTTCCGTGGGCGAAGTCCTTGAACATCCGCAGGTTCGCGCCCGCGAGATGGTCGTCGAACGCCCACATCCAAAGCTCAAGACCGTGAAGATGACCGGCGTGCCGGTGAAGTTGTCGGACACGCCCGGCGTCGCGGGCGACGCGCCGCCGTTGCTCGGACAGGACACCCTGAGTGTGCTGCGGGATCTGGGGTATACAGACGAACAGTTCGCCGACCTTAAGAAGCGAGGCGTTGTATGATCAAGGGCATCGACCACGTCGGCATCGCGGTGAAGAGCATCGATGAGGCGAAGAGATTCTGGGTCGACACGCTCGGCTTGAAGCTGTCCCACATTGAAGAAGTCCCCGAACAAAAAGTGCGCGTCGCCATCTTGAAAGCAGGCGCCACAACGATCGAGTTGCTCGAACCCACCTCGCCCGACAGTCCCATTCAACGTTTCATCGAGAAACGTGGGGAAGGCCTGCATCACCTGACTCTGGAGACCGACAGACTTGCCGGGCGATTGCAGAAACTGAAAAGCGCCAATGTCGCGCTGATCGACGAACAGCCACGCATCGGCGCCGGCGGCGCCAGGATCGCCTTTCTCCACCCGAAATCCGCCCACGGTGTGCTCGTGGAACTGAGTGAACCGCATGACTGAGCACCGCGAAGAGCCGGGGAAGTTCCCGTTTACGCGTGGCATTCACGCGACGATGTATCGCGGAAAGCTGTGGACGATGCGCCAGTACGCCGGGTTCGGCACCGCGACGGAAACGAACAAGCGCTACCAGTATCTCCTCTCGCAAGGGCAAACCGGTCTCTCGATGGCGTTCGATCTCCCGACGCAGATCGGTTACGACAGCGACGATAAAATGGCCCTCGGCGAAGTCGGCCGCGTCGGCGTCGCGATCTCCTCGCTCGCGGACATGGAGCAGGTGTTCCGCGGGATCCCGCTCGACAAGGTCAGCACGTCGATGACCATCAACGCGACGGCCTCCATATTATTGGCGTTGTACCTGGCCGTCGCCGATAAGCAGGGGGTACCGTGGTCGAGAGTTTCCGGCACGGTGCAGAACGACATCCTCAAGGAGTACATCGCCCGCGGCACGTACATTTTCCCGCCCGCTCCGTCGTTGCGCCTCATCGCCGACATCGTCGAGTTCTGCGCGAAGGAAGTGCCGGGCTGGAACACGATCAGCGTTGGCGGTTATCACATGCGCGAGGCAGGCTGTACCGCCGCGCAGGAAATCGCCTTCACGCTCGCCGATGGAATTGCGTACGTGCAGACCTGCGTCGAGCGCGGCTTGAACGTCGAGAGCTTCGCCCCACGCATCGCGTTTTTCTTCAATTGCCACAGCAATTTCCTCGAAGAGATCGCCAAGTTCCGCGCGGCGCGCCGGCTCTGGGCGCACATCATGCGCGACCGGTTCGGCGCGAAGAACGAACGGTCGATGATGTTGCGGTTCCACACGCAGACGGCCGGCTCGACGCTCACCGCCCAACAGCCGGATAATAATGTGGTACGCACAACCATCGAAGCGCTCGCTGCCGTCCTCGGCGGCACACAGAGTTTGCACACGAACGCCAGGGACGAGGCCATTGCGCTACCAACCGAAGAATCGGCCCTGCTCGCGTTGCGCACGCAGCAGATCATCGCCTACGAATCGGGCGTGACCGCCGAGCCCGACCCATTCGGGGGCAGTTACCATGTCGAATCGCTCACCAACCAGCTCGAGCAACAGGCGCGTGAGTATCTCCACAAGATCGACAACATGGGCGGGATGCTCAAAGCCATCGAAGGCGGCTACGTGTACAAGGAGATTTACCGCGCCGCGTACGAACACCAGAAGGCGGTCGAGAAGAAAGAGAAGATCATCGTTGGCGTAAACGAGTTCGTCAGCGACAAGAAATTATCGTTGAAGACGCAACAGATCGACCCGAAGTCGGAACCGCGTCGTCGTCGCGAGCTGGCGGCGCTACGCCAGAAACGCAACGCGTCGAAGGTCGAGAAATGCCTGGCGACGTTGGACCGGGCCACCAGAAGCTCGGAAAACCTGATGCCCATCATTATTGATTGCGTGCGCAATTACGCAACTGTTGGGGAGATTTGCAAAGTGTTGCGAGCCACTTTCGGCGAGTATCGACCGACACATTCAATATGAAACGACCCATTAAAGTACTGATCGCCAAAGCCGGGCTCGACGGCCACGAACGCGGCGCACTGGTCGTGGCCATGGGATTGCGTGACGCGGGGATGGAAGTTGTATACACGGGCATTCGCAATACGCCAGAGCAAATCGTCCAGGCCGCCATTCAAGAGGACGTGAATGCCATCGGACTGAGTTCGCTTTCGGGCGGTCACATGGCCCAATTCACGCGGGTAATGGAGTTGCTCAAGAAGGAAAAAATCAAGGGCGTGCTCGTGTTTGCCGGCGGCATTATTCCCGACGCCGATGTCAAACAGCTGAAGAAACTCGGCATCAAGGAAATCTTCGGTCCCTGGCAGTTCCATCGCCAGCATCGCGGAGTTTTTGAAGAGTAATGTAAAGGCACGGTAGGCGCGTGACGCGACTCTGGTTGCAATGACGCTCGAGGAAAACCGTTGGAGAATCCGAGTCACAGTGAACGTTCCGGTGAGTCCTGAGGGCACGAACGTCATGTTGTTGGCGTTCCTGGCCGCGTTAGTCGCCATCTTCTATCTGGATTATCTGCTGGGGAAGGCTTTCGTCTGGGACGACACGCTTTTTGAGTTCTATCCCGGGGTGCATTACTTTGCGGCAGCAATTCGGGGAGGCTCGGTTTCCGTTGTGGATCTCCGGTGTCTACGACGGAATGCCGTTTTACACGGACATCCAATTGGGGCTCTTTTATCCGCCGACCTGGTTGTTGGCGATCTTTGCAGGCTCGGGACATTTGTCCATCATCGCGTACCAGTGGTGGCTGGTTCTTCACGTGTTCCTGGGCGGTCTGTTCATGTTCTGGTTCCTGAAGGATTACCGTTTGCGGCCAGTGGCCTGCCTGGCGGGAAGCATCGTGTTTTGTTTCGCGGGGTTCACGTCTCTCAACATCATCCATGCAAACCGGCTGCAGGTTTACGCCTGGCTGCCGCTGCAATTGCTGATGGTGAAGAGGTTCCTGGATGGCCACAATGCCCGGTACTTCTGTGGGCTCGTGGTGGCGACGTTGCTTTCGGCGCTTGCCGGGTATCCCCAGATTTCTTTGTACGCTGGGTATCTGGTCGTCGGCTTTTGGTTGTTCTCATGGTGGAGGCAACAACGGGAGAACGAGATCCGGTTTGGCGCGGTCGGGAAAGAGATCATCAAGATGGGAACCTTGATGCTCTGTGTCCTCCTGCTGGGCGCCGTGGCAATCCTGCCGTCAGCGGAGAATTGGTACTACAGCAGCCGGCCACGCATGGGATGGCAGGACATCGCCAGGCCGTCGATGCCGTTCCACGGGTTGATCGGTCTCATCGTTCCGAATTACTTTGGGAAGGAGTCATACATCAACTGGACAGCGGTTTTCCAGGGAAGTGCTCCTGACCCTGCCGCTGACAATCGCTTTTGGGGCTTCGTTGCCGAAACTGATCAGAACGCAGTTGGTTGGCCGGACTGGCAGTACCAATACGCGGAAACGGGAGTGTATGCGGGTCAGGTGGCGCTGCTGGCGGCCGTGGTGCTGTTGTTTAACTGGAAGCGGCTGGAAAATCGGGCGGTGGTTGGCTTTTTTGTAGCCGTGTCCGTGTTTTCAATTTGGTTCATGCTGGGGCGAAACGCGGGCTTGTTTGCGATCCTCTACCATACGGTACCGGGCATCTCCTTCTTTCGCGGACCGGTGAAGATGGGGGCAGTCCTGGATTGCTCAGCGGCAGTGTTGGTCGCATGTTTCGTGAACGCCCTGGCCTCGGGCCGACAAATGAAATTACGCGGTGCCGCCTGCTTGTTTGGAATTGTCTATGCCGGACTCGCATTGGGGACACTTACATTCGGCCCCCGCGTCTTTCCGGAACTCGCTGAGGCACCCGTCCGGTCGTATTCTCTGTCGCAGACGTGCATCGGCGCCGGGCTCTGCCTGGCATGCTTCGGTGCAGCAGTTGGCATCATGCGTCTTACGGACTGGAGACGGGGCGTGCTATTGACGGGCATGCCATTGTTGATCGCCGCGGACTTGTTCATCACTTACGGCGGCTTTTATCGCGGGGGAACAGACCCGGCAGAGTATTACAAGGATCAGGGGAATATTGCGGCTCGACTGCAACAGTGGCGGGCGGAAATCGGTCCGTTCCGGCTTGCCCAGATGCGGGATGGAAAACTGCAGCAGGAAGTTCTCTATATGCGCAATTTTGCTTACCTGCACAAGGAAATCGAATACCCGGACGGTTACGTAACGTTCGCTTTGCGGGACTGGGAGAGCTTTCAATCCATCACCAGCCAGACCACGAAGATCGACATCCAGAACGTTCGTGTCCTGATTAATGAGGACCGCCAGACCAGCCTTCGGAGCCACCGGGTGGGCATTATCCCTTACACAAACTCACTGGCGCGTGTGAAGTTCTACCGGAGCGTGAAGTTCTATGAGTCGAGTGAACGTGTGTTTGATGACTTGAACTCGGGAAAGATCGATTACAAAAACGAAATCGCCGTCGTGGCCCGCGGCGTGCCTACATTCCTCGCGGCATCCGACCGGCCGGCTCCGAGTCAGTCCGGAGATCAGGTGCAAATTGAGTCGCACGCGCCCGAGCGCTACACCATCCGCTACAACGTTGGGTCACCGGGTGTCATTTTTGTCTCGCAGTCATATTACCCCGGTGGAAAACAAGTGACCGGGGGTTCGAGATTGTGAAAGCCTTCGGCGCCTTTACGGGTATCATTGTGCCGCAGGCTGGCCGGGGGGAGCTGACGGTGCAATTCGCACCGTGCGTCCTCTGGCTCGGCTTGGGCATCACGATGGTATCGGCGCTGGTTTTTGCGGGCGCGTGGATTAAGATTTGCCGAAGGCAAGAGGGCATTGATGGAATTGGATCATAAAGCGCTCACAAAACTGGTCACGCGTCTGGAAGCGGGCAAGCCGTTGTCCGCGGAACTCTATGCGTGCACTGGCAGGGCGCGCATTCTCGGCATCACGGGGCCGCCGGGCGTGGGTAAGAGTTCGCTGATCAATCGCCTGATCGATGAGTTACGCCGACAGGGCAAGACGGTCGGCGTCATCGTCATCGATCCGACCAGTCCGATCTCGGGTGGGGCGTTGCTCGGCGATCGGTTGCGGATGCAGCGACACAGCGAAGACGACGGCGTGTTCATTCGCAGCCTGGCAACGCGTCATCATCACGGCGGACTTACCGATGCGACGCCCCAGATCATCCACGCCCTGGATGCGGCGGGGTTCGACGTCGTGATTGTCGAAACGGTCGGCACCGGACAGGACGAAGTCGAGGTCGCCGAGGTGGCCGACACGGTGGTGGTCGTACTCATGCCGGAGTTGGGCGACGAGATCCAGCGCGCCAAGTCGGGTTTGATGGAAATTGCGGATGTGCTGGTAATCAACAAATCGGATTTGATGAATGCGGGCACGCCTCGCCAGGAAACTCGCCATCCGAAGCAGGGCCAGATATGGGAGCGACCAACAATCCACACATCCGCGAAAACCGGCGATGGGGTCACAACCCTTTGTGGTGTAGCCGACACTCATCACGCATACCTTGTGGCTTCGGGTCAATTGGTCCGGCGGCGCGAGCGCGCGGCCCGCGCCGAGGTGATTCGGCTGTTGCAATCACGCATGTCGGCGTCTATACTTCGCGCGTTGGAAGCACCGCAGGCGCAAACCATTCTGGCCGACGTTGCCAAGAGAAAACTCGACCCAAACGACGCGGTGCAGAAACTGTCGGTGGAAATTTCTGGGGAGTAACAACAGGAGTTCCAAACATGTCATCGCAAGTCCTCGCTAAAAAACCAAGGGCCGACACGAAACCGGCGGCGGAATCGCACCGCTACAGAAATTTTATCAACGGTCAATGGGTGGATTCGTCTTCCGGCAAGTCAGCCCCGAATGTCAATCCCGCCAACACCGACGACATCATCGGTCACGCACCGCAATCGACACGCGACGAGGCCAGGGCGGCCATCGAAGCGGCACAGGCGGCGTTTCAAGCCTGGCGCAATACTCCCGCACCCGCCCGCGGCCGCATCCTCGCCAAGGCGGTGCAGCTCTCGTACGAGCGCAAGGAAGAGATTGCGCGGATGATGACGCGCGAGGAAGGCAAGATTCTCAGTGAATCGCGCGGCGAAGTCCAAAAGAGCATCAATCTTTTTGAATACTACGCGGGCCTGTCGTTTCGCGTCGAGGGGCGCACCTCGCCCAGCGAAATGCCCAGTACGTTCGTCTACACGCTCCGTCAGCCGCTCGGTGTGGTGAGTTGCGTCACGCCGTGGAATTTCCCGTTCTGCATCCCCGTGTGGAAGACGGCGCCGGCCCTGGTGGCCGGAAATACCGTGGTGTTCAAGGCTGCCACCAACACGCCCGGCTGCGCGGAATTGCTCGTGAAAATCTATCAGGACGCCGGCCTGCCGAAGGGCGTGCTCAATCTCGTGTATGGCAGCGGCGGCACGGTGGGCGACGAACTCGTGAACAACCAGACCGTTCGCGCGGTGTCGTTTACAGGCTCGTGCGAGACGGGGAGTCAGGTGGCGAAACAGGCCGCGTCACACCTCGCGAAGGTCACCTGCGAAATGGGCGGGAAAAACCCGCTCGTGGTCATGGACGACGCCGATCTCGATCTCGCGGTCGAAGGCTGCGCCCAAGGGGCGTTCGGTTCGACGGGACAACGTTGCACCGCGACCAGTCGGCTGGTGTTGCACAAAGCGATTGCCGACAAGTTTCTCGAAAAACTGATCGAGCGTACCAGGAAGATCAAGGTGGGCGACGGCATGGAAGACGGTATCGGCATGGGCCCGGCGGTCGATAAGGCGCAGTACGAAACCGATTTGCGCTACATCGAGATCGCGAAGAAGGAAGGCTGCAAGTGTTTGATCGGCGGCGGAGCGCTTACCGAGGGCAAGCTTGCGAAAGGATATTTTGTCGCTCCGACAATCTTTGACAACGTCAAACCCGAGAACACACTGGCCCAGGAGGAAGTATTTGGCCCGGTGTTGGCGGTATTTCGCGTCGGTGATTTCGAGGAAGCGATGAAAGTCGCCAATAACGTCCGCTTCGGGTTGACCTGCGCTATCTACACGGGTGATGCAAACCTCGTGATGAGATTTACGGACCGGATCGAGGCGGGCATGGTCCACATCAACTCGCCGACCATTGGCGGTGAAGCGCAATTGCCGTTCGGCGGATTCAAGGCGACCGGCTACGGCAGTCGCGAGATGAGTGATGAGGGGTTGAATTTCTTCACGCAATTGAAGACGGTGTTTTACGATTACACAGGCGTGAAACGGCAGACGAACATTTACTGAGCAAGAACACGTGGCCGCGGGCTGGCGTACGCCCGCGAGGTTGCGGGAACCGAAGGAGAAAGAGACATGGCGCGCATCGTACGAGGCGGACTGATTCAGGCATCGAACCCGGAGCCGGGGACGTCGTCGGTGAAAAAGATCAAGCAGGCGATGATCGAGAAGCACATCAAATTGATCGATCAGGCGGCGAAAAAGGGCGTGCAGGTGATGTGCATGCAGGAAATTTTTTACGGCCCGTATTTTTGCTGCGAGCAGGAGATCAAATGGTACGAGTCCACCGAGCGGGTGCCGGATGGCCCGACGACGAAGTTGATGCAGCGGCTCGCGAAAAAACACGGCATGGTCATCGTCGCGCCCATGTACGAGGAAGAATCCACGGGCACGTACTACAACACGACGGCCGTGATCGATGCCGACGGCAAATTTCTCGGCAAATATCGCAAGAACCACATCCCGCACTGCAAACCCGGCTTCTGGGAGAAGTTTTACTTCAAGCCGGGTAACCTCGGCTATCCCGTGTTCGAGACGGCCGTTGGCAAGGTCGGGGTCTATACCTGTTACGACCGCCATTTCCCCGAGGGCTGGCGGTTGCTCGGGCTCAACGGCGCCGAGATCGTGTTCAACCCGAGCGCGACCACAGCGGGCTTGAGCGAGTACCTGTGGAAGCTGGAACAACCCGCCGCCGCCGTGGCGAATGTTTATTATGTCGGCGCGATCAACCGCGTCGGCACCGAGAAACCCTGGAGTTTCGGGGAATTTTACGGACAAAGTTACTTTGCCAATCCACGCGGCCAAATCATCGCCGAAGGCCCGCGCGACAAGGACGCCATCGTCGTCGCGGACCTGAATCTCGACCTGATCCGCGAAGTGCGCAACGTGTGGCAGTTCTACCGCGATCGCCGTCCCGAGACGTACAAGGCAATGGCCGAGTTGCTCCCGTAGCCTGATGAATCCCCCGGTCCAGGAACTCGACGGCGTCCGCGTCACCAACGGCATTCACGAGGTGACAGATGATATCTCGCACTCGCCGTACTGGAACGCGGACATCGCCCCGACGCGCGTCAGCGACCGCAAATGGGGATTGAAGGACATCGCGGCGCTGTGGATTTCGATGTCGGCGTGCATACCGACCTACATGCTGGCGTCGTCGTTGATCTCCGAGGGCATGAACTGGTACGAGGCCGTGCTGACGATCTTCTTCGGCAATGCCATCGTGCTGCTTCCCATGATTCTCAACGCGCACGCCGGCACGAAGTACGGCATTCCGTTCCCGGTGTATTGTCGCGCGTCATTCGGCGTGCGCGGGGCGAACATTCCGGCGTTGTTGCGCGCGTTCGTGGCCTGCGGGTGGTTCGGAATCCAGACCTGGATTGGCGGTTGGGCGATTTACAAGATTTGCACGATTTACATTCCGTCGTGGGATCATCTTCCAACATGGTGGGGCGGAATCAACATCGCCCAATTCGCCTGCTTCATGGTTTTCTGGTGCATCAACATGCTCGTCATCTTCAAGGGCATCGAATCGATCCGTATCCTGCTCGATATCAAAGCGCCGTTGCTCATCCTGCTGGGTTTGGCGTTGTTGGCGTGGGCGTACCACGCGGCGGGCGGCTTCGGACCGATGCTGTCGCAACCATCGGCGTTCGTTCCGGGCGGGCCGAAGGCCGGGCAGTTCTGGCTGGTGTTTTTCCCGGCGTTGACGGGCATGATCGGTTATTGGGCCACGTTGTCGCTGAACATACCGGACTTTACGCGCTACTCGCGCACGCAGCGCGATCAGGTGATCGGGCAGGCCATTGGACTGCCCATGACGATGGCCTTGTACTCGTTCATTGGCGTGGCGGTGACCTCGGCCACGATTGTGATTTACGGTTCGCCGATCTGGGACCCCGTCGTGCTGATCACGAAATTCAAGAGCCCCGTTGTCTTGGGGATTTCATTGTTCGCCCTGTGTCTCGCGACGCTCGCGACGAACCTCGCCGCGAACGTGGTCAGTCCCGCGAACGATTTCTCGAATTTGTGGCCATCGAAAATCACGTTTCGTATCGGCGGCCTGATTACGGGCATCATTGGGATCCTGATTCAGCCATGGAAACTCGTGGCGGATCCGAGCGGTTACATCTTCACGTGGCTGGTCGGTTATTCCGCGCTACTGGGTCCGATTGGCGGTATTTTGATTTGCGACTATTTTGTCATTCGACGAACGCGGTTACATCCGATCCAGCTCTATTTGCGTGA
The DNA here is from genome assembly GCA_963766065.1 of uncultured Verrucomicrobiae bacterium. Lineage (GTDB taxonomy): Bacteria > Verrucomicrobiota > Verrucomicrobiia > Palsa-1439 > Palsa-1439 > Palsa-1439. The sequence goes on from CAVYAC010000024.1 coordinate 12,588, forward strand.
CGGCCAGTATTTTTACCGCAACGGGTTCAATCCCGCGGCGGTGGTGGCGCTGGCCCTCGGCGTGGCGCCCAACGTGCCCGGATTTCTCGGCACGATCCAGGTGGCCGATCCTTCCACGGTGGGGCCGTTCCTGATGCACCTGTACAGCTACGCCTGGTTTGTCGGTTTCTCCATTTCGTTCGTTGTGTACTGGGTACTGATGGCCCTGGTGCGCAAACCCAAACCAGAAAGGTAACTACCATGCACATGAAAAAGACGGACGCTTTGACGGCCGAACAAATCGGCCAGATGCGGGACGAATACATCCTGCCCAGCACGATGAAGTTTTCTCCGATAAATATCGTGAAGGGCGACATGCAATTTGTCTACGACGACAAGGGCAACAAGTACCTCGATGGGTTTTCCGCGGTCGTGACAATCAGCGTCGGCCATTGCCATCCGGAAGTCACCAACCCGATCGTCGAGCAGGTCAAAACGCTGCAGCATATGACCACGCTCTATTACCACCCGAATCTGGTCCGTTACGCCGAGAAACTGGCGAGCGTGATGCCGGGTGGGCTGAAGGTCAGCTTTTTCACGAATAGCGGTTGCGAGGCCAACGAATTGGCGGCGTTGCTGGCGAAAAACCACACCAAGCAGACCGAGTTTGTCGGGCTGCGGCACAGTTTTCACGGGCGCACGCTGATGGCGATGACGATGACCGGCCAGTCGAAGTGGCGGCACTCGCTGCCGTACGTGTTCGGCGTCACCCACATCTCGCCGGGGTACTGTTACCGCTGTCCGTTCGGCCTGACCTACCCGTCGTGCAACGTCGCGTGCGCGCGCGAACTCGAAGACGTGATCAAATACAATACGTCGGGCAAGATCGCGGCGTTCATCGGAGAACCGATCCAGGGATTCGGCGGCGTGATCGATCCGCCGAAGGAGTATTTCGAGATCGTCTACGACATCGTCAAGAAGTACGGCGGGTTGTTCATCAGCGACGAGGTCCAGACGGGATTTGGTCGCACGGGCGACAAGTGGTGGGGCATCGAGCAGTGGGGCGTGAAACCCGATATGATTACGATGGCCAAGGGCATGGGCAACGGCGTCCCGCTGGGTGGCGTCACCTGCACGAAGGAAGTCGCGGAATCGATGCGCGAGAAGGTCCACTTCAATACCTACGGCGGAAATCCGGTGTCGATGGCTGCCGGGCTCGCGGTGCTCGAGACCATCGAGCGCAACAAGTACATGCACAACGCCAAGGTCATGGGCGACCGGTTGCACGAGGGATTCGACAAGCTCGTGCGCAAGCACAAGATCGTCGGCGAACACCGGGGCAAGGGCCTGATGCGCGGCCTGGAGATCGTGAAAGACAAGCAATCGAAGGAAGTCGCCCCGCAACTCGTCCAGCGCGCGATGGAGTTGTGCAAGGACCGCGGGTTGCTCATCGGACGCGGCGGCATGGCGGCCAACACGATCCGCATCAAACCGCCGTTCTGCATCACGAAGGACGACACCGATTTCATTGTGAAGACGCTTGACGAGGTCTTTACGATCATCGAGAAAAGCTAGTCTTCCTCAAAGTTGATTTGAAGAATTTGTCCTGTAGCCGCAGGGGTGCGCCCTGAGGGCGCGTCTCCGCTCCGCTTCGGCTTAGCCTGCGCACCCGAAAGGGTGCGGCTACATTGGAGACGAGGGTTGGCCAAGCGTTTCGCGGTCTTGGCGGTCTCCAGGCACTGGAGGTGCTTGGGGAAAGGGGCATGATGAAGGTGTACATCCAGGAGGCCGAGCGCACCAAGGCGTACAAGAAGACCGGCTTGTCGCTGATCGATCTCCTATGCGAGCCCGCCCAGCGGATTCTCTCGAAGGTTGATCCCAGCCGGATTGACGGCGTCTTCGTCTCCATCCAGAACATTTCTTCGTTTACCGGCGAAGGCAACATCGCCACCAAAGTCGCCGACCGCCTCGGCTTGCGCGGCGCGGAGGCGGAACGCGTCGAGACTGCTTCCAACGGACACACGGCGCTGTTGCGGGCGTTCGATGCCGTGGCCAGCGGGCGGTGCAAACGCGTGATCGCCATTGGCGGCGAAAAGATGAGCGAGGTGGAACGCGAGGCGCGTTCGCGCATCATCGGCGAAGTCATTGACCCCATCGACCGCGCGTGCGGGTTGACGATGCCGTCGGCGATCGCGTTGATTTCGCTGGAATACGCGCGCGTCAATGGCGTTTCGGTTGCCGACCTGAAGGCGTTGCTCGAGAGAATCGCCATCCGTGCCTACGGTTACGCGGCGGCGAACCCGGACGCCCAGTTTGTCGGCAAGACCATCACCGCGGCCGAGTATCACGACCCGATGCGCAATCCCCCGGTGGCGACGCCGCTGCATGTGTTCGATTCCTGTCCGACGAGCGATGCTGCGGGTGCGATCCTGGTGACAAGCCAGGAGACCGACGTTGAGATTTCCGGGGTTGGTCACGCGGTGGACGGGTCACGCATATTCGGTCGCTATTACATCGACCACCTGGAGGCCACGCGGTGGGCGGCGCGCAAAGCGTACAAGATGGCGGGCATTCTTCATCCACAAGACCTCAAGGGATTGATCATCGAACAACACGACGCGTTCGGTCCGTTGTTCCTGTTGAACCTGGTCGATCTGGGCGTCTTCACGCATGAAGAGGCTGTGAAGGCGATTGAGAAGGGCGCACTGGATAAGGACGGTCAAATCCCGACCAACATTTCCGGCGGCCTGAAGGATCTGCATGCACTGGGCGGCACCGGTCTGATCAAGATCATCGAGGCCTGCAAGCAACTTCGCGGGGAAGCGCCGAAGGAATTACAAGTGAAGAAGCCGAAGGTCGCGATCTGCCACAGCATTGGCGGGCCGGGAAACAACATTGCGGTGACGGTGCTCGACAAGGTCGGCAACCGCCGGTATCGGCATCATTTCCGCCGTTGGCAACCCGAGCCGCTGCCACGCAATAACGAGCCGCACAAACCCGTGCTGGCCCAGGGTGTTCTGGAAGTCTCAACGACCGTGTATCCGCAAGTCGGACAACCGGAGGGGGCGTACGTGGTGGCGGTGGTCAATTGCGGCGGCAAGCGCATCCTCGCCGCACCCGCGAAGGAGAGAACCGAGACGCTTTGGGGCGACGAAGTGAAGGTCTCCACGGTCGCCCGCGGCACCTTCAACCGCTACGTTTACGAGTGAGATCGGCTACGAAGCCGTTATTGCTTGGCAGGCTGATTAGTAGCGGCGGCTTTCTTCAGCATGTCCGCACGGGCTTGAACGGTGGCGATCAGTCCGCTCCAATTTGCTTCTGCTGCCCTTTGCAAAACTGGGGGAGCGTTCGACGCGAATGAGGGAATGGGTGGAGGGGTGTGCTGCACGTCTTCCAAGAACTTTTCATACACGGACAGTGCTTCTTGGTCGTACCCCAGATTCTCAAGACACATACCGAGGTCTGCTCTGTCGGGTAGCGGTGCTTTCTCGAGTGCCTCGTGCGTAAGAGTCAGCGCCTTCTCCCTGTACGCCGATGCGGAACTACTGCCCGGCTTGGATGTAGTGCAGGTAGAACCAGCTATAGATTACGGCGAGTTCACGCTTTGCAAGATAATTGTTGGGATCTTTGGCGTAGATAGCCTCAAATTTATCCGCCCTACTTCGCATGCGCGCGACACCGTCATCATGGCGCGTGCAACCGAAAAGTAGGCAGTTCAACAAGAAGACTAGGGTGACGCATCGCCGAGCGGAGATCATGTTCATGACTTGGCGCTTCTAATGCTCGATGTAGCCGGGGGGCTCGCACTTCGGGTTTTTGCCCAGCTCGGCCTGGTATTGGCGCCACGAGGTCAACTTCTTGCCGGTGTCCTGTTGGACCATGGTGATGCACCCGTCCACCGGACACACCAACATGCAGAGATTGCAGCCGACGCACTCGGGGTCATTGATGACGGGAACGCGGTGGCCATTGCCCGTTTCGAGGTCGATGCACTGGTGCGCGCCGTCCCAGGCGGCGACGTGGCAGAGCTCGCAGCCGATGCAGAGATCGGAATTGATCTTGGCGATGATCCGGTAGTTGAGATTGAGATCGCCCCAGTCCTTGATATTGGGCAGGGCCTTGCCGATGAAGTCGGTACATTTCGTGTAGCCCTTCTCGTCCATCCAGTTCGAGAGACCGTGGATCATGTCCTCGACGATGCGGTAGCCGTAATGCATGACGGCGGTGCAGACCTGGACGCTCGTTGCGCCGAGCACCATGAATTCGACTGCGTCCTGCCACGTGGCGATGCCGCCAATGCCGGAAATCGGGATGCCAATCTCCGGGTCCGAGGCCACGGTGCTGACCATGTTGAGCGCGATGGGTTTGACCGCCGGGCCGCAGTAACCCCCGTGCGAACCTTTGCCGTCCACGCTGGGGTAGGGCGAGAAATTGTCGAGGTTGATGCCCATGATCGAAGCGACCGTGTTGATCAACGAGAGGCCATCGGCTTTGCCGGCGGCGGCGGCGCGCCCGATGAGCGCGATGTTGCTGATATTCGGCGTCAGCTTCACGAACACGGGAACCTCGGCGACTTCCTTGACCCATTCCGTGATCATCTTGGTGTACTCGGGCACCTGACCGACGGCGGCGCCCATGCCGCGTTCGCTCATGCCGTGCGGGCAACCGAAATTCAACTCGACGCCGTCGCAGCCCGTGTCGTTGAGTTCTTTGATGGCCTTCTGCCATGTTTCCTTTTTGGACTCGACCATCAGCGAGACGACCACGACGTTCTTCGGGTATTTCTTCTTCGTCTCAATGATCTCGCGGATGTTGGTGTCCCATGGCCGGGCGGTGATGAGTTCGATATTGTTGAGGCCCATCATGCGCGTGGAACCGTAATTGAGTGACCAGAAGCGGGAATTGACGTTGATGATCGGGTCGCCGAGCGTCTTCCAGACCGCGCCACCCCAACCGAGGTCGAACGCGCGCTGGATTTGCGCGCCGCTGTTGGTGGGCGGGGCGCTGGCGAGCCAGAATGGGTTGGGTGATTGGATGCCGGCGATGGTGACGCTTAAATCTGCCATGGTTGAATTTCTCCTAGGCGTACTGATGTTTGGCCGTGTTGGCGACGCGGCGAATGGTCTCGTTCTTCCACAGGCCGTCGAGGTCGATGTCCTCGCCCGTGACCTTTTTGTGGATGGCCCACGCGGCGCGTTTGCCGTGGGCGACGGCGTTGACCACCTCGCGTCCGCCGTTGACGCAATCGCCGCCGGCAAAGAATTTCGGGTTGCTGGTCTGCAACGTGATATCGTCCACCGCGATGCGGCCGCGGTTGTCGGTCTTCAGGCCGAGAACCTTCTGGACGAAGTCGCGCTGCTTCCTCTGGCCGAGCGACTTGATGACCATGTCGCATTCGAGGACGAATTCGCTGCCGGGAATCGGTTCGGGCGCTGGTCGGCCGGAACTGTCGGGTTCGCCGAGTTTCATGCGGACGCACTCGATGCCTGCGACGGCGCCTTTGCCGACAATCCGCTTCGGGGCGGTCAGGAAGTAATAGACACAACCGTCTTTCTTGGCGATTTCGTACTCGTAATTGTAGGCGGGCATCTCGGCTTCCGAGCGGCGGTAGACGACCATGACCATCTCCGCGCCGAGGCGCTTGGCCTGGGTCGCCGCGTTAACCGACGTGTTGCCCGCGCCAATGACGGCAACACGTCGCCCCACCCGAACGTCGCGAAGCTTGTTGTGTTTGAGTTCGTCAATGAAAGTGATGGCGTCCACCACGCCCGGCAAATCCTCGCCCGGGATGCCGAGGTCTTCAGTCTGGCCGAGGCCAATGCCGATGAACACGGCGACGTTTTCCTTGGTGAGCTTGTCGACTTTGATGTCTTTGCCCACTACGGTTTTCTGTTTGAATTTCACGCCGACATGCTCGACGAGCTTTACTTCCTTGAGGGCTTCCTGGGCGGACATCTTGTAGCGGGCGATGCCGTAGGTGTTCAGGCCGCCGGGCTTGTCGTTCTTGTCGTAAATCGTGACGGCGTAACCGAGTTGGGCAAGATAGAACGCGCAGGACAGGCTGGCTGGGCCGCCACCGATGCAGGCGACTTTTTTGCCGTTGGGCTCGCCCGGCTTGAACATCTCCTTCGCCTTGTCCCAATTCTCGTAAAACCAATCGATGGAGTAGCGCTGGAGGCGGCCGATCTCGATCGGCTCGGTGTCGCGCTCGTTGTAGACGCAGGCGCCTTCGCACAGCGAACCGACAGGACAAACGCGGGCGCAACTCATACCGAGAATGTTGGCTTCGAGGATTTCCTTGGCGCTGCCGCGCATGTTGCCCGAAGCGATCTTCTTGATGAACGCGGGGATGTCGATATGCGTCGGGCAGGCGCGGGTGCAGGGCGCGTCGAAACAGAACAGGCAGCGATTGGCCTCGATCCGGGCGTTGTGCAGCGCGAACGGCGGGTTGATGTCGGCAAAATTCCTCTCATACTCGGCATCCGACAACTTCGGGGCAAGGTTCTTAATCATTGATGTTCTCCGTTTTGTGCGGCCCGCGTGGCGAGGATCGCAACTGCCTTCGCCCTGTCAACGAATTATATGCAGCGCGCGATTGGGCGCAACGCAAAACTTGCTCCTGACGGAGAAATGTGACGGCGGGCGTTTGCAGAATTGACCGATTCGCCGTTACATGCGAGATTTGGCCGTCGCAGTTTGTTCAACGGTACGTCTTCTCGAAGCAAGGTCTGCATACTGAAACAGCGCGTGGGAGGAAGCGATGAGCAGAGTACGAGTTCTGGTGGGCACGCGAAAGGGCGCGTTCGTCCTGACCTCGGACGGTAAACGCGAAAAATGGAAAGTTAACGGTCCGTATTTTGGCGGGTGGGAGATTTACCATGTGAAGGGTTCGCCCACTGATCCGAACCGCCTGTACGCATCGCAAAGCAGTGGGTGGTTCGGGCAGATCATCCAGCGTTCTGATGACGGCGGTAAGACGTGGGAACCACCGGGCGGCGGGCCGACGGCAACTCCCGACGGCATGCCCAAGGGCGAGAGCAACAAGTTTGTGTACGAGGGTGAAGTCGGCAATCACCTGTGGTACGACGGCACGCCGCATCCGTGGGAGTTCAAGCGCGTCTGGCATCTTGAACCATCGCTGACCGATCCGGACACCGTTTACGCGGGTGTGGAGGACGCCGCGTTGTTCCGCACGACCGACGGCGGGCGGACGTGGCAGGAGCTACCGGCCCTGCGCGGTGCCAAGGGTCATTTGTGGCAGCCCGGCGCCGCGGAATGGGCCTGCACACGATCCTTCTCGATCAGAGCAACCCGAATCGCATGTATGTCGCCATCTCCGCCGCCGGCGTGTTCCGCACCGACGACGCCGGCCTGACCTGGCGGCCGGCAACGCGTGGCCTCAAGTCGGCGTATGAGTTGCCGGACAAAAGTTCCGACGTTGGCCACTGCGTCCACCGCATCGCAATGCACCCGTCGCGTCCGAATGTGCTGTTCATGCAGAAGCACTGGGACGTCAACCGCAGCGACGACGCTGGCGAGTCGTGGCATGAAGTCAGCGGGAACCTGCCGACTGATTTTGGGTTTCCGATCGACGTTCACGCGCACGAGCCGAACACCATCTATGTCGTCCCGATCAAGAGCGATTCCGAGCACTATCCGCCCGACGGCAAACTGCGTGTGTACCGCAGTCGTACGGGCGGCGACGAGTGGGAACCGCTGACGAAAGGTCTGCCGCAACGCGATTGCTACGTCAACGTCTTGCGCGAGGCGATGGCCGTGGACTCGCTCGATTCGTGCGGCGTCTATTTCGGCACCACCGGCGGGCAGGTATACGCCTCAACGAATGGCGGGGACAACTGGTCGCCCATCGTCCGCGACCTACCGGCGGTGCTATCCGTGGAAGTCCAGACGTTGGCGAAATGAAGACCACGCCGATTTGTTGTAGGGCGCGATGCCTGTCGTTTAGGTGTCACGCCGAGACGTTTGATAACGTCCGGAACGGCGCGATACCCCGACACGACACGGGGCATCGCGCCCTACAAAAGAATCTGATAAGGGCGTTATGATTCGTGTCGAGTTACCGTTTCATCTGCGAACGCTGGCGCGCGTTGAACGAGAGGTGACGGTTGAGGTTGCCGGGCCGGTAACGCTCGGGGCCGTGCTCGACGCGGTCGAGGAGCGCTACCCGGTGCTGCACGGGACGATCCGCGAGCATGTCACGCAAAAGCGCCGGCCGTTCCTGCGATTCTACGCCTGCGAAGAAGACTTCTCCAACGTCCCGCTGGACACCCCGCTGCCCGAGGCCGTCGTGTCAGGCAAGGAACCCCTTTCCATCATCGGAGCGATTGCGGGCGGGTAAAGACGGGCAGCGTGGATTACTTGCGGTGCTTCTTACCCGGCTTTTCACGAACGACGGACGCGTTAGGTTCGATGCCTTCGAGAATCACTTGTTGCAGTGCCGCCTTGTCTCCAAAGCGCTTGATGGCGTCGAGTACCTCGATTCCGGCCAGCTTGCCGTCGCTATCGTAGTCGACCGCGATGCCCTCGGCGAGATGTTTGGTCGTCACCGTGGTATCGCGAAATGTAATGCTCAACGCATCCACTTCGGCATCGTAGCTGATTCTCATTGCCCGTACTTCGTTGGCTTCTCGTGAACGCCTGCGGCTTTCGGTTCGGCCAGCGGACGGGCGTGAGAAAGATCGCGGGGGGCGACGGGACGCACCTGCCCGGTTTCGACAGTTACGACCGCCACGGTCCGGCCGGTCAGCGTCATGAACTCCACTTCGTAGGCCGCGCCACCTTTGTGGATGTGTACCACTGTTCCAACGTCGCCAGCTTGCAATCCTTCGGCGGCGATATCCTCAGTGAGCACCACGCAATCGTGTTCCTTGATCATTGTTTCTCCTCCAGAGGATACGCGGTGATTAACCGCGGCGCAACTTCGCCTTTGTCCAATTGCCAGACCGTTCTCACGCGTGGGCGACGTCCATCGGGGCAGCGTAATTCACCGGCCACCTCGAATCTCGGGCCATGCCCTGTCTCGCGTGTTCGCACCACTTCGTACGTCTGGGCATGATCACGAAGTGCGACGGCCAGCCCTTCCCATTCTTCGATTCGAAAGCCGAACGCCCTGAAGAACTGCGCCTTGCTTGCGCCGTACCGGTGCGTCGGGCTAAGTAGGTAATCAACAATCTTCTCACGCTCCACCAACGCCTGACTGGCATTCGGCAGTTTCATCCTCGCTCCGCATCGTAGCGGGCGCGTGGCTCGATGTCGAGAGATCGATGGCTCCGTTTCAGCTCGTTGTGTAGGAGACGAAATCTTTGAGATTCCGATGTGGAATCCCAGAAGCTTTTGAGCAGCGAAAGCTGTCTCCATGTCATTGTTCGACTATTTGCCTTTCCGTGCTTGCTGAGGAATCCCAGAGTACCGTAAACTACAAAAGAGGCTGATGACATGCGCGCCGCGAGGAAATTACTCCCGTTTGCGGTACCAATACTGATCTTGTTGACGTTGTGTGACATGCTCTCGCCTCCGACCTTGGAGGGGGAGGCGTTCTTGGTGATGAAGTCGTTGGACGTAAAGAAGTTGGCGGATCTCAAAGTGTACCTACTCCACGACCCGTATCCTGTGATACGATCTTCTGCACACAGAAGTCCACGATCTTTTCGGTTGCGGGCTCGAGCCTGTTCATGATCGCGATACTGCTTTCCATGGTTGTCACGTCCAGAGAGAAGCCCAAGCAGGAAGGCGTATTTTTTAACCGATCAACAACTGATTCGTACCACCTATCAAAGCGGTCCTCGAACCCGGGCGATTTGCGTATGCGTTTCACTTCAACGTTGAAAAGTAACGTCTCTTGAAAGGCTGCTGTAAGGTCTGGGGTGCGGCGAGACTGATCGGACTTATACTTTTCGTAATCGAGTGAAAAGCGGTCATCGAGCAAGAGCAAATATGCGATTTTCAACTCAGCCGCGATATCTTCAACGGTTTCTTCGTCACCCGCGTCAGCTATTTTTTTACGAATCTTGTCCCGATTCGAATAGGCGAAAGCCCTGAAACGCGAAGAGACATTGAATTTCCCATTGAGATAAGAAGCTACCTGCGGCCAGTCATCGCCCGCGATGTAGAGGGCCAGCGAGGCACTCGTCATTGTGCACGCTGCGGTCAACTTGTGCCGATCAACTCAGAAATGCGTGGGGTCGCGTTTGACAAGTTTGCCGCGGCCGACTTTGCCGACAAATTTCCCGTCCTTCGCCGCGATTTCGCCGCGGACGGTGACAGCGTGGGGTCGGCCTTTGATGGGCCAGCCTTCGAAGGCGCTGTAGTCGACGTTCATCAACATCGTCTTTTGGGAGATCTTGCCGCGGTAATCGGGGTCGTAGACCACGAGATCAGCATCGCTGCCGATGGCAATGGTGCCTTTGCGCGGGAACAGGCCGAACAGTTTCGCCGCCTGTGTGCTGGCGCAATCGACGAAGGTGTTGAGATCAATCCGTCCCTCGGCGACGCCGTGGGTGTAGAGCAGGTTGATGCGGTCTTCGAGCGCGGGAATGCCGTTGGGGATCTTCGTGAAATCGCCACGGCCCATTTCCTTCTGGCCCTTGAAATCAAACGGCGCGTGGTCGGTCCCGACAGTGGAGGCGAACCGCTGCCGGAGCGCATTCCAGAACCATTCCTGGTTCTTCTTGTCGGGGAGTGGCGGGGACATGACGTACTTTGCGCCCTCGAAGTTGGGGAGTTCGGCGTAGCTCTTGTCGAGCACGAGATACTCCACCAGAATTTCGGTCCATACGTGGACTCCGCGCGCGGCGGCGGCGAGCGCTACCCGCATCGACTCTTCGCAGTTGGTGTGCACCACGTAACAATGCGTGTCGTGCATTTCCGCAAAGGATGTCATGTGATGCACGCCCTCGGCCTGGACCTGCGGCGGGCGGCTCCAGTAATGCCATTCGGGACCGGTCTTACCTTCGGCGAGCAGCTTCTTCTGGGACTCAAACACGAGGTCGGCGTTTTCGCAATGGGCGGTGACGATCACGCCGAGTTTTTTGGCGAGCCGCATTGTGTGGTACAACTCTTCGTCGGTGATGCCGAACGCGCCTTTGTAAGCGAGGAAGATTTTGAAACTGGCGATGCCGCTCTTGACGATTTCGGTGAGCTGTCCTTCGCATTCCTTGTCGAGGCGCGAGACGGTCTGGTGGAACGTGAAATCGCAGGCGCTGTGGCCCTGAGCCTTATTCAGCCAGAATTCGAAGCCGTCGGCGAGCGGCTGTTGGTTGCGGGCCTGGCAGACCATCTCGATGATGGTGGTCGTGCCGCCGACCAGCGCGGCTTTACTGCCGGTCTCATGTGTGTCTTTCGAGAACGTGCCCATGAACGGCAGATGGATGTGCACATGCGGATCGATGAAGCCGGGGAACACGTATTTGCCCGTGGCATCGACGACAGTCGCCTTGGGCGGCGCTTCGAGGTTCGCGCCGATGCGGGTGATTTGCTCGCCCTCGCAATAGATGTCCGCAGTATATTGTTCGCCAGCGGTAATGATATGGCCATTCTTAATGAGGAGTGACATGAAAAGCCTCCTGAAGTAAACGCTAATTTTGTTTGACAAGCGGGATACTACTCCGCGTGTGGATGAAATCAAGCGCGGACCGTTTGCGGGGTACGGCCAGTCGGGTTTGGCAGCAATGGCGCGGGTAGTGGGGTCTTGTTTGGAATGACAATTGCACGGAATCGGCTTTCCGGAAGCCAAATTGGACAGTCACACGAAGATGTGCTCTTATTACATTGCTTGGTCATTTGGGGTTGACTTTGAGATAGATTCCTGAGAAAGTAAAAGCGTTTTACTAAATCACACTTAAACGGATATCGCCTCGATGCAGAAGCCAAACATATACAAGCACTTCCGAATCGTTGCCTCAGTACTGGTTTGCAGTCTCGCCATCACAGTGGGCGGGTCGGTTCAGGCACAGACCAATGCGGGCGCCATCACCAATATGGTGGTTTCCGTCGATCCCACCAATGGCGATTCCTACTATGTGTTTTCGCTCAATAGTGGGGGCACGGCGGAAGTTATCGCGTTTGCGGATGACGTCATTCGCGTGCGTTTCTCCTACAACGGATTTTGGGCGAAGGAAGAACCGATGATCGCGGCGATGCTCGGGGCCTGGCCGACGGAACCCAACACAATCACCGACCAAGGAACCAACTACCTGCTTCAGACCGGCCTGCTCAACGTACTCATCAACAAGAATCCATTCAAGGTCGATTTCTACGACAGGCTCGGAGGCTACGCGCTTGTTCAGGACGACCCGACCAACGCCATTCAGTACAACACTTCGTACAACATCTCCACTGACGCCAGCGGGATTCCGTACACGCTACCGTCGGGATTCAAGCTCAAATGCACGAAGCAGATGCCCGCCAACCAGGCGTACTTTGGATTCGGCGAGTATCCGGGGCCGTCGAATCGGCGGGGCGCCAACATCATGTGCTGGAACTACCAGTCATATCATTGGGGCACAGGGGCGCCGTACCAGAATCCGATGTATGTCAACATGCCGTTTTTCTACGGCGTGCAGCCTGCCAACGGCAGCGTGCCGGCATTCGTTTACGGAATCTTCTTCGACAACCCGTGCCGCGAGACATTCCGGATGGGGACGCAGATTCCGACGGGCTACTCGTTTGAGGCGGCGGACGGGCAGATGGACTACTATTTCTTTGGCGGCGGCACCAACCACACGATGAAGGCGGTGATCAACAGTTACACGGAACTCACAGGCCGTCCGCAAATCCTGCCGAAATGGGCGTTGGGCCATCAGCTGAGCCGATTTGCCTACGACGATCAAACATGGGTGGAGTACATCGCCAACACGGCCACGGCGAGCAATATCCCGCTGGATGCGATTTACATCGATATCGACTATTTGGATTCGACCGGGCAGAATAACATCTACTCCGACCAACTGCATCAGTTGACGATGGACACCAATAACTACCCGAATCCGCCGAGCATGGTGTCATCGTGTGCGGTGTACGGGGTGAAGCTGATTCCGCTGATCGAGCCGTGGCTGGAACCGAACGATCCATACTACGGCATCGAGTATGGCGATCTCGATTTTATCAAGGACAACAGCGGCAACCAGTTTACGGCATCCATCTACGTGGGCAACGTTTCGTGGTTTGATTACACCAGCTCGGCGACACTCGGTCGCTGGCAGGGGGATGAGACGAATTGGTTTCATACCGTTGCCTGGGGGGGGGATTTGGAATGATTTGACGGAGCCGGAGGACAACGGACAGATTCCGTACAATGCGCTGCTCTGGCTGAACGGCGCTTACGGATCGGGGACGGGTGGGAGTGCGGACACGCGTCGGGAATGGTCGAACGAGCGGAATTATTTTGGATTGAGATCACAGAAATCGAGCTACACCGCGTTGCTCGAAGCGTTTCCGAACCGTCGTCCCTTCGTATTGAGCCGATCCGGCACGACCGGGAGCCAGCAATATGCAGCCGGTTGGAGCGGCGACACTGAGACGGGGTGGAATCCCAATTATCTGCAAGCCTGTATTCGCCTCGGGGCGAATGTGATGATTTCGGGGCAAAGCCATTTCGGCCACGATCTCGGCGGTTTTTCGGGTAGTACCGATGGCGAGACGATCACACGGTGGTACGAAGCAGGGTCGGTGTGGCCGTTCTACCGCAGTCATTCACAAAATGGCGACAACCTGTGGTCGGATGGCAATCAGGGCCGCGAGCCATGGCGGTTCACGCCGTGGCAGAACTGGAGCTATGCGAACAACAACAACCAGGGCGCCAATGGCACTAACTACTGCGCCTTGATGCAAAAGAACATCCAGTTCCGTTACCAGTTGATGCCGTATCTGTACACGTTGATGTATAACGACACTATCAATGGCAACCCGATCAACACCCCTGTCGTTTACAACTACTACGGGGACAACAACACGCTGTCGCTGAACGAGTATGATTTCCTAGTCGGCGATTTTCTGCTGGCGGCGCCCGTTTACACACAGGGCGCGACGACGCGCACTGTTTATCTGCCGTGGCCGGATGACTGGTACTACTATCCCACCGGCACGAAGTACGGCGGCGGACAGACCGTCACGGTCAATGCGCCTCTCGGCACGCTGCCGTTGTTTGTGCGCGGCGGCGCGATCCTCCCGATGGGGCCCTCCATGCAGTATGCCAACCAGTTCCAGCCAAGCTATGTTGACCTCAATTGTTGGCCGGATAGCAATTCGACCGATGCCAATTCATCCTTCACGCTCTACGAAGACGCGGGCGAAGGATGGGATTTCACCAACGGCGTGTACGCAATGACGGCGTTTACCAGTTCGCAGACGACCAGCAACTGGGTGTTCACCATCGGCGCGCGCCAGGGCAGTTATAATCCGTACAGCGCCGGCACGCGGACACTCCATATTTACGCCAACAATCCACTGGCCGTACAAAACGTGCTGCTCAACGGAACACAGATCGGGCAGGTATCCGGCACGAATTCGCCGGCCCCGGGCTGGCTGGTAAACACCAACGGTCAACTGGTTGTTTTGGTTTCGGAAACCGGCTCGCAGCAGACGGTGCAGGTAAACTGGAACAATTCGGACCCGTACAGCTCGATGACAGTGGCCGGCACATTCAACGGCTGGAACCAGGCGGCCAACAACATGGAATACCTCGGCGGCCGCACCTGGCAATACGATGCGAGCTTTAGCAGCGTCTCCAACATCCAGTTCAAGTTCGCCGCCAACGGCAGTTGGACGACCAACTGGGGCGGCAGTGGCGTGGCACAGACGGTGCCGTTCTCCGGTGTCGGCATCCTCAACGCATCCACCAACATCGTCGTCAGCGGCACGCTCAACGGTCTCTATCAGTTCACGTTCAATGACGAAACGCTCGATTACAGTCTGGAACCGCTGCTGGCCAGCGCCTACGGCTCGATGAACCTGCCGGGCACATTCAACGGCTGGAATCCGGCGACCAACAACATGCAACTGGTTGCCAATGACACCTGGCAGTGCATCGTCGGCTTTAGCAACGTCACCAACATCCAGTTCAAGTTCGCGGCCAACGGAAATTGGACGTTCAATTGGGGCGAGAGTACCGGGGCACAATCGCAATTCACCCTGCCACTCTCGGGTACGGGCGTGTCGAACGGATCGACGAACATCCTCATCAATGCCGTCCTCAATGGGGAATATCAGTTCACCTTCAACGATGTGAGCCTCGCCTATAGCGTGCAATTGTTCACCGGCGATTCCGTCGGCGACGGCATCCCGGATTGGTGGCGGGCGCGATACTTCAGCAATGGCACGAACAACTACTTCGGCAACACGACCAACAGCCAATCCTGCGCCACCTGCGATCCCGATGGCGACGGCATGAACAATCTGCAGGAATACCTGTCGGGCACCGTGCCGACCAACAGCGCGTCGTTCCTGCACATCACGTCTGTGACGCCGCAGGGCACGAATATGGTCGTGACCTGGTACACAGCGGGCGGACATACCAACGTGGTGCAAGCCGCCACGGGACTCCCCGATGGTTCGTACTCGAACAACTTCGTGGACGTAAGCCCGTATATCATCATTACGGGTAGCGGCGACACCACAACGAACTATACCGATTTGGGTGCTGCGACCAACCGCCCGTCCCGCTATTATCGCGCGCGGTTGCAGCAGTAAGCCGGTGTTCCCAAGCGCACTGTACAGCGCGGTGAGGCCACGTCGCTCTCCTCGTCCAACGTCGTTGGTGGGGACGACCTGCCGGTCCGAGACAGAGGTCCCACAGCAGCACGGCCCCACGACGCGCGGCCTCAGCATCGTCATCCTCGTTCCGGTCGTCCGCTCCGGAACCAATCGTAACCGGGCGTGCTCCGTCAGCCGGATACGGCAGTTCTGTTATCGCAGGTCAGAGATTCGTTTTTGAGCTTGGGCGTGTTTCATAGACCCAGTAGGCAGCCGCAGCGATGAACCCACCAAATGTGTCCGCCGCCCAGTCCGCCACGATGTCGGTACTGTTGAGCAGAAAACGCTGGTGAAACTCGATCGACGCGCTGTAGGCTGACGTAATCAGAAAAGCCCCTACGATGGCCTTTGCCAGCGACAGGCGGTGAGCGTATCGAAAAGGCAGCAGGATGAAAAACCAAAAGATAAGGTAAAAGACGAAGCGTTCGATTTTGTCCTTGTCTGGGAATATCCGCCCGATCTCCGGCAGCTTGGACTCCGAGGATAGATAGAAAATCAACCCCGCGCACAACAGAGACGGAAGCCAGTAGGCAACTCTTCGCACCAGGGGTATGGAGGCCTGTCGTCCGATGGCGGGCCGCTCGGCAGACAGTTCTGTGTTGTCCGCGCGGAGCGATTCGCAGATGTAATAGGCGAGCACGGCAATCGCACCCGCTACGGTGTCGAGCACCACGTCGGAGAACTCGCAACTACGACCGGGGACATACTTCTGGTGCCACTCGTCGGAGGCGCCGTAGGCCGCGGTGATCAGGGTCGCGAGCACCAGGGATTTCGACAAACGCAGAGCATGACCGCGGTCCAATGCCCACATCACCGTTCCAGCCAGAATGGCAAAGACTGCAATGTGGCCGATCTTGTGTTCTGCCGTTTCACTAGACGGCCCGATTCGTGGAATCATCGACAGGAAGAAGATCAGTCCTCCCCATAGCAGAGCGGGAAGCCAGAAGACGGTTTTCGGCAATCGTGTCATGGAAGTATGTTATCCGACATTGCCCCTATGAGTTATGCCCCGCGACTGTCGCGGACCATTCTGTCGATCCAGCACTCAGACTATCACCTTTGACAGTACGGACAAGCCGCTTCTGAGCCTTTGCCGTCGCTACAAGATGGCCTCAGCATGGCCACCCTCGTCCAAGCCGTCCGCCCTCAGGAGCGTATCACAAAACACGTGCTTCGCCAGCCGGACACGCTACGTGAACGGGCGGCGAACGCGAAACCCTTGCATGAACGGATTGCGAGGACGACAAATCGTTCAACACCCCGGCGTACGAAGGCGCGACCGGGGCCAAAAAGGCTTGTCGTCAATGTCGCTGACGATTAGGATGCCGCTCCAGGAGATCTGAATGGCCTGCTGACATTCGCGGGGTGGGTCATCAGGGAATGTTGCTGAATACAGGTAAGTCAAAATGGTGCCTAAGATCTGTCGCATTTTCTGTGCGATAGCCAATTCAATCAACATGATCGTGACCGAGACCGAACACGATAGCGCGGTCAGACGGCGCAGGGATCTGCGGCAACGGATCGACCACGAACTGTAAGCGAGGAGAACCCGATGGACGGAACCGGCAAGAAATACGAGTGGTTTGTCATTGGTGATATCAACGGTTTCTTTGGGCTGATGTTTGACAATTTGACGGTTCTATCGTTTCTCGCCGGCGTCCTGGTTTTCGGCTTCAAGTTTCCGGCTGATATTGTTTACTCCAGGATGTTCCCCGGCACCGCCATTGGGGTCCTCTTTGGCGACATGGTTTATACGTGGATGGCGTTCCGTCTCGCCAAGAAGACCGGCAACACCAGTGTGACGGCCATGCCGCTGGGGTTGGACACGCCCTCCACCATCGGGATGGCCCTGGTCGTGTTGGGCCCGGCGTTTCTCGGTTTGAAGGCGGAGGGAATGCCCGAGCGGGAGGCCGCGATGATGACGTGGCACATCGGGATGGCGACAGTGGTGCTGATGGGCGTATTGAAGTTGGTTCTCTCGTTTTGCGGAGGATGGGTTCAGAAAATTGTGCCTCAGGCGGGGCTTCTGGGATCACTGGCAGGCGTTGGCCTGGCGTTGATCGGGTTCATTCCATTGGCGGATATCTTCGGAATGCCGCTCGTGGGATTGATGGCGCTGGGGCTGATCCTGTACACCCTGATCGCCGGGATCCGTCTGCCGGGTCATTTCCCGGGAGTGCTCGCCAGCGTCCTGGTCGGAACAGCTCTGTATTACCTGCTTGGCCCGACGGGATGGGCGGGAGGCACCTATGTTTCGCCGCCAGCGATTGCACTTCACATGAGTCTTCCCGTGCCGAATCTGGGTTTCATACACGGGTTCGTGCCGGCCCTGAAGTACCTGCCGATCGCAGCTCCGTTCGCCATCTTGACGGTTGTCGGCGGGATCAACGTTACCGAAAGCGCCCGGGTGGCGGGCGACAATTTCAACACGCGGGATATTTTGCTAACCGAGGCGGTGGCAACATTCGTGGCTGGAATCTGTGGAGGCGTCGCCCAATCGACCCCGTACATTGGCCAGCCGGCGTACAAACGAATGGGAGCACGGGCCGGCTACACGCTGCTCACCGGGCTGTTCATCGGGCTCGGCGGCATTCTGGGCTACGTTTCCTTCTTCGTGGAGTTGATACCCCGCGCGGTTCTGGCCCCGATCCTAGTGTTTGTTGCGCTGGATATCATGGCCCAGGCCTTCCTGGCCTGCCCGGCGAAGCATGCCGTTGCGGTCGCGTTCTCGTATTTCCCGACGGTGGCTCGTCTGTTGTCCATCAAGCTGGGGAATCCTGAGTTTGTGCCGGTCGAGGCCTTTCAGAAGCTGATGGTGGCCCAGGGACGAGCGCTTCCCGAGTTGTTGGTCACGGTTGCGCTGGGAAACGGCTTTATTTTGACGGGCATGCTGTGGGGGGCATTTCTGGCGGAGCTGATTAACCGACGCCTGAAAATCTCGGCTGTCTATCTCGGCATACTGGCATTGTTTTCCTTCTTTGGCGTGGTGCATTCCTGCTCACCCGACGGGAACATTTACCTCCCCTGGTCGCTGACCGGAATTGCACGGATGATTCCGTATCAATTCGCTCTGGGATACGCGGGGCTGGCTGTGATGTTTCTGCTGCTTTCCGCAACCTCGGCGAGCCGCGAGCCTCCGTTGGATCCGGAGCATGTGTTTAAAACAGAAGGATGAACTCCGGCGGGAGCCTGCTCTTATGCGTGTTTTAAATCGACTGAGCATCTTGGTCGTTGTTCTGGGGATTTCGGTGCCATCGGCCCTGGCCGACTTCAAGGTCGGGCTGGTTCTGGATCTCGGAGGCAAAGACGACAAGTCGTTTAATGCGTCGGCCTACGAAGGGGCCACCGAGGCCAGGAAGAAACTGGGGATTTACCTGAAGTACGTCGAGCCCAGTGATGACAACGCGTTCGAGCCGCTCCTGCGGGCGTTCGCACAAAAAGATTTCGACCTGATCATCGGGATCGGTTTTGCCCAGAAGGAAGCCGTCGCCAAAGTCGCCGCGCAATTTCCGCAGAAGCATTTTGTCATCGTGGACTCGCAGGTTGAACGCCCCGAATGTCCGGTCGCTGATGTTTGAGGAGCATGAGGTCGGGTTCATCGTCGGCGCCATTGCCGCCATGACCAGCCAGACCGGCAAGATTGGATACGTTGGCGGAATGGATGTACCGCTCATTCGGCGGTTCGAGATGGGCTACGAGGCGGGCGCGAAAAAGATCAATCCGCAGATCGCAGTCACCGCCAACTACGTTGGCGTGACCCCCGAGGCCTGGAACAACCCGCCCCGGGGCAAGGAACTCGCCCTGGCCCAGTACAATGCCGGCGTGGACGTGATTTTTGCCGCCGCCGGCGCGTCGGGTTTTGGCGTGTTCGACGCGGCGGAGGAAAAAAAGAAACTCGCCATCGGCGTCGATTCCAATGAGGACTGGGTGAAGCCCGGCCAGATCCTCACCAGCGCGCTCAAGCGGGTTGATCTGGCTGTGTTCTCCGCCATTCAGGACGCGCAGAACGGGAAGTTCACGGCTGGCCTAAAACGCTTCGGACTCGCCGACAAAGGCGTCGATTATTCCATCGACCAATACAACGAGAAACTCCTGCCGGAGTCCGTTCGCCAGCGCGCCGACGCCCTCAAAGCCGACATCATCGCCGGCAAGATTGTGGTGCCGGATTACTACAAGCTTAAATAGTCCCACCTTCGAGGTTAACAGTTGACTACGACGACGGCGTGGAATTGGAAACGAGAGGTGCGAGCTTCGCTCAATCGAAAACGGGGCGTTGAAGCACGAAAGCGCGGCTGATCTCACGCCAAGGCAATCGCGCTTTAATTTGGGTGTTGTAGTATCTCTGGCTCCATTGGCAGTACCTTCGGCTCAATCACGGTGCCATCCATCAAAACCACCACTCGGAATTCTCCTCCTCCAATGAGACTCCCGGCGAGGTCCTGTATAGGTGCCTTGTAGTCAACGATGTAAATCCAATGAAGGCCATCTCCCATGTCTTCGATACCTATCTGCTTCAACACCCACCCCTTCGTATCAGAAACAAGTTGATGGAATTTTGTCATTGCCAAACGTTCGGCCCTGCGCGGTGATAATGGCGGTGTTTCCTGATCTACACCCCACGATGGTGCTTTCAACAACTGCTCACGGGTGACCTCAA
The DNA here is from genome assembly GCA_963766065.1 of uncultured Verrucomicrobiae bacterium. Taxonomy (GTDB): domain Bacteria; phylum Verrucomicrobiota; class Verrucomicrobiia; order Palsa-1439; family Palsa-1439; genus Palsa-1439. The sequence continues at coordinate 32,992 of CAVYAC010000024.1, forward strand.
AATCAAACCGCCTACGTGCTTTAGGGTCGTAGCTGGTGACCGAGTACGAGGAAATCAAATCAGCCCTAACGACAGTCGCAGCAACCAGGACGGCAATAAGAGTGAACTTGCGCATAAGACCTCCCTTTTCTTCAGCGCGAATTAGACCTCCATGAGAACCGCAAGGGAAGCACAAAAGCCGCCCCACCTAAGCCTGTGGACCTACGCGGCAGCCCCATGGTGTAACAGCTATATTAGTCCCCAATTTTGGGCGCTACCCCAATTCCGCTGAGCGATGCCGACCTTAGTTCGCCGTGGCGCCAATGATATAGCGGCTGCCGATATATCATGGCCTTGCCTTACGACTGGGAAAGTACGCGGTCCACGGCGTTGGAGAATTGACGCCAGTTTCGCTTGCGGGCTTCCAATTCCTTCAAGCCCTTGGCAGTGATGACGTACGATTTCCGATCCCGGGCGCCGCGCGGCTTTACCCATCGCGCGCGGGCCAATCCACGCTTTTCGAGCGTCCGAAGCGTGGGGTACAAGCTGCCGAACGAGAACTGGAAGTAATGCTTCGAGCGTCGTGCGAGGTCCTTCCGCAGTTGGTATCCGTATCCCTCGCCTTTGGCCAACAGCGCCAGCACCAGCGTTTCCGCGCGGCCACGCACCATCTCGCGATCCAGACTCTTCATAATCGCGCCGTCCGATATATCATGTCAACATTTCCCAATCAATTATCATTTCGCACGCATGGCTGTGAAAGGTGTAAGCAGCAAGCAATTCAAGCCAGCCGCGCATCGACCCCCGCAACACGGTCGAGGTCAGCCGCCAACGCATTTGCGAGCAGGGATCCGTTCAACAGCATTGACTCTCTTGCGCCAAATTCGGACACTCCCCAGAATCATGGCGCTCGAGATACCGGCAGCGGTTGAATTGCGCGGACTGACCAAGCGGTTTGGCAGCGTGGTCGCCAACGACGGGGTGAATCTTCGGATTCAGCCGGGCACGATTCACGGCGTGATCGGCGAGAACGGCGCGGGCAAATCCACCGCGATGAAAATGCTGTATGGCATTTTCCCGCCGGACGCGGGCGAGATCATCGTCCATGGCAAGATGTGTGTGTGGGAATCGCCCGCCGATGCCATCGCGGCGGGAATCGGCATGGTGCACCAGCATTTCATGCTCGCGGGCCCGTACACGGCATTGGACAACATTCTGCTCGGCGCGGAACCGGTCCGCTGCGGCATGATCGATCGACGACGGGTGCGCATCCGACTGGAATCCCTGGCCCAACAGTACGGGTTGGCGGTCAACTGGGATGCCGCCATCGAAGAACTTCCCGTGGGCGTGCAACAACGGGTCGAAATTCTCAAGCTGCTGTATCGCGATGCGAAGATTCTCATCCTCGACGAGCCGACGGCGGTCCTCACGCCCCAGGAAACCAACGAGCTGTTTCGCAACCTGAAAAAGCTTCGCGACGAAGGCAAGACGATCATTCTCATCACGCACAAACTCAAAGAGGTGATGTCGTTCACCGATCACGTGACGGTGTTTCGCGCGGGCAAAGTCACGGGCGAGATGCCGACTTCGCAGACCAATCCGCAAGAACTCGCCAATCTCATGGTCGGCCGGAAAGTGGTCCTGAATATCACCGTTCCGCCCGCCCATCCTCGCGAGGAACTGGCCATGGAGGTGACGGCGTTGGGTCTTGCGGGAACGGTGACCGGAAGCCGTCACAAACTTTCGGACGTGAATTTTTCCGTGAAGCGCGGCGAGATCGTAGGCATCGCCGGGGTCGAGGGCAACGGGCAATCGGAACTTTTACAGGCGATTCTTCACCCGCGCGATCCGTTGTGTCGGACATCAGGTACGGTCTGGTTTCTGGGTGAAGACGTGACGCACTGGGACGCGCGGACGATTCGCGATCTCGGTGTCGCCGTGATTCCCGAGGACCGCCAGCGCGAAGGTCTTCTGCTGGAGCGGCCCGTGAGCGAGAATTTCCTGCTGGGTTTGCAACGGAGTCCCGCGTTCAGCCAGGCGGGCCTGTTGAATTCCAAGAACCTGCGGGCGGCGGCCACGCAGGCATTGGAAGAATACGACGTGCGGCCGCGCGATCTGGCGATTTCGGCCGGGAAACTCTCCGGCGGCAACCAGCAAAAGCTGATCGTGGCGCGCGAATTTCAGAGAAAACCGCGCTTGCTGATCGCGGCCCAGCCGACGCGCGGGGTGGACGTGGGCGCGATCGAATTCATTCACAATCGAATCGTTCGCGCGCGCGACGAGGGCGCGGGTGTCCTGCTTGTTTCCTTTGAACTGGAAGACATCCTGACACTGTCGGACCGCATTCTCGTGATGTACGAGGGGCGGATTGCCGCCGAGTTTGTTCGCGGAGTTTCCGAGCGCGAGCTGGGATTGAAGATGGCCGGTTCATGAGAAAACTCCTGCAACCCATCCTGGCGGTGGCATTCGGGCTTGCCTTGGGGATCGGGGTCACGCGACTCGCGGGCGAAAGTCCGTGGCACATTTTGCAGATCCTCTGGAAGAGTGCGTTTGGTTCCCGCTACGACTTTGGGATGACATTGTTTTACTCGACTCCGCTCATTTTCACCGGGCTCGCCGTGGCGGTGCCATTCCAGGCGGGCCTGTTCAACATTGGCGCCGAGGGACAACTTACGCTCGGCGCTCTCGCGGCAGCGGCAGTGGGCGCGGTCTGGCCGGGGTTGCCGTGGCCGTTGGCGCCGGCACTGGCGATTCTGGCGGCGATTGCGGCGGGGACCATTTGGGGCGCGATCCCCGGCTGGCTTCGCGCCAAACGCGGCAGCCACGAGGTCATCAATACGATCATGCTCAATTTCATCGCCGCCGGCCTCGCGAGCTACGTGACGTTGTATCTGCTCAAGAATCCCGACACGCAAAATCCGGAGACGCGGCCCATCGGCGCGGGTTACCTGATCAGCCAGTTCGGAGTTTTCGGAGGTGCGCCGGTAAGCATGGCGTTACCGCTGGCGATTGTGGCCGCAGTCCTCGTCTGGATTTTTATGTGGCGGACGGTCATCGGTTACGAGATGCGCGCCGTGGGCCAGAACGAATCCGCCGCGCGCGCAGCGGGAATCAACACGGGCCGCATGACCATCATCGCGCTGGCTGTGGCGGGCGGACTGGCCGGGCTCGTGGGTGTGGGCGAGGTCTTGGGCAATGCCGGCAAGTTTCGTCTCGGATTCTCTCCCGAATACGGGTTTATCGGGATCGCCGTGGCGCTGTTGGGACGCAACCAGCCGGCGGGCGTGGTTGCCGCCGCGTTGCTGTTCGGCGCACTCCACAAGGGCACGGCGGATTTGGACTTCGAGACCGAACACGTCACGCGCGAATTGTCGCTGGTGCTTCAGGCGCTGATTATATTGTCGGTTTCGGCGGATGGACTGTGGAGCTGGATGAAGAAACGGAGTGCCGCATGAACTGGGACCTCGCTGCGTCCACACTGAGGGTCTCGACACCGCTGATTTTCGCGGCGCTCGGCGGAATGTTTAGCGAACGCTCGGGAGTTATCAACATCGCGCTGGAAGGTCTCATGCTGCTGGGCGCGTTTGCCGCGGCGGTGGGAACGTTGGTGACCCATTCGCCGTGGCTCGGTTCGGCATTCGGAATGGCGGCGGGCGTTTTGCTGGCCGCCGTGTACGCGCTATTTGTGATTCGGTTGCGGGCCAATCAAATCGTGGCCGGCACGGCGATCAACATGCTGGCGATGGGTCTCACACCGTTTCTTTGCAAGATCCTCTACGACGTCACCGGCTCGACGCCCTCTATCCCGATCCATGAGCGGTTTCATTCCGCGCCATTGTACCTGTGCTGGGCGCTCGTCGCGGCGTGCGTGCTCTGGCTGAAATATACGCCGACCGGTTTGTGGGTCAGTTTCGCCGGGGAACATCCCGAGGCGCTCGACGCGGCGGGGATTCGGGTCAATCGCGTCCGCTGGATGGCGGTGCTGGTCAGCGGCGCGCTGGCGGGGATGGGCGGCGCATCGCTGTCTGTCTTTCTGTCGTCGTCGTTCTCACGCGACATGACGGCCGGGCGCGGGTTCATGGCGCTGGCGGCGCTGATCTTCGGGAAATGGAAACCGCTGCCGACGGCGCTGGCGTGTTTGTTGTTCGGGTTTGCCGACGCCGTGCAGATTCGGCTTCAGGGCGTGGCGGTTTGGGGCGGACACCCCATCCCCGTCCAATTCATCCAGATTCTTCCTTATCTCGTGACGATCTTGGTACTGGCCGGGTTCGTCGGTCGATCCCACCCGCCGAAAGCCGCCGGCACGGTGTTTGAGAAGGGGTAGGTAGAGCCAACACGATCAAGCAGTGGCTGGCGAAATCCATGGAGTGAAACGGTCGAGGCGGGGCCGTAGGCGGCAAGTTGTGGCGGTGAGTTTGGGCTTTCCTAGCGGATGCATCGGAGGTTTAATGGCATTCGCACACGTAGTAGTGCAACATTCACGCGTCATGACTCGTGAAGAATTTAAGGGGTATATTGATGGGACGATCGAAAGCTTCATCCAAGAAGCTGAGCATCGTGCGGGACGTGCGTTACCTCGGCGCTACTGTTTTGGCTTCTGCAATCCAGTTCGCGTCACAGCCGACCAAGAAAATGTTGCTGAGCACCTTGCGCAGTTGTGTTTGTTGATGAGGAGCACATTTATCCCTGTTTCGACCTGATTCTTGACGACATTCTTGAGGACGGTAGGCTTCTATTTGTGGGTTATCGCGCTCATTTCAGACCACGACCATGGGAGCAAGGTTTCATGCGCCCGGGACCGTTCAACTTAAAGATTACGGATAGATTTTTGGAAAAGATTGCCGTGGCCTAAATCTGCGTTGCAGCAAACTATGGAGTGACACATTCCGTTTGCCGAGGAGTCGCTGATTTCCTGAGTCTTTGGCGCGGCGACAACCGGGCCGATTGTCCTATGATGATCGAAGGCCCGGACGGTCTGGAAAACGGCGCAGCACAGCACCGCGCTTAGCAAGCGCGGCTACAGCGGAAACGACAACAACCTAGGCCCGCGGTCAGCGCCCGCGGCTACAACGGAGCGGAAACGACAACGGCAGCGACGGGGCTACAGGGGATGGATCTCGCCTTGAAACGACCAGTCCTCGGCGCGGGTGGTCAAGCCGGCCCGGACGGGGTTCTGGCGCATGTATTCCCATTTCTGTGCGTAGCTCTCTTCGGAGCGCAGCACGTGGTCGAAGAATCCCTGCTGCCAGAGGCGTGTTGTAGCCGCGCGCGGTGAGCGCGGGATGTCATGGATAGTGGCGTCTGTAGAACCGCGGTTAGTGCCCGCGGCCACAGCACCGGCATCCGGACCGCGGTCGGCGCCCGCGGCTACAACGGATGGGCCGAGTTCTCGCGCGATTCGTTTGCTGGTCCATTCTTTCCACGCGCCAACGAAAACCGACAATGTTTTTGCGGTGGGTTCTGGTGCGCAGAAGAAATGGACGTGGTCCGGCATGATGACGTAGCGGCCAATCCGCCAGCCGTGGCGTTCACCAGCAGCACGCCATTCATCGGTGAGAATGTCGGCGACGGCGGTGGCGGCGAGGATGGGCCGGCGTTGGTGAGTGCAGGCGGTCACGAACCAGACCGGCGATTCCAACCAAACCCGTTCCAAACGTCGCAGGTGTCTATGTGGATCGTCCGGCATACGGCGGATTTGCATACAACAAGCGGCGGTTGGGTACAACCTCGAACCGCGCTTAACAAGCGCGGCTGCAGCAACGGACAGGACCGCGGTCAGCGCCCGCGGCTACAGCGGAGCGGAAACGGCACGGGCAGGCGCTTCACAGAAGCGCCTGTACAACGGCGGACCGCGCGAACTACTTCTTATTGAGCCACTCGATGATGTCGGGTTTTTGGTTGGGCCAGGCGAGTTCGAGGGCGGTTTCGATGCGGTAGCGTTCTTCCGGGGCGCGCTGCCAGGTGAGACGGAGTTGACGGAACCAGCGGGCGGTCCAGACGGCGGTATCGAACTCGGCGCGGGGGATGCGCATGGCCGGGCCGGGGCGCGGAGGAGTTTATCCAAGGTGATGCCGAACACCCGGGCGATGCGGATAAGCACATCGGCGGAGGGTTCGTGGCCTTCGCTGAGCCAGCGGCTGATATTGGCCTGGCTGACGGCGATGGCTTTGGCGGTTTCCTGTTGGTTCCAGCCGCGTTTGGCCATCAAGACACGGAGATTATCGGCGAAGTCGCTCATGGGTCACCTTGAATTATTACAATTTACCTGTTGACATGGCATTCATACAAGTATATACATCTTCTTGTATGTGAGAACAGATTCTAATCGCACCTGATGCGAAACGCAAGAGCCGACCGGGACGGCCACGTGAGGCCACACGTCAGTGGTTAACGTGACCAGTGCCCGCCCGACCCGTCCAACCACAATACTTTAGGAAGGAGACAGCCATGAAAGAGACAGATGGAACACCCCGGAACACATCCGTTTTGCAGCTGGAGGCCAATCGGCGCAATTGCCGGAAATCGACAGGGCCGAGGACGGCCCGGGCAAAGCCCAATCGCGGATGAACGCGGTCAAGCACGGCATCCTGTCGTCGCACGTGGTGGTCCGGGGATTGCAGGTCCGGGAACGGACGAAAGATTTCGAGGGGTTGCGGGAGCGGTTGTGGGGGGAGCTGGCGCCGGTGGGGCTGGTGGAAGAAATGCTGGTCGACCGGATCGTCACGGCGCAGTGGCGGATGCGGCGGGCGTTGGTGGCGGAAGCGGGAGAGATCGTGTTGAGCGTGGACGGCGGCCACTGGAAGCGGAAGAAGCGCGAGCCGGAGATCTTCCGGCAGTTCTTCAACGGGTTTCGCGACCCCGTCACGGAAATGGCGCAGTCGGCGAGAGGGTTGTGGTACCTGATTCGCGTGTTGGAGGAACTGCGCGGGGATGTGACGCGGGACGGGGAATTGACGGACGCGGTGGCGGGACGGTTTCGGGAGCGACTTGGCGAGGGGGAGAATTCCCTGGCGCGAGAGCTGGCGGGGGTTCGGGATGGGTTGGCCGCGAATCCGGAGGGGTTGAGCGCAGAAGCCTTGAAGGAGAAACAACGGGAGGCGGTGCTGGGGCGGATCGAAGGGCGACTGAATTTGTACCGCATGTTGATCGGAGACTGCGAGGAACGGGAGGAGAAGGAAGAGGCGGCACGGCAGGCGGCGGATGTATTGCCGTCGCCAGTGGTGGTGGAGAAGATCCTGCGGTATGAGACGACGGTGGAACGGCAGTTGTATCGGGCGATGAACCAGTTGGAACGGCTGCAACGGCGGCGAAACGGGGAACAAGTTCCGCCGCCCCTCACGGTGGATGTCTCACGAAGGCTATGAGGTGGCGGGCGAAATGTTAATTGGCATCGTTCTCTCCCGATCACTCTGCCCTTCGGGCCTCGAAACGACACGAGGCTATCTTGGGGTTTCCCAAACCCCTCGATTCTGCAAAACGAAGCCAGTTTTTTTGAAGGGTGGTGATGCATTGAACGGCTTAAGCGACAGAAGGTTAGAGACCCAAAACGTGGTGGATCTGAATTGGCTTCGTTTTGTCAAAATTGGCTTCGTTTGGTGGTTTGGCGCTCTCCCGATCACGATAAAATGGTCGGATTTGCGCTGGTGGGGCGCGATCAGCCGCGGAATGTTTGCTCGCGTGACAGCGGGACGGCCGAGGGGTAACATTTGGGCGGATGAAGACGGGAACCTGGACGCGGACGCTGCTGGTGGGTTTGATGGCGGCACTGGCGGCATTGCTGGTGGTGAGTTTTCTGCTCGTGCAGAACCTCGAATGGCAGGGAAACGCCCGCTGGCAGTTGATGGAAGAATCCATCGGCGCGTTCCTCGCGTTCGAGGTCGCCGCGTTCGCGCTGCTGCACTACGGACTGGAGGCGCGACGGCTGCCATTATTCATCGGGTTGGCCTATCTGAGCTCGTCGATCGCCGATTTGGTTTCGGCGGTGCTGTCACAGGGTTTCTACGCGCAGCCGCTGGTCGGGCAGACGGTCGGGGTGATGAGCGCATGGACAGCGGGGCGTCTGGCCATGGCCTTGTTCCTACTGGCCGGGCTGGTGGCGAACCGCCATTTCCCCAGGGCGGCCAACGTGCGGGCCGAACTTGTGCCCGCAACTCTGATCGGAATCAGCATCGCATTCGCACTGGTGCAACTGTCCCTGATGGTTTCGGTGCCGGGGTCCATGCGCGATGTGTTTGGCGGCTCGATCCACAGGCCGTGGCAACTGGTTGTTGCCTTGCTCATGGTCGCCGCGGTGCCAGGGTACTGGGGGATTTATCGGCGGCAGGGCGGCGCAATGCTCGGGTCGGTGCTGGTGTCGCTGGTGGTGGCGATTTTCGTGCAAGCCTACATGGCGCGCTCCACGGCGGTGTACGATGGATTATTCAATCTCGCGTCAGCGCTCAAGATTGCCAGCTACATTCCGCCGCTGATCGGGCTGTTCGTCGAGAGTGTGACCTTGTTTCGCGCCCAGCGAAAGCTCACGACCCGCCTGGAAGTCGCGCAGGCGGAACTGCGGGATTACTCGAAAGGTTTGGAAAAAAAGGTCGCCGAGCGAACGCGCGAATTGGAAACTCGCGCGAAAGAATTGGAAACGTTTGCCTACACCGTATCGCACGATTTGAAAGCGCCATTACGTGGAATCCAAACGTACTCGCAGTTTTTGTTGGATGACTACGCTGCGAAGCTCGATGAGACGGGCCGCCGTTACACGGAGAACGTGGGCAAGGCGGCGGCCAACATGAAGCAGTTCATCGACGACCTGTTGGAGTATTCGCGGCTGGAGCGGCGCGAGGCCGAACTGGCGCCGGTGGACGTGCGCGGGCTCGTCGAATCCGTCCTGGGCGAGCGGCAGGCCGAGATCGAGCAACGAAAAACGTCGGTCGAAGTGGATGTCCCGGTGCCCGTGGTGGCCGCCGACCGGGCGATGTTGCGGCAGGCCATCGCGAACCTGTTGGACAACGCAATCAAATACAGCCGGGACGCAAAGCCACCGCGGATCATCGTGCGTGGCACCGTGGAGAACGGCCAGTTCGTCTTCAGCGTGAGTGACAATGGCTGCGGATTCGACATGAAAGACCACGAGAAATTGTTTCAGATATTTCAGCGGTTGCACACGGCGGAGGAATTCGAAGGGACAGGCATCGGATTGAGCACGGTGAAGCGGGCGATTGAAAAACAGGGTGGCCGCGTATGGGCGAAGAGCGAGCCGGGCAACGGGGCCACGTTCACGTTCGCGATTCCCCGGCGGGAGGTACGGAAGCCATGAAACGCTCGCCACCAAAAGCGGGAATGGCCAACACCCTGACCTTGATCAGTTTGGTCGCCTTGCTGGTCGCGCTGGCGTTGCCCGCGTTGGACGTGCAGTTGGAACGCGCGCGTCGGACGCGCTGCCTGGGCAACGAGCGCGCCATCTGGGCCGCCATGTCGTTGTACGCGAGTGATTTCCGCGGCTGGTTTCCGGCGATGTCGGCGCTCGGGCGCGATGGGAGGCGCGGCGAAGCCGAGAACGGGCTCGACCGGCATTGTTCGCTGCTGCTGAATTTGGGATACACCCGCAACCCATCGATCTTCGTTTGCCCCAGCGATAAAGAGGATGGCGATCCCGCGATGCCGTTGAGCGATGACGGATCGACCGGCCACGCGCGGGTGCGCGTCGCCACCGGCGGCCTGTCGTGGGTTCCCGGCGAGGAACCTCACGCGAATTTCCTCTGGTACAACGTGAGCTACGCTTACGTGGCGGGGTTCACCATTCATGACCGGGACGATTTTCTGCTGTTGGCCGATAAACACTGGGACCGCGACGGCGAATGCCCGGCGGATTGCCGTCACGACCTTGATCAATTTGACAATCACGGTCGCGCCGGGCGGAATGTCCTGTATCTCGACGGGCGCGGGGAATGGCTGCCCGGGGTGAGCCTCGACGACGCCTACGCGCCGATCGACGAAAACCACGCCCAACACCGATCGCGGACCGTTGACTAAGCGGAGGGGGCGTGCGGATCCTGGAAGGCGCGAACCAACAGGGAACCAGCTTCGACCGCTACGAGACAAATGTCATCGGGAAACACTGTGTTTCCCGCGTGTCGATTGGCGGTGTCAACGATGTGCTCGACGATGCGCTGGGGGCTTTCGTGGAGCATTTGTTTGGCGGCAGCTTCCAGATGCGCGAGTCCCAAGGGTTCACCCTCCGCGTTGGGCACCTCGAGGATACCATCGGTGTAGAGAACGAAGGCATCCTCGTCATCGACGGACGTGGCGTGCGCGGGAAACACGGCTTGTTCCTCCATGCCGAGCACGGGTCCCGTCTTGCTCTTGTCAAAGAGCCGCTCGACCTCTTCCCGTTTGCGACGGAGATGAATTTGGGGTGGGTGCCCCGCGTTGGCGAAACTCGCGCGCTTCTCGGCGAGGTCGATTTTCAGGTAGAACGCCGAGGCGTAGAGTGGCGCGGTGGTTTGCCGCAAGATGCGGCTCAGGCCCGCGTTGACTTCCGTCAGAAACTCCTCGGGATCTCCGGCCACTTCCTTCAGTTCCTCAATCAACGTGCGCAGCGCTGCTGTGACGAGCGCGGCCTGGATTCCGTGACCTGCGATGTCGGACACGAAGATACCAGCCGAGTTGTCATCGATCGGCACCACATCAAAAAAATCGCCACCGACGGAGAGGGTCGGGGTGTAATGGTGATAAAACCGGAGCCCCATGGCATCCGGTGTTTGTTGTGGGGCAAAGTGCGGAAAACTCTGTGGCAGAAACGCCTGCTGCAACTCGCGCGCCATGCGCAGGTCCCGATCGGCTAGGCGTCGCTGATCCTCGAGTTGATCTTCCAGATGCTTGCGCTGGAGGACGGTGATGATCGCGCGCGCCAGATCGGCGAGATTCATCTGATCTTTCTTGAGATAGTCGTGCGCGCCCCGTTTCATCGCCTCGACGGCGATGCGCTCATCGCCCATTCCCGTGAGCATGATTACGGGCAGAGTGCGGTGCGCCTGGCGGATCGCGGACAGGACGTCCAGACCGCTCATGGCCGGCATTTGGTAGTCGAGCAGGACCAGATCGAAGAGTTCCTGAGTCAGCCGCAACAACGCCCGGGTTGGATCGGATTCCCATGTCGTGCGGAACGTGTAGTCCGAACTCAGCTTCTGGAGGAAGCTGCGGACGTAATCGGCGTCCGATTCGCGGTCATCGATAAGCAGGGTCTTGATTTCTTGGGGCATGATGGACTTTCCGTAACTGAGGTAAGTGTATCACAAGGCGACGGGTCCGCCAAGTGCGGCCTTGCGGCACAGGGGGTTATGGAGAGGAGGGACACGAACAACCATCGGCAAAAAAATGCTTGCAAACATCTACTAAATCAATAGACTTATAAATGTCTACTGAATGTATAGACAACTGGCCAGACGGGTTGGCCGGAACCCAATAATCGTACAAGGAGTCCAGGAGAAAGGAACCATGAAGACGCGTCAACGCATTCTAGTTCTGATGGCGGTGGTGGCAACAGTCGTTGCGTCCACCGGGAGATTGTTTGCGGATGATACCAACACAGCGCCGGGGGTTACGGTTGATGACAAGATCAACCGACTGGAGCAGGAGATCCAGGACCTCAAACAGCAGCGGGAACTCGACCAACAACAAGCACAACAGCAGGCGCAGCAGGCTGCCGTTCAAGCGGCGCAGCAAGCGAAAAGCGCGTCACTTATCAGCACCGGGCCGGAGAGCTTCCGATTTCGGTCAGCGGACAGCAACTTTGTGGTGCGAATCGGTGGGTACGCGCAGGCGGACGGAAGGTTCTACCTTGGCGACAGGGCGAATAATGGAGTCAACACGTTTCTCATGCGGCGTGTTCGTCCGATTCTCGAGGGTACATTCTATCATGATTTCGATTTTCGCATCATGACGGACTTTGGAAACGGAGCGGCCTCCTCGACGCTCCTGCAGGACGCCTATCTGGAATGGCATCATTGGTCGTGGCTGAAAATCAGAGCTGGTAAATTCAAACCGCCTGTGGGGTTGGAGCAACTAATGTCAGACACCGACTTGATTTTCATGGAACGCGGGTTGCCATCCGATCTGGTGCCGCAGCGTAACGTTGGTGTTCAAGTGTCGGGTGATTTGTTGGACGGGACCGTCAACTACGCCGGCGGGGTCTTTAACGAGCTCGTGGATGGGGCGATCGGCGATCTTGACACAGGGGATGCGAAAGACGCGGCGGGGCGTATTTTCATCCAACCGTTCAAGACGACCGATATCAGTCCGTTACAAGGATTTGGCTTTGGGGCGGCCGGGACGATTGGAGATCATAAGTTTACGAGTTCAACCACGAACCTGCCAACGTACAAGACAACAGGACAACTGACGTTCTTTTCCTATCGTTCTGGAGTGGCTGACGATGGGACTGAATTGCGCGGCACACCACAGGCCTATTATTACTACGGACCGTTTGACTTGCTGGGGGAATACGCCGTCTCAGAACAGGAGGTTCGTACGGGAACGTACACGGACAATCTTCACAACAGTGCCTGGCAGGTAGAGGGCGGCGTCTTCCTCACGGGCGAAGAAGCGAGGTACCGTGGTTCGCCCTATAATCCAGCCTACGCACTGACGCCGCGCCATCCATTCAAGCCGGGCGCTGGCGGTTGGGGGGCATTTGAAGTCGTCGCGCGTTACGGTGAATTGCGGATTGACCCGGACGCGTTCAGCCATTTTGCTGACCCGACGAAGTCGGCCCAAGAGGCGCGTGAGTGGGGCGTGGGCATCAACTGGTACCCGAACAGGAACGTCAAACTATCCCTGGATTATGAACAGACGGTGTTCGACGGCGGCGCAGGGACCACGACAGCGCCCAACAACCGCGAGACCGAGGAGGACATGTTTGGTCGCGTGCAATTGCAGTTCTAACAGCGATATCTCGATCCCTGAAACGGACTCTCTGGACATTCATCATGCTGGCCCTCATGTTGGGGGCCAGCGTGGAGGCGGCGGCTAGGGACATCGCGCTTCTGGATGTGTCGTATGATCCAACACGCGAGTTGTACGAAAACTACAATGCCGCGTTCGTGAAGGACTGGAACGACAAGACCGGTGACAACGTCACCATCAACCAGTCGCACGGTGGAATTACCTCGCCGCGCGGGGTTGCGCCGTCAGGAACGAGGGAGGCGACGACGGAAAAGAAGTTTGCAATTCTCTAGTTAACGCGTAGACTTCCTTCGAAATGAAGGTGTCGAAACGAGGCGAGTATGCCCTGCGGTCGCTGATCAATCTCGGTATCGCACAGGAATTGGGTCGGTCGATGATCCAGATCCGTCAATTGGCCGAGAAAGAAAACATTCCCGTGAAGTTCCTGGAAGCGATTCTGCTGGAATTGAATCGCGCGGGCTATTTGGACAGCAAGCGCGGCAAGGGCGGCGGCTATTTTCTCAAGAAACCGATGGCCAAGATCACCATTGGCGAGATTGTGCGGCTGATCGACGGTCCGCTAGCGCCGATCTCATGCGCGAGCGTGACCGCGTACCACCCGTGTTCCTGTCCTGATGAGGCGCATTGTGGACTACGGTTGTTGATGGTGGATGTCCGCAATGCGATTGCCGACATTCTGGACCGCTATACCCTGGCCGACACTGTGGAGGTGACCCTTCGCAAGATGCGACGGGACAAAGTGCCCCTGCCGTTTGCCGAACTAAAGAAGTGAACCTGATGAAAACGACGTTGATGCTGGTACTGTGTTTGTGCCTGTGTGCGTCCGTTCGCGCGGAGAAGATCATTTTGCGGGTCGGCCATTTTCCGAACGTGACCCATGCGCAGGCCGTCATCGCCCACGGGCTGAGCCGCTCGGGCAAGGGGTGGTTTGAGGAGCGGCTCGGGCCGGACGTTGAGGTGCAGTGGTTCGTGTACAACGCCGGGCCCAGCGCGATGGAAGCCATTTTTGCGCGGTCGATCGACCTCACGTATGTCGGTCCGAATCCAGCGGTCAACGCGTACCTGCGGTCACACGGCGACGAGATCCGCATTGTTGCCGGCGCGTGCAGCGGCGGCGCCGCGCTGGTGGTGCAACCCGACGGGCGAATTACCAAGGACACCGATTTTCGAGGCAAGCGGATTGCCACGCCACAGTTCGGCAACACTCAGGATGTCGCGTGTCGGGCCTGGTTGTTGTCGAAAGGGCTACGGATCACCATGATCGGGGGTGATGCCCGGGTCATTCCCACGGACAACCCGGATCAACTCTCCCTGTTCCAAAGAGGCGAGATGGACGCCGTGTGGACCGTCGAGCCGTGGGTGAGTCGGTTGGTGCTCGAGGCCAAAGGCAAGGTGTATCTTGATGAGGGTTCACTATGGAAAGGCACGGGGGGCCGATATGTCACCACGCATTTGGTCAGCAGCGCGAAGTTTCTTCAGGACCGCCCGGCGCTGCTGAAGAAGTGGATTACCGCCCACGTGGAATTGACGGAGTGGATTAACGCGCACCCCGATGACGCCAAGCGAATCCTGAATGACGAGATCCGGACGGAGACAACCCGGTCGCTCCCGGAAGCCATCTTGAACAGCGCCTGGAAGCGATTGCAGCTCACGTACGACCCGGTCAGCGACTCGCTGTTGAAGTCCGCCGAGGACGCATATCGCATTGGATTCCTGAAGGAGAAACCGGATTTGTCGCACATCTATGATCTCAAGCTCCTGAATGAGGTTTTGCGGGAAAAGGGCCTGGCCGAAATCAAATGATGGCGATTCAGGACGAACTCCAAAACGTCCAACCGGTGAAGCTGGTTGTCGACGGTGTGTCGAAGTGGTTCCGGACACGCCGGGCAAGCGTACATGCGCTCGACAACGTCTCACTGAACATCCACGAGAGCGAGTTTGTGTGCCTGGTCGGCCCGTCGGGTTGCGGCAAGTCCACGCTCCTGAACATCATTGCGGGTTTGGAAATACCCGGACAGGGGGCAGGTGCTGGCCGATGGCAAACCCGTCACCGGTCCGGGCCGTGATCGGATGATGATGTTTCAGGAATCGGCGTTGTTTCCCTGGCTCGACGTGATGGATAACGTGATGTTCGGCCTGAAACTCAAGCCGAACCTGTACCGCGATCGAGCGTCGCGAGGTCGCCAAGTACTACCTCGAACTCGTGGGCCTGGAGCAAATTTGCCGATGCCAACATCCATGAACTGTCCGGCGGCATGAAACAGCGTGTCGCATTGGCGCGGGCACTGGCGCCGAATCCACGCGTGCTGCTGATGGACGAGCCGTTTGGGGCGCTGGACGCGCTCACGCGCGAACAACTCTACGGCGACATCCAGCGGATCTGGGCAGGAACGGAAAAAGACGATCGTCTTCGTCACGCATAATGTCCGCGAGGCCTCCTGCCTGGGCGATCGCGTGGTGTTGTTTTCGCCGCACCCCGGTCGTATCCAGGAAAAGTTTGGATCGAGCTTGCCGCGCCCGCGCGACATCAACAGCGTGGCCCTGGCGAAGTATTCCACGGAGATCACCCGTGCTTTGAAGCGGCACCTGAACGCCGGAATTGGTGGAGGTGGGGGAGTGAAGCGACGGTTGATGGTCATCGCTTTTTTTGCCCTGCTCATTGGCATGTGG
Source organism: uncultured Verrucomicrobiae bacterium (assembly GCA_963766065.1). GTDB lineage: Bacteria > Verrucomicrobiota > Verrucomicrobiia > Palsa-1439 > Palsa-1439 > Palsa-1439. Next base: position 48,592 of record CAVYAC010000024.1, read on the forward strand.
GAAATGCTGGTGCGGATGAAGATCTGGTCGCCCGTGCTCGTGCCGTCACCGCTGAGCGTGGCGAAGTACCTCAAGGACGCCCTGGCCAGCGGGGACCTCGAACACGCGACGCTGGTGACCGTGCGGCGCCTGCTGATCGGCTATGGGCTCGGCTTGATCCTGGGGCTGCCGTTGGGGCTGCTGACGGCACGCTTCAAGTTCTGCGAATCCACTTTGGGCGTGATCGCGTTGGGATTACAGACACTGCCGAGCGTGTGCTGGGTGCCGCTGGCGTTGCTGTGGTTCGGGCAGACCGAGGCGGCGATGCTGTTCGTGGTCATCATGGGAACGCTGTGGTCGGTAGTGATCGCGACGGACACCGGCGTGCGGACGGTGCCGCCGATTTACGCCCGCGCGGCGCGCACGATGGGCTCGAAGCAATGGCATACGTGGGCGAAGGTGATCGTGCCGGCGTCGCTGCCATTCATTGTCAGCGGCATGAAACAGGGATGGGCGTTTGCGTGGCGTTCGCTGATGGCGGCGGAGATTTACGTGACGATCCTGACGGGATTCGGATTGGGCAACCTGTTGCAACTACGGACGCGAACTGCAAGCCATGGACCAGGTGTCGGCATCATGCTGGTCATCATCGTCATCGGTTTGCTCGCGGACAAAATCCTCTTCTCGCCGTGGGAACGCTTTCTCTATCGCCGTTGGGGAACAGCGAAGGGCTAAGGGCAAAAAAAGCGAGCCAACAGCCATTGCCCATTTTCCCAGGCCCGGGTCAGAGCGGTCAGGATTTGCCAATGAGGCCGCCGTTGTCGAGCGCCTCGACGCGGCGGCGAAGTTTGCCCAGCGCCAGTTCCTGGATCTGACGGATGCGTTCGCGGGTCACCTTGAATTTCTTGCCCACGTCGTCCAACGTGCGCGGTTCCTTCCCGTCCAGTCCGAAACGCATGGTCAGGATTTCCGCCTCGCGCGGCGTCAGGTGCTTGATGTGCTCGCGGATTTCCTGCCGCATCGTCTTGACCCGAAGCAGTTCGTACGGCGTCATCGCGCCCTCGTCCTCGACAATGTCGCTGAATCGATTGTCGTCCTCGTCCCCGATCGGTGCGTCCAGGCTGACGGGGCTCACACCGCACGCGCGAAGCTGGGCCACCTTGGCCGGCAAAATGCCCAGCCGCCTGGCCAACTCGGCATCCGTCGGCTCGCGCCCGAGTGTCTCGGTCAGTTCGACACTCGCGCGATGCAGTTTGTGGACTTTATCCACCACGTGAACGGGCGGGCCGGATCGTCTTGGACTGGTTCGACAGGGCGCGGCGGATCGACTGCTTGATCCATAACGCCGCATACGTCGAAAGTTTGGCGCCTTTCCTGGGATTAAATCGCTCGACGGCTTTCATCAGGCCGATGTTGCCTTCGTTGATCAGGTCCAGCAGCGGCATCCCATAATTAACGTAGTCATAGGAAATCTTTACGACGAGGCGCAGATTGGCTTTGATCATCTGTTCGCGTGCGCGCCTGTCGCCTCGCTTCACTCGCGAAGCCAGTTTCATCTCCTCCGCGCGCGTCAACAACGGCGTCCTCCCAATCTCCCGCATGTAGAGCTGGATGGTATCGCCGCTTTCGTTGTATCGATCCGTAACCATAAAATATTCTTTCAGAGTCCGAACCGGGCCCCTGTCACCTGAAAACACGACATCTGCGACTCGTCACCTGTTTTAGATGCGGACCAGGGCGGGATTCGATTCAATGTGCCGCCAGGCCCTGACCCGCCGTCTTGGACACCCGTCGGCCCCGCACGTTCAATGGGGGAGCAAAACCGTCTTGATTTCCCCGTTGGCGGTCCGGCTGATGTCAACGGTCCGGCCGTCCGAGGCGGCGAATGCCAACCCGTCGGAACTGACCCAACGCCAGATGCCGTTTCTCTGCCACTGGATGCTGCCCTGCTCCGACAACTCCCGATCGTCATTGAGGAACGCTTGAACTTCTCGTTCACTGAGCGGTTTCACCCGTTCGGTTTTTGGCTTCATGGTCGTCAACTCATCGTCGTCTTTCTTCTTTCCAGGCGCGCCAGGTCCTCTTCGGCCTTCTCGGCCGCTTCCATATCCTGCAGGAACCGGGAGCGCGCGGCTCTCAAACTGAAGGTGTCCCCTCCCAGGGTGCAGACTCGATAATTGCCGTTTCGGTCCCCTTTCAAGACGGCGTAACTCCATCCGTCGTCCTCTTTCCCGGCGATCGTGCCGATGATATTTCCCACCGTGTTGGTGAACCATTCGACCTGTTCCACCGCCAGCCTTTCCAAAACCAGATGGGGCGGTTGAAACGCATCGAACTTTTCCCGGCTGATACTCTCAAATGGCATAAACGCCTTTCTCGACAGCGGCAGTTAAGATGGGGTTGTGGCGTCTGGCTGCGTCGTCTCGCTGTAGAAAGTGGTCGGAGTGTGACAGCTCGCTGAGACCCACCTTCAACGTAAGCCTCATTCCGCGAATAGCGAGTTGTTTCGCAAAGTATATGGGGTGATCGTTCAATCAACACCCCCCTCATTCCGAAGTGTGTGGAAAGGCGGAATGTTCAGTGTTTTCCGCCTCCGTCATCGCCCGTCGAAAATCAACCCGGGCCGCCCCCAGGCTGTACAGGTTCGCTCCCAAGTCGCAGACTTGGAAGTCACCCGTCCAATCCCGCTTCAGAACGACATAGTTCCAACCCCGTTCGCCCTGACAGAAGGCGATTGTGCCTATCGTATTCTCCGCGGGTTCACTGAACCATTCGATCTCCTTGCCGATGGCCAGCTCCAAAATGGCATGAAACCGCAGGAACCGTTCAAATTCCAGTCGGCATATGTTCTTGATTTGCATAGGTCCTTGCACCGCCGTCTCAGCCTGTGGCTGGATGTCCCTTTTGGGATTACGGCCCCGCGTGGGATGCCTGCAATCCCGCCGGCGTGATCCACACATACCCAAAGCGGTCCTTTCGGTCCCCATCCGTCAACCCAACGAGCAGCTTCGCGCATAACGTTTGGACAAGCCCGCTTCGCCGGATTCGGTCATATTCGTCACGCCGAAGCGTCATGAGTTCATCGAGCGGTATCCCGGTTTGCTTCACCAACGCCGTCTCATGCATCCCTGAGGGAAGCGAATCAGACCCCTGAATCCTCAGAGTCCTGCGAGGATGCCCCGCCACCGCCTGAAGAATGCGGAGTTCCTTGAGTAGAGAGTGTTTGTCATTTTCGTCGTAAGATCTCCCCGTCCGCGCCAAAGACGGCCCGCCTCGTGTCGACCGTTCCTCATGGAGCTTGTCCGGGATCCCGCCTACGCTGATAGTTGAAATCCAAACATCCGGCGAACGCACCACACGACCAACCAGATCAGGCCCAGGCAGAACAGGACCTTGAAAACAGCCATGCCCACCGGCAAGGCCCACGCCGTAATACTTCTACTGTTAAAGCTCTGCTGCCTCACGAAAAACCGGGTGGCCGCCCAGGAAAGATAGCCGACAAACAACATGGCAACGACCAGAATGCCCCACACATTTATGCGGAACAGGAGTAACGCCGCGAACGAGCCGGCGAACACCCCCAAAACTGCCAGATCTCGCCTGCTGGTAAAACTGCCTATGTTCGTAAGCGCCATGTGTAACTCCTCGAGACTTCGGCTTTGCCGCATCCGGCCAGCCATACCAGAGTCAAAAACCCTATCTGGGATTCTGCGCTAATATACGCCGTGTTCGGCAACGACTGCTATGGGGTGAACACCCCATGCCGTGATCGGCAGGAATCAGTTGCTATTCTGCCGATTGGGCGTAGCTTGAGGCACCAAGTGGGCCACGGCCGCGTTGCCGTGTTCGTTCCTCGACTCTCCATTTGTCTGTCGAAGTTCCGTTGCCACTAAACTCAGCCTGGAAGGTTGCCATTATGTATCGACAAAAAATCGGTCTCCGAGCGGAATATCGTGATCAGGAAGGCGAGCGGGTGAAAGCCTCGCCCAGTCTCGCTGATAAATTCCAGAAGTTGAAGTCTCTGAACGTGAACCTGGGGTATTACAATCCCAAAGGCGTCGCACAGAACGGTCAGCTCAAGTACGCCGTCAACCTCGAGCACGCCAAGTCCGTGTTCCGCTTCCGATGTCCCAACGAGGAATGCACCGGGGCGATTTTGATCTGACCAAGGAACTGGCCAGCGCGGTTGCCAAGAAACGCACCACCGTCAGCGGCGAATTGTCCTGCCAGGGCTGGCAAAACAAGACCACCATCGACGCCGTCCATTGCCACAACATCCTGCGCTACGAGTTGAAGCTCGCCTACTAAACTGCGAGCCTCGCAGGGATTGAGCCTCGTTTATGATCACCGATCTTTGGGACAAACACGGTCACGCAGTCGCCTACCTGGATGAAGACAAGGTGTCCATCTACATGCGCGACGGGACCCGGTGGCCTGGCTGAGTGACAATGGGGTCTACACATACGCCGGTAAGTTTCTCGGGTGGTTGTACGAGGGATGGATCTTTGGATGTGATGGGAAGTGTGTGCTGTTTACGGAACGGGCGCAACCCGGACCTGTGAAACCCTTCCGCCAGGCCGCGGAAGATCGCGGCGATCAACTCGTGCGCCCCTTGCGCGGGTCACGGAACACGGCGAGCCGTCGGCGCGGGCGGTCCCATATGTGGTCGTCAGCGGACGCCTTGTCGTTTTTCCGCCAATAGAGTCAATTATTGGCCGGCCGCGACAGCCTCGGTAATCATCAGACCGAATCCAAGGCGCGTGCAGAAGCTGGCGACCGATCCGAACTCCCGATTGACGGCCTGACGCAACTGTCCCCGCGTCGTGCCGATGGCGGCCACCAGCGCGGGAATTGTGTAGCTTCCGTCAACCGTCAGCTTTCCTGACTTAACGGCGCGTTGGATGCGCCCTGCCATCTCTGCGGCTTGCTTGTTCATAGATTCATCTCCCTGGGTTGACAATCGGTCAATTTGGAACAATAGAAAGCAAAGCCACATCCTCTGCAACTTCAACTCTCTACGCCACCGTAAGCCCAATCGCAGGAATAGCAAGTGATTGTTCGGGCGATGTAGCTTGGTGGCCACGGTCACCGGCGAGAAACCCCCGCTCGCGTCAGATGTGTACGATAACCTGTTCCTTCGGGAACCGGACCTTTGGGAGTGTGGCGGATTTGTCGCCCGCAGCCCGATAACCCGCGGCCGCCGCGACAATCGCGCTCAATCCCAATTTGTCCAAACCGAGGATTTCGTTGTACTTCTTGGGCTCGATGCCTTCCATCGGGCACGCGTCGATGCCCAACAACGCCGCGCTGGTCAGGAAGTTGCCGACGGCGATATACACCTGCCGCTCGGCCCAGCCGTTTCGCGCAGCGTTGTCCATCCCCTTGACGAGGCTGCCGACCATCATGTCGCGGTATTGCCCGAGCGATTCGACAGGCACCTTCCGCACTTCCGCGATACGCTTGAGAAACGCGTCGATCTCCGCTTCACCAAGGTCCGTCCGGACCGCGAAGACGACAAAATGGGAGCAATCCGCCGGTTGACGCTGCCCCCACGAAACGGGTGCCAGCCTTTCTTTCACCGCGGGATCGGTGATGACAATGAACTTCCAAGGTTGCAGCCCGAAGGACGAAGGCGTGAGCACCAGCGCCTCTTCCAGCACCGCCCAGTCTTCCGCGCTGATCTTGCGCTTCGGGTCGAATTGTTTGGTGGCATACCGCCAGCGGAGTTGATTGACGAGTTGTTCGCGATGGATGGTATTCATGGTTGAATGGCTTCCTTGGTTTCAATGGTTGATTTCACGGTCGATTTCGAAGACAATGACGATGAACTGCGTCACTCACGTTTACCGTTGCTTCCCGAGCACATCCCCCCGGAGTGACGCCACGCCGGCAACGTGTTCCAGTTCCGATTCCGCGATCAACTCTTCCGTTTCAGCTTTTGTCGCGCTCGCCGCGCGATTGCGCGCCACGAGCATGTAGATGGCCGGAACGACAAACAACGTGAATAATGTCCCAACGCCCATGCCCGTGACCAAGACGGTACCGATGCTGTTACGGGACCCGGCACCCGGCCCGCGGGCCAACACCAGCGGGAAATGGCCGGCGATGGTCGCCACGGACGTCATCAGGATGGGGCGCAACCGTGTTCCCGCAGCCTCAATGACCGCGTGGAGTTTGGCGGCGCCCGCTTCCTGCAATGTGTTGGCAAATTCGACAATCAGGATTCCGTTCTTGGAGACCAGCCCCACCAATGTAATCAACCCGATCTGGCTGTAGATATTGAGCGTCGTGAATCCGAGGAAGCTGAATAACAGTGCCCCCGAGAGCGCCAACGGCACCGAACCCAGTAAAATAATAAATGGATCGCGGAAACTCTCAAATTGCGCGGCCAGAACCAGAAAGATGAGGATAAAGGATACGATCAGCGTCGAGTTCAAATTGTTGCCTTCCACCCGCAATTGACGCGCTTCCCCGGCGTAATCGATCGTATACCCTCGGGGGAGGATCCTCGCGGCCTCCTGTTCGAGCACTTTCAACCCTTGGTCGAGCGTCACGCCCGGAGCGAGCGCCCCCTGAACCTTGACGGAGTTCAACTGCTGAAACCGATAAATCGCCCGTGGTTCCGTCGTGTTCTTCAACGTCGCAAACGTCGAGAGCTGCACGAGCTTCCCATTCGGACCGCTCACATAAAAACTCTTCAACTGATCGGCATTTAACCGCTGCACGCGCGTGACTTGGGGAATAACCTTGTAGCTCCGGCCCTCGATACTGAAGCGATTCACGTAATCGCCGCCCAACATCGTGCCCAGATCGAGGCCCACTTGTTGCAGGTTCAACCCGAGTGAGGCCACCTTGTCGCGGTCAAACACAACCTCCGTCTGCGGTTGGTCGAATTTCAGGTCCGTGTCCGCAAACATGAAAATCTTGCTCTCGAACGCCTTCGCCACCAGTTGATTGGCGAATTCGAGAAGCTCTTGCGGCTCCGCGGTGGACGCAATGACGAATTCCACCGGGAAATTCCCGCTGCCGGGGAGTGGTGCCGGTGTGGTGGGAATGATCCGGACTCCCGGAATGCTACTCAGTTTTCCCGACACGTCGGCGAGGATTTGTTCCGTGGACCGTTTCCGCTGGCTCCACGGCTTCGTCACCATGCCGGAAAAACCTCCCGAGGGATCCGTAATCTGGAACGTGTGCTCCGTTTCCGGCATCGATTCGAACACGTCGTTCACTTTCTCGGTAAACCGCGTGGTTTGGTCGATGGTGGCATTCGGCGCGGCCTGAACAATACCAAAGACCACGCCCTGGTCTTCCTTCGGCGCCAACTCGTGCTGGGACAACAACAGGAACGGCACCATCAGGAGGATCACAACGACCGCCAGCGTGATTGTGACCGGCTGCCATCGGAGCGTGTTCGTGAGAATTTGGACGTATTTTTTCCGCAGAATGTCAAAATGCCGGTTGATCATTCCGGCAAAACCATGGTGTGATGTTCCCTCCCGCAACAGCTTCGATGACATCATCGGCGACAAGGTGATGGCGACGACCCCCGATACGATCACCGCGCCCGCGAGCGTGAGCGCGAACTCGCGGAACAATGCTCCGGTAAGGCCGCCTTGGAATCCAATCGGCGCATACACCGCCGCCAGCGTGATCGTCATCGCGATGATCGGGCTGAACAATTCCCTCGCGCCTTTGATGGCGGCATCGTACGGCGTCAGCCCCTCGTGCAAATGACGTTCGACGTTCTCAACGACCACGATCGCGTCGTCCACGACCAGCCCCACCGACAGCACGATGGCCAGCAGCGTCAGAAGGTTCAGGGTAAATCCAAATACCAGCATCAAAAACGCCGCGCCGATGAGCGAAATCGGAATGGCTACGACCGGAATCACCACGGAGCGGAACGAACCAAGGAACAAGAAGATGACGATGATCACAATGATCAGCGTCTCGATCAGGGTGTGGGTCACCTCGTGCAGCGCGTCATTGATATACTCGGTCGAGTCGTAGGGAACACCGACATTCATTCCCGCAGGCAGCTGTCGTCGGATCTCGGGGAGTTCGGCCCGGACCGCCTTGATCACGTCCAGGGAGTTGGCGGTCGGCAGTACCCAGATGCCCATGAACGTGGCCTTCTCGCCGGAAAACCGAACGTCCTCATCGTAGGTCTCCGCGCCAAGCTCGACGTCGGCGACGTCCTTCAAGCGAACAATGGTGTTGCCTTTCTCGCGGACGACGAGATTGCGAAATTCCTCCGCCGTGCGCAGATCGGTGTTGGCTGTCAGGTTGACGGAAATCATCGAGCCCTTCGTCGCCCCAACCGCGGACAGGTAATTGTTGATCGCCAGTGCCGCGCGCACTTCGGACGGCGAGATGTTCAGCGCGGCCATTCGATCGGCCTTCAGCCAGACGCGCATCGCAAACGTGCGTGCGCCGAGAATGTCCGCCCGCTGGACGCCGCTGACGGCGGTCAATTTCGGCTGGACGACCCGCGTCAGGTAATCGGTGATTTGGTTCTGGTCGAGGTCTTTGGAATAAAAGCTCAGATATGCAGCGGCGAACTGGTTGTCGCTGGTCTCCAATTCAATGACGGGCGCCTCGGCTTCCGGCGGCAGATCGTTGCGCACCTGGGCGACTTTCGACTGAATCTGCGTGAGCGCCGCGTTGTTATCATAGTTGATCTTCAAATGCACCGTGATGGTGCTCAGTCCCTGGGCGCTTGCGGATTCGATGTAGTCGATGCCGTCCGCGCTGGCGATGACGCGCTCCAGCGGCGTGGTAATGAATCCGCGTACGAGATCGGCGTTGGCTCCCACATAGATCGTCTTGATGGTGACGATGGCGATATCGCTACGCGGGTACTGCCGTACGTTGAGGCTGCGAATCGCCTGCAGACCCGCCAGCAAGATGATCAGGTTGACAACGGTCGCTACGACCGGCCGGCGGATGAAAAGATCGGTGAATTTCATGCCTTTCCTTCGCCGTGGATCGCCTTAATTGTTCGGCGGATTCGGGTTGGCTTCGTTGCCCGGTTGGACACTGTTGTTGACCTGCACCGCCGCGCCACCGCGCAGCTTGAACACGCCCGAACTGACGACCTCGTCACCTTCCTTGACGCCTGAGATGACCGTCACCTGGTCGCCACGGCTCGCACCAAGCTTCACAAATTGTTGTTGCACTTCCTTCCCCGCCGAACCGTCAGCACCTGGTTTATTTTTGACGATGAACACCGAGTCGCCGTAGGGCGCATAGCTGATGGATGACGTGGGAATAAAAATGGCGTCCTTTTCCGGCAGAAGCACGTCAACGTTGACAAACATGCCGGGGTGCAGCCTGTTTTCCGGATTCTTGATGGTGCCCTGAATTGTGATATTGCGCGTGGATTCGTCGAGGCGCGACTCGATCGCCGTGATTTCGCCTTCGAACCCTTTGCCCGTGATCCCCGCCGCTTTGATCCGGATCTGTTTCCCCACCGCAATCTGCTCGAAGTCCTGCTGCGGGATCGCAAACTCGACGTAAATCGGGTCAACCGATTGGAGTGTCACGATCGGCGCGCCGACGTTCAAATACTGGCCGAGATCGACCTGACGGATTCCCACCAGCCCGTCAAATGGAGCGGTGATCGTTTTCCGAGCAATCAACGCCCGCGCGTCGTCCACCGTGGCGGTCGCCTGACGGAATTCACTCTCGGCGGCGTCATAGTCCGATCGTGAGACGGCCCCATCGGATACGAGACTGCGTTGGCGTTCGAGACTGATCTTCGCCAGATCACGGCGGGCTTCCGCCGAACGCAGTTGCGCCTCTTCCTGCTGGCTGTCCAGCTTCACCAGAAGGTCCCCCTTCTTGACTGTCGTGCCGGGACTGAAAAGAAATCTGCGAGATGATGCCGGCCAGATCCGTGCTGACCGTGACGCCATTGACCGCCCGCAATGACCCCACAGCGCTCAACGCCGGTTGCCATCGCTCTCGTGCCGCCACCGTCGTGGTCACCGCCGTCGGCGGTGGGGCGAACTTGGCGAATTGCGCCATCCCGGCCCGGATTTGCATTATCTTCCAGGCTCCAATCCCCGCAATAAAGAGAACAACAATCGCCAGCATGATCAACATTCGTTTCATCATGGACCCGGACGGCGGACGTTGTTCCGCCTGGCCTTTCAGGGAGGGAGTCCGGTGAGCGTGTGATGGGGCGGACGTCCCGGTCGGATCCTGACTGGATTGTGGAGATCCCTTTTCAATGATCGGTGCGTTCACGGCCTTCCTTCCTAATTGGTGTGCAAAACACCTGAGTTCGATTCCACGACAACGGTTTCGGTTTCTTTCACCCCGAGCAATTCGCGCGTCCCACGTTCCGCTTCCTGCAAAACCCCCAGGTCATTCTGAATCCGAGCCTGGGTCAGTAATCCTTCATAGTAGGCAAACAATGTCCGTGACTTGGCCGCGGCATCCGGCGCGTCAATCAACCCCGCAGCGTGCGCGTCGCGGATGGCCGATTCAAAATACTTCCGTTTGCTCTCCAGAATCTCCTGGATCTTCCGCGGCAGACCGTCTTCCCGCGTGCTGATTTCCGAGCCCAACGAGAACTGCGGGCACCCCAGCACGTGACCGTACCTGGCCTTGATCTCGGCCTGAAACCGATAGCTATATTCACAATACTTCCGCATTCGTTCCAGCGGCGGAACGGTTGCAGAGAAAAGTGCGTCGAGTTCGGGCCGTATGCGGTTCCATCCCACATCGATGGCCGCCAATGCGAGATCGGCCTTCGAATCAAAGAAGTAATAGAAACTGCCTTTTTTGACGCCCGCTTTGTCACAGATGTGGTCGATTGTCGTACTGCCGTAGGAGCCAGTCCAAATCAGCTCCAATACGGCCTCCATCAACCTCTCTTTGGCATCACTGACACGTCCCATGATTCTCACCTTCTGGCTTTGGCCACCTGCTTGCCTATTTCAAAAACGTCTAAGAAGGATACTCAAGTTTACTAGATAGTCAACTACTTTGGTTTGTCTGGATTCAATAGTATATATCAGACTAATCCATAGCATCTTACGTTACTTGATCCTCTGGCCAAAATTGCGGCTGGCGGGGCATATTTTCCAACCAATACGCAGCGCGACGTTACCGACCAGATGAACTCTCCACCCTCTGGCACAGCGATTGCGCCCCACCGAACAAGCGAATCCAGACACAATGCCCCGTGAGTTGATGGTGCAACACAATCTGCTATCATGACGGCAACTATGGATCGAATGGCGGACCGCGAGACCTTGCCCGTTGAGATCGCGTTGTTGATCTCGCTGCTCTTACACGCGATGGCCTTCGGCACGTGGCAATACCGCACGACCCTCCTCAAAATGCCGTGGTTGTCCTCCTTGGCGAAATTGGTGCAGGTGGTCCATCCACAACCGAGCGCAACGCATCCGCAGGTGCAGACCATCACCTTTGTGGAATTGAACGAGCCCCGCCCACAAAACCAACCCGACCGCAGCAAACAATCCCAGCAGTTCATGGAAACCGATGCCTCACAGGTCACGGGCGAAAAACCGAAAACCGCCCAGTACTACTCCGACAAGTCAACCGTGGCCGCCAATCCGAATAATGCCAGCGGCAAGGTGGGTGACACCCCGTATCTGGACGGCAAAGAGACGAAGTACAAAAACCAGCAGGCAATGAGCACGCTGGACGTGCCCACGCAAACGGGAGTCTCGGCCCCGCTTGTCATACAGGCGGGCGCACCGGGGTCGCCGACTCAGCTCGCTCAGCCGACCACGCCCTCGGCTCCCAAGCCCGCTCCGTCACCGCCGCAGGAAAAACCGTCCGTTACACCCCGGTCGCCACCGCAACCGCAATCTCCAGCCCAACCCCAGGAGATTGCGGCGGTTGGGTTAAAAATCGTGGAAGAACAGAAACTGGCGATGGCTCCGAAACCGACCGCGACGCTGAACGTCGCGACCGGTGCGGATGTCCCCACACCCCCCGCGGCAGCGGAAGCCGCCGGGAGCGGCGCACCCGCACTTGCCAGCGAGCCGGGCGTAGCAGGCCGCGAGATTGTGGCTCGGAAATCACATCTTGTCGCCGCGGGGGTCTCGCGCGCGGGTGTGACCGCATTCAATGTGGAGGCGAGTCCATTCGGCGCGTACGACAAGAAAGTCATTAAGGCCATTCAAAGCCGCTGGTACCAGCTCATCGATCGCTACGGGATTTATGAGAGCACGGCGACCGTCACGATTTACTTTGAATTGCTTGATGACGGCCAAGTCAGAAATGTGAAACCCATCGATGACAACGGGAACAGCATTTTGTCGTTGTTTTGCGAGAAAGCCATCATAGAATCAGGGCCGTTCGATCCGTGGCCTGACGAACTGCGCGCGCTGGCAGGAAAAGAACCGCGTCAGGCAACTTTTACGTTTTACTACTGAGCCATCGGAAAAGGGAGGAGCTTCATGCCGGAATGGTTTTTTCGGGGCGGAATCGCCATGTGGCCGCTGTTGGTGTGCTCGATAGCGGGCTTGGCCATCATATTGGAACGCACCTGGGCGTTGCAGCGGAGCCGCATCATCTCCCCGGAGTTGGCCGCCGCCATTGAACGGCGGCCGGTCACACCCGAGCAAACCGAGACGGTGCGCGTGCTGAGTGAATCCGACACGACGGTGTTGGGCAGGCTCGTGCAGACCATGTTCGCCCACGCCTCGCTGCCGAAAACAGAGAATGTCGAGGTCATGCAGGCACTGGCCCGCCAGATCGTGGGCCGCATGGAGCGCGGGCTGACCACGCTCTCGCTCATCGCCGAGCTCGGACCGCTGCTGGGACTGCTGGGCACGGTCATTGGCATGGTGCAATTGTTCGAGGACGTGGCGAAGAAAGGACTCGGCGAGCCGGCGATGATTTCCCGCGGCATCTACGAGGCGTTGACCGCGACGATGACCGGCCTCAGCATCGCGATTCCGGCGCTGATCGCCTACATGTATTTGCGCCGCCGCATCGAGGTGCTGGTCTTGGAATTGGAACGGCACACCAACGAGTTGTTGACCCGCCTGTACCGCAATCCCCAGTAGGACTCCGCCATGCGCATCTTCGATCCGGCCAAATCACAGCGCCCACCCTCCATTCGCTTGATCAACCTCGTGGACGTGCTGTTTATCCTGCTCATTTTCTTCATTGCCACAACCACCTTTCGCGCGAACTCGCCCACGGCCGTGAAGCTGGTCCTCCCCGAAGCCAAGACCGCCGAGGAAGTCGGCCGCGAAAAGGTCGAGCGCCTCTCGATTGCCGTCAGTTCCGACGAAACCATCTATCTCGACAACAAACCCATCGCGCTGAGCACGCTGGAACAAACCCTGCGCGACGCGAAAGAGAAGAACCCGAAACTGCAAGTGCAGTTCTCCGCCGACAAGACCGTCAGCTATGGCACGGTCGTGGCCATCGTCGATGCGGCGCGAGCCGCAGGCATCCCGGACATTACGGCATTCACCAAGAAATCGGCCAAATAACCAATCGGCGGTCAAAACGACACGGGCGGCTGTGCTCGGCACAGCCGCCCGTTGAATTTGTAAACTCTAGCGGATTACTTGCCGCCGAGGATCGCGTCCTTGGCTGCCTTGGCGATGCGGAACTTCACGACTCGCTTGGCCGGAATCTGAATCTGCGCGCCCGTCGCCGGATTGCGGCCGATGCGGGCTTTGCGATTCACCAGCACGAGCTTGCCGAGACCCGGGAAGCGTGAACGAATTCTTCGCTTCCTTATACGCCAACTTCACCAACTCTTCGATGAACAGACCCGCGCTCTTCTTCAACACGCCGGTCTTCTCTGCCAGAGTTCCCAAAACTTGTGACTTCGTCAACTTTGCCATAAAGCTCCTTACTTGTTCTCCTTGGTTTAGGGTTCGGCGGATACTACAAAAGTGACGGAAACCTTGCAACTATTGATTTTTCAGGGGTTCGACTCTCAAGCTGCGGCCAAAAACGGGTTCGTGAGCCGCTCGTGCCCTATCGTCGTCACGGGTCCGTGCCCGGGAAACACGCGCACGTCATTCCCGAGCGGCAACAGCTTCTCGCGAATGGAATGCATCAACGTTTCGTAGTCGCCCCCCGGCAGATCCGTACGCCCGACCGATCCCGCGAACAGTACGTCCCCGACAAACGCTACGCGCTCCTTGCGTTCGAACAGCACCACGCTACCGGGACAATGACCGGGACAATGAAAAACCTCAAATTGTAAACTGCCCACGTCCAATGGTTTGCCTTCTTCGAGGAAAAAATCCGGATGGCTCGGTTCAATGTCCAGATCCAGTCCGAAATACCGTGCTTGTGGAAGATCCAGCAGGGGCGCGCTGTCGCGGTGGATGCCGAACTTGGCCCCGGTCAACCGCAACAACTCGGCATTATCCAGAACGTGGTCCCAGTGGCCGTGCGTGCTGACCAGATAGGCAATTGGGGTGTTCCACTTCCTAGCTTGTTCGACGATCGACCGCGACGCCCCTTGCGGCGCATCAATCACCACCGCCACGCCACCCGTCTTGTCCGCGACCAGATAGCCATTGGTCGCCACCGGGCCGGCTTCAAAAGTCTCAATAATCATTCAACGCCGCGTGACCGCCGAATGCGCCGGCCTCATTCGTCCTCATCCTCATCGTCTTCGTCTTCCTCGTCCTCTTCCTCCTCGTCGTCGTCCTCCTCATCGTCCAACTCTTCGGCCACGTCCAGGCTCTCCACCTCTCCCGCATCGCTCAAGTCAAAGCCGCAGGTCGGGCACCGCAGATTGTTCCGCTTCAACTCCTCGGGCTCAACGTCCACATTGCAGTTCGGGCACGTTACCTGTTCCATTCTCGTTCCCCCTTTCCACTATCCTTGCGCCGAAACAATAATGAAAAATCAGACGCGCGCAAGTGCGATTTGCGTGGATGTTACTTCACCACCGGTGGGCGCAACTTGGCCAGCGGCTTCGATCTGCTCCCGTTGCTGGGACGGGCCGCGCCACATTTCCAGGCACTTCTCGTAGGCCTTCACCGCTTCGTTCGTCCGTCCATCCGCCGCGAGGAGTTGGCCGAGAAACAGATACAGGTGCGAATCTTCCACATGCTCCGCGATGGTGCGCTGCAACGCCTGGATCGCCGTCACGCGGTCTCCCTGCCGCGCCGCCAACTGCCCCCGCAACAGCCACGCCTGCGCCGAATGCGGCTGCTCGTCCAGCACCGCTTCCGTCTCTGCCACGGCCGCGTCGAGATTGCCCTCGGTGGCCTTGATCTGGGCCTGCATCAACCGCGCGTAAAAGTAGTGCGGATTGATCGCCAGCAGTTTCTGCGTCAGGAGCATCGCCTCTTCCTTGTCGCCTGCATCGAGGTTGATGGCCGCCAGGTTCATCCACGCCTCCGACGGCCGCGGATGGATGGCGAGGGCGTCTTCGAATAACGCCTTCGCCGTATCGGTTGCCCCGACGACCATCAGAAAGTTCCCCACCGTTGTCACCACGCGGGAGCGGAGATAGGCATCGTGGCCCGCCGTCTCATCCGCGAGCTTACGCGCGTACGCCACCACCGCGTTCGTGTCCAACACGTGCACGGGCTTGAGGTCTTTCAATTGTTTGTCGGCTCGCAGTTTCGCCCAGCAGCTCTGGTGTACGAAGATGCACGCGGCATGATCGAAATACAGCATGTCCCACACGCGGCTGTTCACGAGGTATTGCAGTAACGGGCGGTCGTCCGCCGTCCCGTACTCCAGAAACGCCACCGATATCGACCGTTCCCGCATCCATTTTTCCCATTCCGCCGCGTCGTACATCGCCAGGCGGTACCGGTCCACAAATTCCCGGCCATACAGATTCGCGCGCCCGTCGCAGAACGGACGCCACTGCGGATACCCCGTCCAGATCAGCGGCCCGCCGGACAGGAACGTATTGAATACGTTCAATCCCGCCGGCAGTTTCATCATCACCGACAGCGCCCGCGTCGGTACTACCGATTCGTCCACGCCCACGCCGAACTTGGGCGACCGGCTCTCCGCAATCGCCCAGCGGTTCGTGACCACAAAAAAAATCAGAAACGCCGCTGTGCCCGCCGCCACGATTCCCGCTGTCGCCTCGCCCCAAACCGACCGCTTCTTCCCGGCGAACCTCTTCCGCAGCACCACGAGCCCGTGCGCCAGGATTGGCGCCGTCACCACCGCATACAATGCCGTGAACCGGTTCGCGTGCAATGCCAGTGCACTCATCGCCGCGACCACCAGCGCATGCGCCCATGGGAATTCGCGACGCTTGATCGCCAGCACGGCCACGAGCACCACCGGGTTTAACCAGAACAGCCACCAAAACACCTGCAGCGCCCAGTTCGGTTCCGTGATCAACAGTTCCCGCGTCGGTTGCCACTCACCAATCGTGCCCGAGGGGCTCGAGCTTCTCGTCTGCTCGATGGCGTGTTGCACGAGTCGGACGCCAAACGGATTCACCAGACACGCCGCGCACGACAACGCCAGCGCGCCGACGATCAGCCCTAGACAACGCCACTCTTTTCGCAGGGCGAACTCGATGCCGAGCACGAGTCCGCACATGGCCATGAGCCCGATCCCCAACAGAAACGATCCGTGGACGTTCACCCACACCAACTCCAGCACCGGCAACCACAGCAGCGAGTACGGTTTACCCCGACGGGCGTCCTCCAGCAGGGCAATCGTCAGGGCTGCAAACAACAGCATCACGACGTCCGGTCGAACCTCGAGCCGCGCGCGCGACGCCACGAACGCCGCCATCATTGCAAATGCGGCCAGTGACACTCCCGCCCCGTTGCGCCGACACGTATGAAACACCACCCACCCGGCCAGGAATACAACGATGGCTTTGCCCACCACCAGCGCATTGAATCCGCCCCATGAATACAGGACGTAGATGCCGACCTGAAACAGCCACTCCCAATCGAGCCACTCTTTCCCGTTCACCGTCGCTGAAAACGGGTCGGCGTGCGGGACCGCACCATGCGCCATGATCCACTCGCCCGTCTTGAGGTGCCAAAACGTGTCGGATTCCGAAATTTTCTCCAGCGCGAGGAAAAACGGAAATGCGACCGCCAACACAACGACTATTGCGGCAAGTATTTTGAGCGCTTTCCCGTGCATGGGCGCGGCATTGTCGCCAACCTCTCGCCATATTTCCAGCCCGATTCCGGGGTTAGTGCGCCAATCCCGGCCGGGAGACGCGGAGGGCATGTTGGCCCCCGGATTCTGATTGGCTCTGGCGGCAAGCAGGCGCGACAGCGCTTCTCGGAGCGTCGCGTTGTCCGGGTCGATCTTGATGGCCACGCGGATTGTTTCGATGGCGGCATCAAGATTCCCCTGCTTCTCGTACAGCGCGGCGCAATTGTAATACGCTGACAGGTTTTTCGGATCGAGCTCGATCAATCGCCCGTACAGCCGGATGGCCTTGTCCAACTCGCCGAGATTGGTCCAGATCGTCGCCAGATGGAGGATGAGCGCGTCGTTCTTCGGATCGAGCTCGATCGCCTTCTCGAATTTCGCCGCGGCTTCGCGATCCCGTCCCAGATTACTGAGTGCTGCGCCGAGGTTCACATACGCCAGTTGATTGCTGGGATCAAGATCCGCCGCTTTCTGGAGAGGCCCCAACGCTTCCTGGTACTTCTTCATATTAATCAACGAGTTACCCCAGTTGAGGTACACCATGGTGTTGTGTGAGTCGATCTTCTCGGCGCCCTTGAGTTCATCAATGGCTTCCTGGTACCGCCCGAGCTTGTCCAGCACGTAGGCGAGGTTGATCACGACGCTGATATTGAGCGGGTCATACGCCGCCGCGCGATGAAATTGGTCCAGCGCCGATTCCAATTTCCCGTCCTTGACGAACTGGATGCCGCGGCCCTGATACAGCACAGCGCGGGCCGGGTCGCGTTCGCCGATGGGTTGGTCATTCTTGAGCAGATCAGCGTCGGGTTTCTCGGGTGGTTCGTAGAGCGCCGCCACGAACAACAGCAATACCAGCGTGCCCGCAATCCCGTTGGCGGCGCGCTGAACGGTGTGAGTTCTGGTTCCCGACGGGGATGGCTGTGGACCACTCATTTGCTCTGGCAAATCTAACAGACTCGCGCTATTTTTCGAGCCGGATCGGTCCGGGCGAGTCGTCGTTCTGAGGCAGGCGAGATGAACCTGAGTTTCGGTTACAATACAAACGGGTTTGCCCAACACAAACTCGAAGATGCGCTGGAGATCATCGCCGACTGCGGCTATCGCGGCGTCGCGCTGACGTTGGACAATTATCACTGCAACCCGTTCACCGTCGAGCCCGCCGATCTCAACCGGCTCCGCCAGGTCCTGGACAAATTGCAGCTCCGTGTGGTGATCGAAACCGGCGCGCGTTATCTCCTCAATCCACAGCGGGAGCGCTATCCCACGCTCGTCAGCAGTGAAGGACGGCAAATCCGCCTCGAATTCCTGCGGCGCGCGGTCGATATCGCCGCCGACCTCCACGCCGAATGCGTCAGCTTCTGGTCGGGAGCACCTGACCCGGATGTTTCCGAGCACCAGGCGTGGGACTGGCTCGTGACGGGCTGCCTGCAACTGGCCGAGCATTCCAAGCGCCGCGGCGTGCAACTCGCCTTCGAGCCCGAGCCGGGAATGCTCGTCGATGACATGGCCAAATTCGAGGTACTCAAAAAACATATCACCAGCGCCCGGTTCGGCCTGACGATGGACATCGGCCACGTCTTCTGCACCGAGACTGTTCCGTTCCGTCAGGTCTATGGCAAGTTCGCCAACCTCATCCGCAACATCCACATCGAAGACATTCGCGACCGCAAGCACGAGCATCTCATGTTCGGCGAGGGCGAACTGGATTTCGTCGCCATCCTCCGCGTGCTCAACGACAACAAATACACGGGCCTCATTCATGTGGAGCTCCCCCGCCACAGCGATCGCGCCGCCGTCGTCGCCCGCTCTTCGATCGAATTCCTCAACGCAATGGGGGAAAAGATTCCGCCGCCGACTTCACATGCCGTGCCGAAATCCGCTCCGTCCGCCACCCACTGATTGTTGACCGGACCGCGCCTGCCGAGGGGGGATAAAATTCTCTTGTCTGACACATGCCTCCGGTTGTATTGTACCTGCAGATTGCCCGGAGGCATTATTATGAAGATTGCGCATCATGCAGCCATTTCCGCCATCATCCTCAGTGCGTCCGCGGGCTTTGCCGCCCCGAGCGAATCCGTCGAATCCGCGGGCGCGTCTGCCGCGTACCAGAAGGTCGATGCGATGTTTGGCGAGCAGATCGTGGCCAGCCGGCTCCAGGCCGTCGGCCTGACCACCCAGCAGGCGCATGCGCGCCTCTCGCAGTTCAGCGACCAACAGCTTGGCCAATTGGCCGCCCAAGCCGATATGATTCAGGCCGGTGGCACGATTCAAGGCGGCGACGTAAACAATCTCCACCCCTTGGATTGCATGTGGCACCAGCTCAGCACCTTCTTTGTCAGTGTGTACCACGTGATCTTCTGCTGGGCTGACCCGAAATAGCCCCCTCGTTTTCGCCATCACGGCCTGTCCCGACGTTTTTCGGAACAGGCCGTTTCTGCCATAGTGCCGATGTGAAACCGAGCGCGGCCCCCTTCGACGAGAACCGGCTGACTGTTCGGACGCGACGACACGTCATCCATCGTCAGTGCCGAACCCGCGGGCGATTCACAAACCACTGTCTTCCGCAGGCTCAACGGCGCACTGGCCACCGAAACGCAGCCGTTCCAACCGTTTCTCTGGCTTACCGAGCAGGTTTACTTACAGGGTTTCGATCGCAAGGTCGAGTATGTGCCGCTGGAAGGTCACGGCGCCTTCAAATTCCTGACAAGATTCCAGTCGTGGACGGATTTTCAGCAGGCGCGAAAGTTCCTCGGCCCCACCCCGTGCTTCGCCGTCAACGACCCCACTCAACAATATCTCATGGCAACCGGCCGCACGTCGTTCAAAGGCTTGCGCTTCGATCAGATTGACCGCCTCCAACTGGCGGTCGTGACCGCTGCCGACAATACATTGCAAGCCGTGCAGCTTCGCGACAACCGGGGCAAACAACTGGAACTCACCGGAACGGAAGCACAGATTCTCAAGAAACTCGCCGAGACGATTCGCGAATGCGACCCCGACGTGATCGAAGGCCACGATATTTTTCGCGTGGCATTGACTCAACTCACGACGCGTGCCCGCGCTGCCCGTGTGCCGTTGAAACTCGGGCGCGACGGCTCCATGCTCCGCTCCCGGGAATCGCGCGTGCAAATCGCCGAGCGCACGATCCAGTACCCCAAATATGAAATCCACGGGCGGCACGTTGTTGACACGTTCCTGCTCGCCGTGTTCTACGATGTCTCGACGCGCGAATTGGAAGGCTTCGAACTCACCGAGGTCGCCGCGCATTTCGGCGTGAAGGAATCGGGCGCGGAGGCTGTGCGACGAATCAGCGACCTGCTCAGCCCGAGCTACTTCGTCCAGGCCCAGGTCTTCCCCTACAGCTACCAGGATGTCGTCGTACGCGGCAACGCGACGAAGATCGACGCGCTGTTCCTGCGCGAATACCTGCACCGGCGCCACACGATCCCGCAATTCGGCGAGCCGCGCCCGTTCGCGGGCGGTTACACGGACGTGTTTCACGAAGGCATCGTTCGCAACGTGTGGCATTGCGACGTGCAATCGCTGTATCCGTCGCTGATGCTGGCGTTCGACATCAAACCCCGCGGTGACGAGTTGAATCTGTTCCTGCCACTGCTCCGCGACCTGCGCCAGTTCCGTCTCCGCGCCAAAGCCGACGCCAAAACCGCGACGGACGACACGCAGCGTCGGTACCTCGACGCGACGCAACAGACCTTCAAGATTCTCATCAATTCGTTCTACGGCTATCTCGGTTTTTCGCAGGCGCACTTCGGCGACTTCAATGCCGCCGAGGCAGTCACCGCCAAAGGCCGCGAAACCCTCAAGACGATGCTCGATTGGCTACGTAACCGCGGGGCTCGCGTCATCGAAATCGACACCGACGGCTTGTATTTTGTCCCGCCAGCAGAATCCGACCCCAAGACGCTGGAAAGCGAATTGCAGGAGGCTTTGCCCAAAGGCGTCGATGTCGAGATCGACGGACAGTTCCCCGCGATGTTCAGCTACAAGATGAAAAACTACGCGCTGCTGGACGGCGACGGAAAGCTCCGCGTCACCGGCTCGGCGCTCCGCTCGCGCGGCCTGGAAAAATTCCAGCGCCAATTCCTCGAAGAAATGCTCACGTTCGCGCTCCAGGGCGAAGCGAAAAAAGTTCCACAACTCTACGAGGATTACTGCCAGAAGATCGAGCGCGGCCAACTCCCCATTGAAATGCTCGCCAAGACGGAAACACTACAGGACACGCTCGATGCGTATCAGCAGAAGATCGCGAAATCCGCCCGCAACCGCAGTGCCGCCTACGAACTGGCCCTGAAATCAGGCCACAATTATCAACCCGGCGACCAGATCACCTACTATGTCACCGGCGACGGCAAACGTGTCAGCGTCTACGATAACTGCAAACTCGCCGCCGATTTCAACCCCGCCCGCCGCGACGAAAACATCGACTACTACCTCGACAAGCTGAAGGCGCTCTACAAGAAGTTTACGGAGATGTTGGCGGGATAACGGCGGGACTCAACGCCTAGACAATTCGGCGATAGTCACCGCCAGCGCGAAGATCGAGAAGACGAGCCCGGTCCAACCGGTGATATTCAGGGTAACGTATCGCTGGCGAGTGACAATGAAGAAGCAGGCAGTGAAGGCCGCCCAGAAGGGGACGGCGGCGCGGAGCAGCTGGTTTGCGGATTCGGCGGGCGCGGGATGGAACACGAACGCACACCATGCCCAGGCCGCGAAGCCTCCCGTGTAGAGCGTGAGGAAGGGCGGAAGACTGAGTTGCCCGGTTTGCTTGCCAGTGTACCGCACTGTTTCCCAGATTCATTTCGTTGTTCATGGTCGCGGTTCCTCTCTGCATCTGGCTGCAACAGCTGCACGTTGCGTGCCAAGCACGAGCCGTCAACATTTGTCTACCTACTTCTAAAGAAAGTCAACGTCGAGGTGGGTGTTCGTTCGCCAGGGCGCTTCCCCTGGTGATTACTTCTTCTCTTGAGCGTCCTCCGTCTTGAGAATCTCCGGTAAGGGCAGATTAACGACCTGAGCGATCATCATAAGCACCCCGAGGACGATCGTCAAAATGGGAATCTCACGATCAACTGGCAGGGCATCCATCTGGCGCAAGAGCGAACAAATCGACGCGACCACCAGGAAGGGACCGACAACCGCCGTGAGCTTGTTAACGCCACCGACCATCAATGTGAGGACTCCTACAGCAGCTAATCCGACAGTGTAAATCCAGTCCACCCTAGGGAGCACATTCAGGACATTGAGCAACCAGGTGACTCCCAGCACGATGACCAGAACGGGCGCAACGAGTCCTTTCGCTTTCATTACAGTCCTCTCCTCACAAGCGTTAAACTCAGCCACGGCCAATGATCCTGCAAAACCAGTGACTCACAGCCTGACGGGCAGGCTAAATCCTGCGGCCTTGCCGGGTCAACCAGAATCGCCAATACTCCAATTTCAAGGTTGACTCTCACGGTCACCGGGCGCAAAGAAGACTGCATTACTGATGCTCCTACCGGCCCAAATCATCCAGAAGAAACGCGATGGACAAGCGCTGACCGAAGAAGAGATCAAGTTCTTCATCAACGGATTCACCAGCGGCGAGCTTCCTGACTACCAGATGTCAGCGCTCGCGATGGCGATTTGCTTCCAAGGGATGAATTTCGACGAGACGATGTGGTTGACCCGCGCGATGATCGCGAGCGGCAGGATCGTGGAATGGAAGCGGCAAGCCGGACTCTTCTACGCCGACAAACACAGCACGGGCGGTATCGGTGACAAAACATCGTTGGTCATCGCCCCGCTTGTGGCCTGTTGCGGGGTGAAAGTGCCGATGATTTCGGGGCGCGGACTTGGCCCGACCGGCGGCACACTCGACAAACTGGAAAGCATTTCCGGCTTCAATGTGAACCTGCCACTCGACAAGTTCCAGCAGATCACGGACAAGGTCGGCTGTTGCATGATTGGCCAAACTGCCGAAATCGCTCCGGCGGACAAGAAACTCTATTCCCTGCGCGACGTGACGGCCACCGTTTCGTGTCTGCCGCTCATCGTCGCCAGCATCATGTGCAAGAAACTGGCGGAAAATGTGGACGGCTTGGTGCTCAACGTCAAATGGGGCAGCGGCGCGTTCATGCGGACCCGTGAGACATCCACGGAATTGGCCCGGGCGATGGTCGAGGTCGGCAAACGCTACGGCAAGAAGGTCTGCGCGTTGCAGACGGACATGAACCAGCCGCTCGGCCAAAAGATCGGCAACGCGCTCGAAGTGCGCGAGTGCATCGAGTTAATGAACGGTTCAGCCCGGGCTGATGACCTATTGGATGTCACGCTCGCGCTCTCTGGGGAGATGTTGCTCATGGCGGGCGTGGCGAAAAATGTTGCAGACGCCCGGCAAATGCTGCAAAAGAAACTGGCAAGCGGCGAAGCGCTTCAGAAATTCGCCGTGATGGTCGCCGCCCAAGGCGGTGACGCCAAAGTGTGCGACGACGTAAGGCGATTGCCAAAGGCCAAACAGACCAGGCCGATTGCCGCGCCGAAATCCGGCTTTGTGCAGGCAATCGAATGCGACCAACTCGGCTATGCCGTGATCGCGCTCGGCGGTGGACGCAAGGTTTCGGCCGATAAGATTGATTTTGCGGTCGGTTTCGAACAACCGAAGAAGATCGGCGATGCCGTGACGGCGGGCGAACCGCTGATGATCATGCATTACAACGATGCGACACGCGCCGCCGAGGCCGAGCGTATGGTGCAACAGGCGTACAAGATCGAAGACAAACCCGTCACGACGCGGCTGCCGTTGATCGTGGAAAAGATTGGCTGAGGATTGATTCCGATGATGACCGACGTAAAAGAGACGAAGGAATTTCTCGAAGGAAAGCTGGCGGGTTTTAAACCGGAGGTTGCCTTGGTGGTAGGGTCGGGCTTGGGTGGCATCACGCAGGGCGTGACCAAACCGGTCGTCATCCCCTACACCGACATCCCCCATTTTCCCAAGCCGACGGTCGCGGGTCATCCCGGGCAGATGATTTTCGGGGAGTTGGCGGGCAAGAAACTGATGGTGCTCAGCGGACGATTTCATCGGTACGAAGGGCGCAGTCCCGCTGAAATCACCTATCCCATCAATGTCGTCGATGCGCTGAGTGTGAAAATACTCATCGTCACGAATGCCGCCGGGGGCATTAATCCCCAGTACAAACCCGGCGATCTCATGGTCATCGAAGACCACATCAATCAGTTGGGCATTAATCCACTCATCGGCGGCATCAACGGCGATGGCGGCATCAAGTTTATCGACATGTCTCAAGCCTACTCGCCGCGGTTGCGCGAAAAACTCGACACCGCCGCGGAGAAGCAACAGGTTCCAATCTGGCGAGGCGTCTATCTCGCCACGACGGGACCGAGCTACGAGACCCCCGCCGAGATCAAGGCGTTCGCCTGGATCGGTGCCGACGCCGTGGGCATGAGCACCGTGCCCGAGGTCATCGTGGCGCGCTATCACAATATCGAGGTCGCCGGCATTTCCTGCATCACCAACCTCGCGGCCGGCATCTCCAGCAAGAAACTTTCTCACGATGAAGTGTTGGAAGTGGGCCGCGCGGCACAGGGCAACCTGGCAAAACTCCTCGCCGAATTCATCGGGTCGCTGTGAAGTCGGCTTCGCCCAGGTTTCGCAAACTGATTGCCGTCGCCAAGGCAGCGCAGAGGAATGCCCATGCTCCGTATTCAAAATTCCGTGTCGGCGCGGCGCTCCTGACGAAGAGTGGCAAGGTCTACACGGGCGTCAATGTTGAGAATGCCAGCTACGGGTTGACCAATTGCGCGGAGCGCGTCGCGGTCGGAAAGGCCGTCAGCGAGGGCCACCGCAAATTCCAGGCAATCGCCGTTGTCGCCCCCAGCCACGGACTCAGCCCGTGCGGCGCCTGCCGCCAGGTGCTGGCCGAATTCGGGGAGATGGTCGTCATCTGCGCCGATTCCCGCAACACCCGCCGCGTTCATATTCATCTCCTCTCGGAATTGCTTCCCCACAGTTTCAAGCTGTGATAACAATTTGGGCGTGACCGCAAAGGAATTTCAGAAGCTGGTGACGGGAGACAAGAGCGATTTTCTGGATCGCTTTCTGGCGCTGCTGGCCAATCTTAAGATCGATTACTGCGTGATTGGCGGACTGGCGGTGAATGCTTACGCCGAACCGCTGATCACGCTGGATTGCGACGTAATTGTTGTCGCGTCTCGTGTCGAAGAACTGGCGAAAGAGTTACGCAAACAATGCCGCCTCGAGCGGTTCGAGCACAGTCTCAATCTAACCGATCCACAATCGAGAGTCCGCATTCAAATCCAGATGGACAAACATTTGCAAGGTTTTCTTCCACGCAAACGCAAAGCCGTCGTACTCGAGCGCGAAATGTTTGTGGCTTCCCCGGAAGACCTGGTGGCCAGCAAAATCGACGCGTATCGCGAGCCGACGCGCCGCCGAACCAAGCGTGAAAAGGATCGGTTGGACATCCTGCGATTGGTGGACGTGCAGCCGCAGTTGAAGCAACTTGTCCCGTCGGACCTGCAAAGGGAATTCAAACTCTGACGACCGGCCTGAAGCCATTGAAGCATCGTTCCAAACCCGATTCCCGCAATACCCGCCGCGTCCACATTCATCTGCTTTCCGAATTGCCGCCCCACGCGTTTGAGTTGCGATAACGACGGAAAACGCGGTATAGTGTCCCTACCATGAGATCGGACACAATCAAACGCGGCGCCGAGCGCGCACCGCATCGCAGCCTGTTGCGGGCGACCGGCAGCATCGAATCCGAAGACGACTTCAACAAGCCGTTCATCGCGATCGCCAACAGTTACACGGACTGCATTCCCGGCCACGCCCACCTCAACGAGGTCGGGCAGCTCATCAAACGTCTCGTGCGCGAAGCCGGCGGCGTGCCGTTCATTTTTAACACCATTGGCGTGGACGACGGGATCGCGATGGGCCACGGCGGAATGAAATACTCGCTCCCGTCCCGCGAACTCATCGCCGATTGCGTCGAGACCATGATTCGCGCGCATTGTTTCGACGGCATGGTCTGCATCCCGAATTGCGACAAGATTGTGCCCGGCATGTTGATGGCCGCCATGCGCCTGAATATTCCCACGGTTTTCGTCAGTGGCGGCCCGATGGCGGCCGGCATCGCGCAACATGCCACTCAGGGCGAATTGCCCGAACATCTGCAGGGCGCCACGAAGAAGTCTGATCTCATTTCGGTTTTCAAGGCGGTGGGCGAATTGCAAGCCGGCAAGATTTCCGAAGCCGATCTCGCCAGACTCGAACAATCCGCCTGTCCAACGTGCGGCTCGTGCTCCGGCATGTTCACTGCCAACTCGATGAATTGCCTTTGCGAAGCGCTTGGTGTTGCCCTGCCCGGCAATGGCACCATCCTCGCCGTCTCGAAAGAACGCGAAGCCCTGTATCGTCGCGCGGCGGAAATGATTGTGAAACTTGTTGAATTGGACCTGAAACCGCGCGACATCGCCACGCTCGCCGCGTTCGATAACGCGCTCGCGCTCGATGTCGCCATGGGTGGTTCGACGAATACGATCCTGCACACACTGGCCATCGCCCGCGAAGCTGGCATTCCCTACGACATTGCGCGGATCGACACACTCTCCCGCCGCGTGCCATGCCTGTGCAAGGTGTCGCCGTCGTCGGACTATCACATTCAAGATGTGATGCGGGCTGGCGGCATTCATACCATTCTCGGCGAATTGAAGCGCCTCGGCGCGCTCGATTTGAAATGCAAGACGGTGACTGGCAAGACCATCGGCCAGAACATCGAGGAATGGGACATCCGTAGCGAGAAATGCACGCCCCTCGCGAAGACCGTGCGGTTGTCCGGCGCATCGGCCATCGTGGTCGATCCCAACGACAAACTGGGCCATGCCGCGCGCACAGCGTCGGGCAATCTCGCGCCGAAGCCGATGTTATTCCATGCGGGCGACCAGCGCGCCGTCGTACTCTGGCGCGACGCCGCCGCCTGGAACGCAGGTGATGTCAACGTACAACTGGCCATCTATGCACCGAAAGCCAGACTGAAATTGCCCGATGGCAAGGTGCTCGTCGGGCACGCGGAAATCCGTCCGGCCATCGAAGAACAAATGCGCGCCGCGCAGGGGCTCGTTCGTGCCGAATTGGCGACGTTTCGCAAGGAACCCGCCCTCCTCTTCTGGCGCTACGTCAAGACCGGTGAAAAAACCCGGTTCGGGCTGGTGCGCGTGGCGAAATTCAAGGGCGACTTCATTCAACGGGCCGAGTTCATTGTCGATCCGAAGAAACTCGGTAAGGCCGAACCATCGGGCTTGATGCCGCACGATCCGTCGTTTCTGTTCAACGCACAAGACTGCATTCGCACCGCCGCCGCTGCCTATTCCAAGGACGGCGGGCTGGCGATTCTTTACGGTCAACTCGCCCCGCAAGGCAGCGTTGTCAAGACCGCCGGTATCAGCGAGGCGTTCAAGAAGTACTGTGGCGAGAAATTCATTTTTGAAGGTCCGTGCGTCATTTTTGAAAGCCAGGAGGATGCCTGCGCCGGTATCCTCGCGGGCAAAGTGAACGCGGGCGATGTCGTTATCATTCGCAATGAAGGCCCCAAGGGCGGCCCGGGCATGCAGGAAATGCTCAGCCCGACCAGCTACATCGCCGGCATGGGTCTGGGCGACAAAATCGCGCTGATCACCGATGGCCGCTTCAGTGGCGGCACCGCGGGCGCCTGCATTGGCCACGTCAGCCCCGAAGCGGCTGAGGGCGGCCCGATCGGCTTGTTGCGGACGGGCGACCGGGTCCGTATCGATTTCCCGAATCGCAGAATTGACATTCTCGTGTCGGAAGCCGAGTTGGCGGAACGCAGGAAGAGTTGGCAACTGGTGAAACGAGAGCTGACCGGCTGGCTCGCGCGGTACCAGAGGCTGGTAACCAATGCGAGCTCGGGGGCCGTTCTCTCGTAGCGGCGTCACCGAATCGTCACACAGTCGTTGCGCAGTCAACGCGAGCACGCCATAAAGTGCAGCCATGCCAGACACCGTACTCATTGTCGATGATGAGCCCGACGTGCTTGATCTGCTGGTCTACAATCTCCAGAAGGCGGGCTACAAAACCGCTACCGCGCGCGACGGCGTCACGGCGCTGCAAAAAGCGCGTGATGAAGTTCCGTCCTTGATCGTGCTGGACCTGATGCTGCCCCAAATGGACGGCACCGAGGTGTGTCGTCATTTGAAAGCGGATCCG
>CAVYAC010000025.1:0-41578 GCA_963766065.1 uncultured Verrucomicrobiae bacterium
AGATCAAGGTCGGCGACGGCGAAGCCAAGAGCGTGAACTTCAAGTTTACGAAGCTCCGGCTGAATCGAGCGGGGTAACAGAAAACTGGCGTACAGGAGAGCCTGTTGGGGAACGACGGGCTCGTGGAGTGGTTTTTCCGAAAGGAAATCGGGTCAATGACAGAAGCGCATCATTACGAAGAGCATCACGAAGGAACTGGGCACAAGCTGCCGTTTTGGCGGAAGTACATCTTTTCGACCGACCACAAAGTCATCGGTATCCAATACGGCCTGACGTCGCTGGTGTTTTTGTTCTTCGGTTTTTGCCTGATGATGTTGATGCGGTGGCAGTTGGCGTTTCCGGGCAAGCCATTGCCGATCGGGTTTCTGTCAGAGATGGCTCGGTGACGCGCGGATGCCCGGCGGCATGATGGCCCCCGAGTTTTACAACCAACTCGGGGCGATGCACGGCACGATCATGATGTTCCTCGGCGTGGTGCCGTTGGCGGTGGGCGCGTTCGGCAACTATTTGGTGCCGCTGCAGGTGGGCGCGCAGGACATGGCGTTCCCGAAACTCAACATGTCCAGCTACTGGGTGTACTTCATCGGTGGCGTGGTCATGCTCTGCAGCTTCTTTGTACCGGGCGGCTCGGCCCAGTCCGGCTGGACTTCCTATCCGCCGCTGTCGGACGATCACGCCGCACAGCCATTCCCTTTTACGGGTCAAACCATGTGGTTGATCGGCATGGTGTTCCTGATTACCTCCTCGCTTCTGGGGTCGATCAATATCATCACGACAATCATCCAATTGCGCGCGAAGGGGCTGACCTGGATGCGTCTGCCGTTCTTTGTTTGGGCGCAGTTGGTGACGTGCTTTCTTCTGTTGCTGGCGTTTCCGCCGCTCGAAGCCGCCGGCGTGATGCAATTGATGGATCGGATGGCCGGGACAAGTTTCTTCCTGCCGACTGGGTTGGTGGTTGGCGGGCAAGGCCCTGGAATGTCAGCGGCGGCGGAAGCGCGTTGC
This sequence comes from uncultured Verrucomicrobiae bacterium, assembly GCA_963766065.1. Taxonomy (GTDB): domain Bacteria; phylum Verrucomicrobiota; class Verrucomicrobiia; order Palsa-1439; family Palsa-1439; genus Palsa-1439. Next base: position 1,003 of record CAVYAC010000025.1, read on the forward strand.
TGTGGCAGCACCTGTTCTGGTTTCTGGCGCATCCGGAAGTGTACGTGTTGATCCTGCCGGCGATGGGCATTGTCGGCGGAAGTGATCGCCAACAACACCCGCAAGCCGCTCTGGGGATACAAGTCGCTGGTGTACTCGGTGATTTTCCTGGGGTTCATGTCGTTCATCGTCTGGGCGCATCACATGTTCCTCACCGGCATGGGCACGACGCATCAGCTCATTTTTCCAGACCACCACCATGATCATCTCGGTGCCGTCGATCGTCATACTGACGGCATTGATCCTGTCACTCTGGGGCGGGTCGATTCGATTCAACGTGCCGATGCTGTTCGCGCTGGCGTTTCTGCCGATGTTCGGCATCGGCGGCCTGACGGGCTTGCCGCTCGGCCTGGCAAGTGCGGACATTCACCTGCACGACACGTACTACGTGATCGGCCATTTCCATTACGTGGTCGCGCCGGGCACGATGTTCGCGCTGTTCGCCGGCATTTACTATTGGTTCCCGAAAGTGAGCGGCCGCAGATGAACGAGACGTTGGGCAAGATCCATTTCTGGGGCTCGCTGGTTTGCATCAACGGCATTTTCATGCCGATGTTCATCCAAGGGATGGCCGGTGTCTCGCGGCGGTTGTACGACGGCGGGACCTCGTATCTGCATGCCCAGAATGTGCTTGGCTTCAACAAGAGGATGTCCTCTCCGCGTGGGCGCTGGCGGTCTTTCAACTCGCTGTTTATTGTCAATTTCTTCTGGAGCATCTTCAAGGGGCGGAAGTGCCGAGCGATAACCCGTGGGACGCCACGACCCTCGAATGGGCCACGCCGACGCCGCCTCCGCACGGGAATTTCCTCAAGATCCCCGAAGTCTATCGCGGACCCTACGAGTACAGTGTGCCGGGTGCGAAACGGGATTTTCTTCCTCAAAACCAACCTCAGGAGGCCTAGATGTCTGGCGCGATTGAAATTCCCTATAATTCGACCGAGCGTCCCGATACGGGGCTGTACAACGCCAAACTGGGCATGTGGCTGTTTCTGGCGTCGGAAGTGATGTTGTTCGGCGCGCTGTTCTCGACGTATGTGCTGCTGCGGACCGGCTCGGACACGTGGGAGCACGGCGCGGAATTCCTGAACGTCCCGCTGGCCACCATCAACACGTTGGTGTTGATAATCTCGAGCGTGACGATGGTGATGAGCTGGGCGTCGCTGAAGATGAACAATTTCGGCAAGTACAAGCTGTACATGGGCTTGACGATCCTGTGCGGCGTCGGGTTTCTCGTGATCAAGAGTTTTGAGTACGCCCACAAATTCGAGCACCGGACTGTTTCCCTCGACCAGCACGTTCATGGCGCTGTATTTCACCATGACGGGACTGCACGGCCTGCACGTCATCGGCGGCATGATCGTCAACAGTTACCTGCTGGGGCCCCGGCGCAAGATGTGGCAGACCGATCCGCAGCGATTCACCAACCGCATCGAAGTCGCCGGGTTGTACTGGCACTTCGTCGATCTCGTGTGGATTTTTCTGTTTCCGACCCTGTACCTGTTGCCGGGCAAATAGATTGGATGGAAACATCATGAGCGACACACATCACGAAGACGTTCAGAGTCACGTAAAGACCTACATCAAGGTGTTCGTTGCGCTGGCGGTCGGCACCATCGTTACCGTACTGGCGTCCAACCTTCATCTGGGAATCATCCTCGGCATCATCGTGGCGCTGCTGATTGCCACGGTCAAAGGCTCGCTGGTGGCGGGCTTTTTCATGCATCTGGTCGCGGAGCGAAAGGTCATCTACTGGGTGCTGGTGCTCACTGCAGTGTTTGTCGTGGCAATGGCGGGGTTGATTATGTTCAGCCGTGCAGACCAGCAAGGGCGCCAGCAAGGGATTTTCGCCGTGCCGGCGGGGCGCGTGCAGGTTCTGCATGAGGAGAAGCCAACAAACGGTCACACGGAATAGCCATGTCACTCAAAGCGTTTCATGTATTTTTCATCACTATCTCGGTGTTGCTATGCCTCGGTTTCGGCGCGTGGTGCATTGACTCGGATTACGCGCGGGGACGCACCGCCTACACGATCGCAGGGTGCGTTTCTTTTGGGATGGGCGTGTTGCTGGTGGTGTACGAAATCGGATTTCTGCGAAAATTCAAGGATTTGGACAAGGAATAAACAGAAATGACATCACGATATCTCGGAAGGTTGATGATCACCGCCCTGGTGCTGGGAGCGGGGGTGCTGCCGCAGGCCGTGCTGGCGTGCGCCGTTTGCTACGGGGCGTCGGACGCTCCGCAGACGCGCGGCATGAACTTCGGCATCTTTACCATGCTGGGCGTGACCGGCGCGGTGCTGAGCAGCTTTGGCGGGATGATTTTTTGTTTTGCGAGACGGGCCCGCCGACACAATGCGGAATTGAACCCCTGACACGTTAATCACAAAGGACGACACCATGTTGGAGAAGATTCTTGGTTTACCGGTCAGCGCCTCCGAACACGCGGCGCGCGTGGATCGACTCATTCTGTACGTCCACATCCTGATGGTTGTGCTGTTTGTGGGGTGGATCGTGTTTTTCTTCTACACGCTCCTTCGGTTTCGTAAGAGCAAGAATCCCGTCGCCGACTACACCGGCGTGAAAACACACACCTCATCGTATCTGGAGGCGACGGTGGCGGTGGTCGAAGTCCTCCTGTTGGTCGGCCTGTCGATTCCGTTTTGGTCCTGGAAGGTCAGCGCGTTCCCGACAGACCCGGCAACGGTGCACGTGCGGGTCATTGCCCAGCAGTTTGCGTGGAACATTCATTATCCGGGGCCGGACGGCATTTTCGGCCGGACGGACATCAAGCTCGTCGATGAGCAGACGAACCCGATTGGCCTCGATCGCAAGGGCGATCCACGCGCCAAGGATGATATTGTGACCCTGAACCAGTTGCATTTGCCGGTCAATCGTCCGGCGGTGATCGAGATCACCACGAAAGACGTGATCCACAGTTTTTCCCTGCCCGTCATGCGCGTGAAACAGGACGCCATTCCCGGCATGCTCATTCCCATTCATTTTGTCCCCAGTAAGACGTCCGATCAGATGCGCGAAGAGCTGGCGATAACCGTCGCGCTTCCCCCGACCAAGAGCCTTGATTCGGATGTGGCCATGGAGGATTACAAAGCCAGGGACGGTAACATTCTGGTGAAGAAGGGGCGGTCGATCAGCGCCGACACCGCCGCGAAACTTGTCGAGAACGGGATCACGGAAGTGCGCGTCGGGCCCCGATACCCGGCGGAAATCGCTTGCGCGCAGCTTTGCGGCCTCGGTCATTACCGCATGAAGGGCTATCTGAATATCGACACGGAAGAACAGTACAAGGCCTGGCTCCAGGATCAGGAGGACTCGCTCGGGGACTAGTCGCGCGCCCGACAAATCCCGGACGAACGAAATGACCGTAAACCCCCAACCATGGTTGCATCGATTTGCCTGCTTCCTGGCATCGGCGACGTTTCTGTTGCTCGTCGCGGGGGCGAGCGTGACCAGTCACCGGGCCGGTTTGTCCGTGCCGGATTGGCCGACAACCTACGGCCAGTTCATGTTTTCGTTCCCGGCGTCGAAGTGGGTGGGTAACATCTTTTACGAGCACGGGCATCGTCTCATCGCGAGCGTGGTAGGCATGCTCACCGTCGTGCTGGCATTGTGGTTGGTCCGCGTGGAGCCGCGGCGGTGGGTGCGACGTCTCGGGATAACCGCCGTTGCCGCGGTCATCGCGCAGGGGATTTTGGGTGGCCTGACGGTTAAGCTTATGCTGCCCCCGGTGGTCTCGATTGCGCATGCCTGTCTCGCGGAAGCATTCTTCTGTGTTACGGTGGCCCTGGCGTTGGTCACATCGGAAACGTGGCGGCAGCCAACACATCCCCCCGGTGGTTCTGACGTTCGGCTGGCGCAGCGGCTCGCCCTTGCTTCGACCATCGCGGTCTATGTTCAGATCATCCTCGGCGCGGCGATTCGTCATCGCGAATGGGGTGTCTTCGCACACATGCTCGGTGCCGTTGCGGTTTTTGGGTGCGTCATGTCAACCCTGTGCGTCGTGTTGTTCACGGCGAAACCCCCTGGATTTTTGCGCCTCGCGGTTGTGTTGCTGGGAATGGTAACCGTGCAGATCACGCTGGGTTTGATCACGTTGATGGTGCACGTGCCGAAGAACGCCGTGGATCAGTTATCGACGGTCCAGGTGCTGGTGCCGACCGTGCATCTGGCACTTGGCGCGCTGGTGCTGGCCACCAGTTTGGTGATGACTCTCAAAGCCTTTCGATTCCTCGCGGCTGGCGGGGAAGAACCATCATTGCCGTTGCCCCAGGGAGTCCCTTCGTGAAGAATCTGCGCTCGTATGTTGAATTGGCGAAGCCCCGCATCCTGTCGATGGTACTGGTCACAACAACCATCGGCTTTTTTCTTGCCGCGAAGGGGATCCACCCGCTGCCGACACTCCTGGTCACGCTGCTCGGAGTCGGCTGCGCCACCGGCGGCTCGGCGGCGCTGAACAATTACCTGGAACGCGACGCGGACGGCAAAATGGAGCGCACGCGTCATCGCGCCCTGCCGGCGGGAACCATTCAGCCCTCCAACGCGCTCGCCTACGGGATCAGTCTGGTGTTGATCGGGCTGGTCGCCTTGATTTGGGCGGTCAATCTACTGACGGCCTTTCTCGTGTTGCTCGCGTCGTTTCTCTATGTGCTGGTATACACGCCGATGAAGCGCCTTACGTGGCTGAACACAACGTTCGGTGCCATCCCCGGCGCGATTCCGCCGATGTGCGGCTGGGCGGCGGCTCACGGGCGGCTCGATCCGGGCGCGTGGGTGCTGTTTCTTATTCTCTTCGCGTGGCAACATCCGCATTTTTACGCCATTGCGTGGATGTTCCGGGACGACTATCGGAACGCCGGATTCAAGATGCTGCCCGTGGTTGACCCGAGTGGCGCGAGCACGTTTCGGCAGACCATCCTGTTTGCGGTGCTGCTGATCGGTGTCTCGGTCCTGCCCACGATCATCGGTATGACGGGCAAGGTGTATTGCATTGGCGCGCTCGTGATGGGCGTGGCGCTGTTGGTGGTCGGCGCGCTGTTCACGCGCTCGAAATCCTTTGTTGACGCGCGCCGCCTGCTGAAGGCATCGGTCGTGTACCTTCCCTTGCTATTGCTCCTCATCATCGTTGACGCCGGCTTTTAGGAGTTGATCGAGATGAGCGACTCCCTTCTTGTGGTCGAAGCACTGACACACCGTTACGGCGAACGCACGGCACTGGATAACGTCAGCTTTGAAGTTCCCGCTCGTGAGATCTTCGGGCTGCTCGGCCCCAACGGCGGCGGCAAGACCACGCTGTTTCGCATCTTGAGCACGTTGGTCACCCCTCGTGAGGGAAATGTACGTTTGTTCGGCATCGACGTGGCGCGCCATCAGGGTGAAATTCGCCGGCGCATTGGTGTGGTCTTCCAGTCGCCGAGCCTCGACCGTAAACTGACCGTGCTGGAAAACCTGCGTCATCAGGGCCATCTCTACAATCTTCGGGGACGAGATTTGCAATCACGGATTGATGAAATGCTTTCGCGCTTCGGAATGGCCGACCGCAAGGCGGATCTGGTGGAAACGCTCTCCGGCGGACAACGGCGGCGGGTCGAATTGGCCAAGGGCTTGTTGCACAAACCGCAGGTGCTCTTGCTCGACGAGCCAAGCACGGGCCTCGATCCGCGCGTCCGGCGCGAATTATCCGATTACCTCGAGCAGTTGCGCGATAAAGATGGCATGACGATTTTGTTGACGACGCACTTGATGGAGGAGGCGGATCGCTGCGACCGTCTCGCTATTCTGGACCGGGGCCGGCTCGTCGCCCTCGATACCCCACGGCAGCTGAAGGAAAAAATCGGTGGCGACGTGATCTCGGTCGAAACGGCACAGCCACAACCCCTGGCGGAACAGATTGCCAAACGGTTCGGAGTCGAGGCGCACGTCCTGGATGGAAGTGTGCGTGTGGAGCGGGCCAATGGCCACAAGTTCATTACGGACCTTGTCGAGGCGTTCCCGGGGCAAATCGATGCTGTCAGTATTCACAAGCCGTCCTTGGAAGATGTCTTTATCCGCTTGACCGGACATCGGTTTGAAGGAGATGACGCGTGAACGAGTCCCAGGCCAATTATTTCGCACTCCCTGCGTTCACGCTCTGGTGGCGCGAGATGGTGCGCTTCTTTCGTCAGCGAGATCGAGTGGTCGGGGCAATGTTGACGCCTGTTTGTTTCTGGCTGCTGCTCGGCTTTGGGCTTGGGAATTCGTTTAATACCCCGGGCGCGCCCGAGGGACATGGGTATTTGGAGTATTTTTTCGCGGGCACGCTGGTGATGATCTTGTTGTTCACGGCGATTTTCTCGACCATCTCGGTCATTGAAGACCGCCGCGAGGGTTTTTTGCAGGCGGCGCTGGTCGCGCCCGTGGGACGATTTGCCATTGTATTGGGCAAGATACTTGGAGGCACGACGCTGGCGTTTGTGCAGGGGCTGGTATTTCTGGCATTGGCGCCGCTGCTGGGCCTGCATTTGACGGTGGAGTCGTCGATCTGGTTGGCGGTTGTGATGTTCCTTGTTTCGTTTGCGCTGACTGGATTGGGATTTGTCATCGCCTGGCAGATGAGTTCCACTCAGGGTTTCCATGCGATCATGAACTTGTTTTTGATCCCATTGTGGCTACTATCCGTGGCGTTTCCTGCCGCAGGCGCGCAAGTTTTCCTGGGTTGGTTGATGAAGATCAATCCGTTGACCTACGGAGTCACAGCGTTGCGGGAAGGGCTGTACTGGGAACTGCCGCACCCCGATGCGGTGTTCGCACTGGCCGTAACCGTAGCTTTTGCCGCGGGGATGTTTGTGTTGTCGCTCTGGGCGGCGCAACGGACGACACGGGGGGATTTGCAATGAAAGTAAAAACCATTTTGAACATCGGGGTGGTTGGCACATTCGCCACCGTTGTGGGGTCAATACTTCTGATTGTCATCCGGGGCACCGACACCGGCTTCCGCGATGGAAGTCCCGGTCATGGGCCGGGTGCCGTAAGTTCTCGTTGACGGAATCCAGTGGCGCCACAGTACGTCGCGGCGATTTGATCGGCAAAGTCTGGATTGCCAGCTTTCTGTTTACCCGCTGCGCCGAAGCGTGTCCGCTGCTGATGCATCATGAGGTGCGACTGCAAGGAGAGCTGCCAGCGCGTGACGATTTGCGACTCGTAAGTTTCTCGGTCGATCCGGATTGGGACACGCCCAAGGTGCTCACCGAGTACGCCCGCTCGTTTGGCGCGGATCGAAGTCACTGGTCCTTTCTGACCGGCGACAAGAAGCAGGTCTATCATTTGTCGATTGATGGGTTTCGACTGGCGGCGCAGGAGGGTGATCCCGCCAAAGAAATGCCCATTCTCCACAGTACGAAGCTGGTGTTGGTGGACCGTCATGGGGCGATTCGCGGGTATTACGACAGTACGGACGAAGGCGAGATGCAGAAGCTTGTTCGTGACGCGCGACAGGTGTTGGCGGAGCGATCATGATCAGTGTGTCGGAATTGCCCGCAGTGAATGCCACGCTGAACGCGACGAGTGCTGTCTTTCTGGCGCTGGGCTATGGATGCATCCGTCGGAAACGGGTGGCCGCGCATCGGACTTGTATGATGGTCGCGGTAGTGGTCTCGGCACTGTTCCTCATTTCGTATCTCACGTATCACTGGCACGCGGGACACAAGCATTTCGCGGGACACGGACTGGCAACGCCCGTGTACTTCATCATCCTGCTGACCCACACCGTACTCGCGATCGTCGTGGCTCTCTATCTGGTGCCCGTGACTTTGTCCCGCGCGCTACGTGAGCGTTTCGATCAGCACCGGTCGATCGCGCGTTGGACGTTGCCGATCTGGTTTTACGTGTCGGTGACCGGCGTGATCGTGTATTTCATGCTCTATCACTGGTATGCACCCGCCTAAGTTGATCTTATCGCTGGCGTTGATGGTGCTCGTGATATTTGCCCCGGTAATTGCAGACGGAGACAGTGGCGAAGGGGTAGTTTCGGGAACTGTTCGCTTGCTCGGCCCGGCCCCGAACATCCTGACCGTCCAGCCGGAAGTGGACTTCGATGCCTGCGGGACAGAGGCGCGCCAGACGAAATCGCTTGTCCTGGGCACAAACCAGTCCGTGCGCGACGTGATTATCTATCTGGGAGGTTACGCACCAAGCAATATCACCAGCGACACGAATGACGCCGCTGTCCTTGACCAGCGCAATTGCGAATTTGTGCCGAGGATCCAGATCGCACGGAGTGGCACCCCACTAATTCTCAGAAATAGCGACCCCGTGCTTCACGTGGTTCGCATCGACGCGATGAGTGGGACCAACGGGCCGCGGACATTGCTCAAGGCGGCGACACCCTATGCCGGTGACGAGAAGATCTATCAACTGGCCAATTTTCGCGAACCGACGCTCTTGCAGGTGGTATCCGCCAACGGGCATGAGTGGATGAATGCGTATATCGCGGTGCTGCCGCATGCGTGGGCCGCACTGACGGACGAGAATGGCCGTTTTGTGCTTCACAACGTGCCTTCCGGCACACAGAAGATCTACGCGTGGCATGAGGTCCTCGGCGTATTGACGAAAGAAGTGAAACTCAACGGCAACCACACGGCCGTTGTCGACTTCGAGTTCGTCACCAAGAAATAGCGCGGTCCGTCAGAATTTTCCTTCGAGACTGCGTTCACTCTTCCGCGCCAACGCGGCGTTGTTCGTATCCCCGAGCGCTTCAAAGCAATCCGCGAGGGCCCTCCAAACATCGGGGTCTTCGACGTTGTGCTGTGCCAGAGGACGCAGCACGCGGATGGCTTCGCGCTGTTTGCCCTGATTGATGTACGCATAGGCAAGATTCTTGCGACCGGGAATGCCGTCGGGCGCAATCTCAACAGCCCGCTGACCATGTTGGATCGCCTGGTCGAATTCCTTGAGGCTCGTATACCAGACGGTGAGGTTGATATGGGCGGGCAGGCAATCGGGATTCTCTTGCAGCGCATCGAGGAACAGCGTCTCAGAATTGGACCAAATCTCGGTTCGTCGCTCAGCCGCCAGGGTGAGAGCGATGAAAACGGCGGCAATCGCTCCACCCAACACGATCCGGCGCCGGCGCCGCGCGCCGCCCGCGCCGCCTGGGCAATGACCATGCTCACGGGCAGCATCAGTCCGAGGATCGCGAGATGGGAGTACCGGTCGGCAACCACATGGATGCCAACAGGAACCAGTCCGATGGTGGGCGAGAGCGCTATAATATAGAACAACCAGGAAGGCCAGAGCGCGGGCCAGCGGCGCCGCGCCGCAAACACCAACGCCGTTACGAGAGCGAACGCCACCATATATTCGATACACAGGAGAATGTTCCAGTGCATCTCGTCGAATGACGGGTAGACTGCCGAGAGATGGACCGGCCAGAAGAACTTTCGAACGTAAAAGAGGGAGCAGTATCCAACCAGCCCGGCCCGCGCCCACAGTGGAATGATTTCCGGGGTTGCGACCGTCTCGCCCAGACCGCCGGCCTGGCACACGAATGTAATTCCGGCGATGATCAGGCTCACAGCGAAGAACGGGACTTTTTCTCCCCAGGCCTTGCGCTTGGCGACGAAGAGGTCGATGAGCAGCAGCACGACCGGGAATGTGACCGCTGTGGACTTTGATAATACGGATGCGACGAAACACCCGAAACAAATTCCGTAGTCGGCGAGCTTGCGGCTGTCCAACCAGCGGAAGTAGCTGAGCAGACCAAGAAGATAGAAGAAAACAAACAGCACGTCCTTGCGTTCGGTGGCCCACGCGACCGACTCGACATGCAACGGGTGGACCCCGAACATCACCGCGGTCAGGAGCGCCGTCGTTAGTGCGTATGCGTATCGGCCACGCAAGACTTTCCATACAAGGAGTAACACCAGCAGGGTGTTGGCGATGTGTAGCAGCAGGTTCGTGAGGTGATAGCCAAAAGGATCGTGGCCCCAGATTTGATAATCGATGGCGAAGGACAGCCACGTCAGCGGACAGTACAACTTGGCCGTCGGCTGCGTGAACATCACCCGCAAGTTTTGAAAACTCAGGGAACGAATGGCGAGATTCCGCGTAATGTGCGAGGTGTCGTCCCATTCCACGAATTGGCCCCGCAATCCGTGAACGTGCGCCGCGACCGTCAGGATGAGAACGATGAGTACGTCCAACCAGATTCTATCGGACTCGGAGCGCTCGTTCATGCGCGTGGTGCGCGGACACTAGGTGAGATTGGCGGCAACCAGTTGGCTCACAAGCCGATTGTCGGCGCGACCGGCAACCTTCGCTTGCACGGCTTTCATGACCTTGCCCATGTCCGTCTTGGTTGTCGCTCCCAGTTCCGTGATCGTGGCTTTGACCGCTTCTTCCACTTGTGCCTGGGAAAGTTCTTCGGGCAGGTAGGACTTCAACACCGCCAGCTCCGCCTTCTCTTTCTCGACCAGGTCCGTCCGTCCGCCCTTCTCAAACCCCTCAATCGAGTCCTGCCGCTGTTTGATTTGCTTCTTGATGACCCCCGTCACATCGGCATCCGTCAGTTTCTCCTGCTTCTTCTCGATCTTGTAATACTCAATCGCCGATTTGAGCATGCGCAACGTCGAGAGGCGCAGGGCATCCTTGGCGCGCATCGCGTCCTTCATGTCCGCCGCAATTCTGTCCGTCAACATAATCCTCCAGACTAGGCAGGCGACGCTTGCCTTGTCAATTCAATCGACCTCAAGGTAGTGTTTCAGTTCGAATTTAGTTTGCCTTTGTTCGAAGTATTTCAGCACAGTGGAAGCGGTTCATCTGTTCCGCAAGTCCCAGTGCGGTCTTGTTGTAGAAGGAAGCAGGGGTCGAATTGCCCCGGTGTGTGGTGTCTGCACCCGCATCTACTAACACGCGAACAACGTCGGGGCGGTCGGCAATCACGGCCAGCATTAGAGCGGACAGGCCAAACTTCGCCGTGTGATTGAGGTCTGCGCCGCGCTCTGCTAGTAGGCGAACAACCTCCGTGTGGCCTTTGTGAGCGGCGTTCATAAGAGCCGTCTGGCCATGACGATCAAGAGCGTTGATGTCAGCACCAGCATCGAGGAGAACACGAACCTGCTCCGTGTTGCCACTGTTGGTCGCATCTTGCCAGTCTGTTTTCATGCCTGCGCCTAACGTATCAAAAATGAGTCTGCATCGACCTCAATGCAGACGACACACACACCAGTTCCTTCACATTCATCACACCATCATCCTTTCACCACTCCAATCGGCCGCAACCGCGCCACCTTCCGCGCGATGCCTGCGTTGTGACAAACGTCCACCACGTTCTCCACGTCCTTGTACACCCATGGCGCTTCCTCCAGGGCCGTCCCGTGTCCCTGGGCCATCATGACGACGCCGCGCTCGTCTAGCTCCCGCTGCAAATCCTGAAAACTGTGCTCCCTCTTCGCCTGCGCGCGGCTCATCATTCGTCCCGCGCCGTGGCACACCGTTCCCCACGTCTGTTCCATCGCGCCCTCCGTCCCCACAAGCACAAACGAATATCGCCCCATGTCGCCCGGCACCAACACCGGTTGCCCGATCGGCTTGTACCGCTCGGGAATCATCGGATGGCCGGGCGGGAACGCGCGCGTCGCGCCTTTGCGATGGACGCATACCGTCTTCTCATACCCGTCAACCATGTGCTCCTCCAGCTTGGCGATGTTGTGAGGCACGTCGTACACCAGCTCCATGCCCAGCTCGCGCGGCGAGATTCGCAGCGCGTGCAAAAACGCCTTCTCCGCCTTCGTCATCAGCACCTGCCGGTTCGCGAACGCATAATTCGCCGCGCACCGCATCGACGACAGGTACTCCTTGCCTTCGGGGGAACGTACCGGCGCGCTCACAAGCTGACGGTCCGGCAGATGAATCCCATACTTCGCGGGCGCGCCGCGCAGCACTTTCAAATAATCGTCACAGACCTGGTAGCCAAATCCCCGCGAGCCGCAGTGGATCATTACGGTGACTTGGCCCAAAAACAATCCCATCACGTCGGCGGCGTTCTCGTAAAAGATTTCATCTACGATTTGTACTTCGAGAAAGTGATTGCCACTGCCGAGCGACCCGAGCTGGCCTTTGCCGCGCTCCAGCGCGCGATCCGTAATGTTCGTTGGTTCGGCATCCTCCAATCTCCCATGTTCTTCGATGAACTCCAGGTCATCGGCCTCGCCGAAGCCGTGTTCCACGGCCCAGCGCGCCCCTTCGTTGACGCACTTGCGCTCATCGCCATAGGACAGTTTCAGATCGCTCCCGCGACCCAGCCCACACGGAATGTCGCGAAACAGTTGGTAGACGAGGTCACGGATCTTCGGCGCCACGTCCTCGCGCTTGAGGTTGGTGCGCATGAGTCGCACCCCGCAATTGATGTCGTAACCGACCCCGCCGGGAGAAATCACGCCGCCTTGGTTCGGATCGGTCGCGCAACAGCCGCCGATGGGAAAACCGTACCCCCAATGGATGTCCGGCATGGCCAGCGAGTATTTCTGGATGCCGGGCAGGAATGCCACGTTGGCAACCTGTTCGAGGCAGTTGTCCCCAACGATGTGCTCCAGCATCTTCTCCGACGCGTAAATCCTTCCAGGGACCCGCATCCCGGTCTTGTACGACGCGGGCAATTCCCACAGCCAATCATTGATCTTCTCCAGCGGGCTCATGCTGTCAGTCTACTCCGTGTCGAAAACGCGCACAAACGCGGAATCCGCCACCCCGCTCGGAGGGTCGGGCTTCCGCACGACCGCTTGTTGTGCGCCGTCCACGTCCCTCAATTCGGCTTCGTTTTGCCCTCAGATAGCCCATTTTGCCAGTCTAACCCCCCTCAAACTTGGGTTCGTTTTTGGCTTTCCAAAAATAAATTTTCCACGCCGGCTTGAACAAAATTGGGTTCGTTTGGTAATTTTAATGTATTGGGCCCCCTCGCTCCTAGGTGCCCTCCCCAGCGCATTCGGCCAGCGTCGACCGCAGACCGCCAACACCCAGTCCCCCATCCCTCCGCCGCTTTCGTGAATTCTCCCCGCCCCTCTGCCGTCTTCGCGAATTCTCCTCGCCCCCCGGGGGAGAGGAGCCCTGTTGGGTATTGCACGCCGCCAAATTCGCATCTCACGACCTCATTTTCCTGTCCTTCGCTACCGCAGGAAGTGCTTTATCTAAAGATAAACACAGGGATTCAGCAAATTTTTCCGGGACCGTTCCTCGGTTGAATTCACACCAGACTCATCTAAGCCCCTGTTGGGTTTTGCACGGCAGGAAAGCTTGCGTGTCCAGAGCTCAGAATTCCTGTCCATCGCAGCAAAACGGCCTCTTCCGGGAATTTTGGCCCGACCACATGCTAAATCCTGAAACGAGTTGCCTCCGCGCACCCAAGCTGCCTACCAACCGACTATCGACGAGAGCCAGCCCAAATAGGAGCGCCGGGGATGGTTCACCGAGTTGTGAACGCGGCTGGTCGCCACAAGCAACTTCGGTTTGGTTTCATTGCCGTTTCATCTTGCGGCAACGCCCTCGAATCTGAGCTCTCACGGCGTGATGGCAAACCGATAGAAACCCTGCGGTTGCATCGCGCCTCCCAAATTGGTCAACGACAGCAAGCCGCCGATGCTGTGGGTGGTGGATGCACCGTTGACGTTCGTCCAGTTGGTCGGGGTCATCGAACTACTGAACTGCAACTGATAAGTCTCGCCTGCCACCGAGGGGAGGGTAAGAACGACGTTGGAATACCCAGCCTGAATTGCAGAAATCTGATTCGCTGGAGGATTGAGGGGTACAGAGAGTTGGAACACCGTGCCGTTGGGGCTCGGTCCAGACCCGGACCCGACCGTCGTGCCGTAGAAATCCCCATCTAGGCCCTGCACGGGGACGGCGTATGAAGAAGCCCCATCCACACCGTTGGTGAACGACCAAAGCGTCGTCAGGCTGCCGCACGGCGCAATCCGAAACACCGTACCGTACGCGCTCGGCCCCGACCCTGACCCGGAGGTCGTCCCGTAGAAACTGCCGTCGCTGCCCTGTACTAGCCCCGCCAGTGGATGGCCTCCGTCGCTGGAACCGAGGAACGACCAAAGCGTCGTCAGGCTGCCGCTCGGTGTGATCCGAAACACCGTGCCGTTACCACTCGGCCCCGACCCCGATCCGGAGGTCGTCCCGTAGAAATTGCCATCGCTGCCCTGCACCAGCCCGCCATACGGATTGGCCCCATCCACGCCGTTGGCAAATGTCCAAAGTGTCGTGAGCACGCCACTGGGACTGATCTGGAATACAGTTCCGTAGCCGTTCATGCCGCCGTCGTAGTCCGTCCCATAGAAATCGCCGTCGCTGCCCTGCACAAGTCCGGCTACGGGAGATTGCCCGTCGGTGGGCGAGTTGCCAAAGGAGTACAGACTCGTATAGCTGCCGCTGGGACTCATCCGAAACACGGTGCCCTCGCCGTGCGCCCCGCCGTCGTAGTCCGTCCCGTAGAAATTGCCATCGCTGCCCTGCACCAGCCCGCCATACGGATTGGCCCCGTCGCTGCCGCCAAACACGTGAAGATTCGTCAAACTGCCGCCCGGACTGATCCGAAATACGGTTCCATTGGCGCTGGGCCCCGACCCCGACCCGGAGGTCGTCCCATAGAAGTTGCCGTCGCTGCCTTGGGCGAGCCCGGCCCCGGGATAGGCGCCATCGATGCCGCCGGTGAACGACCAGAGGTTACTCAGGCTGCCGCCGGGGCTGATCCGAAATACCGTGCCGTTGCCGCGCGCGCCGCCATCGTAGGTCGTGCCGTAAAAATTGCCGTCACTACCTTGCACCAGTGCGGCATACGGATTGGCGCCATCCTTGCCGTTGGTGAATGACCAGAAGTTCGTCAGACTGCCGTTGACCCGGGTGCCAGAAATCACCGCCGCGAAATTGGCTACTAGGGTCTCGTTGCGCGCCGCCGTGAAGCTGTAGCACTCTGATGTGCTGAGCACATTGCTGTTCTGGTCCATCCAATTCACGAAGTTGAAGCAGGCGTTGGGCGTCGCGCACACGGTCACGTTCGAGCCACATGTCGTGATCCCGCCGCCACTGACAGACCCGGCCGCAGCAACCAAATTGGTGGCGGTGATCGTGTAAGATAAGACCGGCGCGAAATTGGCCACCAACGTCTCGTTGGAAGGCACAATGAAGCTGTAGCAGGCCGAGGTGCTGAGCACGTTGCTGTTCTGGTCGGACCAGTTCACGAAGTTGTAGCAGTCGTTGGGCGTCGCGCACATTGTCACATTGGAATCACACCCTACCGTCCCACCGCCGCTGATGGAACCACCACCTACAGGCGAAATGCTCGTGTTGATGCTATACGTTGTCGGCGTGAAGTTGGCGGTCAAAGTTTCAGATTTGGCCGAGGTAAACGTGTAGCAGGGCAGAGTCCACACAACGGAGCCGTTTGCTGTCCAATTCACAAAGGTATAGCACGGATTCGGTGTTGCGCAGACAGTCACATTCGTCCCACAAGGATACACGCCACCACCGGTCGTCGCGCCGTCCGCTGATGTAGACGAACTCGTTACTATGCTATAGAGAATCCGTGTGAAGTTGGCGACGAATATGTGATTGGTTGTCACGGTGATCGTGTAAGAATTCGATGTGCTCAGGACCGTCGCATTCTCCGTCCAATTCGTAAAGGCATAGCACCCGTTCGTGGCTGTGGCTGTGACCGTCGCGGGGAAACTGTTCGTGCACACTCCACCGCCGGTCACCGAGCCGGCGAAAGCCGGCGACGCAATTGTTGCAATAGTCGATTGGCCGGGAGGGTTGAAATTGGCCACGACCGTGCAGTTGGTCGTTACCGTAAAGGCGAAACTGGAATTCGTGCTGGCTGCGAGCCCATTCGTTGTCCAGTCCGCAAACGTATATC
Source organism: uncultured Verrucomicrobiae bacterium (assembly GCA_963766065.1). Classification (GTDB taxonomy): domain Bacteria; phylum Verrucomicrobiota; class Verrucomicrobiia; order Palsa-1439; family Palsa-1439; genus Palsa-1439. The sequence continues at coordinate 16,947 of CAVYAC010000025.1, forward strand.
CGTTGCTTGTGTTGGCAGTCGCCACTACCACGGCGTTCGACCCGCAATAGAAACTGCCACCGCCAGTCGATGTGCCACCGATGGCTGGTGAATTGCTTGTTGTAATCGTGCATGTGACGGGGGCAAAATTAGCCGCCAGCGTTTGAGCGCCCACTGCTGTGAATGTGTAATTCGGCGATGTGCTTGCGACTGTCCCGTTCATCGTCCAGTTTACAAACGAATAACAAGGGCTGGGCGAAGCACTCACCGTCACGCTCGCCCCAGCATCCGCACAGCCACCGCCGCTAGTGCTGCCGCCAGCGGAGGGAACTGAAGTAGTGGTTATCGTGAAGAGCGATGCGGCATTGGTAGGCACTGTGACGCTTGAAACCTGATTCCACAACAGGTCCCTAACCTCAGCAGTATAATGTGGCAAATAGGTACCATCTCCTCCGCCGCAAAAGGAGTATTCGGCTATCGGACCGAAAAGAACCTGGTCATTGCATTGCTGCAAAGATCCCAACGTACCGAACGCAGTGCAGTTTTGGTTTGCCGTCTCGCCGTAACGTAAGTTGCCTAATACATTTGCAAGATCAACACCGGCAATCGGAACTGATGATAGGGGGACAACAATCCTTACCGTGTCGCCGCAATTTACAGCGAACATACAAAAGCCAGCAGGTTCACACTGCAAAGCATTGTTGATATACCACGCGCTTCCGTTGTTCAGCAGTTGTGCTTCGACATCCGAATCGTAGACATAAATTGCGGTTTGTATTTCTTGTAGCAGCAATTCGGTATCGTCCGCAGGGAGTGTCAGATCAGGGTCGACTGTTGCAAAATCAAGAGCCGCGTCGAAAGCTCCAATAGCACCGCAACAAGCCCCGCCGTTACTACCGCCAGTAAAGCCTATTACCGCCAAATCTATATCGCCTGCTGGCGATGGCAGTGCCCCCACCACCGCATCTCCGACCAATTGATCAAAACTCGACTCAAGATTCTGATCCAAGGTGACGTACATCGCAATCGGACCAGACCCCAATAAGCCTCCCTGTTGTAACAGGTTTTCAATCGCATTTTGCAGACTTACGACCTCATTCATATTGAGAAACATGGGTAATTGGGAAGACCCAAACAAGTAATTCGTCTGCGGCGGTTGAATCTCAATCAATAAAAACGCTTGATTCAAGGTCACGGTCTTTGTCACAAAACCGGTTTGGGTCTGCGGGTTTTCGACGATGACCTCGAGTTGGTCGCCGGCGTTGAAGTGAGGGGTGAGCAAGTTTAAGCCGAAGCCGGTGATCACAATGCTTGTATCGTTCCAGGTCGCAACGCTGACGTTCACCGGGTAACCCGGAAAGCCGGCACTCCAACCCTGGGTCACATCCGTAATTCGCAGGAACGGTGAATTCGTAGTATACGAGACGTAGTTGCCAAACCGGTTCCCTGGATTGACATCGTAAGATTGCCGCCGCTCGCCGGCCCGACATTTACGCTGGTAATACTTAAACCAGCTGGTGGGGCATTGCCGAGCGTCAATCCAGCGAGGAATGCGGACCCGTTTGGTTCACCTTGTGCGAAACCTTGGATTGAAAGTGAGGCAATTGTGTCGCCAGAGAATGTTGCAGGAAGAATTAACTGTTGGCGATCCAGCCGTGATTGCATATACCCCGAGGTGGTCGGCGCTCCGTTTAAGAAATAGGTGGACACAACTGTCGGATCGGACAAGGTATTGCAGTAGCCATCGTTGTTGCAGTCACGGATGTTATAGCCTTCGGTAAGGTTCAAAGTCGCGGTTTCTCCGCCAGTCCCCGTCACAACGATGCTACCTTCGTTCGTTCCACATTCGCCCCAGCACGAATTCACCAGGCAATAAAGGACTGTGGCCTGCGTTCCAGCAGGCACCGAAAATGTAAAGTCAAACGTGCCGCTGGCCCCGTTAATTGCAATGCCGCCGCTGGCATACGGAGACTGGACGACACCCGTCGTTGTCGGATTATTGTTCAGTTCCGCCAATCCGAATGGAACCCCCGCAACGCTAAGCTGCGTTCCACCCAGTTGGTAATTGTTTCCGTCCGTGAACTGTTGCATGTTAGCGTTGACTTGGGAGCTAATATCAACCTCAGTGAATTGAGCTTGAACGGAGGAAGCGCTTGCGAGAGCGGCGACAGCAATCAATGCAGAGGTTTTCACGGGTTGACTCTCTTAACTTGAACTTACCTGTTACCTCAAACGCTCGCAGTCGTTCCAGAATCAGTTCGCGCAGACGGGACGCGTTGGGGTCGGGAAGCGGCCCCAGAAACGGGGTGATATTTGGCTTATACGCCTGTGGGATCAGGACTGCAAGACATTTCAACAGGCGATCCTCACGAGGAAAGCCGCACACGACCAGTATGGCCGCCCGTCAGCGAAACTCGCCCCCGACTGCGTACGAACCGCATTTCGGTTAGCCGCGTACTCCGCCTATTGCGTCCCCGATGATAGCACATCACTTTCCCCTCGGTCTTGAGGTGCCTGCAATTGCAGGAGTTTCGTTTCGAGTTCGCCTACGCGGTGACTGGAAATCATCAGCTTTTCGACGAAATCTTCGCGCTCCTCTTGGAGTCGTTCGATAAACATGTCTTTCGCTTTGTTGGTGATTTTTAAGTCTGTCATTTCCCGCTGGAGTTCGCGAATGTTCTGCCCTTCGCCATTCGCGGAGTCTTCGTTCGCGTCGCGTCGCGTTTCGGCGCTGCAACCGGCTTCCGATATATCATAGAAAAAGCATTCGCGAGAATTCGTGTTTATTCGCGGCTAACGCTTCCCCGTCGCCGCAAACCGCCGCCACTCTTTGGCCAGTGCCGCCAGATTCCGTTCGCGTTGCCGCTGGAGATAAACCGCAATCGCCCGCGGGGGAAGCGGACCTTCCCGCGTCAAATGTTCCATCCCCAAATCGATGTCGTGGATCCGTCCCAGCACGCGCTCGACGGCATGCAGTCGTTTCGCCAGCTTGACTGTATCCGGCCCGAGCACCGGCCCAAAGAACTCGGCAAGGTAACGCGCTTCGCGGAGGGCGATTCTCAGTTTGTGCAGTTTTCGCGGCGAACGCGAATGGCGCAGACGCTCGTTCTTGACAACCCGACGCATTGCCTTGTCCAATTGCTTCGCGGCGAGTTTTGGCAGCGAGCCGGGCGGCTCCGTCTTGATCAGACGCGGCAGTTCGACGCGCAACAGCCGATTGATCTTGAGCCGCTGGCTGGCAAAGTGCGGGCCGCGGAAACAGCGGCGCACCGTGGCGTAGGTTAGTTGGCGTCGCTGCTGGTGATGCCGCAGGTACGTGAGAAACAGCCGGCTTCGCGCGACCGCCGCGCGAACCGGACTGGATTCCAGCAGGTTCACCCATTCATCGAAGTCACGCACGGGGCCAAGTTCTGCGAGAATTTCCAGCAACATTCTCACGATTTCCTGTCGCGGTCCATCGGGCAGTTGTTTGCGAAACGCCCGGAGGAGGATGCCCATCCGGCGCAGGGCAACCCGGATGTCGTGCAGCGGTTGGCTCGTTTCCCCCGCAACCGCCGCATCCAGATCGGCAAGAATCGTCTTGAACTGGATCGATAATAATCGGCGTGCGGCCTCGATCACATGCGTGTCCCTGCGGATCAATGGATTGTGATCGCCCTTCGTGCTTGGGGCGGCCTCGAATTGGATGTCGTAGGGGAACACGTCGCGCCAGAGATCGGCTTTGCGATCCGCCCGCGCAAGACACTGTGGGAAGGCGTCGCTGCGCACCATGACGCGTATGGTTCGCGGCCCGCGGCGGATGCTTGCGATCCTGGCCGTTTGCGCGTGGCTATAATCCAATCCGTCAGCGATTCGCAAGAACGCCGCCAGTTGCAGCACGCGGGGCGGAACGCCGCTGGTACTGACTTTGCCCGGAGTGGCGAACCATGATCTGCATGATTTGTTCACACTCCGACCGGCTGAACCCCTTGATCCCTTCCTTTGCAACGATCTCCGCGCTGGCCAGGAGATGATGCACAGGATCGACGCTGTAGCCAACGTCGTGCAGCCGGGCGGCGGCTTCCAGCAATCGCCGTCCGCCGGCGGGCAGGTCGAGCGCCGCGCGGGTGTGGTCGAACAACCGCAGCGCGAGCGCCGTCACGTGCTCACTGTGCACGTCCTCGTTATCGTAGGCCGCGCACACTTCGTCGATGCCCAATCGACCGGTTCGGCGCAGGGGAAGTGGCATGTCAATTCATATCAACTGGTAGTCGGCCGCGACGCCGGCCATTGCGGTACGAACGTTTGGTAACGGTCTTTCTGCGCTTGCTTGGCGGCATCGCGCGCCTGATCGAAGAAAACCTGCTGCGAGCGCAGCGGCTTCGTCGCGTCCGGCGGCTGCAACCGTTCGTAACGCCCGTCGGGCAACAGCCTTCGCGATTTCGCGTTGTCCTGAAACGTGGTATTCAGGATGGAAATGAGCCGCGCCTGGCACGCGGGGTCCTGGACCGGCACGAGCAACTCGACCCGCCGATCCAAATTGCGCGGCATCCAGTCCGCGCTGGACATAAACACGAGTGGCGCTCCACCATGATGAAAGTACAGGATGCGACTGTGTTCGAGAAACGGTCGACGATGCTGACGACCTCGATGTTCTTGCTCAGACGGGGAACACCAGCGGAGCAGCAGATTCCCCGTACGTTGAGTTGGACCTTCACTCCCTGCTGCGATACCGTGTACAGCGCCTGGATGACATCAGCGTCCACCAGCGAGTTGAGCTTGGCCATGATGTGTCCCGTCTGGCCCTGCTTGCAACGTTGCGCCTCGCTCTCGATCAGCGCCAACAACCGGGCGCGCAACCCCAGCGGTGCGGCTTCAATCCGCCGGTACTTGATGGGTTGCGAGTACGCGGTAATCGTGTTGAAAAACTGCGTCGCATCGGCCCCGAAATCCTCGTTGCAGGTCATCAGGCTCACGTCACTGTACAGCCGCGCCGTGACTTCGTTGTAGTTGCCGGTACCGAAATGGACGTACCGACGAATTCCCGTGGCTTCGCGGCGAACAATGATGCAAACTTTCGCGTGCACCTTCAGCCCCCGCAGCCCGTAAATGATCTGCACCCCCGACAACTCGAGCGCTTGCGCCCAATCGATGTTTCGTGCCTCATCGAACCGGGCTTTCAGCTCGACGATGACCGTGACGTGTTTGCCCTTGTTGGCGGCGCGCGCCAAGGCGGCCACGATCGGGCTGTTGCCGCTGGTGCGATACAAAATCTGTTTGATGGCCAGCACATCGGGGTCGTCAGCCGCTTGTTCCACCAGGCGGACGACCGGCTCGAAACTTTCATAGGGGTGGTGGAGCAGAATGTCGCGGCGACTGATGGCCTCGAACATCGATTCGCCGGGGGCAACACAGGGCGAAGCCTGCGGCGGCCACGGTTCGTAATTCAGGTTCTCGTGGCCGGCCCGGCCGGGAATCTCACGGTAGGCCGCGAGATCGAGCGGGCCGGGGATGGTATAGATTTGATCATCGTCGACCTCGAGCGCGTGCTTCAGAAACGATAGCGAACCGGTGGAGATGGTTTCTCCAACTTCCAACCGGACACAGCCGCTGCGCTTGCGGGCGTCGATGACCTCGCGCATTTGGACCAGGAGATCGCCGGCGAGATCTTCCCGAACAATCAGGTCGGCATTGCGCGTCAGGCGAAACGGCGTGCACTCGACGACGGATTCGCCGGGGAACAGGGTCTCCTTGAACAGGTCCACGACATCTTCCACAAGTGTGTAATCGTACCCGTCTTGCTGCACGGGCACGGTGATAAACCGGCTGAGACGTTTCGGCAGCGTGACGACGGCGAAGCGTGGTTTGCGCGAGCCGGTGGTGAGCGGCTTCAGCCGCACCAGAAGATCGAGACCCAGGCCGGTCAGGGAGGCGAAATCCGTGGGAGATTCGACGGCGCGTGGCGTAATAATGGGATAAATTTCGCGGTCGAACAACCGTTCCAAATGCTCCACGTACTCAGGTCCAATCTGTTCCGCCTTCAACCGGCGAATCCCGGCCTTCGCCAGCCCCGGCTCGATCTCCTGCAAGAAACAGGTGTATTGCTCGGACACGAAGGCGCGCGTGCGCCGGCTGATCTCCACCAGTTGTTGGCGGGTCGTCATGCCCGCGGGATCGAACACCCTCTTGCCTTCGTTGAGCAACTGCTGCAGACCCCCGACCCGCACCATAAAAAACTCGTCGAGATTCGAACTCGTAATGGCGAGAAACTTCACACGCTCCAGCAGCGGCACCGATGGATCGGTCGCTTCCTCGAGCACGCGGTGGTTGAACTCCAACCAACTGAGCTCGCGGTTCAGAAACAAATCGCGGGTCTTATCCATCGGACACCAACCCCTGCGTGGACTCCGCGTTGCGGACGACGGCTTTCATTCCAAAGACTTCCTCAAACAGATTGCCCTTTTCCTTGAGGGCGAATCTCTCCAGCGTCAGATCGGCGGCGTCCCGGATGGATATGACGAACTGGCCCGGCTCGCGGGTGAACGTCATGGCCCGCGCCTGTTGCATATGATCGCGGTCGAGGGCGTCGGCCACGCGCAAGATGGCGGCCATCTTGGCCACCGCAATGCGGCTGTCGCGATCCAGGGATGTATACTCCTCGTGATAGGGACGCGGCGTGGCGCGGCGATGGTAGCGGGCGACGAGGGCGATGAGGGAAATATCTTTTCGCGTCAACCCGAACAACTCGCTGTTCATGATGATGTACATCGAATGCTTGTGATGGCTCCGATCGCCGATAAACATTCCCACCTCGTGCAACAGCGCGGCAATCTTGAGCAATAACTCGAAGCGTTTGTCGAGACGATGTTCGGTCTGCAATTCGCGAAACAAGCGGACGCTCAGTTCCGCAACCTGTTTGGAATGTTTTTCATCGAAGGAGTATTTCTCGCCGAGGGCGAGCGCGGACTGAATGGCCTGCTCGGAGAACCCTTCGGTCCAGGTGCCCCCGGCGGCGATCTCCTTCAGCAGTCCCTCACGCAAGCTCGTTTTGGGAACGAGGATTTGCTTCACGTGGAACACCTCGGCCAGGTGTAAATACGCCAGGAGCGCGGGCCCGACCGTCTCGGCCTCCTGATACGGAATCCGGTATTTTCGTACGAGATCGTCCACCGGAGTGGGGACCAGTTGCTCCGTGAGCGAGGCGAAGGTCTTCATGCTGACCGAGCTGAGCCGTGATTCCGCCCACTCGGGAGAGAGCATCGAGGCGGCAAATTGGGCGTCGCCGGAGATCGCGACCATGTACTTCACCTTGTCCACGGGCACGTTGCGGTAGAGTTGGTCGACCACACGGTGAATGTGCTGGTCCAGAATCGTGCGGACGCGCTCCGCCGGCGCGCGAAACGTTTCCAGGGACTCGCGCATGCGCAACGAGCCGAGCCGGTAGCTGTTGGCAAACGTGACACTGCCCTTTTGTACCAGCACCAGTTCCGTGCTGCCTCCACCGACGTCCACAATGATCGCATCCGCATTCTTCAGCAGGTCATCCTGCTTGAGCACGTCCTGGACGGCGATGTAGGTGAGACGATTCTCTTCCGTGCCTTCGATGACTTCGACATTGATTTGCGTCAACATGTACACGCGATCGACGAACGCATAACGGTTTTCCGCTTCCCGCACGGCACTGGTGGCGACCGCGCGAATCTGATCGTCGCGCGTAATCCCGTACTCCGTCATCACCCGGCGAAAGCCCAGTAAGACTTTGATGCAATCCTCAATCGTCGAGGCTTGAATGCGTCCGGTACTGAATGTGTCCTTGCCCAAACGCAGCGCTTGCTGGAGAGAGTCAAGGTTGCGGACCTCGCCGGTGGGTCCAATCTCGGCGATCCGCAACCGAATGGCGCTGGCCCCGATATCGATCACCGCGACGGGTCGCGCGCCGGCGGTAACACGCGAAGTTACCTCGGGCGCCTGTATCTTGGTTGTCGCATCCGACATGATAAAGTTCATTCCCGGTTACGGACGTGTTCGGCGGCGAGGGCCGCGGCGCCCATCACCACGGCGTCGTCACCGAGTTTCGCCACGACCACTTTCAACGATTTTGTGTACGGACGCAATGCCTGCTTTTTGATCGACGCCCGCACCTGTTGGACGTAGAGACCCGGCATGGCTTCCACCAATCCGCCACCAAGGACAACCATATCGGGAGCAAGAAGATTCACGACGCTGCCGATGGCGATCCCGAGGTCCCTTGCCGAATGGGTAACGATTTCTTCAATGACGTGATCGCCAGCCCGGATGGCCGACGCCAGTGCGCCACTGCGGATCCCGGCGACGTCGGTCCCGGCAAGTTCGAGCAGATGCGGGGCTTCGCCGCGATAGGCGGCCGCACCGGCTTCGGCGGCGATCGCGAGGCGGCTGGCGACCGTTTCCAGGCAGCCGCGGCGACCGCAGCCGCACAATCGACCCTTGGGCTGCATGTGGATATGGCCAATTTCCAGACACGACCCAATGCTTCCGCGAAAGAGTTTCCCCTCATAGACCATGCCGCCGCCAATGCCGGTCCCGGGAAACACACCGAGAAGGCAGCGCGCGCCCTGGCCAGCACCAAACCGGTATTCACCATACGTGCCCGCGTCCACGTCGTTGGCGATGACGACCGCACACCCGAAATCCTTCGTCAGTTCCCTTTTCAGGGGAACATTGCGCAAGCCGAGGTTCGGCGCCAACAGGACCACGCCGCGATCAAGGTCGAGCCAGCCGGGGATGCCGATGCCGATGGCGCCCAGATGTTTGTGATCGAGATGCGCGGCCTGAAGCGCTTCTTCAACGGTTTCGACAATCCGGGCGAGTACGCCCTTGGAGCCCTTGCCATCCTTGGTTTTCTTGCGACGGTACGCGACGATGTTAAAGTCCTTGTCGAAGACCGTGGCCATCATCTTGGTCCCGCCAAGATCGAAGCCCAGCCAGTAACGGTTCTTGGAAGATGACTTCATCTATTCTCCTTCTGTCGTCGAGCCGGGCCGGCGACAGGCGGCGACCCCCGACGATTGCAACACAGTCTACCCGTTTTGGTGACGAATGTCGCGTCCTTCGTAGAGATGGTACTGGTACGGTTTGGAACTCGACCGGAGAAACCCTGAGCGGTCCAGCATGTATGAAGACAGGCAAAACCCCTTAGTCAGTGCGGGGCAAACGCAGCAGCGAATCGATCCGGGCCAATAGTTCGGACATTTCGAACGGCTTGGTCATGTACTCGCTTGCCCCGAGACTGAATCCCTCCAGTTTGTTTTCTGTAGACGCCAACGCAGTCAGCATAAATACGGGGACGTGGCACGTGGACGGGCTGGTCTTGAGCATCCGACAGACCTCAAATCCATGGAGTTTCGGCAGCATCAAGTCGAGGATCACCAGATCCGGGCGCCGCTCGAAACTGAGGTTCAGCGCATTAAGACCATCGGACGCGACAGTCGTCTGATACCCGCGCCGCTGCAAATGAAACTGCAGCAAGTTCGCCGTATCCGGCTCGTCCTCCGCAATGAGAATGGATCGGTGCTTGGCCATCAGGTAACCCCTCCTGATAGTGCCACCCTGCTGCATCAGTGCGGTTGCGGGTCGGTTACAGAACGGTGACGAATGATGGGAAGCCGCGCCGTAGGACCGTCGGGGGCCGTTACGCGCGGTTGCGTCTGAGGAACGCGACGAGGGATACGGCACCGAGTGCGGCCAGCAGAAACGACGATGGTTCGGGGATGACATCGAACAGAAAATTGTCCATGACGAACTCGTCGCCACCTCCCGCCGGAAAGCCGGCAGGTTGTCCGCCATAGGAATCGAAATAAAGGCGGTCGATGTTGAAGTAGTTGAAGGTGAAGAAGGTCGGGTTTGTGGCGCTGGCGACCACCGTCTGGTTGTAGAGCAGATTAGTGCCATTGAAGCCCTTGACTTGGATGTTCAGGTTGCTGTTCCATGCACCCGTGATGTATGCGCTCAGGAAATTGAAGTTCGTCGCCGAGTCAATCTCAGCTGGCTGGGCGCCAGCGTTGTAGGCCACGTTGGAGGGTGATACCATCCCGTAATAGTAGCCGTTCGTACCCTGTTCGCTGGCAATGTTAATCGCGTTCAGGGACCCAAAGATTACTCCAAGTGAGACCTTGGTAGCCGTCGGGAATGTCACCTGTTGCGGCAGGGAGGTCATCGAAAGTGACAAGGTTTTGCGGACGGGCAGTAATGGTGGAGAACGTGAGAATTGTGAAACATACAAGCGGCAGCGCGAGAAACCGAGCTTTCATAGCAAGCCGCCGTGGTACGCCCGGCGACGCCTGAGAAATGGGACAAGCGATACGGCGCCGAGTGCGGCCAGCAGAAGCGTGGACGGCTCGGGGATGAACTCGAACATGAAATTGTCCATGACGAAGATCGGTCGCGATGAACCGCCGAACGCGGGTTCGCCGCCATAAGAGTTGAAATAGAGGCGGTCGATGTCTAGGTAGTCGAACGTGAACAGGGTCGCGTTGGTCGCACTGACGACCTTGGTTTCATCGTACACGAGGTTGGTGTCTCTGAATCCCTGAACTTCGATATTCAGATTGCTGTTCCATGCGCCGGTCAGGTAAACACTAAGGAAATCGAAATTGGTTCCCGGTGAGTCAATTTCGGCGGGATTGCCGAGGGCGTTGAACGCCACGTTGGAAGCCGGAGATCATCCCGTAGTTAAAGCCGTTAACATAGCCGAACACATTCGAATCTATAATCGCGTTAGCTACGGCAAAGTTGGTCCAGTTAAGGCCCTCGTAGGGGCTAGGAATAAAGGTACCGGTGGTCGAGTTAGGAAGGTCGTCAAAGGTGACAACAGTTTGAGAGCGGGTCGAAGCAGCTATGAGTGTGAGCAGAGCGAAGAGCACAAGGAATGACCGCAACGTAGTCTTCATGGATGGTTCCTTTCTCTTCCCGGGAGTTTAGCGCACAGCGACCTCCAAGTCCATATATTTCGGGCCATGCAGGATCGCTGGCCGTAGGGTGATTGCGGATTGTTCATTGTATAAGTAAGGGGTCAGTCATTGACTATTGACAATTTCGCCAGCTCATTCAGTTTGTTGGCAACGACTTTGTCGGTTGCCGCACGGGCTTGGAGTCGTTTGATGGCTTGCGTGACGCCACTGCCGTCGGCATATCCATATTCCCGCGCCAGCGCGACGCCCCGCTCGCCTCCAAGTTGTCTCCGCGCCCACAGCTTCACGCGCTCGTCGGTCTCCGTCGCAACCAGCCGTCGCACACGCGCGCGGATGGCCGCCACCTCCTCCGTGCGAGTCCATCGGGCAGCTTCCAGCCCGCCGTGGTGCCGGGTCAGTGCCCGCGCTTTCTGGTAGAATTCCTCCGTGCCGAGGACCAGCCCCCCGCGTAGTTGCCGCCACGGGTCGCTCACCACCCACCCAAACCACCGGCGGATCGCGGATCGATACGCGGCGTGGGCCTCCCGACGGCTACGCCCCCAATACGCCAGCCAATCCAGACACAGCCATTGGGGGCTCGTTCGCTGCGACCCGGTGTAATCTCGATGGCTGCTCCAGCGGTAGTCTCGGAGTTCACGGGTATCTCTCGACCGAGATTGTTCCACCTCGGTGGCGCGACCGCACGGGATTCAGGTGCACATACTCCACCAACCACCGCGCATACTCGTCGGCCTCCACCAATTGCGCTTTGTAGCGGCCTTGGAACAAATGCCCGCGCCGCCGATGGCGCGCATTAAACCGCGCCGTCACCGTCGTCTGCAACCAGCCCATCCCCCGACCCAGGTTGGCCCGCGGTGTGCCGATCAGAGAACGGGAAATTGGGGTCACATCTAATCATTGTAACAATTTAGCTTTGACTTCTTCGTAGCGCTGGCGCAAGGAACGGTTGTTCTCCAGCCGCTTGCCGAATCGTTTGGACGCCATCGCGACGCTACCATAGTCCAGTCCTCCGGTCACGTCCGCCAGGTCGCGTAACCGCAGCCCGCAGTGCCGCCGCGCCATCCACACCACCATGTCCCGCCCCCAGTCCCCGTATCGGTCCCGAAACTGTTCCCACGGTTCCCCCTTGATGCGCTCGACGGCGCGCACCACCTCCGCCAAGGTCAACCGCGGGCGCAAGCGTCTCAACTGCGGCTGTTCGCGGGCGTTCCCGCTGGCCCGCTGCCGCCATCGTCGCACAAACTCGGTGCTCCCCAACAGCACGCCCCCCTCCAACCGTTCCCAAGGGCTTTCCAACACGCCTTCTCGCAGCGGCGTTTCCACGAATTGTCGGTACGCTTTCCGTCGTTCCGCCTGCGTGCCACAGCCCAGCATTTCGAGGCACGTCTCGCGTCGTCAGCCACGGGGGCGCTTGCGTCAGGCCGGCGTGGGCTACACCCCCTACACGCGTGGCAGGGTGAAATAAAACGTGCTGCCCTTTTCAATCTGGCTTTCGGCCCACACACGCCCACCGTGGGACTGGACGATGTGTTTGACGATCGACAGGCCGAGCCCCGTGCCGCCCAGCTCGCGGCTGCGTGCCTTATCGACGCGGTAAAAGCGCTCGAAGACGTGGGGCAGATGTTCCGGCGCGATGCCGGCGCCATCGTCAGCCACCGCGGTTTCGATCGCGCCGTCCTTCTCCGCCGCCAGAATCGTCACATGGCCGCCCGACTGTGTATATTTGATGGCGTTGTCGAGCAGGTTGAAGAGGACCTGGTGCAGGCGTTGGGCGTCGGCGCGGACGGCGGGAAGTTGCTCGGGGATCTTCAGCGAAACAGTGATCGACTTCTCTTGCGCCTGACGCGCCAACTCGTCGAGAACCGATTGCGCCGCCGCCCGCATCGATACCGGCTCGAAGTTGAGGCGGGCTTGCTGCGATTCCAGCGCCGAGATGCTCAACAAATCGGCGATGAGGGCCTCCAGCCGGCGCGAGTGGCGCTGGATCGTATGCAGAAACTGCCGGGCCGTCTCTGCGTCGGGTGGCTGGTCGTCGAGCAGGGTTTCCACATATCCCTTGATGATCGAGAGCGGCGTGCGCAATTCGTGACTGACATTGGCCACGAATTCCTTCCGTGTATTCTCAAACTGTCGCATGCGGGTGATGTCGTGGAATACGATGATTACCCCCGTCACCGCGCCGTGATTGCCCTGCAGACGCGTGGCGCTTAACTCGTACGTGCGTTCGTTCGGCGTCAGGAACGACAGCTCGCGTGCCGAGACGTCACCGTCCTGAATCACTTCGCCCACCAATTCCTGCAGCGGAACATTGCGGAACGCCTCCAACACCGTTTTCCCGACGGTTTCTTCCGTGATACCGAATTGGTGCCGTAACGCCTGGTTCGTCAGGCGAATCCTGCCGTCGGGGCGCGCCACAAGCACGCCCTCGGTCATCCCGGCGAGAATCGCGCTGAGATCGGCCTTTTCTTCACTGAGTTCGCGAATGCGCGCTTCCAGTTGCGACGACATTTGGTTCAACGCGGTCGCCAGCTCGCCAAGTTCGCCGCTGACCCGATAGGGCGCCTTCTCGGTGAAATCGCCGTGCGCCATTCGTCCGGCGGCTTTTTGCATCTGCAAAATGGGACGCGTCACGCGCCTCGACAGCCAGTACAGAATCGGGATGGCGGCGAGGCCAACAGCCAGACTGGACACACCCACGGTGTGGAGCACCCGGGCGGTGGTTTGTTGGATTTCCACCAGCGGCATGGCCACGCGCACGATTCCCACAACCTTATCATCCCGAACCGGCAGGGCCACATAGAGCAGATTGACGCCAATGGTATCGCTCTTGCGCGTGGCGCTGCCGATGCCTTCGTGAAGGGCCTGTTGAACCTCGGGCCGTTGCAGGTGGTTCTCGATGTTTTTCAGATCGCTTTCGGGCTTGTCGGATTCACCGATGACGGTCCCGTCGCGGGCGATCACAGTCACGCGCAGGCCGGTCTCCTTCGAGAGATCGTGGCTGAGCCGATTGATGTCGGCGAGGGTCGTGTTTCGGCTGCGAAGTTCCGATTCGAACACGTCGCGCGTGACGTAGGCATCGCGCCGGAGATCCGACTCGATTTGTCGCACCAAATAGGGCGGCAACGTCAGGCGAATGGCCACATACACCACCAGCAGCAAATCCCCCAGCAGGATCGCCAAACCGAGGAACCATTTTGATGGCAGTGAGAGTTTCACGCTTCTGGCGCAACACGATAGCGGAGGCGGTGCGGCGTTTCAACGAAAACGGGCAAAATGGCATCATTGGCCCGAGCAACTTGTTGCTATTCTCTCTGAGATTCGTTACACAATCGGTACCAGGAGATGGATCCATGCTGAGGCGATTGATTCCACAGGAGTACAACTTTTTTGAGTCGTTCGACCAGGCAACCAAGCATGCCGTCGGCGCCGCGAAGCTATTGTTGAGGCTGACGGAGCATTATGAGGACGCCGATCCCATCGCGCGCGAACTGAACGGCATCGAACACGCTTGCGACGACGTGGCCCACCGCACGATGGAACAGTTGAACAAGTCCTTCATCACGCCGCTCGACCGCGAAGACATTCACGCGATGATCCTGCGCATCGACGATGTGGTGGATTTGACCAATGCCGCTGCCAATCGCATGGCATTTTTCGGCATCCAGAAACCCACGCAGCATTCGGTCAATCTCGCCAAACAAGTGGTGCGCGGATGTGAAAAACTGGCGGACGCCGTCCACGGGATGAACTCCACGAAGAACTACGATCACGTCATGTTCGACTGCATCGCCGTGCACGAAGTGGAAAACGCGGCCGACGATATCTTGCACGCCGCGCTGACCGAGTTGTTCGCCACGGAGAAAAACGCCATCGAAGTCATCAAGTGGAAGGACATCTACGAGACGATGGAAAAAATCACGGATCGTCTGGAAGACGTGGCCAACGTGCTCCAGGGGGTCATTGTCAAGATGAGTTGAGCGGCGACGACAGGAGATCTGAATGTCCGCGTTTCTTTCCGACCTGCTTCACATTGTCCAGAATCCGTATATTGCCCTGATTTTTTCCATCGTCTCGTAGATGTCCTTCCACTTGATGGGGGATGGCGTTTTTCTCCGTGGCGAACAGACTCGGTCAGCGCGGCGTCCGAGATATCGTCGGCCGCGTTTTCCACTTCGTGCACGGCGATGCCATCGAACATGACGTGATCGTAGTTCTTCGTGGAGTTCATCCCGTGGACGGCGTCCGCCAGTTTTTCACATCCGCGCACCGCTTGTTTGGCGAGATTGACCGAATGATAAATAATTTGTGGATACCGAAAAATGCCATCCAATTTGGCAGCGGCATTGGTCAAATCCACCACATTTTCAATCAGCGGGTAGATACCGTGAATGTCTTCGCGGTGGGGGGGGGGATGAAGGACTTGTTCAACTGTTCCATCGTGCGGTGGGCCACGTCGTCGCAAGCGTGTTCGAATGCTGATCAGCTCAGCAGCTCGCGATGGGATCGGCGTCCTCATAATGCTCCAGTCCGGCCTCAACAATAGCTTGGCAGCACGAACAGGCATGCTTGGTTGCCTGGTCGAACGACTCAAAAAAGTTGCTGCTCCTGTGGAATCAATCGCCTCAGCATGGATCCCGTAACCCCGGGTACCGATTGTGTAACGAATCTCAGAGAGAATAGCAACAAGTTGCTCGGGCCAATGATGCCATTTTGCCCGTTTTCGTTGAAAAAAACACCGCCTGCACTATGGCCGTTGCGCCAGAACGTGGAGGCTAGCCACTTGCCGTCGAAATAGGATTTAGGTTTGGCGATCCTGCTGGGGATTTGCTGCTCATAAAACATGTGGCCATTCGCCTGACGTTGCCGGCCTGTTTGGTGCGACGGGATCGATCAGATCTCCCGGCGCGATGCCTGTTTACGTCACGCGCGAGGGAAGCGGAACTTACAGCCGAAACACGACCCTCCGCCGACATCAATCGGCTCAGCCACGATCTCTCGAAGGAGCCCGGCCTGCGCGTGACTGTGATCGCCCGCGACGGGACCGTCATCGGTGAATCCGACAAGCCCGAAAGCAATTGAAAAACATCGAGAACCACCTGCAACAGCCCCCGAGGTTGAACAGGCCCTTCACGAAGGCATCGGCAGCGCCACGCGCAAGAGCGATACCATTGGCGTCAATCTGCTCTATGTGGCCCTGCCGGTTCGGGATGATAAGGTTGTGGGAATCGTGCGCGTGGCCATGCCGCTGGTGGAAATCCAACAAACCACCGCCCGGTGCTCCACACCGTGGGTGTGTCCAGTCTGGCTGTTGGCCTCGCCGCCATCCCGATTCTGTACTGGCTGTCGAGGCGCGTGACGCGTCCCATTTTGCAGATGCAAAAAGCCGCCGGACGAATGGCGCACGGCGATTTCACCGAGAAGGCGCCCTATCGGGTCAGCGGCGAACTTGGCGAGCTGGCGACCGCGTTGAACCAAATGTCGTCGCAACTGGAAGCGCGCATTCGCGAACTCAGTGAAGAAAAGGCCGATCTCAGCGCGATTCTCACCGGGATGACCGAGGGCGTGCTTGTGGCGCGCCCCGACGGCAGGATTCGCCTGACGAACCAGGCGTTACGGCACCAATTCGGTATCACGGAAGAAACCGTCGGGAAAACGGTGTTGGAGGCGTTCCGCAATGTTCCGCTGCAGGAATTGGTGGGCGAAGTGATTCAGGACGGTAACGTCTCGGCACGCGAGCTGTCGTTCCTGACGCCGAACGAACGCACGTACGAGTTAAGCGCCACGCGTCTGCAGGGCAATCACGGCGCGGTGACGGGGGTAATCATCGTATTCCACGACATCACCCGCATGCGACAGTTTGAGAATACACGGAAGGAATTCGTGGCCAATGTCAGTCACGAATTGCGCACGCCGCTCTCGATAATCAAGGGATATGTGGAAACCCTGCTCGACGACCAGCCACCCGACGCAGAGACGGCCCGGCAGTTTCTGCATACGATCCAGCGCCACTCGCGCCGGCTGGAGGCCCTCATCGCCGATTTGTTGAGCATCTCGGCGCTGGAATCGCAGCAAGCCCGCCTCAACTTCGAGCCGGTATCGATGCGGGCGGCGGCGCAATCGGTTCTCGACGAGTTGGCGCGTCAGGCGCAAGAGAAGTCGATCACTGTTTCGCTGAAGATCCCCGAGCAACTTCCCGCCGTCCGCGCCGACGCCCAACGCCTGCACCAGGTCCTCTTCAACCTGCTCGACAACGCCATCAAATATACACAGTCGGGCGGCCATGTGACGATTCTGGCGGCGGAGAAGGACGGCGCGATCGAAACCGCGGTGGCTGACGATGGCGCCGGCATCGCGCCGGAACATCTGCCCCACGTCTTCGAGCGCTTTTACCGCGTCGATAAGGCACGCAGCCGCGAGCTGGGCGGCACGGGGCTCGGCCTGTCGATCGTCAAACACATCGTCCAGTCCCACGGTGGGCGTGTGTGGGCCGAAAGCCAGATTGAAAAGGGCAGCACGTTTTATTTCACCCTGCCACGCGTGTAGGGGGTGTAGCCCACGCCGGCCTGACGCAAGCGCCCCCGTGGCTGACGACGCGAGACGTGCCTCGAAATGCTGGGCTGTGGCACGCAGGCGGAACGACGGAAAGCGTACCGACAATTCGTGGAAACGCCGCTGCGAGAAGGCGTGTTGGAAAGCCCTTGGGAACGGTTGGAGGGGGGCGTGCTGTTGGGGAGCACCGAGTTTGTGCGACGATGGCGGCAGCGGGCCAGCGGGAACGCCCGCGAACAGCCGCAGTTGAGACGCTTGCGCCCGCGGTTGACCTTGGCGGAGGTGGTGCGCGCCGTCGAGCGCATCAAGGGGGAACCGTGGGAACAGTTTCGGGACCGATACGGGGACTGGGGGCGGGACATGGTGGTGTGGATGGCGCGGCGGCACTGCGGGCTGCGGTTACGCGACCTGGCGGACGTGACCGGAGGACTGGACTATGGTAGCGTCGCGATGGCGTCCAAACGATTCGGCAAGCGGCTGGAGAACAACCGTTCCTTGCGCCAGCGCTACGAAGAAGTCAAAGCTAAATTGTTACAATGATTAGATGTGACCCCAATTTCCCGTTCTCTGATCGGCACACCGCGGGCCAACCTGGGTCGGGGATGGGCTGGTTGCAGACGACGGTGACGGCGCGGTTTAATGCGCGCCATCGGCGGCGCGGGCATTTGTTCCAAGGCCGCTACAAAGCGCAATTGGTGGAGGCCGACGAGTATGCGCGGTGGTTGGTGGAGTATGTGCACCTGAATCCCGTGCGGTCGCGCCACCGAGGTGGAACAATCTCGGTCGAGAGATACCCGGAACTCCGAGACTACCGCTGGAGCAGCCATCGAGATTACACCGGGTCGCAGCGAACGAGCCCCCAATGGCTGTGTCTGGATTGGCTGGCGTATTGGGGGCGTAGCCGTCGGGAGGCCCACGCCGCGTATCGATCCGCGATCCGCCGGTGGTTTGGGCGGGTGGTGAGCGACCCGTGGCGGCAACTACGCGGGGGGCTGGTCCTCGGCACGGAGGAATTCTACCAGAAAGCGCGGGCACTGACCCGGCACCACGGCGGGCTGGAAGCTGCCCGATGGACTCGCACGGAGGAGGTGGCGGCCATCCGCGCGCGTGTGCGACGGCTGGTTGCGACGGAGACCGACGAGCGCGTGAAGCTGTGGGCGCGGAGACAACTTGGAGGCGAGCGGGGCGTCGCGCTGGCGCGGGAATATGGATATGCCGACGGCAGTGGCGTCACGCAAGCCATCAAACGACTCCAAGCCCGTGCGGCAACCGACAAAGTCGTTGCCAACAAACTGAATGAGCTGGCGAAATTGTCAATAGTCAATGACTGACCCCTTACTTATACAATGAACAATCCGCAATCACCCTACGGCCAGCGATCCTGCATGGCCCGAAATATATGGACTTGGAGGTCGCTGTGCGCTAAACTCCCGGCAAGAGAAAGGAACCATCCATGAAGACTACGTTGCGGTCATTCCTTGTGCTCTTCGCTCTGCTCACACTCATAGCTGCTTCGACCCGCTCTCAAACTGTTGTCACCTTTGACGACCTTCCTAACTCGACCACCGGAACCTTCATTCCTAGCCCCTACGAGGGCCTTAACTGGACCAACTTTGCCGTAGCTAACGCGATTATAGATTCGAATGTGTTCGGCTATGTTAACGGCTTTAACTACGGGATGATCTCGGCTTCCAACGTGGCGTTCAACGCCCTCGGCAATCCCGCCGAAATTGACTCACCGGGAACCAATTTCGATTTCCTTAGTGTTTACCTGACCGGCGCATGGAACAGCAATCTGAATATCGAAGTTCAGGGATTCAGAGACACCAACCTCGTGTACGATGAAACCAAGGTCGTCAGTGCGACCAACGCGACCCTGTTCACGTTCGACTACCTAGACATCGACCGCCTCTATTTCAACTCTTATGGCGGCGAACCCGCGTTCGGCGGTTCATCGCGACCGATCTTCGTCATGGACAATTTCATGTTCGAGTTCATCCCCGAGCCGTCCACGCTTCTGCTGGCCGCACTCGGCGCCGTATCGCTTGTCCCATTTCTCAGGCGTCACCGGGCGTACCACGGCGGCTTGCTATGAAAGCTCGGTTTCTCGCGCTGCCGCTTGTATGTTTCACAATTCTCACGTTCTCCACCATTACTGCCCGTCCGCAAAACCTTGTCACTTTCGATGACCTCCCTGCCGCAACAGGTGACATTCCCGACGGCTACCAAGGTCTCACTTGGAGTAATCTTTGGGTCCTGAACGCGATTAACATTGCCAGCGAACAGGGTACGAACGGCTACTATTACGGGATGGTATCACCCTCCAACGTGGCCTACAACGCTGGCGCCCAGCCAGCTGAGATTGACTCGGCGACGAACTTCAATTTCCTGAGCGCATACATCACGGGTGCATGGAACAGCAACCTGAACATCCAAGTCAAGGGCTTCAATGGCACTAATCTGCTCTACAACCAGACGGTGGTCGCCAGCGCCACAAACCCGACCTTCTTCACCTTCAACTACTTCAACATCGACCGCCTTTATTTCGATTCCTATGGCGGACAACCTGCCGGCTTTCCGGCGGGAGGTGGCGACGAGTTCGTCATGGACAATTTTCTGTTCGATGTCATCCCCGAACCATCGTCGTTTCTGCTGGCCGCACTCGGTGCCGTATCCCTCGTCGCGTTCCTCAGACGCAACCGCGCGTAACGGCCCCCGACGGTCCTACGGCGCGGCTTCCCATCATTCGTCACCGTTCTGTAACCGACCCGCAACCGCACTGATGCAGCAGGGTGGCACTATCAGGAGGGGTTACCTGATGGCCAAGCACCGATCCATTCTCATTGCGGAGGACGAGCCGGATACGGCGAACTTCTGCAGTTTCATTTGCAGCGGCGCGGGTATCAGACGACTGTCGCGTCCGATGGTCTTAATGCGCTGAACCTCAGTTTCGAGCGGCGCCCGGATCTGGTGATCCTCGACTTGATGCTGCCGAAACTCCATGGATTTGAGGTCTGTCGGATGCTCAAGACCAGCCCGTCCACGTGCCACGTCCCCGTATTTATGCTGACTGCGTTGGCGTCTAACAGAAAACAAACTGGAGGGATTCAGTCTCGGGGCAAGCGAGTACATGACCAAGCCGTTCGAAATGTCCGAACTATTGGCCCGGATCGATTCGCTGCTGCGTTTGCCCCGCACTGACTAAGGGGTTTTGCCTGTCTTCATACATGCTGGACCGCTCAGGGTTTCTCCGGTCGAGTTCCAAACCGTACCAGTACCATCTCTACGAAGGACGCGACATTCGTCACCAAAACGGGTAGACTGTGTTGCAATCGTCGGGGGTCGCCGCCTGTCGCGGCCCGGCTGACGACAGAAGGAGAATAGATGAAGTCATCTTCCAAGAACCGTTACTGGCTGGGCTTCGATCTTGGCGGGACCAAGATGATGGCCACGGTCTTCGACAAGGACTTTAACATCGTCGCGTACCGTCGCAAGAAAACCAAGGATGGCAAGGGCTCCAAGGGCGTACTCGCCCGGATTGTCGAAACCGTTGAAGAAGCGCTTCAGGCCGCGCATCTCGATCACAAACATCTTGGCGCCATCGGCATCGGCATCCCCGGCTGGCTCGACCTTGATCGCGGCGTGGTTCTGTTGGCGCCAAACCTCGGCTTGCGCAATGTTCCCCTGAAAAGGGAATTGACGAAGGATTTCGGGTGTCCGGTCGTCGTCGCCAACGACGTGGACGCGGGCACGTATGGCGAATACCGGTTTGGTGCCGGCCAGGGCGTGCGTTGTCTCCTCGGCGTGTTTCCCGGGACCGGCATTGGTGGCGGCATGGTCTATGAGGGGAAACTTTTTCGCGGAAGGATTGGGTCGTGTCTGGAAATTGGCCATATCCACATGCAGCCCAAGGGTCGATTGTGCGGCTGCGGTCGCCGTGGCTGCCTGGAAACGGTCGCCAGCCGCCTCGCGATCGCCGCCGAAGCCGGTGCGGCCGCCTATCGCGGCGAAGCCCCGCATCTGCTCGAACTTCCCGGAACCAACGTCGCTGCGATTCGCAGTGGCGCACTGGCATCGGCCATCAAGGCGGGCGACCACGTCATTGAGGAAATCGTCACCCATTCGGCCAGGGACCTCGGGATCGCCATCGGCAGCGTCGTGAATCTTCTTGCTCCCGATATGGTTGTCCTTGGTGGCGGATTGGTGGAAGCCATGCCGGGTCTCTACGTCCAACAGGTGCGGGCGTCGATCAAAAAGCAGGCATTGCGTCCGTACACAAAATCGTTAAAAGTAGTCGTGGCGAAACTCGGTGACGATGCCGTGGTGATGGGCGCCGCGGCGCTCGCCGCGGAACACGTCCGTAACCGGGTGTGAACTCGATCATGTCGGATGCGACAACCAAGACACTGACGCCCGAGGTAACCTCGCGTGTTACCGCCGGCGCGCGGCCCGTCGCGGTGATCGATATCGGGGCCAGCGCCATTCGGTTGCGCATCGCCGAGATTGGACCCACCGGCGAGGTCCGCAACCTCGACTCTCTCCAGCAAGCGCTCCGTCTGGGCAAGGACACATTCAGCACCGGACGCATTCAAGCCTCGACGATCGAGGATTGCATCAAAGTCTTGCTGGGCTTTCGCCGCGTGATGGCGGAGTACGGGATTACGCGCGACGATCAGATTCGCGCGGTCGCCACCAGTGCCGTGCGGGAAGCGGAAAACCGCTATGCGTTCGTCGATCGCGTGTACATGTCGACGCAAATCAACGTCGAAGTCATCGAAGGCACGGAAGAGAATCGTCTCACCTATATCGCCGTCCAGGACGTGCTCAAGCAGGATGACCTGTTGAAAAATGCGGATGCGATCATTGTGGACGTCGGTGGAGGCAGCACGGAACTGGTGCTGGTACAAAAAGGCAGCGTCACGTTTGCCAACAGTTACCGGCTCGGCTCGTTGCGCATGCGCGAGTCCCTGGAGACGTTTCGCGCCGGCGGAACGCGTGCGCACGATTCTGGACCAGCACATTCACCGCGTGGTCGACCAGCTCTACCGCAACGTGCCCGTGGACAAGGTGAAGTACATGGTCGCGATCTCGGGCGACGCCCAATTTGCCGCCTCGATGCTCTCTGCGGAGTGGGCGGAGTCACGGCTCAGTTCGGTCAGCATGAAGACCTTCGCCTCGCTCACGGAACAACTTGTCCCCACTCCCGTGGACGATCTCGTGCGAAAGTACCGGATTCCGTATCAGGAGGCCGAGACGGTCGGGCCCGCGCTCCTGGCGTATTTACACCTGGCCGAGATATTCCACGTGAAACAAATCCTCGTTCCCAAAACGAGCTTGCGTGAGGGACTGCTGAAGGAGATCGCCGCCGGGGGCACGTGGACCGAGGGTTCTCCGAGCAGGCCATCCAGTCCGCGCTGGCCCTCGGCGAGAAATACGCCTTCGATGAAAAACATTCCAAACAGGTTGCGGAACTGAGCGTCCGCTTGTTCCGCGAACTGCAGCCCGAACATCGTCTCGACAAACGTTTTGAGTTGTTGCTCAAGATTGCCGCGCTGTTGCACGAGGTGGGGATGTTTATCGGCGATCGCAGCCATCACAAACACTCGATGTACATCATCATGAACAGCGATTGTTCGGGTTGACGCGAAAAGATATTTCCCTCATCGCCCTGGTCGCCCGCTACCATCGCCGCGCCACGCCGCGTCCCTATCACGAGGAGTATACATCCCTGGATCGCGACAGCCGCATTGCGGTGGCCAAGATGGCCGCCCTCTTGCGCGTGGCCGACGCCCTCGACCGCGATCATATGCAACAGGCGCGGGCCATGACGTTCACCCGCGAGCCGGGCCAGTTCATCATGTCCATCCGGGACGCCGCCGATCTGACGCTGGAGAGATTCGCCCTCAAGGAAAAGGGCAATCTATTTGAGGAAGTCTTCGGAATGAAGGCCGTCGTCCGCAACGCGGAGTCCACGCAGGGGTTGGTGTCCGATGGATAAGATCCGCGATTTGTTTCTGAACCGCGAGCTCAGCTGGTGGAGTTCAACCACCGCGTACTCGAGGAAGCGACCGATCCATCGGTGCCGCTGCTGGAGCGTGTGAAGTTTCTCGCCATTACGAGTTCGAATCTCGACGAGTTTTTTATGGTGCGGGTCGGGGTCTGCAGCAGTTGCTCAACGAAGGCAAGAGGGTGTTCGATCCCGCGGGCATGACGACCCGCCAACAACTGGTGGAGATCGAGCCGGCGCACGCGCGCCTTGGTGTCCGAGCAATACACCTGTTTCTTGCAGGAGATCGACCCGGGGCTGGCAAAGGCCGGGACTCGCCGGTTGAAGGCGGAACAGATTGGACCTGAGTACGTGGAGCATTTGGAACGGTTGTTCGACCGCGAAATTTATCCCATTATTACGCCACGCGCCGTCGAATCTCCCACGGATTTCGCCTCCCTGACCGGCCTGGGTCTCGATCTTCTGGTGCGGCTGAAGCCGCTCACCGCCGGCTCGCGCAAACCACGCTTCGCCGTCGTCACGCTGCCGAAACGTCTCGACCGGTTTATCACCGTGCCCGTGCAGCAAGACGAGTACGATTACACACTTGTGGAAGATGTCGTGGACCTGTTCAAGGAGATCCTGTTCCCCGGCGAATCCGTCGTCGAGTGCACGCCGTTTCGCCTGACGCGCAATGCCGACCTGATTCTTCGGGAAGATCTCGCAGGCAATCTCCTGGTCCAAATGCGCGAGGTCATCGACGCCCGCAAGCGCAGCGGCTGTGTCCGGTTGGAAGTTGGAGAAACCATCTCCACCGGTTCGCTATCGTTTCTGAAGCACGCATTCGAGGTCGACCGATGATCGAATCTATCGATTCCCGGCCGCTCGATCTCGCGTCGTACCGTAAGATACCCGGCGGGGCAGGCCACGAGAACCTGAACTACGAACCGTGGCCGTCGCAGGCTTCGCCCTGCGTTGCCCCCGGCAAATCGATGTCGAGGCCATCGGTCGCCGGGACATACTGCTCCATCAGCCCCTACGAAAGTTTCGAGCCGGTCGTCCGCCGGTGGAACAGGCGGCGGACGACCCCGACGTGCTGGCCATCAAACAGATCTTGTACCGCACCAGCGGCGACGGCCCGATCGTGGCCGCCTGGCGCGCGGGGCCAAACAAGGGCAAACGCAGCAGGA
>CAVYAC010000026.1:0-8376 GCA_963766065.1 uncultured Verrucomicrobiae bacterium
AGCACCGATCGCACTCGATCCAGATTTCCGTTTCTTCATCCATCGCCATTGCCCTCCATCCATTGCGGAATTTCAAGGCCGAGCTCGTGACACCCGAACTGCATCACGTCCTCACGATCACGCCACGTCGGCAATCGACTGAATGCCGCTGCAAACAGATCGCACCGACACACCATGCCCTTGAGTATCCATTGAGTAGCGACGAAGGATTGAGGTCTCGCGGTGGTTGCGTCGGAGGGTAGGAATTCGGCGTGTTTGCGGCACGGGTCAACAGAAGCGGGAGCCGTCAGGCGTTGGCGAGGATGCGGCGGGATTCGTCGAGGAAGATGCCGCGGAAGTTCATCTTGAGGGCTTCGGGATTGGTGGCCTTGATGAGCGCTTCTTCTTCGGTGATCACCTTGGCTTTGACCAGCTTGAACAGGGCTTGATTGAAGGTCTGCATGCCTTCGTCCGTGCCGGTCTCGATGGCCGCGGCGAGTTTGTCGAGCAGGTTCTGCTCGATGAATTTTCGGACGGTCGGCGAATTGATCATGATTTCGACCGCGGGGACGACACTGCCCGCAATGGACGGGACCAGCCGCTGACAAACGACCGCGCGCAGGTTGCCGGCGATCTGGCGGCGGATCTGGTCGCGTTCGTGCGCCGGGAAGAAATCGAGCGTGCGGCCGATGGCCGAGTACGCTGTCGTTGTATGCAGGGTCGTAATGACGAGGTGGCCGGTGTCCGCGGCCGCCAGCGCGGCCATGAACGATTGGCTGTCGCGCATCTCGCCGATCATGATGATGTCCGGATCCTGCCGCATGACGTGGACCAGCGCCCTCTCGAAACTCAGCGTGTCCAGCCCGACTTCGCGCTGTTCGATGACCGATTGCTTGTCATCGAAAATGTATTCGATCGGGTCTTCCAGTGTGATGATGTGGCACTTCTCGTTTTCGTTGATGTACTGCACGATCGACGCGAGGGTGCTGGATTTGCCGCAGCCCGTCGGTCCCGTGACCAGGATGATTCCGCGCTCGGCTTTCGCGATGGTCGCCATCTGCTCGGGTAGATTCAGTTCTTTGAAGGACGGCACCTTCGTTTTCACGTAGCGCATTGCAAAACTCAGCAGTCCGCGCTGGTAAAAGACATTGACGCGAAACCGGCCCAGCTTCGGTTCGATGTACGAAAAATCCGCTTCCTTCTCCCGCTCCAGGCGGGACTCGAGGTGTTTCGGCAGCATGATCCTGACGATTTCCTCGACCTGATCCTTTGTCAGGGGATCAACCTGCACGGGAAACAACTCGCCCGAGATACGGATCGTGGCATGGTGTTCGGGCTTCACGTGAACGTCGGAGGCGCCCTGCTCGACGGCGAATTTCAAGAGGCCGTGAAGGTATTCCAGGTAATCCATAAAGTTAGCGTGAGATCGAGATGCTGAGGGGGGCGACGACGGAGGGAGCGACACTGAGCTGGGCTTGCGCCCGCTTCGGCAGGTCAAGGAACATCAATACGACCTTGAAACCCTTGCCCTGGCCGCGTCGTGCGCATTGCACGACCACGCCGCGACACCCGATGTCCAGCCGCTGATCCCTGCGCGCTCCCGACTGGGGCAAACGCATCTCCACGCCAACTTCCATCCACTCGGGCAGGAACGTATCGGTCAAAAACGTGATGCCTTTGGGACTCAGATCAAAAACCTTGTCGAGAACGCCAGCCTTGTGCGAGCGCTTACGATTCAGCAGCTCCGCATCAAACACACCGGGAACATCTCTTTTGGTTGCACCCATCGTTTCTCACCAAGGTCGTTCATCAATCTAGCACCAGCCCGCTGCCGTGTCAACGAAGGGGTAGCCTAGGTCACCACTGGATGACACACGAAGCCCAGGTCAGGCCGCTGCCAAATACAACCAACAGAATCAGGTCGCCGTGCTGGAATCGGCCTTCGCGGGCCGCCTCGTCCAGCGCAATGGCGACGGACGCGGCGGATATATTGCCGTAGCGATGGAGGTTCACATACACCTTGTCCATGGGCGCGCCGAGACGCTCGGCGATCGCCTCCAAAATGCGGATATTGGCCTGGTGCGGAATCACGCACTTGATGTCGCTGATGGTCAGGTTGCAGCGACGGAGCGCCTCTTCCGCAGCCGTCTGCATGGCGATGACAGCGTTCTTGAACACCTCTTTCCCGGCCATTTTCAAATGATGCATTCCCGCGCTCACCGACTCCTTCGAAGCCGGATAGCGCGCCCCGCCCGCTGGCATCATCAGAATATCCGCCTGGGAACCGTCCGCGCCCATGCACGTCGTCAATATCCCGTGTCCATGTTCCTCGCCGCGGCTGCGCAAAATGGCCGCGCCCGCGCCGTCGCCGAACAGGACGCACGTGCTGCGATCCTGCCAGTCGAACGATGGTCGATAGTTTTTCCGCGCCGATGATCAGCACCGTGTTGTACGTCCCGGACGTGATGAATTGTTGACCGATTTCGAGTCCGTACAGGAATCCGGAGCAGGCCGCCTCGATGTCGAAGGCGGCGGCGCGCTTCGCGCCGAGCTTTTGCTGGATGAGACACGCCGTTGCGGGAAAAGGCATGTCGGGCGTGATCGTCGCGCAAATGATCAAATCGATTTCGTCCTCGCGCACGTTGGCTTGTTCCATCGCGCGGCGGGCGGCTTCGATGGCCATGTCGGACGTGCACATCCAATCGGGCGCAATGCGCCGCTCCTTGATGCCCGAGCGCGTCGTGATCCACTCGTCGGTGGTATCGACCAGCTTTTCCAGGTCGGCATTCGTGAGCACGCGATCCGGCACGTAGGAACCTGTGCCGACGATGTGCACGGGCCTAAGATGCTGCTTCGACCTGGGATTGCGCAAATGAGTTTTGCTGGACTTTGTCATGGAACTTTTTGATTTCCTCGACCATGTGCTCATTGAACCTGGACTCGACAAACTCCGTGGCCACACGGATGGCATTCTTGACCGCCTTCGGCGAACTGGCCCCGTGCGCCTTGATGCAGATGCCGTTGATGCCCAATAACACGGCTCCGCCGTATTCGTCGGGATCGGCCTTGCGTTTCAGTGCCCGGAACGCGCCCGACGCGAGCAGTCCGCCCAACATCCGCAACGGATTCCTGGTGATCTCATCCTTCAGCCAGCGGGCGACCAAACGCGCGGTGCTCTCGCAGGCTTTCAACACCGCGTTGCCGACAAACGCGTCGGTCACGATCACGTCGGCATGATTGGAAAACAAGTCGTGGCCGTCAATGTTGCCGACGAAATTCAGGTTGGTCTGTTTGAGCAGGCGATGTGCTTCCAGCGTCAATTCGTTACCCTTGATATCTTCGGTGCCGATGGAGAGCACCGCCACCCGTGGCCGTTCGTATCCGAGGATTTGTTTTGAAAACATGCTGCCCATGATGGCGTACTGGACGAGGTTGGAAGGAGCGGGTTCGAGGTTGGCGCCCGCATCCATCAGCACGAACACGTTTTGGGGCGCGGGAAGGAGCACGGCCAGCCCGGCGCGATCGACGCCGTCGAGCGTGCGCAGCTTGACCTGCGACGCCGTGAGGAGCGCGCCGGTATTGCCGGCGGAAACGACGGCGTCCGCGTCTCCGCGCTTGACGAGGTCGATGGCGCGGTTCATCGAACTGTCCTTCTTGCGCCGCACGGCTTGCACCGGCGGATCATCCATTTCGATCACCTCGCTGGCGTGAACGATCTCGATGCGGTTGTCGGAAACACCCAGCGTGCGCAATTCGGCTTCGACGCGGGCCTTGTCGCCCACCAGGTACAGGTGGTGAATGTGGTTGTTGTCGTGGAGTGCTTCCACCGCCCCAGCAACGATGTTCTGGGGGGCAAAATCCCCACCCATCGCATCGATGGCGAGTTTCATGCGGGAAAACTAACCAGTGGTTACCGATACAACCTGGCGACCCTTGTAATAGCCGCAGGACGGACACACGCGGTGGGGCCGTATCCGCGCGCCACACTGCGAACACTTCGACAACTGCGGTGGCGACTTCGGACGATTCGCCGCCTTGCGGGTGCGCAGGCGCATCTTGGACATTCTACGTTTCGGGACGCCCATGAAAAATGCTCTCCGTTACTTCAGTTTCAGTTTCAAGTTATCCAACGCGTGCCACCGCAAATCTCCCTCCGATGGCTTGCACCGGACCAGCCCTTATTTAAATCCTTGCCACAATGCGGGCACAATCCCTTGCAACCCTCAGCACACAGCGCCCGTTGTGGAAGCTCCAAGATAATATCTTCACGCATATTGGCCGTCAAGTCCACGAAATCCTCGCCCTGGAGTTCCTGGTGAAACACAAACTGGTCCACGCAGAGCGGTAAATCGAATACCTGCAGGCAGCGGCTGCAACGCAGGGTTGCCGGGGTGCTCAACCGACCCGTGACAAGCAGCGCATTCCCTTGGAGTTGCGCCAATAATTCGTACTTCACGTCGTGTTCGAATCGGGTATCAGGCTCTTCCAGGTCCATGATCGAGGAAGGGTCGCCACCGGACAACGTTTCCCCGTCGGGTGGAATGCGCTTTACGTTGATTATCATGATGCCCCTTTCGCCCCGGCGACCGGATCCTTGACCCGATCACCGTGAGCCAAACTTGCGTTTCATCGCACGTTCGACACCGAGCGGCACAAAATCGCTCACATTCCCGCCCAGTTCGCCGATCTCCTTGACTAGGCGGGAACTGATGAACATGTATTCGTCCTTCGTCATCAAAAAGATGGTTTCGATGCTGGGATCCAGTTTTCGGTTCATGAGCGCCAATTGGAACTCAAACTCGAAGTCCGAGACCGCCCGCAACCCGCGGACCACCGCCGTCGCCCGTTTGCGCCGGGCATATTGGATAAGCAATCCCTCAAATTGATCCACCGACATGTTTCGCAGTCCCTTGACGGCATCGGTGACCATCTGCCGACGCTCGTCCACGCTAAAAAGCGGTTTTTTTTCCGTGTTGATGGCCACCGCAACAATCACGCGGTCAAACATCTGGCCGGCGCGGCGGATAATGTCGAGATGACCATTGGTGATGGGATCGAAACTGCCGGGATAGACCGCAATCTTCACATGAACCTCCCTGCCCTTGGCGATGACGATAGTTTTCACGCCGTCATTTTGCAATCTTTTCTTTATGGCTATACGCAAAACAAGGAAACGCTTTCGATTTGTTCATGCGACTGCTAGAGTTTGGCCAGATGAGACACACCAAAATCACGTGCACGATCGGCCCGAGCACCGAATCGTCGGAAATGCTCGCCAAGATGATCCAGTCGGGAATGAACGTCGCCCGCCTGAATATGAGCCATGCAACGCACGACTGGACCCGGGAGGTCTTTCACCGCATTCGTACCGCTTCAGAGAACGTGGGCATCCCTTGCGCCATCATGATGGACACACAGGGCCCCGCGATTCGCACGGGGGATCTTCCCATTCCGCTCGAACTGAAGCCGGGCGACATCTTCGAGTTTACCGTCAAGGGCGCGCAGAGTGAGGAGGAGAAGTCCGTTGACGTCAATTACCCCAATCTGGTTAACGACATCCATGAGGGGGATACCGTTCTGGTGGACAACGGGGTTATTCGTCTGCGCGTGCTGGAGAAGTTACATCGGCGCATGCGTTGCGAGGTGCTGACGGAGGGGGAACTGGGTTCCCGCCGCCACATTAACCTTCCTGGTGTGAAAATCAATATGCCGTCCATCACGGAGAAGGACCGCCACGATATTGAGCTGGGGATTTCATTAGGGGTCGACCTGATTGCGCTGTCCTTCGTCCGCGAACGCAAGGATGTGGAAGAGCTTCGAGGGATGCTTGCCGCTCGGGATTTCGATGCGAAGATCATTGCCAAAATCGAGGATCAGCAGGCGGTGACGAACCTTCACGACCTCATTGACGCAGCGGATGGAATCATGGTGGCCCGCGGGGACCTCGGGATCGAGTGCCCGTACGAGGAATTGCCCATCATCCAGCGACGGACGGTCAAGGCTTGCATCCGCCAGGGGAAACCCGTGATCGTCGCCACCCACATGCTGGAGTCCATGATCCAAAACCCGATGCCCACGCGGGCGGAAGTGACGGATGTGGCGAACGCCGTCTTCGAGCAGGCGGATTCAGTCATGCTTTCGGGCGAAACGACCGTCGGGAAATATCCCCTCGAGTGCCTGGCAGTGCTCGATCGCATCGCGCAACGCATCGAACGGAGCGGCGGCGCTCGCTATGCCGAAAAAGTCGATCTTACCGAGGAACGCCAGAAGATCGTCCGCTCCGCCGTGGTCATGGCCAATGAACTGAAGGCCAAGGGAATTCTGGTTTTCACGCGCTACGGTCACATGGCACAGTATACGTCCTGGCTGCGACCGGAGCCGTCTCCCATCTTCGCGTTTACGAACTCCGAACGCCTCCGCAACCAGCTCAACCTCTATTGGGGCGTCACGCCCCAGGTCATCGAATTCAGCGCCGACCCCGAGATCACCATCCTACGGGCCGAACAATCCCTGCTGGAGAGAAGACTTCTGACCAAAGGTGACCAGGTGGTCATTATCTCCGACATTCTCGCGCGCGATAAGCTTATCAACGCCGTCCAGATGCGCCTGGTCGAGTGATCCACGATAACCGAGCGTCGTCTCGGGGATATCACTGAGTTCAAACGCTGGGGAACAGGGTGGCCCACCGGTTGCTTCTAAGAACCTCGCAAGGTTCAAGATTTATGCAGCATCATCTCGCTAAGTGGTTGATACAACGCCAGCAACAAGCCGTCCTAAGCAAACCAGACCACCCAAAGGCATGGTCAAAACTCTATACGATTTGCACCCAGGAGAATAAATCGACAGAGTTTCTGCAATTCTGCGAGGACATCATTCGAGTGCACCCCTGTAACCGGGACGTTGGACTTTCCTCCAGCTCGCCAGCAAAGAGGAAACGTCGGTCGTTGATTTGCTGTCCCTCTCGAAGGAAATTGTCCGCCTTCATACTGGCGACGAGCGCGCATGGTCGCGGCTCGACGCCGCATTCGAAAAGCAGGAGGACGATTTCGACCTGATTGATTTCTGTCTGGATATCATCAAACAACACCCGGGTAATTCCAGTGCGCTGGTGCGCCTGTCTGTGGCCTACAAGAGACAGGGTAAATACACCGAATTGATTTCCACGTGTTTCGAACTCCTCACCACCCGCCCCGGCGATGCCCAAACCTGGTGCAATCTTGCCGATGCCGATGCGCCCGCTGCAAATACGATGATGCCATCAGCGCGTACGAGAAAGCCATAGCCCTGAAACCGAACTTCGTCGTCGCCTGGAACAATCTCGGCAACGTCCACCACCTTCAGGCACAGTACGACCTCGCCGTGCAGGCCGACCCGAAAGCCATCTCGATCAACTCCGGCGACGCCACGCCATGGGTCTGGCTCTGTCTCGCCTACGCCGAGATGGGCAAAGCGAAGGAAGCACACGACGCGGTCAAGAGGGTGGAGAAACGGCTTCCGCTCGTCGCGAGCATGCTCAGCGAAGAGTTGGCCGAGAAATTTCAGCCGTTGCGACCGCCGTCGGTTGATGCGGCATTGACCCAGGAAGTCCACCCGCGTGTCTCCGCAAACCGAACCGCGCACCGAGACCGACGGCTCGCCGACAATCAGCGCGTCGCGTTTCGCCGACTCGATCACGAGCAGTCCGTCCTCGCGAGCAACTGCGGCAAGCTCGCATCACGCAACAACTCCTGTGCCGCTTCACCGTACGGCGGGTCGGCGAATACGAGTTGGAAGGTTTCGCCATCCTCCACAAGTTTCCGAAAGCTGGCCGGTAACTTGGCGAGCGCGCCACCGCGAACGAGCAGTCCACTTCGCGGTTCCGTTGGAATACCTGAATGTTCCTCTGCAGAGACTCCAGCGCGTCGCGCGCCTGTTCGACAAATGTCACCGACGTTGCCCCGCGGCTTGCCGCTTCCAAACCCAGTGCACCGGTCCCGGTGAACAAATCCAATACGCGCGCGCCGACCACGCGGTCACCCAAGCTGGAAAAAAATCGCCCCGCGGATGCGATCCGCCGTGGGCCGCACACCGGTGCGCGGCACAATCAGCGTCATTCCCTTGGCTAGGCCGGAGAATGATGCGCATGGCTACTTCAAGAGTTGTTGCAAACCCCTTCTCCAGCAGTTGCTGGCCGAGCCTCTGTGTAATGCGCTTCGCCAGATCGGTCTTGGGCGAGTTGTAGGGTCCCGTGACCTTGAAATCCAGCGTCAGCGAGCCGTCGGGTTGTTCGGTGAACAGGCTGGCGGATGGCGCTCGGGCGCTCTGATCGAGAGCTCCTTTGGGCAAAGGTGAGCGTCATGTCGTGGTGCAACGTGTATTTGTCGAGTGACACAAAGCCTTTCCCTGTAATTTGCACCT
>CAVYAC010000027.1:0-27775 GCA_963766065.1 uncultured Verrucomicrobiae bacterium
CTCATGCGCCGGGCCAGATCCACTTCGCCTTCGCGGGTAAGCAGCGGCACCGCGCCCATCTCGCGCAGATAGACGCGCACCGGATCGTCGGTGTAAATCGACTCCTCAACCGGCTGCTGGTGGGGGTGCAGGAAGTCGGTTTCCCCCGGGCTTCCGGGTCGAAAAACTGGGTCGCTTCCTCTTCGAAGTTGATGCCTATGGGCGCTTCGCGGAGAAACTGATCGTCATCTTGCTCCAAGCTGCATCACCTCCGTGTGGAGTTTCTTCATGGCAAATTTACTTACGCAACAGCGCAGCGCGAAACCATTCATTCTGTTAGCTTTGTTGTCTTTTTGGAAGAGTCAGCGCCCGGACGGTGTGCCGCGCTGCGGATTGCTCGAAACGAGGTAACTCCCGATTGTCAATCGTAACACAGCAGGGCGCAAATCGTACCCATGGAATTTGATGCGGGAACGGCGGAATGGTTCCGGATTCCGTTCAGACCAGAACGGTAAAGGCGGTTTCGGTCCGCTGCACCGGGCGATAGAGGGTGTCGCGCTCGACCGGCGTGCGTCCGGCCAGACGGATCAGCCGCAGCAATTCGCCGCGGCGCAGAGATTGCGTACCGCGCTCCGGCGTCGTGGTAAATCTTCTCCTCGACCACCGTGCCGTCGATATCGTCGCGCCGAAGCGCAGCGCGATCTGCGCGACCTCCGGCGTCATCATCACCCAATAGGCCTTGATGTGCGGAATGTTGTCGAGCATCAGGCGCGACACCGCGATTTCGCGGAGTCGTCGAAGCCGGTGGTCTTCGGGATATGCGCAAGCGCCGTGTTATCCGGGTGGAACGCCAGCGGAATAAACGTCACGAAGCCGTGCGTTTCGTCCTGCAAGGCGCGCAACTGCACCAGGTGATCGACACGGTCCTCTTCGTTCTCGATGTGGCCGTAGAGCATCGTGCAGTTGGAATTCAGCCCCATCTCGTGCGCGGTGCGGGCGATGTCCAGCCATTCGTCGCCGGTCAATCTTGTGGTCGCAAATGATGCGCCGCACGCGTCGCAGAAAACCTCGGCGCCGCCGCCGGGCATCGAATCCATGCCCGCGTCCCTCAGGCGCTCCAGCACTTCGCGAACCGAGATCTTCTCGCGCCGCGCGAAGTAGCCGATCTCGACCATCGTGAACGCCTTCAGATGAACTGCGGATAGCGTTCCTTCAGCCCGCGCAGCATCTGGCAGAACCAGTCGAGAGTCAGTTCCGGATGCAGGCCGCCGACGATGTGGAACTCGGTGATGGCTTCGCTCCAGCCCTTGCCCGCGCGTCTCCCACACCTGTTCGAGCGACATCGTGTACGCCTTCGGATCGCGCTTCTGCTTGCCGAACGCGCAGAGCCGGCAACTGGCGACGCAGACGTCGGTGGGATTGATGTGCCGGTTGACGTTGAAGTAGGTAACGTCGCCGTGCATCCGCTCGCGCACGAGGTTGGCCATGATAGCCGACCGCGAGGAGGTCGGGCGAGCGGTAGAGCGCCACGCCGTCGTCAAAGGAAAGCCGCTCGCCCGCCTCCACTTTCTCGCGAATGGGCACAGACGGCGGTCTTCGATGATGGACTTGCATCGGATCATATCCGGCCGTGCAGGAAGATGTCGGCGGCCCAGAACACGAAGAATATCACGCTGACCCAGCCGTTCATGGTGAAAAAGGCGGCGTCCACGCGGGAAAGATCGTCGGCCTTCACCAGGCGATGCTCGTAGATCAGCAGCGCGGCGACGGCGGCGACGCCCGCGAGCGCCAGCGCGCCCGAGCTGCAGATGCTACGACCAGCGCCAGCAAGCAGACGATCATCGCCACGTGAAGCGCGCGCGACCCACAGCGCGCCCGCGATGCCGAAGCGCCGCGGGAGGCTGAACAGCCCGTCGCGCGGTCGAATCGTAATCCTGGCAGGAGTAGATGATGTCGAACCCGGCGGTCCAGAACGTCACGGCGGCGGTCAGCCAGAGGATGCGCGGGTCGAGCGAGCCGCGCATGGCGATCCAGGCCGCCGCGGGAGCGATGCCCAGCGAGAATCCCAGAACGACGTGCGAGAACGAGTGAAGCGCTTGGTGAACGAATAGAACATCACCACGCCGAGGGCCACGGGCGCCAGCAGAAAGCACAGCGGATTCAACTCCCGCGCGGCGAAGAGAAACACCGGCGCCGCAGGCGAATAAGCCCCACGCAGAAGCCGCGGACAGCAGCCCGCCGGCAGGTGGCGCATTTTCGTGCGCGGATTCCGCGCGTCGATATCGGCGTCGAGCACGCGGTTGAACGCCATGGCCACCGATCGCGCGCCGACCATCGCAACCACGATCCAGAGCAGCGTCCAGCAGCCCGTCGGCGGAAAGCCGCCCGTCGCGCCACGCCAGCAGGGCTCCGGTCAGCGCGAAGGGCAGCGCGAACACGGAGTGCTCGAACTTGATCATGTCGAGCGTCAGGCGCAGGCGTTTCAGAAAATGGGGGTCAACTTTTATTTTACCGGGCGGTGGAGCGGACACCCACTTCCATATGCGACCACCCCGGTCGGCCTGCCGGTTTTTCGCCGGAATCCTCAGCGGAGCCCGTGCTTTTTTTGTAAATCATCGAGCAGCGCTTCCGGCCGGTGGAAAGCCTTGGGCCGCGCTTACGCCCTTGCGATCATCGGTTGCAACAGATCGGCATCGTTGGACACGGCCAATCGGATGGCCGCTGTCTCGCCGGTCTTATGTTTTTCAGCCAGGCGTCGTCAGGGGCGCCATGCGGCGCATCCATTACCTGCAGCCAGGCTGGCGGCATCGCAATCCATTGCCGTACGGACGCAGGCGCTCCGGGAGGCCAGTTCATTTTGCACGGTCGAGGACAACTCACTTTTTCAAACAGGGCTGGAAAGAAGATCGAGTTGCCCGATCAGGATCAGATAGTTGACGGGGCCGGTATCGGCAACGACCAGCCGCATCGCTTCAGAATCCCGCGCTTTTCAGTGCTTGGCGCTCACACTCGAAATCCTCCAGAGTGTATTCGTCGTAAACATTGTGAAGTTCTAGGAAACCGTCGTATTCGTAGCTGGTTCCAAAGCCAAACAGACGCCGTAGGTCGGGCTTGACGCAATGGCTCGGCCCGCATTCCTCGGCAGCGAGGGCTTCGAGCGCCTGCCGCGAGAGATCGCCGCCGCTTCGTCATGCGGCTGGCAATATCGTCGGGGATGTGAACGCTGACCTCAATAAATCCACGCTTAGCAGGCTGCTGAAAAACGGCTCTCCGATTTGACTCAGCTCCTTTCGGATGTGGTTTTGCAGGATAAGAAGCTGCCTGCAAGGCTGTTTTGGTGAGTTCCGAGTGTATCCGAAGGCCTATTGTTCAGGCCTCCGGGCACACTTCTCCCCGGACTC
Organism: uncultured Verrucomicrobiae bacterium; assembly: GCA_963766065.1. GTDB lineage: Bacteria > Verrucomicrobiota > Verrucomicrobiia > Palsa-1439 > Palsa-1439 > Palsa-1439. Next base: position 3,381 of record CAVYAC010000027.1, read on the forward strand.
AGGCTGCCTGATGAGATTCCTCATGCGGACCAGATTGTAAGCGGCGGCGGCGAACGTGAACATCCACCCCACCCGCTCCAGACCACGGAACCGCGTCTTGCGCTGCAGCGCTACCGTCTTCAGCCAGCCGAAAACCTCCTCCACGCGCTTGCGCTTCCTCTGGCTGATGGCGTAGCCTTCGTGATGCGTCGTGCGCCCGTCAATCGCACTCCGCCGGTTCGTATCGTTCTGCGCCACATGCGGCGTGATCTTGTTTGCGCGACACGCCTTCACGAAGCCTTTCGTGTCATAGCCGCGATCCGCTCCCAGTGTGACCCGTTTCCCCGCCGGTTTATTGCTTAACATCTCCAGCGCGGCGTCCCGCTCCGCCGTTCCCGTGGCCTGCGTCATCCGCACATCCACCACCAGTCCGTTCCGGTTCTCCGTGATGACATGCCCCAGATAGCCCAGCCGCGCTTCCGACCCGCTCGTCTTCTTGTACAGCCGCGCCATTGGATCGCTCCGCGATTCGTGCGTCTCGTTGGAGCGCTTTTCCTTGTGCCAGTTCACCGTCGGGTTGCTGCTGCGATCCGCTGGCGGCGGGTTTAGCGGATCGTTACCATCGTCGCCGTCCTTGTTCCTGCGCTGAAAGCTCTTGTGTCCCGCCCATGCCTCGATCAGCGTGCCGTCCACCGTGAAGTGTTCGTCGGAAAGCAGTTTCCGTTCGCGCGCCTGGCCCACGATCAGAGTGAAAAACTCTTCCGCCACCGCCCCTTTCAGCAACCGGTCCCGGTTCTTCGTGAACACCGTCGGATGCCACACCGGCTCGTTCGCCGACATGCCAACGAACCAGCGGAACAGAAGGTTGTACTCCAACTGCTCCATCAGCATGCGCTCGCTGCGCACCGAATAAAGCATCTGCAACAGCAGATGCCCGCAACAACCGTTCCGGCGGAATCGACCGCCGTCCTTCTTCGCCGTAGATCTCGTCGAAGCGCTCGCTCATTCGCTTCAGCGCCTCATCCACCATCTTCCGGATCGGTCGCAACGGGTGATCCGCTGGTACCCGATCCTCCAGACTCCCGTAACTGAACAACTCACTCTGCTGTATGTCCGCTCCGCGCATACAAAACCAGGCGTTCTTTGAACCCCGCTGGTTACAGGGAGTTAGTTTTTCAGCAGCCTGCTAGTCTGCCCCGGCGTCGAGAGTGAAGCCGGGTTGTAAGGTAAGGCCTTGCTTCCACGATCCTATCGGCGGCGCTATGGCGGAAATCATTGAGGATTCAGATACCGCGGTCAAGACGGCTGCGCGCGCGTCTCGACTGACGACCAGAGCCCGCATTGCAACTGGCAGTGCAGAAGAGGGCCGGATTCGAAACCGTTTCCAGAAACGAGGGTTTGTCGGGAGCCACCTCGATGCGCCTGTCAGCCCGCCCCACGCCTTCCTAACCAGGTGAAATGATGGTACAGGAAATTCCTTTAACCAATTCCTAAAATCAATGAGCTCAGATGAACTCACGCCGCAGCAGATGGAAGAGCTGTGCGTATGGCTTGACCGTCGCTATCCGCAGCCAGTCGACCCGCAGCTGAAAGCGGATCGTGATGCCGGGCGCATTGACAGCCGTATCGTCGCGCCCTTGCTTACGACAAATCCGGGACCGCACAACGCCTCTGAGGCCGCCCGCGTTTCTGGTCACCATCGGCGCCCTGTTTGCCGACACGCGCGCACGCGTCGATAACCGGTTCGGCTCGCCGCAAACAATCCGCGACACCCTTCTCTGCAAATTAAAACCCCGGCGACCTTCATTCGGTTACTCTCATTCAAAGGAGGCATGGATCATGAAAAACCTGTTCGATGCGACGGTGGCGAATGAGGTCAAGACCCGGCTGGCAAAATTGGAGCCGCAAAGTGAGAGGCGCTGGGGTAAGATGACGGCGGCGCAGATGCTGGCCCATTGCTCGGTAAGTATGCAGTGGGCGGTCGGGAGAAGTGGTGCCCGAAAAGGGGGCGCTGCCCGCACGTCTAATGGGGCGACTGGTCAAGCCGATGGTGTTTCGGAACGAAGAACCGCTGCGGAAAAATTCACCGACGGCCAACGAGCCTCGTTGTGGCGGACGAACGGGATTTGGACAGGGAACGGGACAGGTTATCGGGACTGATCGACCGGTTTGCGGCGGGAGGACCGGCAGCTTGTACGACGAATCCGCATAGTTTCTTTGGGAGAATGACGCCGGAGGAGTGGGCGATCTTAATGTACAAACATCTTGACCATCATTTGCGGCAGTTCGGGGAGTGAGTGTCGCAAGACGGTAAGTGATGATACGCCGCTGCAAAGCCCTCGGGCGGGTTGCGATATAATGAACGCATTATGCGCCACATCACACGCTGCTCGCTGTTAAAGTCGATCCCCGTTATGTCCACCGCTGCCGGATTTGCCGGACGGGCCTTTGGACAGGGAGCCAAACGGCAGTTGCCCGTTCGCGCGCTCAGCCACGCCACATTGACCGTTTCCGACCCCAAACGGTCGGTTGAGTTCTACCAGGGGCTCTTTGGCATGGGGATCACAGCAAGGCAGGGTGAGGCGCCGTCGCTCCAGATCGGGTCCGGCGTGGAATTTCTTTTCTTCGGCGGCGGTGCCAATGCCAAGCCTGGGATCGGCCACCTCTGCCTGGCCATGGATCACTTCGTTTTGAACGACGCGATTGCCATTCTTGCCGAGCACGGAGTCGCCAAAGTGGAAGGTGCCGCCGGGGGAATTGCCGGCGGCGCGATGAAATGCAAGGTCAGGATGCGGCCTGAGAACCTGGGCGGGAGCGAAGAACGGCACAGCGGAACTCTATATTGGCGACCCCGACGGCCTCGCCATCCAGCTTCAGGATTCCACCTATTGCGGCGGCGGCGGTGAACTGGGGGAAATCTGCTACGCAAAGCCGGAACCCGCGCCGACGAAGGGCCTGCTACACGTGGAAGACCTCAGTCACTTCACCATTGGCGTTTCGGATCAGGCGAAGAGTCTCGCCTTCTATCAGAATCTGTTCGCCATGCCGATTCAGGCACATCAGGGTGCAACGCCATTGTTGGGCGTTGGCAACGGCCAGTTTCTTACTCTGTCCGCTGCCGGAACCCGCCCTCCCGAGATTAATCATCTCTGCATGCGCATGAAGAACTTCGACAAAGACAAAGTTCTGAATACGCTCGCGTCCTGGCTGATCTTCTTCAGGGCTTAACTTATGAGAGACATCATACGATTACCGAGCCGTCTCGGCCGCGCCTTAAAGGGCGTCGATCCGAAAACATTGGGCAAGATCCTGAGCATGAGCATCATCGTGGGCGCAGGCATCGTTTCTCTATTGGCCATCTGGGTGTATGTGCACCAACCGGTAAAACGACGACGCCACCGTGCGCGCCAACTTTGTTGGGATTGCGCCGCATGCCACCGGCCACATCGTCGAACTTCCGGTCAGGGACAACCAGCCGGTTCGCGAAGGCGATTTGCTGTTTGTAGTCGATCCACGTCCGTACGAGCATGCTGTGGAGCTCGCTAGAGCCAGACTGGCGCTCACGCGGAAAGAGGTGGCTGCCCTGCAGAAGGCGGTCCTGGTTGCCGAGGCATCCATCGGCCGGGCCGAAGCCCAGGTGAACGCCAGCGCGGCGGATATCACCCGCGCCGAGGCACAGAGTGTTGCCGCCGAAGCCTCCCTAGACAGGGCGCAGGGCCAATTCAAGGAAGCGGACAATCATTTCCACCGCCTTGAGCCGCTGCTGGCAAAACAGTTAACCACCCCTGATCTGGTGGAAGCGGCTGAAACCAGCCGGCTGGTCGCCGAAACTGGCGTGCGCGAAGCCCAAAAGGCTTTGATTGCGGCCCGCTCGGTCGTAGAAGCTGCCCGGGCACAAAGACCGCCGCCGAAGCTGCCCTCGAACAGGCCAAGGATGAACGCCTCCGAGCGGAGGATGTCGTCGGCCAAGAGGGGAACATCAATGCCCGCATTAGCCAGGCAGAGGCGCAACTGGCTGAAGCCGAGCTGGATCTCAACTATTGCTATGTGCACGCGCCATTCACCGGCAAAGTCGTCGATCTGAACATCTCGGTAGGGGAATTTGCTCATGCGGGTGTGCAAATCTTTACCCTGGTCGATACGCGAAAGTGGTATGTAATAGCCAACTTCCGAGAAACCCAACTTCGCCAGATTGCCGAAGGAAGCCCGGCGGAAGTGTACCTTCAATTCACCGGAGGCAAGCGCTTTCACGGGAGGGTCGTTGGGCCGGGCTGGGCGGTGATTCCAGAATATGGCACCAGCACCCTTGGGCTGCCGAATGTACCGCGCAACTTGGACTGGGTGAGACTAGCGCAAAGATTTCCGGTTCGGATTCAGATTGATAATCCTGACGATACCTTTCGAGTTGGGGCCTCTGCTGTGGTCAGAATCTGTGGCTCCGCCCCCCGCCGCCCACAGCAAAGCTAATAAGGGGTCAAGATGACCACGTCGGCTCCCCATGACCATCTCGGAACGCCTGTGACCGCCAGTCCCGCCATGCCGTGGTTGAGTGTTTCCCGGTCTTGGGAGTTTTTGCGGCGCGAAATGGCCGCCACCCCAGAGCGCTGGGCGGCGACGGTGCGCATCACGCTGGCCTGCGTAATTTGCACCATTCCGATCATGATTTTCCACCTGAAGCAGCCGGCGATGTTGATGGTTGGAATGTTCATGGTCACCAGAGAGGACATCTCGACCACGTTGCTGGGAACGATTCTGGCCATCGTCGGCTCGATTGTCGGGTGCGGATTGCTGCTCCTTTACTATATGTGCGCGCTCGACCTGACGTGGCTCCGGGTGCTGTGTGTGCCAATCATCATCGGGTTAGGCCTGCTGATGATGCGGGTCGTGAATCCCAGTATCTTGGGATTGGGCGTCGCGGTCTGCACCGGTTTCGGCCTTACGATTCCCGATACCACTTCCAACACGGAAATTCTTAATCGCACCCCCTTCTATTATTGTTGGGCGTGGACTCTCGGACTTATCGTAAATCTGGCGGTTCAACGCCTGATGAACCCCCGCACTTCCCATTCGCTGTTGGTTGGCGGATTGACCTCAAGATTGGAGGCCGTTGAAGCTTTGCTCCGGGGGCTGGCGACGGGGAAAGAAGTTGAGGCGTCGCGTTCTTCGATTGCCGCCTTTGCCTTCAGCGGCGCGGCGGAACAACTGCGCCTCCTGAGTCTCGCCGGGGCAGTCGAATCGCTGCTCAAAAAGCGCGAATTGGAATTTAGCGCGCAAATCATATTGGTGGACCGGTTGGTAACGGCTGCGGCGGTGCTGGAAGTCCAGCGGATTACGCCAGGCCAGGAGGCGTTAAAAAAGAGACTGCTGCGGGTGGTGGAGGTTTGCGGAGCTTGGCGGCGCGCCCTCCAGCAGCATCGTCCGCCCGAAATTTCCGCGCCGCCAATCGAGCCTTCGACCGGCGTTGCGGACATGGACGGGCTTCCCGCGTTGGCTGAAATGGAACGTGTCATCGAATTGCTGCCGGTGGCGGCCCGCGGCGAAAACCTGCCGGATGAGCTCAAGTTGCCTCCTCGCAGAAAGAGCGGCTTCCTTGCTCCCGATGCCTTCACCAATCCGGAACACATTCACTATGCCATCAAAGGAGCGATGGCTGGAACGATTTGCTATCTCATATACACGTTATGCGATTATCCGGCGGTATACACCTCGGTCATCACCGTCATCATTTGCTCACTCTCGACGGTTGGAGCGAGCTCGCAGAGAGGCGTCCTGCGCTTCGCCGGCGGCGCCGTTGGCGGCGCGCTCGGATTCATCTCCTTGATGTATATCTTCCCGCACCTCGACTCGTTGGAGGGTTTCTGGCTTCCGTTTGCCGCGGTCATGGCGCTGGCAGCCTACGTCAACTTCGGCAGCGTGCGGATTTCCTACGTCGGCATCCAGATTTGTCTGGCCTTCTGCAAATGCGTCCTCCAAACCTACGGGAGTTACACCGAACTGAAGGCGGCGCGCGATCGCGTAACTGGGATCGCACTGGGACTTTTGGTGTTTGGTTTAATCAACAGCCAGCTCTGGCCGGTGCGCGCGCTGGAAACCTTGCGGGCGAAATTGTCGGATGTTTTCCGTCAGCTTGCGCGCCTGGCCAGCCTGCCTGATGAAGGCAAAAACCCCGCGCCGCGAATAGCCGAAGCCTACAACCTCCGCTTGAAAGTCTACCAGGACTTCAGCACCATTAGCGAGATGCGGGAAAGCTCGAAATTCGAAAGTGGCGACGAGTTCCGCAAAGGACTGGAGGCGCTTGCCGACGAGGCGAAATCGCTTTCGCTGCACCTGCTGGCCATCGTCCAGCATCGACCTGATCTCCGGCCCGACGCGGTGCCCGAACCGTTACGCGCCGCGTCGCTTCGCTTCCGAGCGACGCTGGCCCGCGTGCTCGAAAACCTCTCCGACCGCGTGCAGGGCAAACCCGAACGCCCGTGGCCTGATATCGAAGCCGAGTTGGCGGAAATGGAAAACACCTTTGCCCTCGAAGTCAAGAACGTCACCGACGCAAAGGTCGTTGCCCATCTCCACGGTCGCTTGGCGCTGTATAAAGAGATCGTCCCGGTTGTGGGGAAGCTGACGCGTCTGAGGACTTGATGAATGATACCATCACGCATTCAACCCGGGTGCAAACCGCCGCCAAAGCAATTGTGCTTCTGCTGTAGAACCGGGGAGAACGAGCTTCAGCCCACACTGCCGCTGCCTTGCCGGATCTTCTACTCCACTGCACGAACTCGAACAAGTTGTGGCTTTGCACATCAACTCTGTTAGGGAAGTTGACGTTGCCGCGCACCTCCGCGCTCAACTGGAGCTTTGCCGTCAGGCGGTTTCAAGGACGTCACAACTGGCACCGCGGCCTGCTTGAGAGGATTCGGACCGCCTCAGCAACATGAACAAAACCAACGCAGTACATATTTTTGGATGTTCAAACTTTTGTCCCCAATCAAAAATCGGCCCTAATTCCGCATCTGATTACGGATCAACGGATTACAAAGAACGCATCGACATGGCACACGGCCTGATTACAGGGTTATGGCAGCGGAAGAAATACAAGAACACGAACTATGAAATGGATGCCAGAATCAGATGGCTCAGATAACGAGAAAATCGTCCGGCCGACGTTGCACCACTTCGGGCTGGTCACCGGAAGCTTGCAGCCGATGCGTGATTGGTATGCCAAGTTGCTCGGCATGTCCCCCGTGCAGGAAGGTGTAAAGCCGCTCGGGGAAAGAACTCCGCCGGGGTCGATGGCATCATGGGTGGTAACGAATGATGGCGCCAACCATAGCCTCGCAATCATCTGCGACGGGGACCAGCTTGATCATCGGATGTGCCCTCGTTGCCAACATGTGGAGCTCATCGCCTTTGACTATCCCAATCTGGACGATTTGCTGTCCACTTATACGCGGCTAAAGAGGTTGGGCATTCGGCCCGTGGCGGCCTCGACCCAAGATGAGACCGTCGCCTTTTACTATTTGGATCCCGACAACAACTGCATTGAACTGGCCGCTGATAATTCCGGGGATTGTGAAAGGTGGGAGGAATTTCTGCGCAACGCGCCAGAGCTTGCCGTCCACCCGACGGACACCTCCGGGAATTCCGGTTGGACAACCAATACGTCCCGCTGGGACCTCAACTGAAAGGTGTTGTGGATAGATATGTGCGGCCGGTTTTCCACATGGTCGGGAAAAGGTGTGAATGGAATCTAAGATGAAAACTGTCACTGAAATCAACGAATGGGAGTTCGGGGCGGAAGTCCGAAGATCCAACAAGGTTGTCCTAGTGGCGTTTTTGGCACCTTGGAGCCGCCCCTGTCAGGTTCTCAGGCCGGTCCTCGACGAAGTCGCCGCTATGGAGCCCGGCAAAGTCAAAATCGACCTGGTCGATGCAGATGATAATCCGCGTCTCAGCATGTCGTTTGGAATCGAATCGGTTCCGACCTTGCTGTATTTCGTCGGTGCGCGTCCCCGTGCCAGACTGGCTGGGATGGTCAGCAAAGAGGAGATAATCGCGCAATTGGACGCTGTCTCTCACGTTGGCGATTCCACATTTCGGGCCCAACAGAAGCAATATGAATAGGGCAACTCATAACCGCTGCTCTTGCCGTCTCGTGTCTCTACACCGGCACGGCGCCAAGAGGATACGACATCACAAGGTCTCCCATGATCAAGATCATCGCTCTTGAACGCGAATACGGGTCCGGTGCCTCGGTGATTGCCGAGCAACTGGCCACGAGGCTCGGTTGGACATTGCTCGACCAATCGTTGACCGATGAGATCGCCAGATTGGCCAACGTTACACGAACCGAAGCTCAACATTGCGATGAAAACCTTGATCCGCTTCTGTACCGTGGGGAAAGGTCTTCTGGCACGGAGGTTTTGAAACCTTCGTGCCGGTCGAGAAATTCGATGCCTTCGATGCTGACCGCGCCGTGGAATTGATGCGGTCCATCATCACGAAGGCAGCTTCAACGGGCAATTGCGTATTGGTAGGCCGTGGTGCGCCCTGGTTTCTCCGCGACCGCGCGGACACGCTCCGTGTATTTCTATTTGCCCCACGCTCATACAAACTACAGCACGTGCTTGCCCGTCTGCATGATGAGGCGGAAGCCAACCGTTGGCTGGACATGGTTGGCCGCGACCATGCAGCATTCCTTAAACATTATTACGGTGCCGAGTGGCAGGCCCTGCATCTGTTTGACCTAATGCTGAACACTTCCGTCGGGTTTAATCTGGTTATCGACACCATTTGCCAGTTCAAGGAGGCCTTGGACGGAAGAGAGTCCGACGGAAGCGACGTGAAAGATCACAGTCCGGCGGAGGTTGCCGCGAATCATGACTGAGCAAATGACATCAAGCTTGCTGCAGAGAATCATCTTCACTCGGAAGACGGTGGGAGACAACCTCCGTGACGAGAAAGTAACACACCTCCTGCACCAGGAGGGCTTGCCTTCGGAAAACGGCTTCACCTTTGTGTCCGTTTGTGAGGGCTGTGTGACCTTCGGCGTTCCGCCTCAGGACCTGGTGAATTGGTATTCCGACAACGGTGGCATCGCGCCCAAGAAGGAAGCTCTGGCCAAAGCAATCGCGCAGAAATGCGCGTGCTCTCTGACGGAACCTCTCGATGAGCGTTCCGCCAATTCCCACGGGGCTGAGGCTCATCATCACTTGGAGTTGAGTCGTGCGGGACAAGTCGTTGTGATTGTGCACCCGCGTTACATGAAGATCCGGCTGTTTGACTCTTGGATCAAGAGGGCGCTGGCGTTGCCGGCAGATAGCTTGGAACAGTTGGCGACCTTGTATCAGATGTGAAAAATCAAGATTCCAAAAGCGTTGGTTCACCGCAAGGGCCTCCGATTCGGATGCCGGATCCGGGTTGTAACTTTGGAGGATCCTATGACTGATTCGACCACATCCAACCTTTTGGAGGCAATCACATCGCATCGGATGGCCGTGGGAGACGGTCTCAACGACGAGGAGTTGACCCGGCTGTTCCTGCAGGAGGTCTTCCCCAGTGAAGACGGGTTCACGTTTGTGTGCCTGTGCAAGGGCTGGGCCACATTTCGAGTTCCACCCCAGAATTTGATAAGGTGGTACCCGGGAACGGGGTGGATATCCACAGCCAAGGAAGCGATCGCCAGGTCAATTGCACAGGACTGCGGGCTGTCGCTGTTTGAGCCTCCTGATGAGAGATTTTCTTCCAGCCCTGGCCGACTCTGAAGGGCATCACCATTTAGAGATGAGTCATGGGTCGGAAACCGTCGTGATCGCGCACCCGCGTTACCTGAAGATCCGGCTTTTTGAATCTGAGACCCAGAGGCCACTGAGCTTGCCCAAAGATCTCCTGGAACGGCTCGCCGCTCTGTATTTGGAACACTTCGCCGCCCTGTATCGGACGTGAGAAATCATAATGACAACAGCGCACCCGTGAATCGCCCACAGCCTATTAGAAAGCCAATCACATGTCGGAGAGAATAGATGAACGATTACAACGACAACCTTGATGACAGGACTACAGTCGTAGCGACAGTTCCGGAAACTCAGCCGAAGCGTCATATGATTTGTCCTCGCGATTGCGAGATGGCGCCCTTCGCAGCGGTTCCAACACCAAACAAGCGTGTTCGCAGAGTTCTCACACTGATTGTGACGGCGTTGATCGGCGTGGCAGCAGGTGCCTATTACTTGTGGTTTGTCGCACCTTACGAATCCACTGACGATGCCTTCATCGAGGGCCGGCTCAAACCCGTCGTGCCGCAAGTCGCCGGTCGTGTGGAGAAGGTGCTGGTGCGCGACAATCAATTCGTGAATGCCGGAGATTTGCTGGTGCAAATTGATCCGAGCTATTACGTCGCGAAACTGGATCAGGCGCGCGCCAATCTTGCCTCCGCAAACAGCCGGCTCGCACTAGCCAACGCGCAGTTCGCGTTGGACCAAGCAAAGGTCGATGATGAGAAAGCTAACGTCGTTGCCGCCGATGCGGATGCGAAACGCGCCGTGGCCGACTCGATGCACTATCAATCCCTCGGCACCGACGTTGTTTCGAAAAACCAGTTGGATCTCGCGGCGAGGCAGGCCCGTTTGACTGCCGCAGAGTTACAGGTCGCACGCAACCGGGAATTTGCGGCGGAAGCCCAAGCGATTCTTGACAAGGCGAATATCGAGAGCGCCGCAATCGAAGTCAAACGGAGCGAAGCCGCCGTCCGCCAGGCAGAATTGGATTTGTCGTACACCTTGGTGGAGGCGCATGAGTCCGGTCTTGTCACCCACCGGACAGTTCACTCCGGCTCCTACGTGCAGGCAGGGCAGAACATCATGTCGATTATGCCCGATGGGCTTTGGGTGCAACGCAAATTTCAAGGAAACGCAACTGGCCTACATGCGCCCCGGTCAGCCTGTCGAGATCAAGGTGGATGCGCACCCGGGGCTGAAGCTGCGTGGGCACGTGGACAGTATTCAGAAAGGCACGGGGGCGCAGTTCAGTCTGCTGCCACCGGAGAAAGGCGTCGGCAACTACGTCAAGATCGTCCAGCGCGCGCCGGTTAAGATCATGTTCGATGAGATCCCCGATGACCGACTCGCGCTCGACCCCGGTATGTCCGTCGAACCAAAAGTCCGCGTGAAGTAATGTCCGCGGATCAAACAACTGCTGAAGTGAACGTGAATGCGTGGCGAACACAGTCATCCAAGCCAACACAGGAGGAACATATGGCAAGACACACGAAACCGTCCAAACACAATCACACAGCTCCCATTGTAAACACGATTTTGGCTCAGCCGACCAAGGCGGAAATTGCCAAACGCGCACATGAGATTTACCTGGCGCGCGGCGGCAGTCACGGTTGTGATCTCGATGACTGGCTCCGGGCCGAGCGAGAACTCAAAGGAAAACCAACGGAGAAATGACCAGATGATGAGCACGTTCTTTACCAAGTTGCAAGTGAGGAAGACTCTGGGAGCGATCCGACATCGCATCTCCGCCAACCACTTTGCTCCGAATAAGACCGTATCGGATAACACCATCAGGCACCTGGTGTCTTACGCGATCCAGGCGCCTTCCTCATTCAACCTGCAGCCTTGGCGTTTCCTGGCCCTCACCGAATGGCAGGATAAGCACCGGTTGATGAAAGTCGCCTGCGGTCAACGAAAACTGGTGGAGGCAGCAGTCACCTTCGTTGTTCTGGGTGATCTGCTAGCGCACAGCAGGCTCCCCGATATTCTCAGGAAATCCGTTAAGGCGGGAGTTTTCGACGAATCGACAGCAACACGAATTGCCGATCAGTGTAACCAGATGTATGCCGATCCCGGGGCACAGCGTGATGAGGCGATCCGTTCTGCTTCAATGGCAGCAATGACGCTGATGCTCGCCGCCGAAGCCAAGGGACTGGTCTCCTGTCCCCTAATCGAATTTGATCCTGAAGGTGTGAGACGGGAATTCCACATCGCCGAGCGTTATCTGCCAGTAATGCTGGTTGCGGTCGGCCATCCAGCATCGGCCAAGTGGCAACGCGAACCCCGACTGCCACTGCACCAAGTGCTCGCATTTGGTGTGGGCTGGCCGTGGGCAACGGAGAGTATCGAGACATGGAAAGCAGCGCGCACATCGGCCTTGGTGGCCTGACATATTTGCATGCCGAGAACTTCGTGCGTCGCGCCGCCGGTCCGGCCCCGATCGAGCTGGACGGGGAAGACCACGGCGGTGCGCTCGTGGCGTTCTCGGTTCTGCCGCGCGCGTTGCGAGTGATCGTGCCGAAATCGAATAGAGGAGATTCTCATGCCTGACGAATTCCAGCAGTCCCCCGCGTATGTCATGGCGTGCCAGCAGTATGACCACGTGGCCGAGTTTCTGGACATCGGGCAGTGCGAACGGGTTCGCACCAAGATGCCCATGCGGGCTGTGATCGTGTCGGTTCCGATCCGGATGGATGACGGACACACGGAGATGTTTACCGGGTACCGCGTCCAGCACCATCTTTCCGTCGGTCCGACCAAGGGCGGCTTGCGTTATCATCCCGACGTAACGCTCGGCGAAGTCGCGGCGCTGGCGATGTGGATGAGCTGGAAGTGCTCGCTGTGCGGATTGCCCTACGGCGGTGCCAAGGGCGGCGTGGCCTGCGATCCGCGGGCGATGAGCCACGGGGAGCTCGAACGGATAACCCGCCGGTTCACCCAGGAGATGATCCCGTTCATTGGGCCTCATGTCAACGTGATGGCGCCCGACGTGGGCACCAACGAACAGATAATGGCCTGGATAATGGATACCTATTCGATGCACGAGGGTAATCACGTCCCCCAGATTGTGACCGGCAAGCCCGTTTCACTTGGCGGTTCGGCTGGCCGCCGCGAAGCGACCGGGCGCGGCGTCGCATACCTCGTCAACCGGGCCTTGGACCACCTGAACATGAAATCGCAGAGTACACGCGTCGTTGTGCAGGGGTTCGGCAACGTCGGTTCCATCGCCGCGATGCAACTGTACCGGTTCGGCGCGAAGATCATCGGCATCAGCGATTTTTCCGGAGGCATCTACAACCCGAATGGCTTCGATGTCAACAAGCTGATCGACTACACGACGGACCACGGCAGCCTGGAGGGGTTTCGAGATGGCGGAGATCACATTACGAATGATGAACTGTTGCAGCTCGAATGTGATGTGCTCGTTCCGGCAGCGCTCGAGCGCCAGATCACAGAAAGTAACGTCGGCAAGCTTCGCTGCCGGGTCCTGGCCGAGGGGGCGAATGGCCCGACCACCGTCGAGGCCGACAACGTTCTGCGTCAGCGCGACGACATTTTCCTCATTCCCGATATTCTCTGTAACGCCGGCGGTGTGATCGTTAGTTATTTTGAGTGGGTCCAGGATTTACAGAGCTTCTTCTGGACGGAGGCTGAAGTGAACGACAAGTTATACCGTCAACTCGAAATGGCGTATCAGCAGGTTCTGCAAATGGCTCGAAAGAACAAGTTGTATATGCGTGATGCCGCTCTGGCGCTCGGTATCAGCCGCATCGCCCAGGCAAAACAAGTTCGCGGCCTGTTCCCGTGAGTTCCCATGAAACGCGCCGAGAAACCATCGACCGATCCCGCTTGCGACATCTATCGATCCGGGCGGCAGTCGCTGGACGCGTTCTTCTCGCCATCCACAGTCGCGGTGATTGGCGCCACGGAAAAAGAGGGGGCATGGGCCGCAGGAGACCGATGAACCATGGAAAAGCAAGATACGAATTGTCCGGTTAAGCTGACAAACTCCCAACCGCGCACAGCCAAGTCAGCCCGAATCCGGATCCTGGTCGTGGATGACGACCGCGCCGTTCGTAATACTACTCGGCAGTGGCTTGAATCGTGCACCAGATTCGAGGTTGTCGCGGAAGCGGCTGACGGCGTCGAGGCTCTATGCGCAGTTGGTGAATACCTCCCCGACATCGTGCTGATGGATATTTCCATGCCGTCGATGAACGGACTGGAGGCCACCGCCTGGTTGACTCAGCGGTTTCCGCAGGTGCGTGTAATCATCCATACGGTTTCAACGGATAGGAACAATGTTCGGAGGGCATTCGAAGCGGGGGCCGCTGCGTATCTGGTAAAGGCGAGCTATGCGCGCTTGGCCTTTGTCATCGATGAAGTGGCCGCTGGGAGACCGTTCATCGGTCTGTGGGGTCCCATGGAAAATCCCGGGGAATCCGATTCCAAATCCAAAAAACAAGAGCAGCTCCAAACCCAGCCGCCATCTCCTGTCGCAAATCAAGCGGCGGAACCACGCGACAAGTTGTTGAGGGAGAAGAAATCAGTATGAAGAAACGCACCGTCAGTCTCATTTTTGGGGTCATTACGCTGGCATCCGTCGTCGGCCTCGGCCAGGTGATCGTTCGCGGGACGGAGATATCGGGTCAATCTCCTGGGAATTCGGCCAGCATCTCCGCCGTCCATATCGATACGCTCGATCGCGATATTGTGCCGCTCATCAAAGAAGACAAGGATACGAAAGTCAACGCGAACACTCAAGAATCGCAGTCGATCACCAAGGCCCGCTTGAACGACGGAAGCTATTTCAATTGGCATAACCACACCACGGTCACAAAAGAGGTTGCGCCTGGCAATACGGTGAGTTCTTCGGTGCTGGTGGAAACGGATCGCGAGGGTCAAAGCCATGTGACCCAGCGCACGGATACGACCATCAGGAGGTCCGCGTTGGACGAACAAAAGCAGGCCCGTGTGTACCGGCGGAACAGCAGCGGGGAACTGGTGCTCGACCACGTGGCGGACGCCAATACGGTCAATAAAGGTGGGGGCATGGCTGACACGACCAGCGATCAAAGGATCATGGATGTAAACGGCAATCTGATCCAGGTGCAACAGATCAACTCGACCACGGTCCATAGCGAGGCGAAAGGACAGGTCACCTCCTCTGATACCAAGACCGTGGATCATTTGACTGGACAGCCGGCCATCACCGTGCAGGAGACCACTTCGGTTGTCATGCATGGCAACACTAGGCAAAGCGATAGCGTCGTGCGCAAGCCGGGACAATTTGGGTGGGAAGCGACGTCGCGTACGGCCACGACCGAAACGAAGGCTCCTGACGGCAGCCTCGTCCGCGAGACAACCGTGAGTGGCCTGCCAACCTACTCGACGAAAACGAGCAACGAATCGCTCGTGCCCATGACGCCGCAAACCAAGATTGTCGAGCGTGAAGTGCATCAGCCCGATGGCACGATTGTGCAGCAGCGGGATGTGTATCACCGTGACGTGAACGGCGAGTGGGTGCCGGAGACATTTTCGACCAAACAAGCGGATAAGGGTCTGTAATCCCAACCTTCCAGCGGTTGTCCGTGATTATTTAGAGGCGCTCGCGGCCGGCGTAATTGCCACGCCTTGGTCACAGTCTTCCAACCGGACTGATCGAGTTGTTCTCGGGGGTTTGCTGTGAGTGGTCGGGAGCAAAGCGACAGATGTGCGCGGTGAAAGCTTAGGGGCGAGGTCGTTGGGCGGCGGCGCGGGGGTCAAGGAGGATCGGACAGCAACGACCCGAAGTATCCTTGATGCCTGTGCCGCCGCCATATAATCGCCCGCGCTTTCATGGCGTGTGAGAGCGTGGCGCATAAGTCGTAATGTCGTTGGCTACAGCGCGGAAAGTGTATGCCTTGCTCGTGGACTTGCCGTTCTGTTGGCGCAGACCGGGTGAGATCGCAGGCGGTTCGCGGATTTGGAAAGTGTGTGGACATGCACAGGACTCGGTTGCGGACTATCGAAGACGATCAGTGGTTCGCGGGTTGAACGCGAGTACGGACTGTTCGTGGTAAGTTTGTGGTAATGGGTGGACACGTCTGTGGACCGCTTAAGATTGTGGCCTCGTCGCAGCGTGGCCCGACCGCGCTCACGACATGTTCGTGGCAAGTTAATCGGCGCGGACATTCGCGAAATCTTCCTCGGAAAGTCCGCGGAAATTCCGCGTAAGCAGCGCGGATATTGTGCGCAGGAAAGCACCTTGTGAACTCAAGGGGTAGAGCGTCCAGTCTCTAACCCAACAGTATAAGTTGGGCATCCCGGTGCTATTCCCATGCACGCTGAATCAAGCAGCAAGTGCGCGGAATGGGAGAATTCAGTACGTAGCTTGTAGGGTGAACAGTGTGTAGCCCATGCGTGATCGTCTCCGTAGCTTGTGCGTGGAGTGTGCACAGCGATTACGTAACGTATGGTGCCGCCATGATGACAAGGGCGTTGGCAGTAGTCATGGTTGGGGAGCACACTGAGCGGCCGACCCGAATCGGAAAGCGGAACGGAGTCGTACCTCGTTGTCGTGTACGCGGGGAGACGGCAGAGAAGCGGCGATGAGGGGCGGGTGTTGAGTGTGCCGATTGACCGAGACCGTCGCTTGGGCTGGCCTGCATTCGGGTCTGCTCCGCGTTTGGCAGACACGAAGAAAGCAGGCCAGTTCAGGCGCGGGCCTGGCACTGTTGTCCCGTCCTGCGGTATCTAGGATCAATTATTGGCCTTCGTCAGCCGTGCATTCTCGGCGGCAATGCCACATTTGGCCAGTCTACTTTGTTCGCCACTGCGAACACTTTGAGCGGTGCTTCGGGCTATGCTCTCGAAAATGAGACCCGTTGATATAGTTGGCGTAATGGGCCGGCCACCGTCGTTAGCTTGTGTAGTAACTACACGCGCGATCTATTTCTTTCGGGCACATTGCCCAGCGTGAACATCGGTATTCAGCCGGAAAGGACGAGATTGATACATGCGGTTCCTGCACTCAATGTTCGGCGTCAGAGGGCAGTCCCATGGAGGGTGTTCGAAACCTGTCCAGCACAAAATGAAGAATTTTGCGCAAACAAAGCTAAACGGAAGAAATTGGCGGCTACCCGTGGCAACGTTCGACCGTGGTGGACTCCGAAATGTCGATGTCACCCGTGTTAGTCTCGCGTGCGCGATTCAGAAAGAGCGATGGCCTGTGAACACGTGGAACAGTGAACCAACCAAGCGTGGCCGGTCGAACGGCAACCGTCCTTCCATCCACTGTAGTCAAATGCCCATGCTTGCTACCAAGGCACAATACCGACTGGGTGACGCCAAGGAATACTTCGCGGAACACTTGAGCGTCGGTGACTACTACACCGAGGGCCAACAGGTCTTGGGTGCAGTGGTACGGCGAGGGAGCCGAGAAGCTGGGCTGTCGGGTGTCACACGCCAAGACGACTTCGTCCGTCTCTGTGAGAACCTTCATCCGCAGACCGGGAGAAGTTGACGCTGCGCCAGAAACACCACGCGTTTGGATATTGGCCCGGACGGCGAGTCTCGTCAAAACACCAATCGGCGTGTGTTCTACGATTTCACGTTCTCGCCGGCCAAGTCGGTGTCCATCGCCGCCCTGGTGGGCCATGACCCGCGCATTGTCGAGGCGCACGAACAAGCCGTCACGATGGCACTCGAGTCAGTTGCAAGCCTTCGCCTCGACGCGCGTCCGCAAGAATGGCCAATGCACGGACCGAACCACGGGCAACATCGTGGCCGCCGTGTTCCGTCACGACACCTCGCGCGCTCTCGATCCGCATCTGCACACGCACTGCATCGTATTCAATGCCACGTTCGATCCGGTCGAGGCCCGTGGAAGGCGCTGCAGAACCACGACATGCTGATCGGCGCAGAAGTTTATCGAGAACGTCTATTACCACGAGTTGTCCCGTGCGTCTGCGGCAATTCGGCTACGGCATTGAGAATCAACGGCGGGGGGATTTTGAAATCAAGGGCGTGTCGCCGTCGCTGATTGAGAAGTTCTCCAAGCGGCACCAAGAGATTGACCAGAAGACCCGCGAATTGCTGGAACGCGAACCAGAGAAGGCCAACGGCAACATCGCCGTCATCCGCGACCATATCGCCCACAAGGAACGGGCACGCAAGATCAAGGGCATCACCTTGCCCGAATTGCGAACCAGTTGGGACCGGCAATTGACTGCGCGGAGAAAAAGCGTCGCTTGGCCGACTGGCTACGGAGCAACCGTCAACTGCGGCATCCAGCGAGGCGGTGGCGGAAAAGGCCGTCACGTGGGCTGAGGAGCACCTGTTTGAACGGCGTTCGGTGGTGCTGGAACACGAATTGTGGCGGCACGCGCTGGAGCATGTGCGCGGGCAGAACGTGGAGTTGGCTGAGATTCAGGCCGCCACGCGCCGGCGCGGCTACGTGCGCTACAAACAGCATCCTGGCCGGATCACGACGCGGGAAGTGATCCAACGCGAATGGGAGATTGTGTGCTTGGCACGGGACGGCATTCGTCGATGTGCGCCACTGTGCTCTGGACACTCGATCCAGAATGCCAGCTTGGATTCCGAGCAACGCCAAGCCGTCGAACGCATCCTGCAGTCGCGCGACTTCGTCACTTTGTTTCGCGGCGGGGCCGGTACCGGCAAGAGTTACACGTTGCGGCAAGTGTACGGCGCTTTGCGACAAGCCGGGACGTACAGTGATAGTCGTCGCCCCGCAGCGCCAACAGGTCATGGACTTGGAACGCGACGGCTTCCAAGGCGCGCAAACCGTCAGTGCGTTTCTCGCTCGCGGCTGCGCATGCCGCGCGGTGGCGTACTGCTGGTTGATGAGGCCGGGCAAATCGGCGGCCGGCAGATGCACCAACTCTTAAGCTTGGCGCAAGCCAACGAGGGCCGGGTGATTCTCTCCGGCGACACTCGCCAACACGGTGCGGTGGAAGCCTCCGATGCGCTGCGGGCCATCGAGAAGTATTCCACGCTGCAGGCCATCGAACTGACCACGATTCGGCGTCAAGACCCAGCTCGGGGGAAGACTGAGGGCGAACGCGCGCGGATTGCCCAATACAGGCAAGCCGTGCAAGAGGCATCGGAAGGCAATTTCGACGCCTCGTTTCGTCGTCTGGATCAACAAGGGGCGGTCGTGGTTTGTCCACCGCATGAACAAGCCGAGCGTCTTGCGCAGCGTTATTTGGCCCTGGCCGAGCAGCGCCAGTCCGTCGTGGTGGTCTCGCAAACCTGGTCGGAGATTCACCGGGTCAATGAGCAGGTGCGTGCGGCGTTGAAATCCCGTGGACTTCTTGGGTGCCGAGGATAGGGTGGTGACGGCGTTGGAAACGGTCGATCTGACCGACGCCCAGAAGCGAGACCGACGATTCTACAAAGACGATACAGTCTTGGTGCTGAACCGTGATGCGGGCGGATTTCAGAAGGGCCAAACCTGTCGGCTGTTGGCCATCAGCGACAGAGGCTGGATTCTGGAAGGGGCGGACAAAGTTCGCACGGTGCCGTTCCGGTTTGCGGATCGGCTCGCCGTGTGCCAGCCCACGGAACTTGCATTGGCAGCCGGTGACCGCCTGCAATTGAAGGCCAACGCTCGCACGCGTTCTGGTCAGCGTCTTGCCAATGGAGAATTGGTCACGGTGAAGCACGTTGGCGCCGACGGACGAATCAAACTGACCGACGGGCGAAGTCTTGGAAAGGATTACCGGCAGTTTGTGCGCGGCTTCGCCATCACCTCGTATGCGTCTCAAGGTAAGACGGTCGATCACGTCTTGTTCTCCGATTCTGCCATCCAAGCGGCGACCAACCAGCAGCAGTGGTATGTGACCATTTCTCGTGGGCGCAAAGGCATCACCATCTTCACCAGCGACAAAGCTCAACTGCGCGAGAATATCCTGCGGTCCGGTGACCGGACCTTGGCACTGGACATTGGCAAGCAGTGGTATTTCCAGAGCCTCGGCATTCCGCGTCGGCTGTGTACACGTTGCCTGCGCAACCGCGCTTTCGCGGAAGGATTTCGGTTGAGCCGGCTTCGTAGCTACACCAACTTGCGCGCGCGGACAATCCAACAAACACAGGGAGTCAGGGTGCAATGATAAGGCACGGACAAGACGAGGGCCGACGAATTTCTCCCTGTTGGGAAGGCGATACCAAGGTCCAGGCACTGCGAGTGGTGGTGGCCGACGGACACGCCTGCTTGGTCCCCTACAGCCGGATCGCTTTTGTGGACTGCGAGTACGGAACAGATGACACCGCGATTTGTCTGCGCACGGACACCCACGAAATTCGGATTGTCGGTAAGAACTTGGGGCGGTTGGAACGTGAGCTGCAGAAGTTTGAGGTCGCCTGGGTGAAGGCCGTGCCGGCGCGTTACGAGATGGATACAAGCGACAATACCGTTTGGATCACGAGCGTCACGGTAGCCGAGTTGAAAGCGTGAACATGATTCGTGAGGGCGTATGAACGGCACGAGAACGATTGATGAAAGGGACGCTGGAGTGCCGCTGCCGCGTTTGTATTTGCGCCCAGACGAAGCTGCGCAGGTCATTGGTGTTAGTCGGCGCACCCTCAGCGCATGGCAGTCCGCTCACATTATCGGCTATCGCCGTGTCGGTCGCACAGTGTTGTTTTCCGTTGCCGATATTCAAGCGGCAATTGACCGCTACCGCATCGCACCCATAGGCGAGCCAAAACCACGTCAACATCGGTTGGAAACCGCGACGATGACTACACCAGCGACGAGAAAGCGCCGGATAAGGCGCATCGACACCACCTTTTAACAGCACTGCAATTTCGGATGCGTCCTCTTTCGTGGCGTGATTCTACACTTGCGCATGATGCAGATGTGCATCATACTGATGTGCATCATGAATCCCTTTCAATTTGGCGAAGTGGTGACCAATGAAGATTTCTGTCCTCGACCGGAGTTGGTCGATCAGTTGCGCTCCTGCATTGAGGGTAGACAGAATGTGGTGGTCCTCGGGGAGCGCCGAACGGGCAAGACGTCACTGATTTTTGAGTCGGCGCGTCGGGTCCGCGGGTTGCGCTTGGTGTATGCCCAACTGTGGGCCGTCAAGAGCATCGAGGACGTAGCGTCGCGATTGTTACGGGCCGTTGCCACGATGCAGGTCCGCGATAGTTCCTTCCTTGAGCGGCTGGTCCGGTCCTTGGGGCAGTTGCGGCCTCGGGTAGAGTTTGATCAGACGACGGGCACGCCGACCATCACGGTATCGCCGGGAACGAAACTGTCGCCGTCAGGGCTGCACGGGGTCTTCGATTTCCTCGAAGAACTCAGTGCCCGCCACAAGTTGGCAGTCGCTTTGGATGAGTTTCAAGATATTCAGCAGGTCGAGGACGGTCGCGCGTTACTCGGTGAGATTCGCAGCCGAATTCAGCGCCACGGGCATGTGCCATATCTATTCGCGGGCAGCATTCGCCATGAGATGGAACGGATCTTCCGCGATCCATCCAGTCCGTTCTTCAAGTCGTTGCGGACGCTGGAGGTGCAGGCATTGCCTCGGGCGGCCTTTCAGCAATTCCTTGATAAACGGTTTGTCTCTGGCAAGCGGCGTGTGGCCGACGCCGCTTACGATCAGGTGTTTGCCTTGGCCCAAGACAATCCCAGCGATGTGCAACAGTTCTGCGCTGCTATCTGGGATATTTCCAGTGCAGGAGAGGCCGTCGAGGGCGAGAAAATTCAGATGGCGCTGGCGCATGTTTTTGCCACCGAACGCAAAGGTTACGAAATCCAAGTGCGGAGTCTCACGGGCAACCAGACCAAGTGTCTGCGCGCTCTGGCGCGTCTGGGAGGACAGCGACCTCAGTCCCAAGAATTCCTGAAGGAAGCCGGCGTCGCGCTTCCAGCCTCGGTGAAGCGGGCGCTGACCCGTCTGGTCAACTTGGAGATCATCTATGGCCCCGATTTGGGCTACAAATTCTTCGACCCGTTCTTCAAACAGTGGGTATTGAGGGAATTGTAGGTCCGATCCGCGAGGAGAGAGGGTCGATGCTCGCGCTTCGGGTGTTACCAGTTTCGCGATGGCTGGATCGGCGAGTGGCAAGAGTGGCAATTCGGAATCACAGCGCGCTTTGGTCTGGCGTCCGTCCGTCGGGCCAAGTGGCAAAAAGTGGCAAATTTGCACCCTAAATTCGCATCTTGGCGCAAATGTTCGCAAGCGTGGAAAAGTCAGTTTCGCACAGGCCCGCGTGGAATAATCTCACTTTCCGAAGGAAAACGCGAAAAGTCAAAAAAGTGCTCAGGGTGGTTCCGTAGACCAACGCTCTATCCAATTGAGCTATGGGCGCACACGCCGAGGAAATGCGTCGGAAACTATAGACGCAGGACGCGGACTCGGCAACGAAAAATCGGCGGGCCGAAGAATTCAATTTTTGACGGAAAACATGGTTGGGGAGACGCCCAACGTGAACCGCCGACGGCCGGGCAACGCATCGTCTCCACTGGCCTTGGCCATTGACATCGGCACGTCGTTGTTGCGCACGGCGCTATTGGTTGCGCGGGCCCGGATGATTTTCTCCAGGATGACGGCACCCTTGGCGTGCCACCCATAACGCGGCGGCTGGTGTCATGCGCCGTTCACCCTCAGCCCGGAAAGGGTGACCAGCCACGAGGATCGGATCAGGCTTCACCCTTGACTTCACTCAGAGGTACGCCGTCCGCTTCGGAACCCGCAGACCATCGTTACGCGGCCGGCTCGAACTGGGTGCGCAACGCCCAGAGGCCGAGCGCAGGATTGCTGATGTAGAAAATCTCCTCGCCGTCCGGCAGGCGGTTGAAACCGTCCTTCAGGGATTCGGGTTGATAACGCTTGACGATCGCGCCGAGGTTGCCGGCCTCAAATCCGACCGAGCGAATCTCGTCGGCGCTGAGGCCGGGGCCGGGACAGTAGGTAATCTTGAACCGGCCTTCGCTAGAGCCGTGGATAAAGTGCGCGGCGGCGCTGAGGTTGTTCTGCAACTCTGCGTTGGCTTTGACCGCCGCCAATGTCGCCGGCGTGCCCCGGTACCCGTACTTGCGAATGAGCCGGTCGATCTCGGCGTCTTCGCCAAACTCTTTCAGGCCCGGGGCGAGAATGATCAGGTCCCCGCCGTCGGCCATCGCCATCCGGGTGCGGTAAATCGCTTTGTTGCCGAGCCAGGTGCTCTTGAATTCGTGCGGATCGAGATAGACCAGCACTTTCCGCAACGGCTTGTCGAGCAGGTCGAGGTTGACCTTTTGCGACAGCCGCGCGCCAATCGTAAACGTCTCCACGTCGTCGCCGACATACAACCCGCGCATGATCATGCCGTTGCCGGTTTGATTCTTCTCCATTACGGTGAGCACGTACACAATCGGAAGATCGCGCAGGAAAGTTTCGACACCGTAATTGAACAGGCGTCGGACCGGCGTGTCGATCCGGCCCATCATCCGCTCCATGCCGTAGGCGGCGCCCAGAAAATGCGATTTGTTGATCGTGTCCGCGCCGCCCGCGCCGGTCAGGATGTTCTTGGTGTAATTGGCGATGCCGACGACTTCGTGCGGGACAAGTTGGCCGACAGACAGGATCAGGTCGTAGCCCGCGAACAACCGCTGGCTGACTTCGATGCGCACGTCGTAGTCCACGAGGCCCACCCGACCATTCCCGCACCTTCTTGCCGGGAACGTCGCCGACGTGCCGGATGCCCTTGCGCCAATCGTGCACCTTGAATCGGTCCAACGGAATGTTCTCGCCGAACATCATGCGCAATTGTCCCTCCGTCATCGCCGAATGCGTGCCCAGCGCGGGCATAATGTCCACTTCGACTTCCGGGCCAGCATTTCGTAAAGCAGGCGGGTCAGTTCCCCGGCATCGGAGTTAAGCCGCGTATGGTCGGGCGGCAGGATCAGCACCTTCCGCGGCGTTTTGCCGATGACTTTCAGCGCCTGTGCCAGCGCTTCCCGCTTCTCAGCCGTGCTGACGCTGTCGCTGACCCCGCCGCGTGCAAAGTATGTAGCCATGTTGGTTCCTCAGCGATTGATCACCTGCCAGCAGAAGTAAATTACACGCGGCAAGTGCCGATTACAAGCGAACCGAATCGGATCAACGGGCACGGACGCATAATGCTACGTCGATTACCTTATACGTGCCGCGGCTCGAACCCCGATGCACCAAGCTGCTTACCGCTGCACGCGCGCGTTGCCCTTCCAGATGCTCCAAATCTGATCTTCATCGGCGGGCTGCGCATAGTCGGTCAGCAGCGTCGTTGCCAGCGCGCCGCTGGCCCAGCCGAACTGGACCCACTTCTCGGGTTCCCATCCCTTGAGGATCGCGTAGAGCATGCCGCCGACAAACCCGTCGCCGCCGCCGATGCGGTCCAGGACCGTGACGTCGCGGGGCTCGACGACGTGCCAGTCCTTGCCCGCGGCCATGATCGCGCCCCACAGGTGGTGGTTCGTATCGACGACTTCACGAAGGGTCGTGGCGAACGTCGAAGCGTTCGGATACGCTTTCTTCACGCGTTGGATCATCCCCTTTAAAGCCGTCAATCTTTGACGTGAGGCCCTTGCCGCCCGCTTCGGGACCCTTGATGCCGAGGCAAAGCTGGAAGTCTTCCTCGTTGCCGACCAGAATGTCCGACACGCTGGCGATCTCG
>CAVYAC010000028.1:0-32112 GCA_963766065.1 uncultured Verrucomicrobiae bacterium
GCCAAAAACGAAGAACCAATTGCCGCACACGACAGCGGCGTCTCGTCGGACTCGGCTTCGGGGTGGCGGGAGGGGGCATTCGGGACCGTCTTGGGGTAAAAAGAGGGTGT
Source organism: uncultured Verrucomicrobiae bacterium (assembly GCA_963766065.1). Lineage (GTDB taxonomy): Bacteria > Verrucomicrobiota > Verrucomicrobiia > Palsa-1439 > Palsa-1439 > Palsa-1439. The sequence continues at coordinate 111 of CAVYAC010000028.1, forward strand.
AACGAGCCGTGAAAATGGGCGGTCAAAAAGACTATTGCAATGGGGCGGGAAAAGCCGTACAAGAACGGGCCATTCACGCCTGTCCTGATGGTGAGGTTGAAAGCAAAGCATACAGGAGGGGAGGGGCGTGGACGAGCAGAAAATTGTGAGTTCATGGAGACCGACGTCGCTGACCCGAGAAGGGCCAACAGGGGAATCGCAGCAATTCAACAAATCTGTCCGTGTCAATCAGAAGATTCGCGCCCGCGAAGTGCGGGTGGTGGCTACCAGACGGAAAACAACTCGGGGTCATCTCGATCAGCCAGGCGCTGGCGGCGGCGCAGCAGCAGGGGATCAGCATGGTGGAAGTGGCGCCGAACGCGACGCCGCCCGTAGTCCGGATCGTCGATTTCGGGAAGTACGAAGTACGAGCAGGAGAAGCGGGATCGCGAGGCGCGCAAGCACCAGCACGCGACGAAGCTCAAGGAGATCAAGATAAACCGGTTGAATATTGACCCGCATGATTATGTGACCAAGGTGAACCACATGCGGGATTTCCTGAGCGAGGGGATGAAGGTGAAAGTGACGATGATCTTGCGGGGCCGCGAAAACGCGCATCCCGAGTTCGGCAACAAGATGATGGGGAAGATCATGGAGATTGACGGATCGTGGTCGGCCCGAAGTGATCCGAAATTGATGGGACGGAGCATTACGATGATGATCTCTCCGTTCCGCGGCGCCGGGAAGGGGGAGCAGCGCGCCAGCGAACCAAGCGAAGACTAGGAATTTTCAGGAAGGAAAGAGGACATGCCACGTTGGAAGTCAGCGAAGACGAAGAAGGCCGCAGCGAAGCGATTCAAGATCACGGCGACCGGCAAAGTGATGCGGTATGGAGCGGGCAAACGCCATTTGCTCGGGCACAAGTCGTCGAAGCACAAGCGGCGGCTGGGGCACACCAAGGCCGTCAGTGACACGCACAAACATCACATCACGGACGTGATGCCCTTCAGCCATCGCGGGTAGCACGAAGAAATTGAAATTGAAGATTTGAAATTTTAGGAATTCACCATGCCAAGAGCCACCAACGCAGTCTCCAGCCAAAGCCGACGCAAACGGATGGTCTTAGCCGCGAAAGGGTATCGCGGCTGGCGCAGCCGGAAATTTCGGTATGCCAAGAACGCCGTCTGGCACGGCCTGACCTACAGTTTCGCCCACCGCAAGGACAAGAAGGCGGACTACCGCATGTTGTGGAACCAGCGGATCAACGCCGCCTGCCGTGCGGAAGGCACGACCTACAGCAAGTTCATCGCGGCGCTGAAGAAGGCGAACATTGCGTTGGATCGCAAGAGTCTTGCCGATCTCGCGGCGAACGACCCGAAGGCATTTAGCGCCGTGCTCGCCGCGGTGAAGTAATCTCAGGTTGCTTAGGCCGATTGGCCTTGCGTGCACCGTGGCTCCACGCTAGCCTCTATCGGTGTGGCTAGCGTTGCGGTTCCAAAGCCTCATGCCGTCAGTCTAGCCAACGGGTCTCGTGATTTTCTGCGCCGCCATGATGCCCGTCTTCGAGTTCGGGAAATGCGTGACGTATGACGATGGATTTGCTCAAACTGCTTGCTGTGTGTTTGTTGAGTCTGTGGGTCATTATCAGTACGCACCATAGAATTCAACGCGCCGATCTTAAACGCTCATGGCGACGCTGGTTCTGGTCTCTGGTTGTAGTCGGTGTCGGGTTGGGAGTTTGGCTGCTTTCCGTGCGTTACCTCGTGACCTCGACATTTAGGCTGTATGGATTTGCCTGCCAGATTCGCCGCACCGGCGGCCCGGAGCGCATCCGCCGCGGCCGTGCCTTTGACCGCCAGAACGACGAGTTCGGCGGACTTCGCCGCCGCATCGAAACTGGCAACACGCCCCTTCGGATTCTGCTTTGCCCAATCGGCCAATTTCGCCGGATCGCGCGTGCCCATTGTTACATCGTGACCGTGCTTCAGGAAACCACTGCCCAACGTTTTTGCCACATCACCGGATCCGAGGACGCCAACTTTCATGCTGTTCTCCTTTTGTTGGGGGAAAATAGCATCGACGATTCGAAGCGCAAGTGCCGCAGACAAGGGGGAGGGTTTGGTCTTGTGAGTGCCGAACGACGGCATTAGTCTAGTGCTTAGGAACGGAGGGGCAGCAGATGCAGAGTCTTGATGCTGAAGATAGGCTGTTTATCTTCCAAATTGTATCGTGTGGCACGTATCTCATCTTGGCCATCGCGTTCGTTTTCATTGGGAAGGACAGTAAGCGTTTTCGGTTTGCTCCACTGGTCCTTCTTCTATGCAGTCAGCTCATTTATTTCGTGCCCGGGATCCGGTTTTCGGATCATCGTTCTCAATGGCACCAGACGGCCGCGATGATCCCATACGGACTGTTATATTTCGGTTTGGGGTTTTGGCTGTTCAGGAGTAAAGCGATATTTCGACAGGTCTTCGGGTTCGCATCATTTATGGCGGGCATGTCCTTCTTGTCCGTGGCAATTACTCTGTTGTGCGAGAGCTGGTATTTCTATCAGGTGCTTTTACGGCACAACTAACTAGTGGCTTCGGTTGGCTCGATCCGTTGCGCCGATCACAACTTCACCAAATCCCGCTTCCGCAAGGTGAACCGGGCGATACTCTCGTACCCGCAGGTCCTCGCCAGAGACACGGCCTTTCCGAAATCCGCGCCAACGTCGTGAGGAACGTGCGCATCACTGCCGAGGGTGATGGGGACGTTCAGGCGGCGGGCGATGCGGAGAAACTGTCGCTCGGGTAGATTTCCTTGCAGGGTTTGCGGAGGCCGGCGGTGCTGACTTCGATGGCCACATTGGATGCGGCGACGGCGCGCAACGCGTCCTCGAACACATCGGTGAAATTGGTCTTCGGGCGGAAGTTGAATTTCTTGGGCAGGTCGGGGTGGGCGAGGGAATCAAACAGGCGCGAGCGCGCGGCTAGCTTCCACAGATCGAAATACTGGCGCCAGCGCGCGTCAACGTCTTCCGTTTCCCAATGTTTCGCGCTGCGGTCGACGTTGAATTCGCCGAGGTATCACGCTGCCGAGAAAAAAGTCCCAGGGATACATGGCCGCGAGGTCGCGCACCCAGTCTTCGCACCCGGGAATGAAATCGACTTCGAGCCCGAGTTTGACTGGCAGTTGCGGGAACTTGGCCTGCGCGTCACGGACCCAGCCGACGTAGGTTTCGAGGTCGGACTTCTGCATGTGCCAGTCGGTGTCGCGGTCGGCCAACGGCGCGTGGTCCGAGCAGCCGATTTCGTCGAGGCCGCGCTCGACGGCGACCCGGGCGTAATCGACGGGTCGGCCAGGTGCCATCGGTCAACTCGGTGTGCATGTGGTAATCGATCACCATGGCGGGCGAAGTGTAACGGTTCCGCGCCGGGCGCAAGGTTGGAAGCGCATCGGTCGGCAGCGGAACGCCCGGGGATTGCCACGTCTCCCGACTTGTCGTGCGGGCCGGGGTTCGGTACACTGGAGCGCGATGAGGAAACTGGGACTCTCGATGGCAGTGTTCTGGCCGGCATTTTGGTGTCGGTGTCGGCGGTGTACTGGTACGATGACCAATTCGGTTCGGCCAGGGCAGTTTCAACCCCCGGTTACCACTGAGGCGACCATGGCAGGGATTAAAAAATTATTGCATACGCGTTATCGCGTGAACGATTTGGAGAAAACGGTGGCGTTTTACCGCGACGTGCTCGGGCTGCGGGAGACGGGCGGCACAAATCGTCGCGGGGGTCGGAACTGGTGTTTATGAAGGCGCCCGAAAGCGAGGAGGAAATCGAGCTGTGCTCGTATCCGGCCAGCGGACCGGTTCACGTGCAGCCTGACCTGACGCATTTGGCGTTTGAGGTGGATGATTTGGAAGCGTTCACCAGACAATTGGAGAAAAAGGGCGTCAAGTTGTCGGATGGACCAACGAGGTCGGGCTCCGGGATGGTACTGGCCTTCGTCGATGCGCCGGAAGGCTATGAAATCGAGCTGATTCAGCGGGCGAAACCGTGACCGCCAAGCCACCACTCCTCATCGCGCCGTCGATCCTGGCGGGGGACTTCGGCAATTTTGCGCGGGACGCGAAGCGGGTGGAAGAGGGTGGGGGAGATTGGCTGCATTGCGACGTGATGGACGGACATTTCGTGGAGAACATCACTTCGGGCCGGACACGATCGCCGCGTTTCGCAAAGCGACGAAACTGCCGTTGGACGTGCATTTGATGATTGAGGGGCCGGACCTGTACGCCGAGCGGTTTATCGACGCGGGCGCCAGCCATGTGATTATACATTTGGAAGCGCAGCATGACGTGGGCAAGACGCTGGCGTTGATTCGGCGGTGCGGGAGGGCGGCGGGGTTGGCGATCAAGCCCGCCGCGCCGGCGGACAGGGTGATCCCGTTTCTCGGGCAGATCGATGAGTTGATGGTGATGACGGTGAATCCGGGATTTGGCGGGCAGTCGTTCATGACGGACATGCTGCCGAAAATCCGCGCATTACGGGCAGCGGCGAAGCAGTTGCCGATCATCGTGGACGGCGGGATCAACCCGGAGACGGGCCGGCAATGTGCGGAGGCCGGAGCGAATGTCATCGTGGCCGGCAATTCGTTATTCCGACACAAGACGTTGGAGTTGGGTGCGGCAATTACGGAATTGAGGAGAGCATGCAACTGAGCAAGATCAAATTCGGAACGGACGGTTGGCGCGGGGTGATCGCCGACGATTTCACCTTTGAAAACGTGCGGCGCGTGGCGCAGGCCACGGCGGATTACTGGAACTCGATGGTGGGAACGAACAAGGCGGCGATTGTCGGGTACGACAACCGGTTTCTGTCGGAGGTTTACGCGAAGCTCGTGTGCGAGGTGCTGGCGGCGAATGGAATCAAGGCGCTGTATCCGCCGTCGGCGAGTCCGACGCGCCGGCGGTGACGTTTGCCGTGCGCGACCGCAAGCTGTGCGGGGCCGTGATGATTACGGCCAGCCACAATCCGCCGCAATTCAACGGCTACAAGCTCAAGGCGCACTGCACGTGGCGGGCCGACCCCGAGATTTGCGCGCAAGTCGAGGCGCGCGTGGACCGGTCGTTGCTGCGCACAATCAACTTTGACGACGGGCGGAAGAACGGGGCCATTGAAATCTATGACCCGGTACCGGCGCACGTGGCGGCGGTGAAGCAAATTGTTGATTTGAAGAAGATCCGCGCCGCGAAGTTGCCCGGTGGTGGCCGATTCGATGTACGGATGCGGCGGGCATCTTCTGGAGTCGCTCCTGGAGAAGTCGGCCTGCCAGGTACAGACGATCCGGGGCGAGCGCGATCCGTTGTTTGGCGGCATCAGCCCGGAGCCGATTGGCAAGAACCTCGGGGCGCTGTGCGATGCGGTGAAGAAGTCGCGCGCGCAGATTGGGTTGGCGACGGACGGGGATGAGGATCGGCTGGGGATCGTGGACGACAAGGGCAAGTACGTGTCGATTCAATTGGTGTTCTCGATGCTGTTGCTGCACCTGCTGCGCCATCGCGGACAGAAGACGGGGTTGGTGGTGAAATCGGCGAACAGCACGGTGTTGATCGATCGGATTCCCGGGCGAACGGCTTGAAGCTGGCCGAGGTGCCGGTGGGGTTCAAATATATTTGCGAGAAAATGCGCGAGACGGATGTGTTGATTGGCGGGGAAGAGAGCGGCGGGATCGGGTTTCAGGGTCACATTCCCGAACGCGACGGGATCCTGGCCAACCTGATGTTGCTGGAGATGTTGACGGTGACGGGGAAGCGGCTCAGCGAGATCGCGCGCGACGTGCAGAAGGAATTTGGCGCGAGTTTCTATGACCGCATTGACATGCATTTCCCCATGGAGAAACGCGAGAAATTCATCGAGACGCTGCGGGCCAAGGCACCGAAGGAGTTGCAGGGGGTCCGGTGGCGCAGATGAAGGATTTCGATGGCGTGAAGTACCTTGCAACTCCTTCGGTGCCTTGGCCCGCGGCGTCTCGATGAATTTCTCAGCGTTTCTCTCATGGGGAAATGCATGTCAATGCGGTCATAGAAACTCGCGCCAAATTCCTTCTGCACGTCGCGCGCGATCTCGCTGAGCCGCTTCCCCGTCACCGTCAACATCTCCAGCAACATCAGGTTGGCCAGGATCCCGTCGCGTTCGGGAATGTGACCCTGAAACCCGATCCCGCCGCTCTCTTCCCCGCCAATCAACACATCCGTCTCGCGCATTTTCTCGCAAATATATTTGAACCCCACGGCACCTCGGCCAGCTTCAAGCCGTTCGCCCCGGCAAATCCGATCGATCGACACCGTGCTGTTCGCCGATTTCACCACGCCGCTTGTCTCCGCGATGGCGCAGCAGGTGCAGCAACAGCATCGAGAACACCAATTGAATCGACACGTACTTGCTGCGTCCACGATCCCCAGCCGATCCGCATCCCCGTCCGTCGCCAACCCAATCTGCGCGCGCGACTTCTTCACCGCATCGCACAGCGCCCCGAGGTTTTGCCAATTGGCTCCGGGCTGATGCCGCCAAACAACGGATCGCGCTCGCCCCGAATCGTCTGTACCTGGCAGGCCGACTTCTCAGGAGGATCAGAAGATGCCCGCCGCATCCGTACATCGAATCGGCCACCACCGGAACTTCGCGGCGCGGATCTTCTTCAAATCGACAATTTGCTCCACCGCCGCCACGTGCGCCGGTACCGGGTCATAGATTTCAATGGCCCTTCTTCCGCCCGTCGTCAAAGTTGATTGTGCGCAGCAACGACCGGTCCACGCGCGCCTCGACTTGCGCGCAAATCTCGGGGTCGGCCCGCCCGGCGTAGTGCGCCTTGAGCTTGTAGCCGTTGAATTGCGGCGGATTGTGGCTGGCCGTAATCATCACGGCCCCGCACAGCTTGCGGTCGCGCACGGCAAACGTCACCGCAGGCGTCGGACTCGCCGACGGCGGATACAGCGCCTTGATTCCATTCCCGCCAGCACCTCGCACACGAGCTCGCATAAACCTCCGACAGAAAACCGGTTGTCGTACCCGACAATCGCCGCCTTGTTCGTTCCCACCATCGAGTTCCAGTAATCCGCCGTGGCCTGCGCCACGCGCCGCACGTTTTCAAAGGTGAAATCGTCGGCGATCACCCCGCGCCAACCGTCCGTTCCGAATTTGATCTTGCTCAGTTGCATGCTCTCCTCAATTCCGTAATTGCCGCACCCAACTCCAACGTCTTGTGTCGGAATAACGAATTGCCCGGCCACCATGACATCGCTCCGGCCTCCGCACATTGCCGGCCCGTTCCGGGTTGATCCCGCCGTCCACGATGATCGGCAACTGCTTCGCCGCTGCCCGTAATGCGCGGATTTTCGGCAGCATGTCCGTCATGAACGACTGCCCGCCAAATCCCCGGATTCACCGTCATCACCATCAACTCATCGATCTGCCCGAGAAACGGGATCACCCTGTCCCCGGCGTGGCGGGCTTGATCGCCAACCCCGCCGCCCTCCCGCACCGCCGAATCAACGCCAGCGTCTTGCCCACGTCATGCTGCGCTTCCAAATGTATAATCACATGGCTGGCGCCCGCGTCGATAAACCGCTCGGCGTACAGGTCCGGCCTCTCAATCATCAAATGCACGTCCAACGGCAGTTTCGTCGCTTTGCGAAACGCGGCGATCGTGTCCGGGCCGAACGTGATGTTCTCCACGAAATGTCCGTCCATCACGTCGCAATGCAGCCAATCTCCCCCACCCTCTTCCACCCGCTTCGCGTCCCGCGCAAAATTGCCGAAGTCCCCCGCCAGGATCGACGGCGCGATGAGGAGTGGTGGCTTGGCGGTCACGGTTTCGCCCGCTGAATCAGCTCGATTTCATAGCCTTCCGGCGCATCGACGAAGGCCAGTACCATCCCGGAGCCCGACCTCGTTGGTCCATCCGACAACTTGACGCCCTTTTTCTCCAATTGTCTGGTGAACGCTTCCAATCATCCACCTCAAACGCCAAATGCGTCAGGTCAGGCTGCACGTGAACCGGTCCGCTGGCCGGATACGAGCACAGCTCGATTTCCTCCTCGCTTTCGGGCGCCTTCATAAACACCAGTTCCGACCCCCGCGACGATTTGTGCCGGCCCGTCTCCCGCAGCCCGAGCACGTCGCGGTAAAACGCCACCGTTTTCTCCAAATCGTTCACGCGATAACGCGTATGCAATAATTTTTTAATCCCTGCCATGGTCGCCTCAGTGGTAACCGGGGGTTGGAAACTGCCCTGGCCGAACCGAATTGGTCATCGTACCAGTACACCGCCGACACCGACACCAAAATGCCGGCCAGAAACACTGCCATCGAGAGTACCAGTTTCCTCATCGCGCTCCAGTGTACCGAACCCCGGCCCGCACGACAAGTCGGGAGACGTGGCAATCCCCGGGCGTCCCGACCTGCTGACCGATGCGCTTCCAACCTTGCGCCCGGCGCTGGAACCGTTACACTTCGCCCGCCATGGTGATCGATTACCACATGCACACCGAGTTGACCGATGGCACCGGCCGACCCGTCGATTACGCCCGGGTCGCCGTCGAGCGCGGCCTCGACGAAATCGGCTGCTCGGACCACGCGCCGTTGGCCGACCGCGACACCGACTGGCACATGCAGAAGTCCGACCTCGAAACCTACGTCGGCTGGGTCCGTGACGCGCAGGCCAAGTTCCCGCAACTGCCAGTCAAACTCGGGCTCGAAGTCGATTTCATTCCCGGGTGCGAAGACTGGGTGCGCGACCTCGCGGCCATGTATCCCTGGGACTTTTTTCTCGGCAGCGTGCATTACCTCGGCGAATTCAACGTTGACCGCAGCGCGAAAGATTGGGAAACGGAAGACGTTGACGCGCGCTGGCGCGAGTATTTCGATCTGTGGAAGCAAGCCGCGCGCTCGCGCCTGTTTGATTCCCTCGCCCACCCCGACCTGCCCAAGAAATTCAACTTCCGCCCGAAGACCAATTTCACCGATGTGTTCGAGGACGCGTTGCGCGCCGTCGCCGCATCCAATGTGGCCATCGAAGTCAGCACCGCCGGCCTCCGCAAACCCTGCAAGGAAATCTACCCGAGCGAACAGTTTCTCCGCATCGCCCGCCGCCTGAACGTCCCCATCACCCTCGGCAGTGATGCGCACGTTCCTCACGACGTTGGCGCGGATTTCGGAAAGGCCGTGTCTCTGGCGAGGACCTGCGGGTACGAGAGATTGCCCGGTTCACCTTGCGGAAGCGGGATTTGGTGAAGTTGTGATCGGCGCAACGGATCGAGCCAACCGAAGCCACTAGTTAGTTGTGCCGTAAAAGCACCTGATAGAAATACCAGCTCTCGCACAACAGAGTAATTGCCACGGACAAGAAGGACATGCCCGCCATAAATGATGCGAACCCGAAGACCTGTCGAAATATCGCTTTACTCCTGAACAGCCAAAACCCCAAACCGAAATATAACAGTCCGTATGGGATCATCGCGGCCGGTGCCATTGAGAACGATGATCCAAAACCGGATTGGGCACGAAATAAATGAGCTGACTGCATAGAAGAAGGACCAGTGGAGCAAACCGAAAACGCTTACTGTCCTTCCCAATGAAAACGAACGCGATGGCCAAGATGAGATACGTGCCACACGATACAATTTGGAAGATAAACAGCCTATCTTCAGCATCAAGACTCTGCATCTGCTGCCCCTCCGTTCCTAAGCACTAGACTAATGCCGTCGTTCGGCACTCACAAGACCAAACCCTCCCCCTTGTCTGCGGCACTTGCGCTTCGAATCGTCGATGCTATTTTCCCCCAACAAAAGGAGAACAGCATGAAAGTTGGCGTCCTCGGATCCGGTGATGTGGCAAAAACGTTGGGCAGTGGTTTCCTGAAGCACGGTCACGATGTAACATGGGCACGCGCGATCCGGTGAAATTGGCCGATTGGGCAAAGCAGAATCCGAAGGGGCGTGTTGCCAGTTTCGATGCGGCGGCGAAGTCCGCCGAACTCGTCGTTCTGGCGGTCAAAGGCACGGCCGCGGCGGATGCGCTCCGGGCCGCCGGTGCGGCGAATCTGGCAGGCAAATCCATACAGCCTAAATGTCGAGGTCACGAGGTAACGCACGGAAAGCAGCCAAACTCCCAACCCGACACCGACTACAACCAGAGACCAGAACCAGCGTCGCCATGAGCGTTTAAGATCGGCGCGTTGAATTCTATGGTGCGTACTGATAATGACCCACAGACTCAACAAACACACAGCAAGCAGTTTGAGCAAATCCATCGTCATACGTCACGCATTTCCCAAACTCGAAGACGGGCATCATGGCGGCGCAGAAAATCACGAGACCCGTTGGCTAGTACTGACGGCATGAGGCTTTGGAACCGCAACGCTAGCCACACCGATAGAGGCTAGCGTGGAGCCACGGTGCACGCAAGGCCAATCGGCCTAAGCAACCTGAGATTACTTCACCGCGGCGAGCACGGCGCTAAATGCCTTCGGGTCGTTCGCCGCGAGATCGGCAAGACTCTTGCGATCCAACGCAATGTTCGCCTTCTTCAGCGCCGCGATGAACTTGCTGTAGGTCGTGCCTTCCGCACGGCAGGCGGCGTTGATCCGCTGGTTCCACAACATGCGGTAGTCCGCCTTCTTGTCCTTGCGGTGGGCGAAACTGTAGGTCAGGCCGTGCCAGACGGCGTTCTTGGCATACCGAAATTTCCGGCTGCGCCAGCCGCGATACCCTTTCGCGGCTAAGACCATCCGTTTGCGTCGGCTTTGGCTGGAGACTGCGTTGGTGGCTCTTGGCATGGTGAATTCCTAAAATTTCAAATCTTCAATTTCAATTTCTTCGTGCTACCCGCGATGGCTGAAGGGCATCACGTCCGTGATGTGATGTTTGTGCGTGTCACTGACGGCCTTGGTGTGCCCCAGCCGCCGCTTGTGCTTCGACGACTTGTGCCCGAGCAAATGGCGTTTGCCCGCTCCATACCGCATCACTTTGCCGGTCGCCGTGATCTTGAATCGCTTCGCTGCGGCCTTCTTCGTCTTCGCTGACTTCCAACGTGGCATGTCCTCTTTCCTTCCTGAAAATTCCTAGTCTTCGCTTGGTTCGCTGGCGCGCTGCTCCCCGGCTTTCTTCCCGGCGCCGCGGAACGGAGAGATCATCATCGTAATGCTCCGTCCCATCAATTTCGGCATCACTTCGGGCCGACCACAATCCGTCAAATCCTCGATGATCTTCCCCATCATCTTGTTGCCGAACTCGGGATGCGCGTTCTCGCGGCCCCGCAACATCATTGTCACTTTCACCTTCATCCCCTCGCTCAGGAAATCCCGCATGTGGTTCACCTTGGTCACATAATCATGCGGGTCAATATTCAACCGGATCTTGATCTCCTTGAGCTTCGTCGCGTGCTGGTGCTTGCGCGCCTCGCGATCCCGCTTCTCCTGCTCGTACTTGTACTTCCCGAAATCGACGATCCGGCATACGGGCGGCGTCGCGTTCGGCGCCACTTCCACCAGGTCCATCCCCTGCTGCTGCGCCGCCGCCAGCGCCTGGCTGATCGAGATGACCCCGAGTTGTTTTCCGTCTGAGTCTACCACCCGCACTTCGCGGGCGCGAATCTTCTGATTGACACGGACAAATTGTTGAATTGCTGCGATCTCCTGTTGGCCCTTCTCGGGTCAGCTATGTTGACTTCATGAACTCACAATTTTCTGCTCGTCCACGCCCCTCCCCTCCGGCGGCTCCGCTTTCAACCTCACCATCAGGACAGGCGTGAATGGCCCGTTCTTGTACGGCTTTTCCCGCCCCATTGCAATAGTCTTTTTGACCGCCCATTTTCACGGCTCGTTACACCCTCTTTTTACCCCAAAATCGTCCCCGAATGCCCCCTCCCGCCACCCCGAAGCCGAGTCCGACGAGACGCCGCTGTCGTGTGCGGCAATTGGCTTCGTTTTTGGCTTCGTTTCCCCCACTTTTTCACGCCGGCCTGCTTAAAATTGGGTTCGTTTCGCAAAAATACCTTTTCGCGCCCCCTCCCCCTGTAGCGTCGCCTGTCTCACGCGAAACGCCGTGCCACTGACGCTTGGCCGCACACCGGCCCTGCTCCCGCTCCTCGCCCCTTGGGGGAGAGGATTTAGGTGAGGGGTTTTCCCATCCCCCGCTTTGCCCCCTATATCAAACAACAAACCAACCTCGCCGATCCTACCACAATCCCCCACCCCAGTCCAATCCATAATCGCTGAAAGATAATTGGCTTAATCGACGACGTTGGCAGCGCTTGGCGCGACCCACCTCCCGGTCGCTGCCGTCTTCCGCAGATATCGTAGCCGCAGGCTTCAGCCTGCGTTCGTCGGTAGCCGCGTACCGTGTACGCAGACCCTGCCATTCCAGCCGCCTACAAACGGCCTCGCCTTTTTGCGTCGCATCTAGGATTCTTCTCCCCATGCCCGGTCCTGAGACAACTTCTGCGGAAGCCCTGGAACGTTATCTTGGCGGGAAATGCCTCGTCGCCGGTCGCGGCAAAGCCTGGCGCGACATCAAAGCTTGGATCGTCTCCCTGCCGCCTGCCGCCGACACATTGCCCCTTCCCTCCGTCAGCGAACCGTTCCTCGCATGGACCTTGTCGGGTGACATCGAGTTTCAGGAGCGCGAAGGCAAACGGCTCTGGGTCACTCATCGGATCAAGAAAGGGTCGTTCTTTCTCACATCGGGAGGCGCGCCCTACGAGTGCCGCTGGAAAGCGGCGACTCCCGAGCCATTTCAAGCCATGTCGGTGTTCATCGAGCTGCCGCTCCTGCAACGCGCCCTCGAAGAGGTCTTCGGGGCCGACGCGCCGCACGCCCGACTGCGGGATGTCTCCGCATTTACCGACCCTGCATTGAATTCGTTTATGGAACGATTACGCGATGAGCTGACGCGCCGACACGCCAGCCCCCTGTTCCTGCAAGGCATCGCCCAAGCCATCGCCATCCATCTCGCCCGCAACTATGCCGAAATGGACAAAGCGTCCCGTCGTGGCAGTCCGTCACTGCCCGGCTACAAGCTCCGACAAATCACCGACTGGATGGCCGAGCACGTCGCCGACGAGTTCAGCCTCGATCAACTGGCGGCCCAGGTGACTTGAGCAAGTTTCACTTCGATCGCCTGTTCAAGAGCGCCATGGGCGTATCACCGTCGCGTTATCACATCAACTTGCGGCTGGATGCCGCGCGACGATTGCTCCGCGAAACGAAAAAGAGCGTCGTGACCATCGCCCTTGACGTTGGCTACACCAATCCCAGCCATTTCGCCCAACTCTTCCGCCGCGAAACCGGCCTTTCCCCAAGCGACTACCGCCGGCAGCGGTGACGCCGCTTCGCGGCGATGGCGGGATTACTTGTAGACATCGCCACGCGGCCCGACGTGAGCGATGACAATCGTATCGTTGGCGCGGTCGTGAAGATAGATTACTCGCAAGTTGCCATGCCGAAGCCGATAAAACCCCGCCCATTCTCCCGCCATCGGCTTCACGCCGGGCATCGCTGCTGGATTCTTCGCCAATTCCTCCAACTTGGCGACCAACTGCGCCTTGATGCGCGCGTCCATGCGCTCAGGAACGGGCGGCACGCCTGTGAACCACCAGCTTGGCCATCGGATCAGATTTCCGAGAGCGGTTTGAACGCGGTGGTCTTGCGGCGTTTCAGATCGCGCCGGGTGGCTCGCAGGTCGGCTTTGGCGCGTTTGTCGAGGTCAAGCCCCAACGCCTCGCTCAATTCACAAAACTCCTCCCAGGGAATCAGGACGGACTGCGGCTTGCCGCGCTCGTCCACGACGATTTTCTTGTGAATCGCAATCATGCCCGTCACGTTACCACACACCCGCATCCCCGGCAAGCAGCGACAACCGCTGCCCTCAACGTCGGCTACTCCAATCCCAGCCATTTCGCCCAACTCTTCCGCCGGGAAACCGGCCTCTCCCCGAGCGACTACCGTAGGCAATGGTGATGCTGCCGCTTCTACCGGCAGTCTCACCGGCAATCGCCAGCAACAAGCCCGGACGCTGGCGCAACGTACGCTGCCAGCAAGAATTACTGCGGCTTGAGCTTGTCTTCCTCCTTCTTCTCAGCGCTCAGTTTCTTTTCGAGTTCGTAAATCCAGTTCAACGCCTCACCCATTGTTTGTAGGTCGGTATTGGCGCGGCAGCTTAACGCCAGAAAATGGTTTAGGTGCTCCTTGGTGGGTAATTTATCCGCCGCCTGCATCGCTGACCACAGTGCCATTTCGCATATCAACTTTAGAATGTTGATGTCGTCGTCGTCTATGTCGTGAATTCCATGATGGACCATCCGGTTTCGCTTAGCTGCAATGTCGTCTAATATCTCCGGAAACCGGTTGGCGGCGGCAGCATTCGCTTTGTCATTGTCGCGACCAGCCGAGCGCAAACGATCTTGGTATCGCCGCGATTGGATAATGTGAGGGTTTCGGCCATTTGCCAAAGACCGAGCAAGCAGGTGTGGCGGAAAGGTTCATCCAACGCTTGTGCGTATAGTCGAAATGCATCCGCAAGTAATGTCGTCGTGGAACTCTTGCCCGAAGGAGTCGAAAACCTTCCCGCAATTTTCACAAGCTGGCTAAAACCTTGTGCACCGAGCGTCTGCGCGGTGGTACTCGGTGGCGCATTGGTATCGAAACGCAGAACCTCTATTGATTGGTTCTCGGATCGCGCTAAAAGCCACTTTGGCATCGGAAAGGTCGCTCGCTTTGATTCGTTGCCGCCGCCTATGATCATGCTGCGGCGACCGACTCCGTATATGTATTCGAGAACGCCGCGAAACAGATCGAAAGCCGGTATGACGCCATGCCAAGCATGAATCGAATTCACACCCTCAGAGGTCAACGACAGACAAGTTTCAGGCCGTTGCTCGACTTTTAGAAAATCCTTGGCAAATGCACGCTCGACATTTTCCGATCCTAGCCTTCCTTCGGCTTCTCCCCATTTGTCGAATACAAACGCCGTGTCCAGCAGCGTCACGCTCGCGGCGCGAGGCATGTCATCGGCGAGTTTCGCGATAAACGGAATGAAGAATTCCCACCGACCCCTTTGGCTGTTGGATTCCCTCGCCCATTCACCGCGAATCTCGCTGTGAATCTTCTCGAATTCCTCAATTGTGCCTAGGCCGTGCTCTTTCATTCGAGTGAGCACTTTCATGATGATGCTGCAGTCATCAATTCTATTGTCGGACCATGCTTGCAATGCGCGCATCCTGAATGTGTTTTCGTAGCAGGAGATCCATCCACTATCCGTTCGTGCGGCAATAAGGGTGGTGATTACTTCCTGTGCTCGCTGGCGAAA
The DNA here is from genome assembly GCA_963766065.1 of uncultured Verrucomicrobiae bacterium. Taxonomy (GTDB): domain Bacteria; phylum Verrucomicrobiota; class Verrucomicrobiia; order Palsa-1439; family Palsa-1439; genus Palsa-1439. Next base: position 15,430 of record CAVYAC010000028.1, read on the forward strand.
TTCACTCGCCCACAAACCTGTGCTGCTCATTGAGGTTAGCTCCTACTTGGGTTATGCAAGATCGTCGAAATGGCCCTATATTGACCGCACTTGTGGCAGGAGAATGTAAAGCCCATCATGGACTCCGTGTTGAGCGTCCGCAGAATACGACACAGCGGAGATTCCTCACAAGCTCGGAATGACATAATCCGGCAAGCCTCCCGGTAAGACTACGTCTTCATCCGCACTTTCGAGCAAGATCGCAACAGGTGGAGCAAGAACACATGCGACAGGCGCGCCGATGTAGGGTAGGTTCGTCTCGGCGTTAAACTCAAAAAAGGAGTTCACAAAATGCAAAAGCGCAAACTTGGAAAAAGTAATCTGGAAGTCTCCGCTGTCGGTCTCGGCTGCATGGGAATGAGTTTTTCCTACGGCCCGCCCAAAGATAAAAAAGAGATGACCGCTCTGCTTCGTGCCGCCGTGGATCGCGGCGTCACATTCTTTGACACCGCCGAAGTCTACGGCCCGTTCACCAACGAAGAACTCGTCGGCGAAGCCCTCGCGCCGTTCCGCAAGCAAGTGGTGATCGCCACGAAATTCGGGTTCGACCTCAGCGGCCCCGATACGCGGCCCGGTGCGGCGGGCTTGAACAGCCAGCCCAAGCACATCAAGCAGGCCGTCGAAGGCTCGCTCAAACGACTCAAGATCGACGACAATCGATCTGCTGTATCAGCATCGTGTTGACCCGAACGTGCCCATCGAAGACGTGGCGGGCGCGGTGAAGGAACTGATTCAGGCAGGCAAGGTGAAACATTTCGGCCTGTCGGAAGCGGGCGTGCAAACCATCCGTCGCGCACACAAGGTCCAGCCGCTGACGGCGCTCCAGAGCGAATACTCGCTGTGGACGAGAACACCGGAGAAGGAAGTGATCCCGACCCTCGAGGAACTCGGCATCGGCTTCGTTCCGTACAGCCCGCTGGGCAAGGGGTTTCTCACGGGCAAAATCGACGAGAATACGAAGTTCGACAGCACCGATTTCCGCAGCACGCTGCCGCGGTTCACGCCGGAGGCGCTCAAGGCAAATCAGGCCCTGATTGATCTGCTCGGCAGAATCGGAAAACGCAAGAAGGCGACAGCCGCGCAGATCGCGCTGGCGTGGTTGCTGGCGCAAAAACCGTGGATCGTTCCGATCCCCGGCACCACGAAGCTAAATCGCCTGGACGAAAACATCGGTGCCGTTGCCGTCCAACTGACGCCGGACGACCTTCGCGAAATCGAAACCGCCGCCTCCCAAATCAAGGTGCAAGGGGCCCGGTATCCGGAAAAGCTGGAGCAAATGACCGGGCGGTAAGCGGCGGTTAAGAAAACCAGATTTTGTAGCCACGCCGCTCTGTCGGCGTGCGTGGGAACCACGAGAATCTGTGACGGCGCGGCGACTACGCCGCGGCTACAACATAGTGGGTTTTGTCGGGGTCTAAGGGAGACAAACAAGTGCTATCGTCAGGAGGAGGAATTCAATATATGGACATCAAACGAAGTGGCTCACAGCCCTCCAGCAAAGGGCCGGCCGATTGGTTTACCGGCACGGTGCGCATCGACTCCCCGTTTAAGGGGACCGAGCCCGCGCGTCTTAGCCGGCGCAGTCGTCACGTTCGAGCCTCGCGCTCGAACCGCATGGCACACCCATCCGCTTGGCCAGACGCTGATCGTTACGGCTGGCGGCGGGCGAGCGCAGCGTTGGGGCGGCCCGATCGAGGAGATTCGGCCCGGCGACGTGATCTGGTTCCCGCCGGGCGAAAAGCATTGGCATGGCGCCGCGCCCACCACGGCCATGACGCACATCGCCATTCAGGAAGCGCTCGACGGCAAAGTGGTTGACTGGATGGAGAAGGTCAGCGACGAACAATACCAAGCCCCCAAAGCAAACCAATAGGAGCATCAAACTACCCCTCCCCGCCACCCTCAAACCGATACCCGATCTCCCGAATCGTATGGATAAACGTCGGGTGATGCGGGTCGGGCTCGATCTTGGCGCGAAGCGTGGTCACGCACCGATCCACACTCCGCGCCGTAACCATGATGCTGTTGCCCCACACCGCGTTCATGATGCTGTCCCGAGTAAACGCCCGACCGGGATGCTGTAGAAAGTATTCCAGCAGCCGAAACTCCTTGTTGGTGAGCGGGACTTCGACGCCATCCTTGAGCAATCGATGCGACACCGTGTCGAGCTGGCACCGGCCGAACTTGTAACTCGGCGCCGCGCCCGCCTGGGTTCGACGCAGAAACGCCTGGGCCCGTGCCAACAGTTCGCGCACGCTGAACGGCTTGGTGATGTAGTCGTCCGCGCCGAGTTCCAGTCCGCGCACGATGTCTTCCTCCTGCCCTTTCGCGGTCAGCATCAGGATTGGCATGTCGAGTTTCTCCGCACGCACCGCACGGCAGATCTCAAACCCGTTGACCTTCGGCAGCATGATATCCAGGATAATAAGATCGGGACCGCCATTCAGCGCCGCCTCCAACCCTTCTTCGCCGTTGCGCGCCGTCCGCACACGATAGCCCCGCGCGACAAAGTTGTCTTTCACCACCCGCAGGATCGTCGAATCATCTTCAATGATGAGAATATTGGCCGGTGTCACGATGCGCTCCCTTCGACCGCAGGAATCTCGATGATAAACGTGCTGCCACGCCCGACCTCGCTCTCCACGCGCACGGAACCATGGTGCGCCTCGATGATTGATTGCACGATGCTCAGCCCAAGCCCGCACCCGCCCACCGTCCGCGCCAATCGCTGATCGCTCTGGTAAAACCGCCGAAATACACGCCGTTGTTCCTGTGGCGACAGCCCAATCCCATTGTCCTCAACCGCAAAATCGACATGCCCGTCCCGCGCCTCGGCCCGCACTACGATGTGCTTGTCGTCTCCCGAATATTTCCACGCGTTATCGAGCAGGTTCAGCAACGCCGTCGTCAACGCATCGGCATCACCGTTGATCTCGGGAATACCGGCTGCGACGTGCGATTCCACTTTGCACCCCGGCGCATGCGCCCGCTCCCCCATCGCCGCCACCGCGCCCTCAACAATCCGCTGCGGACTGACCCGCGCAAACGCGAATTTGAATTTGTTCCGCTCCAACCGCGAGAACGTGAGAAAATTGTCAATCGCCGGCTCAACCGCGCATTCTCCGTCGCCAGTAGCTTTAAGTACTCCCGCGTCGTCTTCTCGTCCAACCGCTCGGTATCAATCAACGTATCCACCAACGCCCGCATCGCCGTGAGCGGCGTCTTCAGCTCGTGCGACACATTCGCCACCAGGTCGTTCTTCAACCGCGCCAACTGCACCTGCCGCCCGAAGCCCCGCGCCATGAAGAACGCCAGCACCAGCATCGCCGTTATCACGCCGCTCCCGATGATCAAATAGCGCGCGACCCGGCGCTCGGCTTCGGTGTCGAACAGGGCGCGATTGTTCAGTGAAAGCGACAGCCGCCAACCGGGCAATTCGGGGCCACCGGAAACCGTAGCGACCGTGGAATCACTCATGGCATCCTCGCCGGGGGCGGTCACGGACACACTCACACCTTTCGGTAATCCAAGTTCGCGGACAGCATCCGTCAATTTCACCGTGATGCTCCTGGTCGTGAATAACGCCAACACCTCACCGCTGGGCGAGGCAGCCGACCAGATATTGGGCAATTCGGCGGAACGCAAAATCGACACGTGCACCACGGACGGATTCGCATCCAAATAGCGGCCAGCAAGTTCCTCGGCGGCCAGTGTTGGGAGTTTTGTGGTCGGTTCGAGCTGTTGCAATTCGTGCATCAGGAATCGCCGTTGGGCGGAAGGCAACGTGTCGCCTTCATAATTATTTAAGCGGGCCGTCAACCGCTGAACGGTTTCCTGAAACTGGGGGCCAGTCCGGTTGGTCATTGATTCCAGTGCGAACAGCTCGGCATTGACTGCGGCCTCTCGTCGGTCGGCCGCTGTTGTTGGATAGGCAATCTCACCCTGCTTGCCGAAACAGATCACGCTGTCGGCGAGTCCATCGCGGACGCATCGAGCAAATCGCGCTGCCGGTGGTTCCGGGCCGTCAAGTCGTGCCAGTTGGTGGTTCCATCGCTCCGCAACTCGTGCCTGAGCCAGTGTCAACTGCCCGCGATACGCGTCCGCCAACGTCTCGCGCACCGCCATCCGCTCGTTTTGCATCGCCTCGCGCATAAACCACAATACGCAGCCAGCAGCAACGACCACGACAATTACCAACAACGCCAGCATGGGCCAGGCGCGTACGTCCTGGCCCACGCGGCGCGGAAACAAGTTGAACCGGCGCACGTTCACATCATTTGCTCAATGGAACCGATTTGTTGACGTCAGCCCTGTCGTTTCATGATTAACCGGCTGATTTCGACGAACTTCTCGGGATCATCCGGGGTGAACCGCAGGCGCTTCATCATTCCCTTCCGCCGACGTATGGCGACGTGGCGACACAAGTCCGCCAGATCGAGTTTCAACGCCCAGCCATACGCCAGGCCCTTTCCCCGAAAAACGTCTGCTCCGACAAACGGCGGTCGGACCTCCATCTCCAGGATGTCGTCTGCCGCAATGACCTTCCGGCCAAGCCAGGTATCGAGTTCAATCCGATCTGGGTAAACTCGGTATTCCTTCCCCAAACTGCGCCACGATCGCCTCGATGCGTACAAGGGTCTGTCGTTCATTGTCATGTCTCCCTTTTGGAGGCGCGTACGTTCACTTCGTCCGATAACTCGCCATGATTGTGTCAAACTGCGCTTTCAATGCGTCGAATTTGTCAGGTGCGGAGGTGATCACAAAATGCTCGGAATACTTCGTTCCCAGAACGCGCGCCTCATATTGCACGTGCGTCTTGCCGCTTTCCGTAAGGTCCGCCACACAACTCACGGCGGGTCGCCCGTCGATGGTGAAACTCTTCCAGCTATCGGGCCGCACAATGACCTTTTTGTTCTTCAGCAAATCCTCATCCATCCATGCCCGGGCTGACTGCCGCGCCTTGTCGGACAGCGTATCGGTCGCGAACAGGCGCATCCCGCCGTCTGCGGTATCCGCGCCCGGATCGAGCGTCCGAATCAAGACCTGCCCTTCTGGTTGGCCGTGCGTGGCTCGCCAAACAATCCAGTCCGCCGGGGCGGTGAACGAATACGCCGGTCTCCGCGTCGTGGAACGCCACCGCCTCACCCGGCCGGCGTTGCGCGATGGAGGTCAACTCCGCCGAGACGCCGCCCGCCTCGAATTTCACCAGATAGCGGTGGGCATCGTCCGAGCACCAGAAATCCTGATTGATGTTCAGGTGAACCTTGAGACAATTGAATTTGCCTGCCGCCGTTTCGACCATCTCCTTCACCGGCACTTCAACCCCGATGGAAATCTCAGTCCCACCCGCCAGTGCCGCGACCACCGGCATCGTCGTCTTGTAACCAACCTGCAGCGGAAGCCGACGAATCGCCTGCACGACTTCCTCGTTGTCATAGACAGGACCGTCCACAGGAATCGTTTCGGGCTGTGTCTTCCCGACTCGCTGAACTTGAACCTGATCGGCCGAGTACGTCGTCGTGATTTCCCCCAGCATCGAATGTTTCCAATGGCCGGTGATTGGACGAAATGTCTCCGCATCCACATCCACGCTGCTGACCGATTGCACCCCGGCAGCCATCATGCGACAGCCGACACGCCAAATATTGCTTCCGCCGGCCTGCGGCACGAGGTCGGCGCGATACTCGACGACCCCAATTTCGGCGCCCGACGCCAGCAATACGTTCATCTGCAGCCGCTCGCCGTCCACCCACGGCACCGGCCCGAATGTGAGGCCGCTCGGAAGATACGCGCGCGCCTGGGCCACGAGGTTCGTTTCGTTCGGATAATCATGGACCAACTTCTGAAACGCCGCCGTGGCCTCGACGGTGCGGTTTTCCTTCTGGTAACACTGCGCCAACCGGAACTGCGCCTGCGCGGCCAGTGACCGGTTGATGTCCTGCTCCGCGACCAATTGCTGGTAGATCGCGATGGCCGAATCGATGTCGCCCTTGGTGTCTTGGGCGTAAATCCCCTTCTCGAGCAACTCGGAAGGAGACGCGGGTGCGGTCTGGGCACGGACGACAACGGTCATGCCCGTCACGAGGATTGTGAATACGATCAACAAAGTAGTTGTAGTTTTCATGGTCAACACCTTCGCAAACCCATGTTACCACTTTGTTACCTGCATGTCCGTTGTTTATCCAACGGCCAGCCGCACTTTCTCCTACTTCGCCGGCACCAGCACGGGCCAGCCATCGCTCCCCCACTCCACTTGTCCAATCCCCAGCGTCGGCTTTCCGCCTTGCTTACCGTCATAGAAATGACAGCTAAACCAATCCTTGCCACTAGCCGGGATGATCCCCGCGTGTCCCGGCCCAATGAACGCGCCCTCCGACCCCAGAAACAAACTTCCACCGCCATGCAACATGTCTTTGCCGTCTTTATCGAGGTACGGACCGATGACCTCACGGCTCCGACCGATCCGAATGTTGTACGTGCTGTTTGTCCCGCGACAACATTGCCCCCAATCCACGAACAGGTAATAAAACTCGCCATGGTGATAGATGTACGACGCCTCGATGGACCCCGAATACGCCAGCGCGTGCATCGTTTTGTCATTCGCAAACCGCAGCCCCGTCGCCGGGTCGAGTGCGATCACCTTGATCCCGCTCCAGTACGACCCGAACGCGAGCCACAACCCACCCTGCCCATCCTGCGTGATGGCGGGATCGATCGTGTTGAAGTTGTCGCCCTCACATGACTGGATGACGACACCGCGATCCGTCCAGTGAAACTGCGGGTCGCTCGGATCAAGCGTCGGGTTCGTCGCCAACGCGATGGCCGACGTGTTCTTGCCCCAGGTCGAGACGGCATAGTAGAGCAGGTATTGTTTGCCGACGTACATCACATCCGGTGCCCACACCTGATTCCCTTTGTGCGCCGGCACGGCCTGTGTCACTGCTTCTGGTAAGTTGGTGAACACCGCCGGCCCGCTCTCCCACTTCACCAAATCCTTCGAGTGCGCCGAGGGAACCCCATCTCCCGTGTAAAACACCCAGTACTCATCCTTGCACTTCACAATCGTTGACGGATCGTGAACGCTCACATCCCGCTTGCTGAGATGCACGAGATGCGGTTCGTCAGCACGCACCAACCAATTGCCAACCATCACACCAAGCATCATCGCGGCGATCGTCACGACGATCAGTATCCTGTGTGACGTGAGCAAACCGATTCTTGCTTTCATGGCTCTCGGTTTCTCGAAAAAATGTCAGCCCGTCCTTTGCTTCCAAGCTGTCAGTCTTTTGGTGTTAGCGGCGTGTAGTAATAGATGACGGTGTACGTGGCCGGGACCTTGCCGGGATTGTGCAGGCACGTGGTGGCATGGGAGGCGAAAAATATGACCGAACCCGGCCCGACCGTCTCCGTGTGCCCATCGTATGTCGCCTCAATCATGCCTTCCTTGACGACGACAACCTCCTCCTGCCGATGTAGACGCGGCGCGCCGCTCGATTGACCGGGGTTGAGAGTGGTGATGTGACAATTGATCTTGTCGAGTGTCGCGGTGGGTCCGTCAAACACGGTTCGGCGGACGCCGTTCGACACCACGCTGGTCTGCATCTTGTTCCAATCAAATACGCCGGAAGCCAGTTTCGTTTGATTTGACGATGACATGACAGAGGTGGCCTCCTGTGTTTGTGCCGATAGCGCCGTCCCGAGCGCGGCCAATGTCAGGACGCAGAGAAATGTCTTCATGGCAGGATTATACCCCTCCCCGCCGTGTGGCCGCCAGACCTTATGGCCCGTGGTAATCGCGCTCGACGCGGCAGACCTGGATATGAAACTCAGCGTAGAACTTTTCGCGGCCCAACCGTTGCGCCTCACGGTGTTGTGGGTGGTTGCGCCACGCTTCTTGGGTCTCGGGAGAATCGAACACTTCAATCGACACCCGCTCGCCGTCCGGTGCCGTGAACGTCTTCGCTGAGACAAACCCGGGCATGGCTTCCGCCAGCGCCCGCATCCGCGGTGCCCAGCGTTGGTATTCTTCAACATGCTCAGGCCGAAGCCGTGAACGGAAGATCGTGACCATCATGCGCCCTCCCTCGGGCCATCCCGTCAGGCCCGCCGCTCTTTGATCGACTGCAAAATGTCCGCCACAACTTCCGACTTGGGCTTGGCGCCGACGTTGCCCTTGCCGTGGAGACGGACGCTGACGGCGCCCGCCTGCATGTCCCGCGGGCCAATAACGAGCATGGTGTGGACCTTCGCCTTCTCAGCGTCCTGGATCTTCCCGTTGATCTTGTCCGCGCTGTAATCGCCCTCCGCCCGCACCTGCTGGCCGCGAAGTTCGTTGACGATCCCCTTGGCGTAATCCACCAACGCCGCATCCTCGCCGATGGTCAGCACGCGCACCTGCTCGGGCGCAAGCCAGAGCGGGAAATTGCCCGCGTAATGTTCGATCAGGAAACCGATGAACCGTTCGTGCACCCCGAGCGGCGACCGATGAATGCACAACGGTGTCTTCTCGGTGTTGTCGCGGTCCTTGTACACCAGCCCGAACCGTTTCGGCACGGCGAAATCCACCTGGTTGGTGGTCAGGGTGAACTCCCGCCCGATGACGCTCCATACTTCCACGTCGATCTTCGGCCCGTAAAACGCCGCTTCATTCGGCACCTCCACGAAATCGATCCCGCTGTTCTTGAGCACGTCGCGCACGAGGTCTTCGGTCTGCTTCCACAGTTCGGGTTCGTTGACGTACTTGGCGTGGTCGCCGGTCAGCCGCGACGGATCGTGCGTGCTGAACCGCATCACATATTTATCAATGCCGAACAGCTTGAAATACTTCATGTACATCTCGTTGACCGCATTGAACTCGGAGGCGAATTGCTCCGGCGTGCAATAAATATGCGCGTCGTTCATGTTCAGCGACCGCACGCGCATCAGTCCAAACAATTCGCCCGATTGCTCGTACCGATAGCAGCACCCGTACTCCGCCAGCCGCAACGGCAAATCGCGATAGCTCCGAGGCTCCGCCGCAAAAATCCGATGATGATGAGGACAGTTCATCGCCTTGAGGTAGTAGACATCAGACGGCTTGAGGGCCGACGCTTGCCGAGTAAGGATGGCCTGCTCGCGATACAATTCCGCCAATTCTACGCTGGCCTCACCACGTAGAACGAGTTCGCTTCCGTAGTTTAGAATTTCTTGAGGTCCATTCGGCCTCCCCGCTGCCAAAGCCAACGGACGAACTAAAGGAATGATCTTCTCAGAGTTTGCCACCAGGCGTTCAACCAGAGAATCACGCTCTGCCGTGTCCTCATCGAGCATCATCGGCGGGAACATGCTGTCTGCGTAGTACGGCAGGTGACCGCTTGTCTTGAACAACTTCTCTTTTGCGATGTGCGGAGTTTTCACGCGCACGTACCCAGCGGCGAACTCGGTTTCCTTAGCCAGCTTCTCCAGTTCCTCGCAGATCGCCCCGCCTTTGGGCAGCCACAGCGGCAACCCTGCTCCAACGTATTCAGTGTCGATCACGTAGAGGCCCATCTCCGCGCCGAGCTTGCGATGGTCGCGTTTCTTGGCCTCTTCGAGCATTTTGAAATGCTCGTCGAGCTGGGTCTTGTTCTTGAACGCGGTCCCGTAAATCCGTTGCAACTGCGGGTTCTTCTCGTCGCCCTGGTAATACGCGCTGGCCACGCTGGTCAGCTTGAACGCGCCCACATTTCCGGTCCGCATCACGTGCGGCCCGGCGCACAAATCAATGAAATCGCCATTCTTGAAATAGGTGATCTCTTCGCCTTCGGGAATCGCTTCGAGGTTGCCGAGTTTGAATTTGCTCGGATTGCCCGGCTGGTCGCTCAACCCGCCCAGCCGACCGCTCTGCGCGTCCTGGATCGCCTGTTCGCGGGTGACGACGACTTTCTCGAAGACGTGGTTCGCCTTGATCTCCTTCTTCATCTCCTCTTCGATCTTCGGGAAATCTTCGGTCGAAATGCGGTGCGGCATCTCCAGATCGTAGTAAAACCCGTCCTCGACCGGCGGCCCGGCGGCAAACTGCGCCTCCGGCCAAATCCGCAGGATCGCGGTGGCCATCACATGCGCCGCCGAGTGCCGCAACCGTTCGAGGTCGGACATCTGCGCGCGTTGATCGAGAGTTTTGCGTTCCATAGGGAAAGTGAGCCTTTCACCCTGTAGCCGTAGATTCACTCAGAAGGCCGTCGCGGCCCTACCGAGTGCGGCTACTGGGAGTCGTCGTCGTTTGCACAGCATCGAACGGTACGAAAAATGGCCGCGAAAGTCAACCCCGACGCTGCGTCGGGGACAACCGCGCGCCCGTCAACGCGAGCGCGAGATGCCTCTTGCCTGCAAAAAATCACCCAACCCGGCCGCCGCTTCATCCAGTGCCGGCAGGGAGGACACGGGGCAAAGCTGGATTTCCAGTTCATCGCAGAGTGGTTGCAGAACTTCTTGGAAACGCGAGCCACCGATGAAGATCTTTTCGGGAAGAACATTTGCCTGAAGAAGAGCGCGGACCAAGCCGCGTCCAGTGGCTTCGCCGGGAGCAAGTCCGCCGCTTAGGAGTTCCATGCCCAAGATGAGACCGCGCCGAGTTTCCACCAGCAAGCTGATCCGGCCAAAACACCCGCGGCCATCTTCAATGAACGACGCTCCCGGGATCAGGCTGCAATCAAACTCGCACTCGAGGCCGGCTTTGCGCGGGAGCGCGCGGAGTTTGTCCAGTTGATCGACCGCAAGGCGGAACGGCTCAAAGCCGGCTCGCGGTGGCGGCAGGAGCGGTCGCCAATCGAGGTCTTGGGGCGCGAGCGGGCGGTCTGGCAATGTGGCAGGCAGAAAGGGAATCTCGGTAGGCGGGCGGTCACCGAACAGGTCAGGGTCTTTCTGGAACATCTTACAAAACGCGGTGAGGCGCGGCAGGTCTGCCAGAAGTTGATTGGCCTCGGCCTGATTGATGTACCAAGGATGCCAGCCCGGAGTGGACGAGCGGAATCGCGGCCAGACGCAGCCTTTGCCGGTCGGCTTGAACCCTGCGGCATTTAAAACCGCAAGGTCCTCCTTCCAAAGCTCGCGTTTTGGGACGAACTCGACTTGAAGAGAATCGATGCCCTCGGCATTGTTCATGTCTTCCGGATCGGGCGCATCGCTGAACATGGCCAGAATCCAGCGCAGTCCGACCCGTCGATAGAAAACGGCAGCGAATACTTCGCGGGCGTTGCCAAGGACGTGGCCGATGCGAGTTTCGCCAGTGACAGCGTCTATCAAGCCAACAGCATCGTTGTCGCAAGCGAACTCCCACGGTTCGAGCGCCGCGAAATCGGCAGCGGCCTGTAGCAAAACGCGCCAAGTTCCCGGTGCAACAGGAGGTGGAGGGGCGAATTTGGGCATGGTGGCGTCTCAGCTTCGATGACTTTTACCAAAGCCAAAGACAGGCTGGTCGGTAAACTGCGCCTCCGGCCAGAGGCGGAAGATCGCGGTGGCCATCACATGCGCCGCCGAATGCCGCAACCGTTCGAGGTCGGTCATCTGAGCGCGTTGATCTAATACCTTCCGTTCCATGGGAATAATCCAAGTGTCAGTCGAACCTCGGTTGGATACGGCGCAGACGAGGCAAAGTCAATCCTGCGTCGGAAACGACTCCGCACGGGTCGGAGGGACGCGCCAGCATGCCACCTCGCCGGCGCGCGATCCGAGAGTTGCGGAACGATGAAGGGCGGAGTTGCGTCCCGCAGTTGTGATTATGATAAACTGGCAGCATTGAAGGTGGCTCGCGCGGTCGTTCCAGCAAACAAAGGTGTCATGAAGGACAACTCATCCGAAGCGCACCCTGTCGTCATTGTGTCGGACGAAACGCGTGGCGCCTGGCCACGGTGGATTGCGCCCACGGCCTTGGTGGTGGTGGTCTTCGCCATCAATTTTGCCGCCATGCCCGCAACGTGGTGGGCGGGAGATCCCTCGGCGTGGCGTGAGGAAGCCCGAAGCATCCTGCGGGATGGCGTGTTGCATGTGAATACGCAATACGCCGAGCATATCGGCGAGCCCGGGCAGTATTTTGTCTTCAACGCCCGAAACGGCTGGTGGTACTCCAAGTATGGTTTCATGAACTCGCTAATGGCCCTGCCGCCGACCGCGCTGGAGGCGGCCATTCAGGGACAAATCCCCGGTGCTGGGGAGCAATCTGACCTGTTGATCTTCAATTTGTACAACATCCTCCTCAGCGTGCTGGTGTCTGGGCTGTTGTATCGAATCGCGGGCTGGTACACGGATCGGACCTGGGTGCGGGTCGTGTACGTATTGTGCACCTGCTACGCCACGTTCTTCTGGTACTACCAGCGAGCGCAGGGAGCCGAGATTTATCAGGTTCTCTTTTTCACTGCCGCGTTCTATTTCCTCATGAGCTACCTGCGCGGGCTGCGCGACACGCGCGGCGAGCCCAGCCGGTAAACATATGCTGGCGCTGGCGGGGGCATGGATATTTGTGACGGCGCTGCTGTTGACGCGCATCATCTTTGGACTCCTCATTCCAACCGTATGGCTTGCGGTGATCTATGTGGCGACTGGCCAGGATGAGGAGCGGCGGTGGCAAATCTTGAGGCGTCAGAGCGTCTGGCTCTTGCTGCTGCCGGCACTGGCAATCGGCCTGCTCCTGTGGATCAACCAGGTCAAGTTCGGATCGCCGTGGCTCACGGGCTATCATCAATGGCGGCCGCAGGAACACCTGCCGGTCGGGCGATGGCAGGATGGGATCTGGGGTGTCCTGTTCGATCCGCAAGCCAGCATCCTGCTGCATTTTCCGATTCTCGCGTTTGGTTTGTTGGGCCTCCGGGAATTCTACCGACGCTACAAACTGGACACGCTGGTCCTTTTTCTCTTGCCGTCAGCCCTGTTCTTATGGCTGACGAAAACGCCTTCGTGGCGCGGAGAATGGACGTATGGGCCGCGATATCTGCTCTTCGCATTGCCCCTGCTGTCCCTGCCGTTCGTGGTTTTCCTCGAATGGCTCGTCCAAGCGCCGTCGCGGGGAGGCAAAGCCGCTATCGCCGTGGCAACCGTCGCGACATTGGGCTACTCGACCTTTCTGCAATACCAGGTGAACCGTCTGGGCTTCTGGACCATGTATCAGGTCGGCGCGACAGTTGACGACGCTTGGAGCCGGGAGATGGCGCGGTACTTCTTGGAACACGGAATGGGCGCCTTCAACAGTGACCTAATCCGTCACAGGGATAATCTGGATGACCTGCCCTTCGTTGCCGAATTGAAGAAGCGTGGATTGACCGGACAACAGCTTGAGAATTACAAGAAGCTGCTCCGCGGATTCGCCGATGAAGAGAACTTTTACTGGAAACGCGCCCCATCTTCCCCAGCCACGCCAACCACCGGAGAATAATCTATCAACGAGTGTGAGGCTTATGCCTGCCCTTTCGCACGGAGTGGTGGCTGCCAAACGCGCTCCCCACGGGTTGCAGGTGACGATTACACTGCGAGCCGTCTAATTAGAAGCGATTCCCCGCAGTGTCCCGGTTTTTACGTCGATAACGGCAAAGCCTCTGCCAACGTCAAGCCAGAGAACACCTTTATCCATTTGCATACCTTGAATTGTTCTTCCCCTTAGCCGGGGGGATACCTCTAACGCTTGAGCGATTGTTGCGATTCTTATGGACCAGATGATCTTCCCAGTGCTGTCCTTTAAAATAACGGCTTCTTTGTTCGTATCTACAAGAGCATATTGTCCTGAGTCTTTGTTGACAAATGTTTTATAGAGACAGCCGGCTTCATTCACGATGTTCGTACTTGCGGAGGTCGCTTGTGCGTTTGTAGAGCCACCGCTTGTCAAATTGGGCGGCGCACAACGAACCACCGAAGGATAAAGCGATTGCACCAACAGCGACCCGAGAGCCGCAATCAGAACATGAAGCGATTGTTTTGTTTTCATCGTACTGATCCTTTCGAGCCTGCATCCATACTCTCAAGTCTGACCCCACTGCTCACCTCAATGTTCCGTCACAACGGGCCGATTTCACCCGACATAAAACAGTGCGGGCCGATGTCTGGCAGCATGAATTCCTCGCCGCGCACCTGAAAATCGTGCGCCTGATAGAAAGGAACCGCGGGCGTACGCGCGTTGAACCACATCGTCGTGCCGCCGTGCTGTCTTGCGTGATCGATGCACGCGCGGAGCAACAAGTTGCCGATCCCTTTGCGGTGTAATTGCGGCACCACCGCCATCCCGCGGAGTCGCCACGCTCCTGCGTTTGCCTCGCCGTGCGGCGGCTCGTGGTAGACCGACGCGATCCCGATGAGTTCGCCGCTACGAAACGCTCCGAAGTGTGCCGCGTCGGTCGAATCGTCGCCCGGATAAACCAATTCCTCCACACGTTGATGCGGGCGCAGAATCGCCTGCCGCAACGGCCGCGTCTCGGCCGCGGAAATCCGGCGGATGACAGGCGGCGTCTTCACGGCACCGGCCAGAGAAACCATTTGTGCGCGAGGAAATACTCGATTTGCTGGATCGTCTGCCTGGCTTTGCGGTTGACCGCCTCGGCGGTGTTGAATGAATTATGCGGCGTAAGGATCACGTTGGGCCGTCCCAACAGCGGGAAGTCCGATTGGCCCGACCGCAACGCCACGGCCAGCTTGCTTTCATTCTCATAGACATCGAGAGCCAACCCGCTGAGATGTCCTTCATCGAGCAGCATCACCATGTCCTCCGTCGGCGTGAACTCGCCGCGAGCGACATTGACAAACACCACACCCTTCCGGCCCGTTTGAGCGTCTCGTAGGAAAAATAGCAGGCGTTGTCCTTCGTCAGGTTCATCGCGCAGACGATGATGTCCGCCCAGGCCAGCCCGTCCTCCAGCGTCACGTAGGAAATGGATGCGTGCCTCTGACCAGATCAACGCCGTGCACCTGCATCCCCAGCGCCTGTCCAATCTTCACAATTTCCGTGCCGATGTTGCCAACGCCGACCACCAGCAGTTTTTTTCCCGCGCACTCGCTGCCCGTCAACCCGTCCCGATGAAACGCGGGAAATTGCGCGATTTGTGCTGGAAGTTTCCGCAGCAGGGCCATGACCAGCAGGATCGCCTGCTCCGCCACCGCGTGGCTGCAATAATGCGGCAAGTACCCGCAGGGGATTCGGCAACCAACCAAATTATCGTAACCGTTCGTTCGCGAGACGACGCCCTTCAGGTTCCCTGCCCATGCCGGCGGGATTATCGATTGTGTCCGAATGCTGATGAGTTCGGCGGGTGGTTTCGCGTCGCCCGCTTCCTGGATTGTGTTCGACGTGAAATGCGCGCGGATATGTGCGGGCAAATACTGCCGCAGCACAACGATTTCTTCCTCAAACGCCTCGTAAAAGTGGACATCCATCGTTCGCCTGCGATTGTAGCAAGACCAAGGCCAGCCCTTGAAGGCTTTTCCGGGCCAGTTGACACCTTTTCACGCGGCTTGTACTATGCGGGCGGTTGCGGGGGACGATTAGCTCAGTTGGCTAGAGCGCTTCCTTGACATGGAAGAGGCCACAGGTTCAAGTCCTGTATCGTCCACCATCCTTCGCTCGAAGCGCAGCGAGAGCGAAGGATGTCCGCCGAAGCCTTGGCGAAGGCGGACTTCGACAATCGCTCTCACTTCGAGCTACGGCTGGCACGCCAGCCAGAGAACAACAATGTACCACGTTTACATCCTCCGCAGTTTACGCGATTCCTCCGAGCACTACATCGGCTTTTCCGAGGATGTAAAGCAACGTCTTGCAGATCACAACGCGGGACATTGTTCCCACACCACCAAGCACCGTCCTTGGCAACTTCTGACTGTTATCTCGTTCTCGAATCGTGAAGCCGCTCTCGCTTTCGAGCGTTATTTGAAGACGGGCTCAGGTCGCGCCTTTGCCTCTCGACATTTTCGGGGACGTTTTGGCATAGTGTGCGGGAACATTTAAAGGAGACTACAATGGCACTGAGAGTTGGCGACAAAGCACCGGATTTTGAACTGACCACGAAATCGGCCGAGGGCCCGAAGAAGATCAAACTTAGCGGCAATTTCGGCAAGAAGAACACCGTCCTGCTGTTTTTCCCGATGGCGTTCACGGGCGTCTGCACGAAGGAGATGTGCGAAGTGAGCCAGGGCTTGGGCGCGTATGCCGGCCTCAACGCGGACGTGCTCGGCATCAGCGGCGACAACCCGTTCGCGCAAGGCGCCTGGGCGGAGAAGGAAAAGATCACCGTGCCGCTGTTGTCCGATTACGAGCACAAGGTCGCCGTCGCCTACGGCATCGCCTATGACAGCTTCCTACCGCAGAAGAATCTCGGGATGGGCGGTGTCCCCAAACGCTCGGCCTTCGTCATCGACAAGCAGGGCGTTGTCCGCTACGCCGAGTCCAGCGACAACCCCGGCCAATTGCCGAACTTCGAAAAGATCAAAGGCGCGCTGGCGCAGTTGAAGTAGCGCACCCGGCGGAATTGCAGGTTTCCTTGCACGCCCCGACCCATCTGGTCGGGGCGTTCTGTTCTCGCCGATTCCAGTTTGCCGTCGATGGACACCGTTTGGCTTGTGTTGACTTCGGTGGACTGGTACACTTCGTTTGCTCCAACGGTGAGCGCGTGGAGCACCGTGCTGTGTCATGAAGAAGGAAACGCGATTCCTCTT
>CAVYAC010000029.1:0-18031 GCA_963766065.1 uncultured Verrucomicrobiae bacterium
TGGCGATGGGTTGCCCGATGCGTGGCAACTTCGGTACTTTGGCTGTGTGCCGTGCCCGGCCGCTGCTTCCGGGAATGATCCCGACGGCACCGGATTCACAACCCTACAGGATTATCTCGCGGGCACTGACCCGACAAATCCTGCTGCGGCATTCCGCATCACGTCGATTGTGCCAACGGGTAACAACCTGCTGGTGACATGGATAATGGGACCGAACCGGACCAACGCGTTGCAGGCCTCGCAGGTAACGGGAGCGGCGAATACAACACTAACGGCTTTGTCAACATCTTCGCCGTGACGAACACGATCGGCACGGTCACAAACTATCTCAACGCCGGCGCCGCCACAAATTTGCCATCTCGGTACTACCGCGTCCGCATTGTGCCGTAGGGGCGAGCCTCCGTGTCGGCCCATCTATAGCGTGGAGATCGCCGACTGGTAATCGATATTCGATATTCTGGCGACGGATGTTGCATGGGTTAGTCTGGGGCAATCACGCCGCGGCAAGAGGTAGTACCGATTTCGCGTCTCGGGCTCCTGTCTCTTCACTTCGGTTCCGGCCCGAGGCTCGCCTGTACGAGATTCCCCGGGTGGACCCATTTGGCGAACGCGGCTTGCACGTCGTCGGCCGTTAGCGCGAGGCAAATCGTTGCCGCACGCATCGTTTCATCGAGCGGCAGATCGTGCGTCGCGTAGAACAAGAGCTTCCCGGCAATGTTGCCCGTGCTCGATTCGGACATCGGAATTCCCCGGAGCCATTCGGCCTTGGCCTGTTGCAGCTCATCGGCGCTCACGGGCCTGGTTTGCATGTCCGTCAGGTCGCGCGCGATGATGGCGCGGGCCTTGGAAACGTTCGGGGGGTCGCACCCGTAATCCACCTTGTACAACCCGCGCGTCTCCTGAATGTCGAATGACGAGTCCACGGCGTACACCAGCCCGTTCTCCTTGCGCAGGTCGCGATACAACCGCGTCGCGTAAAACCCGCCTCCCAAGACAAAATTGCCGAGCCGCAACGCGTAGTAGTCCGGGTTCGAGCGGTTCAATGCCAGCATCTCCGCCAGCGTCACCCGGTCCTGGACGCGGCTCTTGTCCGGCACCGCCGTAACCGCCGGCGCATTGGTGGGCACGGGTGCCGGAAGCACCTCGGGTTTTGGTCCCGTCGCCGTCCAGTCGCCAAACCATTTCTCAACAACCGATTTCGCCTGCTCCGGAGTCACATTGCCGACGACTACGATCGTCGTCAGGTCGGGACGGAACACGTGACGATAATAGTCGCGCACATTGTCGAGCGTCAAAGCACTGACCGTCAACGTCGTCGCCTGGCGCAACGCCGGGTCGTCTTTCGGTAGCAACGCCTTCGCCAGGGCCCGGTGCACGAGGTAGTCCGGGCTTTCCAGCGTACCGGCCACCGTGTCCGACACCTCCTGGCGCACGGTCTGGAACGCTTCCTTCGGCAGGGCGGGATGCAACAGGTTGTCCGCCACCAACTGCACGCCCCGGTCGAAAAAATTGGTCAGGACGTTCACAGAAAAATCGGTGCCGGCGGATTCCGTCGCGCCGATATCGTCGAGCGCTTTCTGGAACGCCACGCGGTCCAACGATTCGCTGCCAAATTCAAACAGCTGGTCAAGGACCTGGTCCACGCCGTCCTGCCCCGCTGCCGCCTCGAGGTCCGGGTTGTTGCGTATCCGCCCGGAAAGACTTGCCGTGCCGCTCATCGTTTCGGTCTGCACAATAAGTTGAAGCCCGTTCGGGAGCGTCGTGACCACGGGATGCAACGTGGACGCGGGAACGGGAAGACGCGCCAATTGCGCCGCGGCCCAGTCCGGCAACGGCACGGTCCCCTTCTCACTCGATGCAAACGATTCATGCCCGCCGTAACTGGCTGACGACACCGGCTTGCCCGATTCCTCGGGGGTCACGATCGCCGTGATCGCGCGCTCGAGGTTCAGGTATTTTCGGGCCACGCGGTTCACGTCCGCCACCGTCACCTTCTTGATCGCTTCGATGTCGTCGTCGGGTGAGTGGCGGCCTTCCAGCGCCAGCGCTTCCGCCCAGGTCATGGCCAGTCCTTCGATGGAATTCCTCTCGAACTCTTCGTCGGCGAGCCGATGCCGCTTCGAGGCCTCCACCAGATCGGACGGGAGGCCACGTTTCACATATTGGCGAAACACATTCTGTAGTTCCTTGATCAACGCCGCACCGTCGCCTCCCTTCGGGAACGTGCCAATCCCATAGGCGAGACCCGCCTTCGGCAATGCCTCCAGCGAAAAATCCGTCGAGAGCGCTTTGCCCGGCGGGCACCAAGGCGTAGAGGTCCGCGCGATGACTGGACAGCACGTCGCCCAGCACCTGTGCCGCCGCGTAATCCGGGCTGTCGGAACCGGGCGCCCGAAACGTGATCACGGCGAGTCCATACGCCAGATCGCTGGTCATATGAAGGCTGTCGGGTTTTACGGATTGCAACTCGACCGTGGGACGTCGTGGCAGTTTCTTGGGGGGAATATTCCCGAAAAAGCGTTGCACGATAGCCAGCGCCGATTGTGGGTCCACGTCGCCAACGATAATCAGGATCGCGTTGTTCGGCGCGTACCAGCGGGAGTAGAAACTCTTCAGCATCGCCCCCGTCGTCTTGTCGAACGATGGCCGCGTACCGAGAGCATCATGTTCGTACGGCGTGCCCTTGAACATCGCGTCCAACAGCTTCGTGTACAGCACGTACTCGGGATTGGAGAGGTCCTGCGCCACTTCTTGTTCGATCGCCCCGCGTTCCTTGTTCCACAATTCGTCGGTGGCAAGGATGCCGCTCATCCGCAACGATTCGACGTGCAGCGCCGTCTCCAGATCGTCGGCGGGCACGGTGAAATAGTACTGCGTGATCGTCTGCTGCGTGTCGGCGTCGAAGTTGCCGCCCATCGCGGCGGAAATCTGGGCCAGTTGGTCCGCCGACAGGCCCGGATTCCCCCGAAACATCATGTGCTCCAACGCGTGCGCCATGCCGGGAAACCCCGCCGGCGCCTCGTCCGACCCGACCCGGTAATTCACGACCGTCGTCACCACCGGCGCGATCGGGTCGCGCACGATCACCACCCGCAACCCGTTCTTTAGCGTCGCTCGTAGAATGTCCTTGTCGGTGGTGAGTTGGCTGCTGGCCAGGCATTCACCCTGAGTGAGAAGGAGCGTTGCTAAAAACAGAACTGCTAATATTCTATGTCTCATTTTTCCCGTGTTGCGATGTGGTTCTCATTAGACACAGACGGCCCTTGATCGGTTCATATACCTCACGGACTGCTCACAACACCACCAGCGGCAATTGGGTTCGTTTTTGGCTTTCCCATTGGCAGATTTCCACGCCGGCCTGCGCGAAATTGGGTTCGTTTGGTAATCCCTCCCCCGCCAGCCATTTCCGGTGCCGTCCGCGCCCCCCGCCTGCCCGGAGCGGAGCCGAAGGCGGCACGGGCCGCCAAGCCGACGAGAACACCAACGGCAACCCTATTCATCACGCAGTAGCATATTCAAGGACGATAATAAGTCAAATGAAAAGGCGATGGCCCGTCCCGCATGAGACACGGTTGCCGCCATGACCTCTAGACCTGTCCGGTCCAGTTGTCATCGTGTTGCGCGAACGTCCTGTGTATCTTGTCAACGACATCCGCCGGCAACGGCCCGCGCGCGATCGAGGCGATGTTACTGCGAATGTGGTCGATATTCTTCCCGCCAACAATGCAACTCGTGACGCCGTTCGTGAATGCCGTGAAGCGCAAGGCGACATCCGCCCAGTCCGCGCCGAAATCGAGCCCCATCGCTTTCATCCGCAACCAGTATTGTTCGCAGTACTGGCCGCTCGGCTGGTTCGCATGCAACCACGGCGCGTTGCCGATCGGTCGTTTGGCGATCAGGCCGATGTGGCGTTTGCCCGACGGTGTGACGACCCGATCAATCGCGCGTTGGTCGAACACATTCACCGAGCACATCAGCCCACGAAATCGTCGCGACGCCAGCGCCCACGCCAACGGTTCGTTGTCGCCTGAGTACGCCGCGAAACGAATCTTGCCGTCGGTCACGCACCGATCCAGCGCATCGATCACCTCCCCGTGTTCCAGCGTCTCTTGCGGGCACGAGTGCAGGTGGGCGATGTCGAGATGGTTTGTCTTCATCAATTTCAGCGCACGGTCCACGCCCGCCAAAATGCAGTTGTACGTCCAGTCCGGCACGCCGTCGATCCCGTAGCCGACCTTTGTCAACAACACAAATTCCTTTCGCCGATGCGCGATGTGTTTGCCGATCCGTTCCTCCGACAATCCATACCCCCGCGCCGTGTCGATCAACGTGATCCCGAGATCGAGCACCTCGTTGAGCAGCCGTCCGACGTGCGCCTCATCCAGTTGACCATCCCCAATCTGCCCCGCCCCAAGCCCGAGCAGCGACAACCGCAAACCTGTGCTGCCGTAAGCTCGTTGGGGAATCGTCGCCATTTTCATCACGCGCAGGAATACCAGACTGTTGCCTATGACTCAAGCGCGAGAAAAGAGATTATCTCCCCAGCGCCAGCATCCGTTCAATCGGCACGAGGGCGCGCTTACGAATGTCTTCGTCGAGCGTGATCTCGGGGGAGAGATTCTCCAGCGCCGCGACGGCTTTCTCGAGTGTATTCTTCTTCATGAAACTGCACTCGTTGCAGTGACAACTATCCGTCGGGCCGGGGATGAACACTTTCCCGGGCACTTCCTTTTGGAGCCGATGCAACATCCCAGCCTCGGTCACGATGATGAATTCGGGCGCGGGTGAATTCCGGCAATACGCCACCATCTTCTCGGTCGAACACACTTCATCGGCCATCATCCGCACCGCGGGCAAGCATTCGGGATGCGCCACGATTTCCGCTTCGGGATGTTCTTGTCGCAACCGGAAAATCGCCTTGTGCGTGAACAGCACGTGGGTCGAACACGCGCCCGGCCAGAGGATCATCTGCCGGCCCGTCTGCGCCATCACCCATTGACCGAGGTTCTGGTCGGGCACAAACAGGATTTTCTTGTCGGGGGGAATCGAATTGACGACCTTCACCGCATTGCCCGAGGTGCAAATGATGTCCACCAGCGCCTTCACCGCTGCGGTGCAATTGATGTAGGCGACAATAGTCACGTCCGAGTGCGCTTCCTTCCATTTCGCCAGCGCCTTCGCGTCGCACGAGTCCGCCAGCGAACACCCCGCTTCGAGGTCGGGCAGTATCACCGTCTTGCTCGGGTTGACAATCTTGGCCGTCTCGGCCATGAAATGCACGCCGCAGAACAGAATCACGTCGGCATCGGTCTCCTTCGCCTTGAATGACAACCCCAGCGAATCGCCGACGAAATCCGCCACGTCCTGCAGCTCCGGCACCTGGTAATTGTGCGCGAGGATGACCGCGTTCTTGAGCTTCTTCAGATCCCGAACCCGTTCCTGGAGTTCCACCGTGTCTGCCGTCGTAATTATTGTCGCCATGTTGCCTGTAGCCGCACCTTTCAAGGTGCGCGCCTGCTTCAAGGTTATCGGAATCACCCGCGTTGTCAACGCGGGGCTATGGACAAGTTGGCGTCCGAGGGAATCCATCCCATCGCACTTGCCGGTTCACACATTTTCGGCGATATTGGGCGGGGCGTTTCTGGCATACCAATTGCATGATTGGCAGCACGGATTGAACACGCCCGTGTGACGCGGGTCAAAAGGCATACATATGGACAAACATACGTTTCGCAGCAGTTCCCCAGTGGCCCGATGGTTGACCATCGGGTTTTCTCTCATTTTGGCAGCGTCGATGCCCGCGTGTTTCGCGGAGAGCGCGGCCACGACGGCGTCGACCGGCGACATCGAGCTCGCCCGGCACCTCGAAGGCGCGTTCGAGCGGGTCGCCGAGCAAACCAGCCCGTCGGTCGTCGTCATCACCACCAAGCACAAGGCCGCGGAACCGGAATCCCAGGGTGGCGAGGATCAGGAGAATGGCCAGGGCCAGCAGTTCGAGGGCTCGCCCTTCGAGTTTTTTTTCCGCCACATGCCGCAGCAACACGAACCCAACGTCGAGAGCCAGGGTTCGGGGGTCATCCTGCGCAAGGACGGTTACATCCTCACCAACCAGCATGTCATTGACGGCGGCGGGCAGATCACCGTGTTATTGAAGGACGGCACCAAGTTCACCAACGCGGTGGTGGTCGGCGTCGACGATCGCATCGACGTGGCGGTTATCAAAGTGGATGGCAAGGACCTCCCGGCGGCCAAGATCGGCGACAGCGACGCGGTCAGGGTCGGGCAGTGGGCGATCGCCATCGGCGCGCCGTATGAACTCGATTACACGTTCACCGTGGGAGTCATCAGCGCGAAGAACCGTAGCGGCGTCGCCAGCCATGGCGGTAATGCGTACGAGGATTACATCCAGACCGACGCGGCGATCAACCCGGGCAATTCGGGTGGCCCGCTCTGCGACATCGAAGGCCGCGTCATCGGCATCAACACCTTGATTCGCGGCCTCAACCCGGGCCATCCCGGGTTTGCCATCCCGATCAGCATGGCCATGGATTCCGCCGACAAGCTCATCAAGGATGGCAAGGTCAAGCGCCCGTGGATCGGTATCGGCATCAGTGAATTCTCGGAAGACAAGGATTACGCCGACCTGGAGAAAGGTGTGAAGGAAGGGGTTGTCGTGACCGAGATTCGCGAAGGCACGCCTGCCGCGAAGAGCGATCTGCAGCCCGCCGACGTGATCGTGGCCGTGGACGGCACCCCGGTGAAGACGCCGCGGGAATTGCAAAAACAGATTCTCCACAAGAACATCGGCCAAAAAGTCGTGCTCGATGTGGTGCGTGGCCCCAAGAAGTTGGAAGTCACGATTCAAACCGATGAGATGCCCGCTCCGCTCCAGACGGTCTCGCTGGAGCGCCATGTGATGCCGAAAGCGGAGAGTGCGTTCGGCCTCACCGTGCAAACGCTGACCAAGGACCTCGCCGAGCGGCTCAAAATTGAGGCGTCCGACGGCGTGGTGGTCACCGATGTTGCCGACGGCAGCGCGGCGCAGGAAAAGGAACTGCGGCGCGGGGATATCATTACTTCCGTGAATCGCGCCCCAGCCCATTCCGTCGAAGATTTCAAGTCCGCCATCGCCAAGGCCGATCCAGACAAGGGCGTGCTGCTGTACGTCCAGCGCGGAAAGGCCACCACCTTCGTTGTGCTGAAGGACTCAAAATAGCCTGTTGTTGTTCTCCCGTCACGCGACCTCCCCTGACTGGCCACGGGGGAGGTCTTTGTTTCTATGTTGGCGGTCGCAATCGCCGTGGGCTTGTCACGCGGAGGCGTTCTGTTACACTCCCCCGGTGATGAAGACCGGGAAGGGGGCGCTGAACCGACGTTTGCGCAAAATTCGCTGCCTGTTGATGGACGTGGATGGTGTGTTGACCGATGGCAAACTCCATTTCACGAGCGACGGGATGGAATTCAAGACGTTCGACGTACAGGATGGTCATGGCATCGCAATGGCGCAGCGGGTGGGATTGATGATTGGTTTCATTTCGGGCCGCCCCTCGAAGGCCACGACCCAACGCGCCGCCGATTTGGGTGTCAAAATACTGTTGCAAAAACCCGTCAACAAAATGGAGATGGTCGAAGTCGTCAAACGCCAGCACGGGTTCGCCAACGAGGAAATCGCGTTCATGGGCGATGAGTTGGTGGATCTGCCCGTGCTGCGGCGCGTCGGGCTGGCGATTGCCGTGCCGAACGCGGTGGACGAAGTCCGGCGCGCGGCGCATTACGTCACGCGACATCGCGGCGGCGACGGCGCGGTGCGCGAGGTCATCGAGATGATCCTGAAAGCGCGCGGTTCGTGGAAGAAAGCGATTGCGAAATACCTGACGCTGGTCATGGCGGCCTTCCTGTTCGCCTCCCCTTGCCTGTTCGCGGATGGCGACGCGAAGCCCGCAAAGGATCAAGCGCAGAAGCCGGCGGACACCGGGAACGGGTACATTGAAAAGTTCGAGGTTCCCGAACGCGATGAGGACGGCAACCTGAAGTGGAAATTGTTGGGAGAGCGCGCGGTGATTCGGCCGGACGGGTTGATGGACATCCAAAACGCGCGCGCGGAGTTTTACACCAGCAACAAGGTGGACATGGTGTTCAGTTCGCCGACGTGCCTGCTCGATCGCGCGAACAGCCACGCCACGACCACCGATCACGTCCGCATCGACCGCCAGAACATGGTGTTGACGGGCATTGGCGGCGAGTGGGACGGCAACACCTCGTCGATGGTGATCCGCAGCAACGTCTGCGTGGTGATCACCAACGGACAACAAACTTTTGGGGGGTTCGGGAAACAGCCATGAAAAAAATCCTCGTCGTTGCCGCGGCCGGCGTTGCCGCTCTGATTCTTGGTGCAGCCGTCGCCGTGTCGGCGACCAACTCCACGGAACAAGCGACCGCGCCGGGCCCCACGTCGGCTCCACTCGCCGTTGCGAAATCTCCCCTTCCGATCGCCAGTTCGACCAATGAGCCCACAATCATCACGGCGGACGTTTTACACGGGGATTACGCGCACAACCTGGGCACGTTTGAAGGCAACGTGCTCGTCGTCGACCCGCGCATCACGGTGCGCGCGGACAAGATGGTCGTGTTTTTCGGCAGCACGAACGTTCTGACAACCACGGGCACCATCACGACCACCAATACGACCCGCGCGGTGCAGAGAATCATCGCCGATGGCGCCGTGGTCATAACCACGCCCGACAACAAGAAAACCAACAGCGAACACGCGGAGTACACCGCCGTTGACGGCAAGGTCGTGCTGACGGGCGGCCACCCGCGCGCCGAGTCCGCCGACGGCGTCGTCACTGGCGACAAAATCACCTTCTGGCGTGACTCGCAACGGATGGACGTCGAAAACAGCCAGACCGATACCAACCGCCCGCGCCTGCTCATCTATCCCGAAGAGCAGCGGAAGCAGAACGAAACCGGGGACGGGACCAGCAAGGACGCGACGCCGTAGCCGCGGTCGTTCCGACCGCACCAAGCCCGAATTCCGGCTCTTATGGATTGACCAATCCGACGCGATAGAATCGTTGCGTCGTCAACGATGCCGTGGTATCCGTGTACGCGAGGCTGAAATTGGTCAGGCTGGCGTTGGTTTGGGACGCAATCGTCTGCCACGGTCCACCCATGTTGTCGCAATCCTGCACAACGTAAAACCACCCGCCCTGGTTGGTCCACGTGATCGTCGTGGTGCCGTCCCCGTTGCGCGCGAAACGGGTGATGGCCGGTGGCGGCGGGTTCGACAGGCAAATCACGCTGGCCGAGTACGGAGGAAAATTCCAACTGAAATTTGCGGCGGCACCGGTGATGTTGGTTTGCGCAATGTCCGCCGAGCCGAACCCGGTACAAGCGGCGTCGTCCTGCGGAATGCCGTACGAGTACACGACCGCATGGCTGTTGGGAAGATACCCATGGATCGAGAGGCTGGCATTCAATGAATTGGTGGCACTTTTGTTGATGACCAGCAGCGCGAGTGAACCATTGGTGCGCGCCGCCGCGTACACTGACAAGAGAGGATAATCGCTGGTCGCGGGCACGATGTGATCGCCGCCGCGCGCGAAACACTGGAGCAGCCGGGCGACATAGTAGGTTGGATATCGATCCGCCGGGGCCGCGGGATTTGTGGAATCGGTAATGCCGTAATCGCCGTACTGACGCCAACCGTACAGGGACGGGTCATTGTTGTTGCCGGTCTCCTGGCCGTTGCGCGTGTCCCACCAGATGAGCGCGTTGAATTCGGTCTGTAGCGAGTTGGCGATGCTGTCGGCCCAAAACAGGCCGTTGACGAGACTGGTCGTTTGCTTGCCGGGATTCGAGTAGACGGAATTATTCTCGGTGCAGACGAGTTCGACGTTGGTGGCGGGCGCGCCGAGGTAATCGCTGAGTTGCTGGCGCAAATCGGCGGCGGCATTGGACCACGTGACGGAGGACTGCAACAGAGTGGCATCATTCTCGGCACCGGGCGCTTGCGCGTAGCGATGATAGATGACGAAATCGGGCGTGACACCAAGGCCGTTCAATGTCGCCAGCAACACCGGTGTCCAACCATTGTGGGTCTGGCCGGTGCGCGGATTGATGGCGGGGTGATTGGTGTCCGTCGAGTAACTGTCTTCGCCCGTGACAACGACGGCGCCGATCTTGATGGTCGGATCCATCCCTTTCATCCGGGTCCAGTAACCCTGAAATCGCATGGCGTAGGTGTACGGATCGTGTGGCGGTGTATTCGTGTCCGTCTCCCACGAACCGTAGCATTCGTTGCCGATCTCCCAATATCGGAAGCCGTATCGTTTGGTGACATTGGAATACCGGACCCAATTGGCCGCTTCCGCAGGCGTGCCCGAGCCGTAGTTGACGGTGATGAAAACCTGGGCGTGCGTGCTGGTGGCCGTATCGGCAAACCGGTCGAAGGATGTCCACCACTTCCAGGTGTTGGTGCCGCTGGTGTTGGAGGCCCAGTGATACTCGTCGGAGGCCGAGCCACCGGGAAACCGCAAGGCCTGGTTGTTCATGCTGGTGAACATCCCGATGGTGTTGGCGGTATCGAACACGCTATCCCAGATGGCCGTGTTGACGCCGAACATCCGCGCGTCCACCGTGCGAACGGTTTGGGTGGCGTTGATGCTTACATGCACGATGGCGGGTGGCGGGAGCGCCGTCAGCGCAATGTCATCCACGTAAAATGTCGGTTCGCTCGCGCCGGTACGGCTCTGAATCCAGAAACCGTCCATATTCGGCTGGTTGGCCACGCCCAGCGACGCGAGTGAGAGAACAATTTGTTGCCAGGTGTTGGACGGCAGCGGCGCCAGCGCGATCGCGGGTTGTGGGACATCTTCAAGCAGCACTCGCACCTGTAGTAGTTGTCCACCGGTCGGGCCACCGTTAATCCAAAAGGTGAGGTTGCTGTAGCCGCTCGTGTTGAAATCGGAGTGATACAGATACAACGCCTCGTGTGCCCCGGCGGTGACACGGATCGAATCGGTGCCGGAATGAACGGTCGAGGTGCAAGCCAGATTGTCTGTCACCCAGCTCCAATCCTGCCAGCCGCTCGCCAGCGAATCCGTATAGATGGGCTGATCTGTCTGCGCCACGGCAGGTCCGACAAATCCAACCGCGCAGAGGATCAAGCCGCCGAATCGATGCAACCGTGGAACCAATTGTTCTCCCGACCCCTTCAGGCACCTCGATTCAGCCCACGCCAACCGAGTTGCCCGTAAGGGTACGACGCGACGGCGCGGAGTCAATGCGATTCCAGCGAACCGGTTGCGACGCTTGTAAGCCGCGCTGGTTCTGCTACACTGCGGTACGATGAATCGAGGCATGCGGCGTTGAAAATGCGGATGGATGTCGTTTGGGGGCAAAGGCATTGAGCGAGGCGGCGGACAATAACGTCCTGCTGCGTACGCAGGGGCTCGTCAAGATTTACGGCCATCGGCGCGTCGTGGACGGTGTGGACATCAACGTCCGCGCGGGGGAGATTGTCGGCCTGCTTGGTCCCAACGGCGCGGGGAAGACCACTTCGTTTTACATGACGGTCGGGCTGATCAAGCCCAACGCGGGCAAGGTTTTCTTTGACGGCCAGGACGTGACCCGATTGCCGATGCACAAACGGGCGCGGCGCGGCATCAGTTACCTGTCCCAGGAACCGAGCGTGTTCCGCAAGCTGACGGTTGAAGATAACATCATGGCGATCCTGGAGACGCTGCCGTTGTCGTTGGAGGAGCGGAAGTTTCGTCTGGATTATTTGCTGGAAGAACTGGATATTAAATCGTTGGCGAAGAACAAGGCGTACACCCTGAGCGGCGGGGAGCGACGACGGCTGGAGATCACGCGGGCGCTCGTCACCGGGCCGAAGTTGATGCTGCTGGATGAGCCGTTCAGCGGCGTGGATCCGATTGCGGTACACGAGGTGCAGAAGATCATCGTCGAGTTGAAAAACAAGGGACTCGGCATCCTCCTGACCGACCATAACGCCCAGCAGACGTTGCGCATTGTCGATCGCGCGTACCTGATTCATCACGGCAAGGTTGTGCGCGAGGGCACGAGCGAGTTTTTAACCAACGACCCGCATAGTCGGGAGATTTATCTGGGGCCCGATTTCACGATGTGAGTCGGGTGGCCCGAAGCGAGAGGAGACGGTTTTCATGGACATGACAGTGACTGGCCGGCACGTGGACATCACGCCGGCCATTCGGGAATACGCGGAGAAGAAACTCGATCATATCGAGATCGATTTCCCGCGCATTCTGAGCGCGCATTACATTTTGGAAGTGGACAAGTTCCGCCACATTGCGGAACTCGTGCTGCAATGCGGCAACCACATCACCATCGAAGCTCGCGAGGTCAGCGAAGACCTGTACGCGTCCATCGACCGCGTGGTGGACAAGGTGGCGCGCCAGATGCACAAGTACAAGGCCAAGATCCAACGTCATCGCCCGCGCAAAGCCGTGCCGTACCATGTGAACGAACAGGTCATGACGCACGACCTTCAGGAGGAGGACGGGACGACGCAGATCGTCCACACCGAGAAATTCGCGATCAAACCGATGTTCGTGGACGAAGCGGTGCTGCAGTTGGAGCTTTCGGACCGGCAGTTCCTGGTGTTCCTCAACGCCGAGACCGAGAAAGTGAACGTCCTGTACCGGCGCAATAAAGGCGATTTCGGGCTGATCGAGCCCACCCTGACCTGACCATGACCACCGCTTCCATCCCGACCGTCACCGTTGAGCGGTTCTACCTGAACCATGCGGAGAAGCTGCACCTGAAGCTCATCGCCGGCAGCGCCGGGTTATCGCGGAAGATCCAGGAAGGCTCGGTGAACCGTCCGGGGCTGGCCCTGGCAAAGTTCCTTCGGTATTTCGCGATGAAGCGCGTCCAGGTGATCGGCGGAGCGGAGTGGGCGTTCCTCAAATCGTTGGGTGAGGAAGAAGCCGCCCGGCGCATCGAGCGGGTGCTCAAGTCGAAGATTCCGTGCCTGGTGTTCGCGCGCAACGTCAATCCTCCCGCGCTGGTGCAGCAGAAATGCGACGAGTACCAGGTGCCGTTGTTCAAGACCAAGATGGTCACGATGAAATTCATCAATGCCTCGACCATCGCGCTGGAAATGGAGTTTGCGCCGCAGATCAGCGAGCACGGTTCCATGGTGGACATCCTGGGCATTGGTGTGCTAATTCGTGGGGAGAGCGGCATTGGCAAGAGCGAGAGCGTGCTGGCCCTGTTGGAACGCGGCTACAGCCTGGTCAGCGACGATATTACGCGGATTCGCCTGCTGGAAGGCCGCGAGCTGGTGGGAACCTCGTCCGAGACGACGCGCTACCACATGGAGATCCGCGGCCTGGGCATCATCAACGTCCCCGCGGTCTTTGGCGTCGCGAGCGTACGCCCGGAAAAAAACCTGAATCTGGTGGTCACGCTCATGGATTGGGAGAAAATGGAAGAGGTGGACCGCACCGGCATCGAGCGGCAAACCTACAAGATTCTCGGGATCGACGTGCCGCATGTCACCATCCCCGTGCGACCGGGACGGGACATCGCGCGGTTGATCGAGGTGGCGGCGCTGGACCAGAAGTTGAAGAGCCTGGGCCACAATGCGGCGCGGGAGTTTAACGAGCGGCTCATCGAGCGGATGCGCACGCCGTCGGACTAATGGAAGGCTACCACGCAGATGATTTTGTCACGAAAGAGCAGCGGTGAATCGGAAGCCAGGACGGCGAGCCGGGAGGTCATGGTGATCAACAAGCTCGGCGTCCACGCGCGGCCAGCGGCGCTGTTCGTCAAGACCGCCAACAAATTTGCCAGCGACATCACCGTCGAGAAGGACGGCGAACAGGTCAATGGCAAGAGCATCATGGGACTGATGATGCTGGCGGCGGGCCAGGGCTCCAAACTCATCATCATCGCCGAGGGAGCGGACGCCGAGATCGCGGTGCGGGAGTTGGAGTCCTTGTTTCAACGCAAGTTCGACGAAGAATAGACGGACGATAGCCGTATGGCAGAACGCAGCTTTCAAGGAATTGGCGTATCCCCGGGCATGGCCCGGGGCAAGATCTACGTGTACAGCGTGGCCGAAGAGGTCGTCCCGGAATATGACGTTGCGGTCGCGGACGTACCCAAAGAGGTGGCGCGGTTCGAGCAGGCGCTGATCAAGACGCGCGAACAACTGCATGAACTGCAGGACCGCATCGCCTCGGGCATCGGCTCCAGTTCGCCATCGACCATCCTCGACGTACATCTGTCCATCACCGAGGACCCCGCGCTGATCGATTCGGTCATCAACCGCCTCCAGCAGGAACGGAAAAACGTCGAGTTTGTGTTCAACGACGTCGCCCGCAAGTATGTCGCGACGCTTTCCGAATTACAGGACGAACTGTTTCGCGAGCGGGCGGCCGACGTGCAGGACGTGACGCGGCGGATCATGCGCAACCTTCTCGGGCACGACCATCGCGCGCTGACCAATCTCCCGTCCGACACGATTGTCGTGGCGCACGAGCTGTCGCCGTCCGACACCACGTCGCTGGACCGCCACCATGTCGGCGGGTTTGCCACGGACGTGGGCAGCCACACGTCCCATAGCGCGATCGTCGCGCGGTCGATGAACCTGCCCGCCGTCGTCGGCCTGCGCAATCTCAGCAAATTCGTCCACGACGGCCAGCCGGCGATCCTCGATGGCTACAGCGGCACGTTGATCGTGGAGCCGAGCGAGCAGACGCTGTTTATCTACGGGCAGTTGGAGGTCAAACGCCACAGCGTCCAGGAGCGCCTGGATGCGCTGCACGATCTGCCCGGCGCAAACGCTCGACGGGCATCGGATGATCCTGTCGGGCAACATCGAACTGCCGTCCGACGCTGAGGTGGTGATCGCGGCGGGCGCGGAAGGCATCGGGTTGTTCCGGACCGAGTTCCTCTACCTCAACCGCTCGGAGTTCCCCACCGAAGACGAACAGTACGAGCAATACCTCGAAGTCGCCCGCGTGGTGAAACCCCACTCGGTCATCATCCGCACGCTCGACATTGGCGGCGACAAGTTTCGCAGTGAAGACACCTCGCCGCAGGAGGTCAACCCGTTTCTGGGTTTTCGCGCGATCCGGTTCTGCCTCGCCAATGTGGACATTTTCAAGGCGCAACTGCGGGCGATCCTGCGGGCCAGCGCCGAGGGCAACGTGAAGATCATGTACCCGATGATCAGCGGCGTGGCCGAGGTCGTGCAGGCCAACGACATCCTGCGTCAGGTGATGCATGACCTGAAGAAGGAGGGAATGGCCTTCGACGAGCAAATCCAGGTCGGGGCGATGATCGAGATCCCGTCCGCGGCGTTGACGGCCGAGATGATCGCGCCCGAGGTGGATTTTTTCAGCATCGGTTCCAACGATTTGATCCAGTACACCATGGCTGTTGACCGCGTGAACGAGAAGGTCGCCAACCTCTACGAACCCACGCACCCGGCAATCCTGCGGTTGATCCGCTCGGTCGTCGAGGCGGCGCACAACAACGAGATCTGGGTGGGCGTGTGCGGCGAGATGGCGGGCGAGCCGCTGTTCGCGCCGCTGCTGCTGGGGATGGGGATTGACGAGTTGAGCGCGGCGTCCTCGAGCCTGCCGCGTGTGAAGGAAGTGATCCGCCGCCTCACGCTGCGCGAAGCCCAGGAACTCGCCGCGGCCTCGTTGCACGCCAATTCCGGACGCGAGGTGCTGGCAATGCTGAATGCGCTGTTGCAACGCGTCGATCCCGATCTGCTCGGGTAGGCTGCCTGCCTGCGTCTGTCTGCCGGGCGGAACCTATTTTTTGTGCCGGGCGGAAACCTACACGACCTAGTCGAGGCTAACATCGGGAAAAAGCGGCAAGCCCTTATAGAACAAGGCTCTGGAGGTTATTGGTCGGCTGCGAGTCGCGTGAGGGCGTCTTTGGCCGGACCAAAACCCGGTCGGAGTTTCAGGGCCTGCTGGTAGTGCTCGATGGCCTCGGGCGGGCGGCCCATCTTTTCGAAGGCGACCGCCATATTGAAATGGGCGTCGGCGTCATGGGGATTGATCCGCAACGTCTGCTCCCATTGTTCGATCGCCTCCTGCAGCCTGTCCGACTGGGCCAGGGCAAGCCCGAGGTTGTAGTGGGCCTTGGCGTCATCGGGATCGATCCGCAACGCCTGCTCATAATTCCGGATGGCGTCGGTGGGCTTGCCCTGTGCCAACAGGGCGTTTCCAAGGTTCACGTGCGCCGTGACGGAATCGGGATCGATTCGCAGCGCCCGTTGGAATAGATCAATAGCCTCCGGCGTACGGCCCAGCTTTTCCAGTGCGAGGCCGAGATTGAAATACGCTTCGACGTAACCGGGTTCGATGCGCAGGGCCTGTTCATATTGTGCGATGGCTTCCTCGATCCGGCCCGTTTGTTCCAGAGCGAGTCCGAGGTTGTTGTACGCCTGGGCGTAATCGGGCTTGATCTGTATCGCTTCCTGGTACTGTTTGATGGCATCCTCGGACTTTCCCAGCCTGCCCAGAACCAACGCCAGATTGTTGTGGGCCGCGGCGTAATCCGGATCGAGCCGTAGCGCCTGCTTGTACTGCCCGATGGCCTCGCTGACCTTACCCTCCTGCATCAGGATGGTTCCCAGAATGTTGTGCGCCAGCCCCAGCTGCGGCGCAATCGCGATATCTCGTTGCGCGTATTCGAGCGCCTCACCAATCCTGCCCTGAACGAGCAACGCAGCGGCGAGCGACCGATTGGCCACTTCGTAGTCCGGAAACTCCACCAAGGACGGCCCGCCATTCTGTTTCCTCGTTACGCCAAACGGGTATCAGGTTGCGAGTGCGCACTCCGAAGAAGCAAAGTTGCCCTGCCAACAGGCCGATCAGCGCGAGATGGGCCGCCGTCGTCAATCGCCGCCACACCCACACGCCGATTCCGCTGGCCAACAGCAGCAGCGGCACCATCGCCGCGTAGGCAAAGGCGCATTGACGCGGCCTCCATGACAGTCAGCATTAGCCCCGAGACAGGGAAGAATCAAGCCAGATAGGCCCCCCAAGCCGCCGCCAACATCGGTGTGCGTTGTCGCTCCATAATGACCACGGTCGTGATTACGACAACGCTCAGTACCGACCCCAACACCGGCCAATGGTGGAGCGAAGGCCGGGAGTTATCGGATAGACAGGCAACAGATGAGACGGCCAGACCAGTTTCAACGGATAAAACGTCAGGCTCTCGAACACCAGGAACAAACGCTCGGAGAGCGGGACCGCCGATCAACGGGATCAGGTTGCCGATCTGTGATTTGGTGATCACCGTCGCCAACCCCGCCGCTCCCGCAAGGACAATCCACGCTGCCTTCTCCACACCAACCGGACCCAACCCAATCGCTCGTGACGGCGCAGCGGATAGTAATCGATAGCAAGCATTACGAATGGGACTGATACCGCCATCGGTTTGCACAACAGCGCCGCCACATACAATGTCCACACCAACCAACGGCGTGCACCCGCAGCGTAGGCCCACAGGCAACCGATCCCAAACATCGTACATAGTTGCTGCGTCCGCCCGAACATCCACGCCAGCGATTCCGTTTGCAGTGGATGAATCGCGAACACCACCGCCACCCAAGAAGCCACCGCCAGCCGCTCACCCGTGGTCAGGGCTGTCGCACCCAGGAGTGTCCACAGGAAGCCGAACACAAGTGTCGCGTTGAGTGCGTGGAATACGATGCCCGTCGCGTGGTGGCCGGCCGCACTTGTTCCAAACATCTGGTAGCCAGAACATGGGACAACCGCGGCAAGGGCTGATAGTACTCGTCCGTGCACGTGAACGCCCATTTCACAGCGTTCCACGTCAGGCCATACAAGCGCACCGATTGCCGCAAGTACTCGAAAATCATCCCCGTTCAAAAACTCCCAGTGGACGCTTGGCCAAAACAGCCAGACCGTGACCGCAAAAATCACCAGCGCCACTGCAACCAGCTTTGTGCGGCTGACAGTCATGGAAAGGAATCCAACCACACGTCCCG
>CAVYAC010000030.1:0-12404 GCA_963766065.1 uncultured Verrucomicrobiae bacterium
CCCATTGGCGGCCTTCCGGTTGCAGTGGCCCAGCCGGTGGGAGCCGCTTGGCCAGCTCGTTACGATAGACGGCCGTGCCGTAGTGCGTGATCCGAACATATCGCCGGTTTGCAGCGCCTTCCACCGCTTCTCGGTGTTGTCCCAGGTACAGTTGAACAGGACAAAGTGCGTGGCAGTTGAGGATCCAGGGCGCGGGAAGTCGTGTGCAGGAACGCTGCGCCAACCAAGTTCCCGGTGGTGCGATCCCGATCCTCGATCCCGGCCTTGCGAATGCGCGTGGCGGCAAACTGCTCAAGCTCGCGCACGGCCATCGTGGAGGCCTCCCGGTGCGCTTCGATGATGCGATGGTCATTCATCGTGACCGCCAGAATCGACACGGACTTGGGCGGCGAGCAGACGAAGTCGAAGTAGAGCCGTCGGTCACGGAATTGCTGCGGCGTGAGTAATTCGCCGGTCATCGGGTGCGAATTGTCGCAGAGGCGCAGGAACACGTCGCGGGTGACAGCCTGACCTGGCTGCAAACCCAACCGTCCCGCGCCGATACCAATCCAATGACCACCTTGATCGTGGGTCAAGTCTTCGCCCTGGGTGTAGTAATCGTTGTGTGACAGGTGCTCGTCGAAATACGTCGTGGCGGCGGCTCGATTCTTTTGTGGAATGGCGCTGAACATGGCTGGGAAACTTACCGAAACCGTGCCGTAAAGTTGTTCCGAATGGGAACAACGTTCCAAGGGTCCGTGTGGTGATATAGGCAACGTTGAAAGTGTCATTGTCATCGGTCTGCACTGTCGCACGAAACCCGGCGTGTGTTGTGTATCTGCTACACACGATAACGAGGTCGGCCAGGTTATAACGCCGCTGATGTCAACGAGGTTCATGCGGCTCACTGTAACCGGAAGGATGGGTATGATTGTTCGCAAGTACGAACAGACTGTGCGGGCCAAGTGTGGCAGAGAATAGGAAGAAATGAGCGGACACTTACCCCGCCTGAGAGCGGTGACGAAATCGTTCAGCGGCTGCCGGTGTGGCCGCATGGTGGACGACGCATGGCCGCATCGCGGACTGACGAGCGACCACCGCTCGACTCGCTCGGATGCCGAGCGGATGCCGATAAGATTCCGCGTGGCCGCAGGCGTCGGCGAACCACTCGCACCGGGACGCAACGCAAATCAAACCAAGGAAATGACCATGAGCACAACGATTGATTATACGAAACTCGCCGCGACGCTGGACTACGCGGCGGTGGAAAAGAAACTGGAGCAATTGACGCAGCGCGATCCGCCGAGGAAACGCAAGACCGTCGCTGACGTGTTGAAACCACTCCGCGAACGGTTGCTCGACCTTCACAGCAAAGGATGGAAGGCGAGCGAACTAGCGGACGAGTTGAAAACTGCCGGTGTGACGGTGAGTCCGGCCCGGTTACGCGAGTGCTTCAACCACTGGATGGCTGACGGCGACGGGGCCGCAAGGTCGCGCACCCGCAGCCGACCAAAACGCAAGCAGCAAACACCAACCGACCATTACGTCAGTCTACCCCGGCCGAGATAACGAGTCTCAAACCGGCCAACGAAGTCACGACACGGTGAACGAATCCACGAGGAATCTTCGCCGGCCATTCGCCGGTAGAATGCTGGCAGACCCGGCGCGGCGGACGCTCGAAACGCGTCCCGCTCGCCGCGTCTGCTGCGCTGCCAAGCCGTACCGATAACGCGTCGCCGTCCGTGGCTGCGCGGTGCTCGCCACCGACAGCCTGGATATGGCGCTTAGTTGCCGGTCACCCTACGCACGTACCGCCCGTAGTCGCGGCCATGCCCTGTCCGCGCAGTTATTGCAATCGCTTTCTCCAGTGGTGCTGCTTGGCAGTCCTCTCGACATCTTGTGCACGTGCTACACAATCACGCAACTTCCTCGTGCTACCGGTGGCCGGATGATTGCGCCATATCAGTCGTTGACCTTGCGTGAAGCGCCGTTTCGATTGTACGGCTCGCTGCGCGCCGTCAAGTCGAGTTCCCCTGCTGCCTTGAACTTCCACCATTGACGGTGCTCGCTCCGCCAACGGCTTGGCTCCTACGGCTTCACGCTGGGGTACTTCACGGCCAAGTATCGCGACGACCATTTGCGAGGCTGCATATAAAACACTCATGAATCGACAGCCAAAGAATGGCGAGAAGGATGCCGCGACACCAGTGCCGCGTCTGTATCTTCGCCCGGATGAAGCCGCGCGAGCCATCGGCGTCTCCAGGCGTACCCTGTCAACATGGCAGTCCGCCCGCCTCATTGGCTTCCGCCGTGTTGGTCGCACAGTGCTTATTTCCGTTGCGGATATTCTGGCAGCGATTGAGCGTTACCGCATCGCGCCCCTCGGCGAGCCGAAACCTCGCCGCCAGTCTGTCGGACCGGCACGGTCTCCACGCCGACCCCAGCCGTCGGCAGTGAACCACCAACGCGCAAACGCAGGATGCAGCGCATCGCACCCGAGCCGGCCACAAAGTAGCCAAGCCGCCGATCGCAAGCCAGTCGGTACCAATACCCAGCCCACTTGCTGCAAATCCGCCGGAACTGCTACACTGACCCGGATAGTCGTACAGTAGGCCGCCAGCGACATGATCACCCGCAGGTAGGGTCCGTCATTCAAACTATGAACATCAGAGCAACGGTCATGTGAACCGTTGCTCTGTTGACTCGCGAAGCGTCGTTAGACGAAACGGCGTTCTTATGGTTGGCATTGGTTGGCATTTTCTCTACCAAAACGTGCGAAGCGATGCAAGTAGGCGCAAACATACAAAAGTACATGTGTCCCTTTATTTATAAGGGGTGTACGGGTTTCCTAAGAGAATCACTAAAAGCTCAAAACAGGGTCGTTTTGGTTCCGAAGACCGATGCTCTATCCAGTTGAGCTACGGGCGCACGTTGATGCGGCGCGATCCGGGGTACTATGCCAGTTTCGCGGCTCGTAGCAAGCAAATGGGAGAGGGGAAGCCGCGTCTGTTGGGGGGCCGTTGCGAGCCCAGCGGGATAATCGGGCTGCCGGTGCGCCGTCGGCAAATCTTACGGCGTGTTTGCGATCCGGGGATACGACTGTGGCGCGTCTCAACGGCTGGTGCCGCTTTCGGCTCCGCTGGACTCGGCTGACTGGCGAGCTTGCAGTCGCGCAAGCGCGTTCCGCGCTCGGGCGAAATCGGGCTTGATCCGCAGCGCCTGCTGCAAATGCCCGATCGCTTCCGGTATCCTGCCTGCCTGCCCCAAGGCGACCCCCAGATTGCAGTGCGCCCCGGCGTAGTCGGGGTTGATCCGTAGCGCTTGCTCCCAATGTCCCATCGCCTCCTGTGGCCGACCCAGTCGAACCAGAGCGACTCCCAGGTTGTTGTGCGCGTCGGCGTAATCAAGGTTGATCTGCAGCGCCTGTTCGTAATGCGCGATCGCCTCCTGGAGATTGTCCATGCGGAGCAGCGCATTTCCCAGGTCGACCTGTGCGGCGACATAGTCGGGCCGGAGGAGCACCGCCTGTTTGTAGTGCTCGACCGCCTCGGCGGCCCGGCCCGATCGTTCCAAGGCGCGCCCCAACTCGTCGTGGGCCGCGGGGAAATCGGGATCGAGCCGTAGCGCTTCGTTGAAGCATTGGATGGCTTCCGGCACGCGTCCCGCTTGAGCCAGTGCGACCCCCAGCGCACACTCCCTGCCTCCGTAGACCTGAATACTTGCCAGCAGATTAAACGCCACCGAGAAGCTCAAGAGCGCACCCCAGCCCCAGCGAGCGGCGCGTCGCCGGAGGGGCTGGCCAATCAGCGCGCGCTCCAATCCGAGCAACCCAACCACCGCCAGCAGCACGAGTGCCGGTGCGAAGTCCACTTCGTAGCGGATGATCGCGCTCGAGAAGAACCCCAGCGGCAGCGCACAAACCACAAACAAGGAGGCCCCCGCCGCCGCAAACGAGCGCAACGTCGATGCCTCCGGCCACCGGCCCCGCCACGCCAGCGGCACCGCCGCCGCCAACCACACGAGTGGAATACTCGTGAGGATACCGAAGGGATACTCAACCTGCTCATAGCCGGCTGGCAACGGGGGCGCGGCGATTTTATGCACGAAGGGGAAGCGAACACTCCAGCGCGCCGGCTCGAGAAAATAGACGCGGAAATTGAACCAGAAGAAGCGTGGGCGGAAGTACTGGAAGGTCGCCGATGGGACGGCCGCCAGTTGGTAGTGCTGCCCAAATTCGAATGGACTATCGAACCGCAGGGCATTGTAGAGCAACACCCCCGATCCGATGAGCGCGATGGGGGCGATGGCCGCGATCAACAGCGTCCCAATCCGCCGCTCCTCGCGCCACGCTTGAATTACCGGCACCACCAGGATGATGGCACCGAACAGCAAGGTCGGTCGTGCCCCCACCGCCAGCCCGTACGCCGCACTCGCCGCGGCCAGCCACCAACGCCGTCGCTCCGGCTTGTGCAACGCGCCCCAAATCGCCCCCAATGCGAGCATTGTCAGCATATACCCGCAACTGATGGCCACTTCGTACACATCGGACCGCGGCAGGATCACCGGCACGACCGTCGCCAAGCCGAGCGCCAGCGCGCCCGCCGCCAGCACCCACACGCTCACGTCGGAAAAGTACCGCCGCCACGCCGCAACCAGCACGCCCACGCTGGCCAGAAAGCCGATGGAGCAAAATACCAACACGGCCAGCCGGTGCGAAAGATAATGGCCGGTCAGCGCAACGAACGGCCAAAACAATATCAAGGCCGGCGTCACCCCGAAGTAGAGATAGAGCCGACCCTTGTAGTAGCTCAGGTCGTGCAACCCGGCGGGGCCAGACCAATAGGGCTCACTGGCGGTTGGATTATACGGGTCGGCGAGGCGCGCGAGCCCGGGCGGGACCTCTTTTTTCAGGCTGAGTTGGCCGGTGCGAAAACCCTGCACCAACAAATTGTAGGAAGAGTCAGCCGCATTCGGGCCCAAGGATTCCCACGGGCCCGACCGCGCGAGGCACGCGTACACGCTGATGACCAGCGCACACACTACGCCCAGTGATTTCCGCGCGTGTTTCAATGTGCCACACCGACCGGCCCCGTGTAACGTTGTCGCAAAGGCATCATCGGCCTTTCGACATTTTATAGACTTCTCGAGTCGAACACACGCGCTTTGTATCTACGCGAATGGATGCGAAGGGGGGCGATCCTTCGACCTCGCTCCGGACATCCGCCTTCGCGGTGCTTCGGCGAGACAGGGGCAAGGCGGGGAGCGGACGACAGGCCGGAGCGCCGGGTCCGCACTCGCCGCGCGCGGCCACAAGGGACGCGCGACCTACAGGGGGATGACGGCAGGCCGGATGGCGGTCAATTGACTTTCTGAGGTGGTTGGGGCTGGGCGGTCTCACGGACCTTGTCTTCGACCCAGGCGATGGCGCGCTCGAAAGTTTCCGCCGGGGCCCACTCATGGCCGACCGGGGAACGCGAACGATTGGAAGTGCGACGACCCGATCCAGCGGCGCATGTCTTCGACCTCGACCTGATGCTTATCGTGATCCCCCATCGTCATCGCGACATAGATGGGCGGGGTGCGCCGAAGGCCGGCCACGACATACACGCCGTTGGTTTTGTATGCCAGACCGGCCCCCTGCAGAATGAGTCCCGAAAAGCCCGGACGGATTTGCACGAACACCGAACTGGCGCGTGCGCCGCCCGAGATGCCCGTGGCGAACTTAAGGCCCTCTTGAATTCGCACCCGCTGCACAACGTCGTCATGCGCGGCGAGGAAATTGCCAACGATCGGTGGCCACGGACCGTTTTTGGATTCGACGAGCATGACGACGACGTAGCCCCGGGCCTTGAGCCAGGCGGCCATATTCCCCATCTTCGCGTGGCCGCCCCCGTCGGCAATGAACATGCAGGGCCAGCGGCGCTGCGTGTCGGCGAGATAGCCCTTGGGCAACCAGAGCACGTAGTGATACGTACCGGTGGCCGCCAGGCAGTCAGTCGCCGATTCAAACACCGGGATGTCCGACCACTTCGGCGCCTGGGTGAGTTCGCAGGTGATCGTGACCTCCTGCTGTTCCGCCACGCGGGGCTCATGGGTCGTCGCCCTGGCGCAGGACAGCGCGAGGGCGCCGATCACGCCCAACCAGAGAATCCGGTGACGGTTCATTATGAACCGCACCCGAAAACGTCATGCACCGGCTTGGGCATATCGCCTTACTACACCTGGTCCGTCCGGCTGTCCAGCGTCACGTCGGACAGGAGGGGTCGCCATCGTTCCGCGTGCTGGGGTCAAGGCGTGTCGGGGTTGATGCGCCGTATGCGGCTGACGGGGTGTGCCACGTCTGGATAGCGGCTGATCGATGTTCG
Organism: uncultured Verrucomicrobiae bacterium; assembly: GCA_963766065.1. Lineage (GTDB taxonomy): Bacteria > Verrucomicrobiota > Verrucomicrobiia > Palsa-1439 > Palsa-1439 > Palsa-1439. The sequence goes on from CAVYAC010000030.1 coordinate 6,345, forward strand.
TTGTCTACCGCCTACTGTGCCAGCCCCTACGGGACAGAGCCGGACGCGGTAGAAGAGAATCCTTCCGGGAAGAACACTCAACCTGGCCGTGTCGTTGAACGTATACGTTTCGCCCCCCAACGGAAGGCCAATCGTCAATGAACCACCTAGCGCACCGATGACAAAGTCGGTCACGTCCGCGAGGTCGATGTCGATTTCGTTTCCGTCGGCGGGGAACACCCAAGACGATGTGGTGAAGATTCCCAAGTGGTTCGCCGCCGCCAGAGTCGGCGTATCGATTGCCACCAGGTAAATCCGTTGGCCACCGAAGCCCGCAGCACTCTCTGAAACGTCCCAAGTCGCGGGCAGGCCGGTTCCGTTGCCAACCGCGAACGACGCGCCGTAGAGTGTGAAGTTAGACATGATTGCGCTGACATTGCCCGCGCTGAAGTTCGACTGAATGGTGGACTCACTCATACTGAAGGTTCCCAGCATGAGGAGGCATCCAGTCGGCAGGGCTCGGCCCGTGGAATCTGTAATGCCGCGTGTGCCATCTGCCGAGCAGTCAACTGTGGATGGCACGACGGAGGTCGTGACCATCGTGCCGGCTGGCGGTATCAGCATGGGAGCGTATGCGGCTCCGACATCGAGGTAGTTGGTCGTGGATGGGCCAACGCCAGAGGCGAGAATCACCGGGCCGATGTCTGTAAAATTCGTGGTGAAACTGGCAACGGCGGCGAGTTTGGTGCTTTGCAGAACATAGCCGCGGCCGCCGTCGCCAATCCAGGTCACACGGATGTTATTGCCTTCTTTGGCGATGGCCGTGATCCGGAAATCCAATACCGAAATATACCCCAGTTGTGTGTTGGTGCTCACACCGGCCGGGCCGCTGACGATCTCCGTCACGGTATAGAGGCCACCTGTCGAGTAGGTGTAGGCCGCCGTACTGGTGGCAAGATTGGTGGAGTGGCCATCGCCGAAGTTCCAGAACCAGTTGGTGACGGCGCCGGTGGAGGTGTCGGTGAAGGTCACTGCCAACGGGGCGATGCCATTGGTGGGGGTTGCGGTGAAACTGGCGACGGGTGGCGTGCTGCCGCCAAGCGCGTACAATTGCGCCACTTCGTTGGAAGACAGCTCACGATTGTAAATGCGGACCTGATTGATCGAGCCCAGGAAACCGCTATCGCCGGAATCCACATTGGCGCCTCCGATGAAGAGGGTTCCCGAGTTGGCGAGCGGTTTGGAATAGGCCGTTTCGTTGAGAAGAACGCCATTTTCGTAGGTTCTGATCACGCCACTGCTGACCGAATAGGTCCCGGCGATGAACTGCCAACTGGTGCCGGTGAACGGGAGGAAATTGGCGGTGCCGGAGCCACCGGGTGTGCAGACAGAAGTGGAATCAAGTTCGAAGAAGGGGCCACTGTTACAGCCGCGGACCAAATAGCCGGGTTGACACGACAACGCCTTGCGGAGGACAGTTCCATAGCCTCCGCCGCAGGGCGAATTGGGCACGCCGTTGCACCACATGGCGATGGAGATTGCATTGGTCGGGTCCAGGGAGGCGGCGTCGGGAACCAGGACGTAGGACGACTGACTGCCGGCAAACGTCAGGGCCACCGAACCGTTCGGGCCATTGGTTTGGAAGGTGGCGTCAACGACGGTGCCGTTGTTGCCGTTCCCGCTGGCATCATTGGCGTTGCCGTTGAATGGATAGTAGGCCACCAAGCCATCGTTGAGAGTCTGCGGTTGCCCGATAGCGTATAATTGAGCGACTTCGTTGGAGGACAATTCGCGATTGTAGATGCGCACCTCGTCGATCAGGCCGTCAAAGCCACCGTCATCCTGGTACGCGGAGACAACCGCTCCTCCGATGTACAGGTCACCCGAATGGGTCAGTCCGTTGGTATAGGGGACCTGGCCGACGAGCAGGCCGTTCTCGTAGGCCTTGATGGTTCCGTCCGTGACGGAATACGTGCCGACGATATGTTGCCAATTGGTGCCAGTGAACGGCAGGAAGTCGGCAACACCCAAGGGTCCGCCGACACAGACGTTGGGTCCATTGAGCATGTAACCGGATTGACCGTTGCAGCCGCGGATGAAATAGCCGGGGTCGCAATTGCCGGCTTTGCGCAAGATCGTGCCATTTCCAAAGCCGCAGGCCTGGCCCGGGACGCCGAAACACCACATGGAGATGGACAGGCCGTTGGTGGGCTCGAGTGACGGAGATTGCGGCACATGGACATACGTGGACGAACCGCCGCTAAACTCCAATGCCACGATGCCGTTCGGGCCGTTGGTTTGGAAGGTGGCGTTGATCACGGTTCCGTTGTTGCCGTTCCCACTGGCGTCATTCGCGTCGCCATGGAACGGATAGTAGGCCACCAACCCGTTGGTCAAATCGGGCGACAAAGAACTCTGGGTAATCGTTTCGAGGCCGCTATCGGTTGATTGTCCGGTTGCCGTTATCGATCCGGATAAACCGGTCATTATTCCCGCGGCGATCAACCCAGCAGTCAGATTCGAGATGATTTTCATTTTGCTTCCGGATGCATTTGCAGTGTGGCCAGAGTAGTTCTTGGCGTTGAAGTTAAGCATGTGCCCTGGAGAAACGTGATCACGCGTTACGCTCGCGGTTGATTTGTTTGCCTGGTGCCGAACTCAGCTACGTACTCCTAACGATTCCGACGAACTGATAAAGCCTGTGCGCAAACGAGACGCGTTGGGGTCGGGAAGCGGCCCCAGAAACGGGGTGGTACTTCGCTTGTACGCCTGATACGGGATGTCGGTCAAGCGAAATCAAGCCGTGGTCGAATGGCCAGCATCCACCCGTTAGTCCAGCCGAGGACGGGGTAGGGACAGCTATCGGAGAGGCGATATTTTTTTCTGGACGCGGCTGGGGAGTCGTGCTACGCTCGGGCGGTTGATGGATTGTCGATCTTTGACACAGAGGAGCGAGGGAGGAAATGGGGCCGGGGATGCGAGTTCGCCGGGAGGTTCGCCCTCCAAGGGGGTGGCCGGTCGGATGACCGGTCCGCGTACACGGTCCGCGGCTACAATTCGGGGACCGCGAGGGCAGGGAGGCCGGGCGAAAGGTTAATTCGGCAAAACGAAGCCAATGTTTTGGAGTGTTGTGTAATTTGGATTGGCTTGATGGATAGGCAGTTAGGAGTCTGAGTGTGCCATTTTGTCGCTTCGCGTCGTTTTGGGGTCTGCGGGGGTGTTACGGGGTGATTACAGCGCGATAGAAGCGCTGGGACGGCTGCGGCACGTCGATGATGTCGGTGAGGATCAACGGGCCGCCGATGCTGAGGGTCGGGTCGCCGGTGTTGATCCAGTTGGTGGGGGACATCGTGGCTGTGTATTGCAATTGGTAGGTTTCGCCGGAGACGGAGGGGATCAGCACCGCGGTATTCGTGGTATTGAAGACGGTGAAAAACTGGAGGGCCGAGATCTGGTTGGCGGGCGGGAAGAGGGGAACTGTGAGTTTGAAGATCGTGCCGACGCCGTTGGTGCCGCCGTTGACGGTGGTGCCGTAGAAACTACCGTCACTGGCCTGGATCAGGGCGTCTTGCGGGAAAGCGCCGTCGGTACCGCTGGCGAACATGTGCAGGTTGGTGAGGCTACCGGACGGAGTGATCCGGAAAATGGTGCCGTCCTTGTTCGACCCTCCCTTGTAGCTTGTCCCATAGAAATTGCCATCGCTACCCAGCACGAGCGCGGCCCACGGATTGCCGCCATCGGCGCCGATGAAGGAGTGCAGATTGGTCAGACTCCCGCTTGTCGTGATTCGAAAGACCACACCGGATCCACTGGTACCGCCGGCGTAGGTCGTACCATAGAGATTGCCGTCGGTTCCCTCGACAAGCGCCGCTTGTGGGTCGGCCCCATCCGGGCCGGTGAACGAGTGCAGGTTGGTCAGGCTGCCCGTCGGAGTGATTCGGAAAACGGCGCCCGAGCCGCTCGCTCCTCCCAAGTAGGTTGTCCCGTAGAAATTGCCATCGCCGGCCAGCAGGAGGCCCGCGTAGGGGAACGCCCCGTCAGGACCGGTGAACGAGTGCAGATTAGTCAGGCTGCCCGTCGGAGTGATTCGGAAAATGGCGCCCGAGCCGCTCGCTCCGCCCAAGTAGGTTGTCCCGTAGAAATTGCCGTCGCTGCCCTCGACGAGGCCCGCTTGCGGATTGGATCCATCGAGACCGGTGAACGAGTGCAAGCTCGTCAGGGTGCCGGTCGGAGTGATCTGAAACACCGTGCCATTATTGCTTGTCCCGCCGGCGTAGGTCGTCCCGTAGAAATTGCCATCGCTGCCCTGCACCAGCTCGGCCGAGGGATTGGCCCCGTCGGAACCGGAAGCGGCGAAGGAGTGCAGATTGGTCAGGCTACCGGTCGGGGTGATCCGAAACACGGCCCCATTATTGCTTGTCCCGCCGGAGCCGACGGTCCCGTAGAAATTGCCATCGGTGGCCTGAACGAGCGATGCGAATGGAAAGAACCCCTGGCCGCTGCTGTTGCCGAATGTCCAAAGATTCGTCAGGGTTTGGCCGAACGCGCCGCTGGGACACCCGATAAGAGCGAACACGGCGATGGAGGTGAGAATGCGAAGGACCTTCATGGTCTTTTTCCCCGGTATTTATCGACGCCCGTACCCATGAAGTGTGTTCCCTTAACCAAATGACTGCACAACGGGAGGAAGCAACCGAACTCCAGAAGGTGTTGTACGCCCACCAGCCGCCGCCAACTCGCTTGACGGCTTGCAACCCTACCCGATCAGGGCATTTTGTTAACACACCAGCAGGCCCAAGTCCAGCCTTATTCTGGTTGGCATTTCCCGCCTGATTTAAGATTTCCTTGGCTTGCGGGGTATGTCGCGCAGTTGGTCCTCACGCACCAAGAGAACCAGGGGTGTGCTGAAGAAGTGGTGGGCCCGGCAGGACTCGAACCTGCGACCAAGGGATTATGAATCCCTTGGCAAGCGATTTTGCACTTTGCGTATTTCCTCGGAAATCAGGCTGGTTCAGCAGGTTGTGCAAACCTAACCCTGCAACAGAATGCTGTAGCATGCAGCAAAAAGCTCCGGCTGAGCCAGGGAAATGCCACGGAGAAGGGTAGGGGAGACTCTAATCGAAACGGTTGTCGGACTTTGCTGTCTGGGAAATCCTGCAGGATAAATAGCAACGGCGATTCGATTATTGAAATCCAGTTGTTTACGGGTCATCGCGATCCGGGCACCATTCGGCAGAACTTGGTATTTGGGCCGTTCGCTGAGGCGGTGGAAGTGACGGGGGTTCAGTGGGGGTGCGAGCGGTGGAGACCGTGATATCGCGCAGGTGACCGCTGATGCCGAATGGCTGCCTCGCTAGGACTCGAACGCAGATCTTTTTCAATACCGGCTTGATCGGAATTGAACCATGTTCACAACTGCGCCCACAAGATTCGTTCCCAGATTGTCCCGAATTGTCGCTGGTTGTCATGGATGGGGAGCGGCGGTGTGGCGCAGGTTGGGTTTCATTCAACCAAGGATACAGGACTAGAAGATGGTCGAAACCGCTAAAAGCTGCGAAGTCCTGCGCCCTATGGGCACGCACGAGTTTTTAACACAGTTCAGGGTGGACTGCTGAACTTTTACTACCGCCAAGCCGCCTGATGGTTGATTCCGAGCCTGCCTTGGCTTCGTGAATCTCCAAGTCCGGAGGTGCTCTCCTTTGCTTTTTGCGTCTCTTCACCCAGGTGAAATCTCGTGAAGTGCCAGCCCGTCCGCCACACTGACCACAATCCTGTCACCAGTTAATCTTCGGGCTCAACGTCGGATGAGTTTTTTGACTTACGGGATACTCTTGTCTGCCCCCTAATTCGCATCGTCTTCATTGCGAAGAAGTATCTTTCAGAAAGTTCTGGAAAGCGACTACATTTTCCCTGGTGATGGCCTTCGTGGGAATGAGAATCTTCCCGCTCGCCAACTGCGTTTTGTCGCCGTGAAGATACTTGTCCATGCGGATGATGGCTTGGCGACCAATGACGAATGGTTTTTGGACAATCGTCCCGTAGATCTCACCAGCGGCGATCCCAGTCAGCGTCTCGCTGTCT
>CAVYAC010000031.1:0-18663 GCA_963766065.1 uncultured Verrucomicrobiae bacterium
CGTCACCTGCGTCGTCGAGAAGTTTAGCACTTCCGTGGTCGACAGCGCCTGAACCTGCGTCGTCGTCAACGATCCCAACTGCGTCGAACTCAAGGCCGCGATCTGCGTCGGATAGAGCGTACCGATTCGTGTCAGGTCATCCCCGCCAGCTGGTCGTCGTCAACCCGCCCGTCAAAGTCGTCGACAGCGCCGTCAATTGCGTCGTCGACAGATTGATCAGTTGCGTCGTCGTCGGACCCTTTCACCTGCGTCGTCGACAGACTGGCGATGTTCGTCGTCGTCAAAACCGCGCTCTCACCCGCCATCAACGATCCCAGCTGCGTCGAGGTCCGACCCGCCCCCTGCGAGGTCGAGAGGTTCAATACCACCGTCGTCGACAACGCCGCGATCGACGCCGTAGTCAAGACCGCGATCTGCGTCGAGGCCAAGCCCAGAACTTGCGTCGTCGTCAGGTTCGATTTAAGACCGACGTCGAGGTCGGATCCTTCACCTGCGTCGTCGTCAACGCCGCAATCTCGGTCGAGGCCAAGATCGCCGCTTCACCCCGCCGTCAGTCCGCCCAGCTGCGTCGACGTCAGACCCGTCACCTGCGTCGTCGAGAAGTTTAGCACTTCCGTGGTCGACAGCGCCTGAACCTGCGTCGTCGTCAACGATCCCAACTGCGTCGAACTCAAGGCCGCGATCTGCGTCGAATAGAGCGTGCCGATTTGTCGAGGTGATCCCCGCCAGCTGCGTCGTCGTCAACCCGCCCGTCAAAGTCGTCGACAGCGCCGTCATGCCGCGGTTTTACTCCGGTTTATCTGTCCGCTCGGCGCGTTGTTCGCCGTGCTCGGCGGTCCGGCGTTATGGCGGGTCGGGAAACGGGAAGGCCAGTGCACCAACTGCGAGCTTTGCGAAAACAACTGCGAAGGCGCTTGTGAACCATTCGAGAAAATCCGTTCCTGCGAATGTCTCCTGTGCATGAATTGCCTCGACGCCTGCCAGCAGGCGCAAATGACGTACAGCACAGCGCGGTCCGCGGCGGGCAAACTGCCGGGGCCGAACATCTCGCGGCGCGGGTTCATCATTTCCGCCGTGACCGGGGTGACGGCGGTGCCGATGATGCGGCTGAGCGGGCTGCTCGGCGCAAATTGGCAACCCCGCGTGGTGCGCCCGCCGGGCGCCCTGGCCGAAGAACAGTTTCTGGAACGGTGCCTCAAGTGCGGCCAGTGCATGCGTGTTTGTCCGACCAACGTCATTCAGCCCGCGATGGCGGAAGCCGGCCTGGAAGGCGTGTGGACGCCGGTGCTGAACTTCCGCGTTGGCACCAGCGGGTGCCAACTCAATTGCGTCGCCTGCGGCCAAATCTGTCCGACAGCGGCCATCCGTCCGCTGATCCTGGACGAGAAACTCGGTCGCAGCGAATTCGCCTCGGCTGGCCCGATTCGAATGGGGCTGGCCTTTGTGGATCGGAGCCGTTGTTTGCCGTGGGCGATGGAGAAGCCGTGTATCGTCTGCCAGGAGAATTGTCCGGTTAGCCCGAAGGCGATTTACGTTCAGGAGCAATTCAGCACGGTACGAGATGGCGTGTTGACGGTGAAGAACGCGACGCCGACCAGTGTCGAATTGGGCGGCGCGGCATTGGCACCGGGGCAGTTTGCCACGGGCGATTATTTCTGCAAGCCGGCGAGCGGCGGGGACGAGGACCGGCGGCCGATCGTTGAGTGTACGGCCAATGCCGTGACGATTGCGGCCGCCAAACCCTGGAGTGTCGCGCCGCTCCGGGCAGCCGCGTTGAGATTCAGGTGCACTTGCAGCAACCGATCGTGGATCCACGAGCCTGCACCGGTTGCGGTATTTGCGAACACGAATGCCCGGTCAACGGGCTGCGGGCCATTCGCGTGACGGCGGAAAACGAAACTCGAAATCGAAAACACTCCCTGTTGTTGTGAGCGGAGGGGCCAGAGATGGCAAGAAAGGAAGGATCAAATGAATGAGCGCCAGGTGTCACGACGGGATTTTGTGAAGACAGTTGGAGTCGTTGGTGTTGGTTCCCTGATGGGCGGGGCGGGCGTTCTGGCGCAAGTCGCCTCGCCACCGGCCACGCCGACGAAGCCGGGCGCCGCCAAGTTGTTGACGAGGACTCTCGGCAGGACGGGTGTGAAAGTCTCCTCTCTCGCGTTGGGAGGCATGTTCGATATCACGTCCAACCAACTCCAATTGAAACAAGCCCTGGACTGGGGCGTCACGTACTGGGACACAGCGTCGGGATATAACGCCGGCAATAGCGAAACGGGTATCGGCATGTATTTCGACAGAAACCCGCAAGCTCGCCAGTCGGTGTTTTTGGTGACGAAAGCCAGCGGCGCTCACAGCGTGGACCAGTTGGGCCAGTCTCTGGAACAGTCGCTCGAACGGTTGAAGACCGACTACGTGGACGTGTTTTTCCTGCACGGGATCAGCGGCACCGACGCCCTGACGCCAGAAGTGAAGGCGTGGGCCGAGAAGACGAAGGCCGCAAAGAAGATCCGGTTCTTCGGCTTCAGCACACACAGCAATATGGAACAGTGCCTGACGGAAGCGGCCAGCCTCGGGTGGATCGACGTGGTCATGCTGGCGTACAGCTACCGACTCCTGAACACCGATGCAATGAAGGCCGCCGTGGATGCCGCCACAAAGGCCGGCATTGGCCTGACGGCGATGAAGACGCAAGGCAAGCGGCAACAGAGCGAATCGACCGAGGCCGAGGCCAGGCTGCTGGGGCATTTCATCGGACGCGGGTTCACGCGTGAGCAGGCGTGCCTCAAGGTGGTCTGGGACGATCAACGGATCGCCACCATTTGCTCGCAAATGCCCAATCTTAGTATCCTGTCGTCCAACGTTGCCGCGGCTCTGGACAAGACCAGCCTGACCTCCGCAGACAAGGCGGCGCTGGAGCAGCACGCTCACGCCACCCGCTCGTTTTATTGCGCGGGATGTACAAACCTCTGCGAGGCCGCCCTCGCCGGTCGCGCCCCGGTCGGCGACGTCATGCGCAGCCTGATGTACTACCACGGCTACGGGGATCGTGATCTTGCCCGTTCCGTCTTTGCTGGTCTTCCGGAAACGATGCGGCAACGGCTGGGTGAGATGGACTATTCGGCGGCGGAGCAGGTCTGTCCGCGTGGACTCCCGATCGCCGCGTTGATGAAAGAAGCCACCGAACTTCTGACGTAAATCGCCGTCGGTGGTTGTGAACCGTTTCAGGAGGAGACAATGGGCTTGGATTTCTTTGAGGTCATCGATCGCAGGTTCTCAGTGCGATCCTTTCAAAGCGCGCCGGTCGAGAACAGACAGCTCCAGGCGATTCTGGAAGCCGCCAACAGCGCGCCATCGGCTGGCAACTTGCAGGCTTTCGAGGTCGTCGTCATCCGCGACACCGGACGGAAGCGGCAACTGGCAAAGGCGTCCCTCGATCAATCCTTCATTGCGGAAGCGCCTCTGGCACTTGTATTCCTCGCGAATCCCGACCGCAATCGTGCGAAATACGGTTCGCGTGGAGCCGAACTTTACTCGGTGCAAGACACAACGATTGCCAGCACCTATGCCCAACTGGCGGCGACCGCAACCGGGTTGGGAACTTGCTGGGTCGGGGCGTTCAACGAGGACAAGGTGCGGGAGATTGTCGGCGCGCCTGCCTCGTGGCGGCCGGTTGCGATCCTGCCGCTGGGCGTTCCGGCGGAGGTGGCGGGGGTCCGTGAGCGGCGCGCCCTCGGGGATCTCGTGCACGAGGAACAGGCGCGGAGGTGAAGCAAATGGACAAGCAACCGATCAGACTCTTCGATTTCTGGCAGGAGACCATGGACGCGTTGACCCACGAGGGCTTGTTGCTGTGCAGTGTGGATTCAGGCGGAAAACCGAATGTGATGACCATCGGCTGGTTGACGGGCGGTGCCGTATGGAGCAAGCCGATCCTGACGGTGTTGGTTCGCCCCAGCCGGTTCACCTACAGTCGTCTGGAGCAAGTCAACGAGTTCACCGTCAATGTGCTGCCCGCTGCGTTTGCCGAGGCGATCCAGCATTGCGGCACCGCCTCGGGCCGCGACAGTGACAAATTCGCCCACACCAGGTTGACGCCCGTGGCCGCCCAGAAAGTCCGCGTGCCCATCATCGAGCAGGCCGCGGTGCACTACGAGTGCCGGGTCGTGCATACCAACGAGGTGATCCCGGTAAATCTGGCGGCGGATATCAAGGCATCCGCTTATGTTGACGGCGACTTCCACCGCGTCTACTTCGGGGAGGTCCTGGCGGCTTACGCCGCGCCCGACGCCGGGGAAAAGTTGCGGCGCCCGTTGCTTTAGGTTCCTACCGGCTCGATGGTGCCGGGCGCATCGGCCCTCGATCTCTGTGTGGCGCCCGCCTGGTTCACTCCTTGATCTGCGGCACTTGACTGCCCGGCCGGGTTGGCACAGATCCGGAGCGACTCGGCGTGTTCAAGAACAGTTGCCTACGCCCGGCGATCGAAGAACGGGTTCTTGCCGGTTACGCTCAACGGGATTCCCAACGCCTGTTTGACCTTTGGCCCGAGCAGGCCCAGGTCCAGACACGCGTGACCGATGGAATACATAATCCGGTTGTCCACGTGGAACCTGCGGCGACTTCCGCTGCCGAGGCTGTGGCGATGCCGAGGTCAATCGAGTTGAAAGAACAGATGCCGTCGGCCTCCTCCTGCGCTTCGCAGGATGGCTTGCCGCAGAACCCGCAATTCAATCCGGCCGTATTGGCTTCCACGCCGATGACGACCACTGCCGGTGAGTTCTCAATGTTGCCGGCGTCACGCGCGACGCTGGGCCGATCCTCCTTCGCGGCGATTTCACGCATCTTGGCGACGAGCTTTCGTCTCGTCGGTTCGTCGTCAATCGCCATGGTCCTGATGTTGTCGATGCCGCGCGTCTTGGGCGCTGTCCGCTCCGCCGCGACCATCAGCGTGGCCACCGGAGTGCCGCCGATTTTTCCAGTTCGATGGAAGTTTTCATTGCACCTGAAAAGACACGCGCCCCGGCTGTCGGAAACAAATCGAAACCGCGACGATTGCGGGTGATTGCCGGCCGCGCCTGTGTTTACGCGGCGGCGCCACGAACAAACCCGCTCGCTACCACCGTGTGCTGCTGGCGCCGTCTTCTGGAGCGCCCTGGCACCGCCACCAGCGTCCGCCTCGTTAGTCCCGCGTGCGGCCGACGGGCTCTGACCGACCGTGATCTCCAGACGCCGAGCTGGCGACACCCCAGGTCTCGCGGGCGATCATCAATTCCTCTTGCGTGTGGATGACGAGGATCCGGACAGGAGAATCGTTCGTCGCAATATCGGCGTCGGGACGGCCGGACGTGTTGCGCTGGTGGTCAAGCCGCACGCCGAGGCACTCCAGGCCATCACACGCGGCGGCGCGCAACGCGGGCGAGTTCTCGCCGACGCGGTCGGTGAACACCAAAGCGTCCACGCCCCCCATCGTCACCGCGAGCCCGCCAATGGCCGAACGGACACGGTCGGCGAACATCTCGAAGGCAAGCTGCGCACGTTGGTGGCCCTGGCGGGCGGCAGCCTCGATCTGCGCGAGGTCCGAAGACACGCCGGACACTCCGAGCAGCCCTGACCGATGCGTCAGCGCATCATCGAGATCGTTGACCGTCAATCCGCGATGGCGCAGGAGGTGGATCAACACGCCGGGATCCACCGAACCCGAGCGCGTCCCCATCATCAGTCCGTCGAGCGGCGTGAATCCCATGGTTGTGGTCACCGGTTCACCGCCGCGCACCGCCGTGGCCGAACAACCGCCGCCAAGATGGCAGATGACCAGACGTGACTCCGAGGGGTCCCGGCCCAGCAATTCCATGGCATGGCCGGCGCAGTAGCTGAGGCTGATTCCGTGAAACCCGATCCGTCGCACCCCAAATTTCTCGTACCACTCGTACGGATTAGCGTACAGGTAGGCCCGTGCCGGCAGCCGCGCGAAAAACGCGGTGTCGAACACGGCCACCTGTGGCACGCGGGGCAGTACGCACCTGACCGCCCGGATCGCGGCGAGGGCCGGCGGGTTGTGCAACGGCCCCAGGGCTGCCAGACCCGCGATCGTCGCCTCGACTTGGTTGTCGATCAATGTGCTGTTGCGGAATTCCGTTCCACCGTGGACCACCCGGTGGCCGACCACGGTGACGCCGCCCTCGGCCGTCAGCGCGCGAACGGCGCATGTCGCCGCAGCGGAGTCGTCGGCAACGGCGACCTCCGAACGCTCCTCACATGAACCGCGACGCAGAAGAAAGCGCGCCCGCTGGCGGTTGCCATCCGCCCAGTCGATTGAGCCCGACGCCAATGACTCGCGCGCGTCGGCGTCGAACAGACCGAACTTCAGGCTTGTTGAACCTGCGTTGATGACCATGATGCTCACAGGAGCCGTGTGAGAGTTTATACCTTTTGATGATTTCGGCAAAAAGACTCCACACAAACGGAAACGGCAATTCCCAAAAGGAACCACCTCTTTCGCTCAACATCGGTCACGCGCTACTTCACCAGCTCGGCTTTCGACGCATCCACAAACAACTTGCCGTCTTTCTCTGTCACCTTGCCCGTGACTTGAAGAATTCCATCCTTGTGGCGGGCCTCCATCAGTTCCTTGCTGGCCTTCGTCAAGGTGTAGATCTTCCCGTCGTCGGTTTTGAGGCTCACACCGCACTCTTTGGCCACACCATACGAGCAACTGGCACAACCGATCTTGCCTTTTAGCGTCACTTCATCCGGCTTCTTGGCGTCATCGGCGTTAACGATCCAAACGGCGGACAGAACCAGTGCGGCGACGACCGCGATCACTTTCTTCATGGGATCTCCATTGTTGGGTTTATGGTTGTGGGACAGCAAGCGACATCTGTTTCGTTCAGTGGCTCGGGGGCTCATCGTTTTAAGGTCGAATCGGGCCAATCGAGCTGGCAACTCAAATTCCACGTCAGGGGAGTAACGGAAACGTGGTGTCTGTGACAAAAGCAGGCGATGTCACTGTCTTCCTCCAATGTGGCCGTGTCAGTCTTGACTTCCACGCGCAGCCTGTACGGCTCGGCAAAGATTCGTTTGCTGGGGCGCGCCAGAACAAAGTGGTTTTGACGACTTTGGCGAGTGACTTCGAATGGCGTGGAGGGAGTTGCGTCATGGGGCAGGTTGATATTAAGCACGGCAAAGTACGGAGGCAGGCGCATGGCGAGCAGTTCCGAGGCGAACTTCGAAATGAAGTGTTTCGACGCGGCCCAATCCATGGCGCTGAATTCCGATGAATGATGCTGTGAGATGGGAGCTTCCCTGGAAACGGCGATCGCAGGGATATCGTAAGAATCCGCCTCGAACGCGGCTCCAATGGTCCCGCTTGTAAAAACCGAAAGCCCCAGGTTCTCCCCGTAATTGATTCCGCTAATACACAACGCGGGTTTTCGATCACAGAGCTCCAGGACGGCGTGGGAAACTGCCAGGGCGGGTGAACCATGAACTCCGTATGCCAGGAACCAGGGCGTCCCCAATCCGAAACGACTGAGCACTGATGATTCCGTTACGCGGATCCTTCGGGAAGGCGCGACTCATACTGGTTTGCTGCGTTTGAGGAGCTACGCAAATCACATCGCCCAGCTCAATTACGGCTTCCGCGGCGGCCCTCAGACCGGGGGAATCGATGCCGTCATCATTCGTAACGAGAATCAGATTCTTCATAAACCTCCTGCGAGCATACTGTCGGGGCTTCGCGAAAGTCAAACCCTCGACCCGCGGCTCTGCAACCGGGACCGCGGGATACCTCCGCAAGTATGAGATCCAGGTGTTTACGGGACATCGAGATCCGGGCGGCAACTGGCGGAACCCGGCTTTGGGGCGGTTCGCGGGGGTGCGAGCGGTGCAGACCATGGAAGCGTATCGGCGATGGCACATCATCGAGCCGCAGAATCTACCCGGCGAATTCTCGCTTGCCACGCGATTCTCGCGGCCTACAATCCACCAGGGGAGACATGATCGCATACACGATTGACGGACCTCGCCGCTTGATATGGGTTCGCATGAGTGGAGCCAACACTCTGACGGATCTGTTGCAGCACTTCTCCAATCTCATCAATGACCCCAAATTTGATGGCACTTTCAATGCCATCTTTCACATTACCGAGGACGCCACGCTCCCCGCCGCGCTGCTTGACAATGTATTCTTCAAGATGGCCTTCGAACAGTGGGAGCTGCGCCGGAAGAACGTGAAATGGGCTGTTGTGTCGCCCAGCCGGTCCCAACTGGCGCTCGCCCGGCGTGCCATCGAAAACGCCAATTTGAAATCGATTCAACTGCGGTTCTTCGATGACGAGGAGGGCGCGCTGAATTGGTGCGGTTCAAATCCGAAATCCCCCTGACGCCGAGCCAACAGGTGGCTCGCAACCAGGGGGCCCAAGTATTGCGAGTTCTCCCGGATCCGTTGCGAGTTGGGAGGCGTTTTCAATTCGGTCGGGGCGAAAGCTGGCAACACATCGGGTCTGAAAGTGTTGCCAGATCCCGAGCGTCAAGATTCCGTCAATGTTGTTTACATACCCGACCGGATCGGTCACTGTCCCACCATCTGCGGAGGAGCCGATCATTCCGCCGGTCAAATAACCCGCAGACGAAAGGCAGATCGATTATGGGCGATAAATCCCCGAAAGCCGTGCACAAGCAGTCGTCCCAGAAGCAGGCCAAAACCGACAAATTAAGAGAGCAGAAGCAGCAGGCCGTGTTTGCGAAACAATCGGCCAATAAAAAGCAGTAATGACCGATTCAGTTGACAGTCAACACCGCTCCATTCTGCAAAGAATCGCCCATCGGGTGATGCTTGAAAAAGGACTGGTCCCGGAGTTTCCGCCTCCAGCGCTCGCGGAGCTCGCTGGAATCCACGGGCCCGCGACAGTAGCCGGGGAATCGACACGTGATCTCAGGAGTCTTCTCTGGTGCTCCATCGACAACGATGATTCGCGTGATCTCGATCAGCTTACCGTTGCCGAAGCCATGCCCAACGGGGCCGCCAGGGTGCTTGTCGCCATTGCCGACGTTGACGCTCTGGTCAAAAAGGGGTCGGCACTTGACGATCATGCGCGCCAAAACACCACCTCGGTCTACACGGTTGCCGAGACGTTTCCGATGCTGCCCGAGAAACTCTCCACGGATCTGACCTCTCTCAACTGTGAATCAGACCGCCCGGCCATCGTCATTGAAATCGTTCTCGACGGGGATGGTTCGCTTCAGGGTTCGGACGTTTATCGAGCGACGGTGCGCAATCGTGCAAAACTGGCCTACAACAGCGTTGCCGCCTGGCTGGAGGGGACCGGGCCGATGCCCCCAGGGATCGGCACGGTCGGCGGTCTCGACGAGAACCTTCGGCTTCAGGACCACGTGGCCCAGCAACTGAAAGCGCTTCGGCGCCAGCACGGAGCGCTTGATCTCGAAACAATCAAAGCCAGTCCGGTCTTTGACGGAGATGAACTCCGGGACCTGAAGGCCGACAAAACGAACAGGGCCAAGGACATTATTGAGGACTTCATGATCGCTGCCAACGGCGTTACCGCACGATACCTGGCGTCGAAAAAGTTTCCGTCCCTGCGGCGGGTCGTCCGCACACCCAAACGCTGGGACCGGATCGTCGAGCTTGCCGCAGAGCGGGGCGCAACGTTGCCCAAGGAACCGGACGCAAAGGCATTGGAGCAGTTCCTGGTATCGGCGAAAGCTGCCGATCCTCTCCGCTTCCCCGATCTCTCTCTCTGCGTCATCAAGCTCCTGGGCGGGGGGAATACGTCGTCGAACTTCCGGGAGACAGTGTCGCCGGGCACTTCGGTCTTGCGGTCGAGGATTACGAGCACTCCACCGCCCCGAACCGCCGCTACCCCGATGTGATTACACAGCGGTTGCTGAAGGCAGCAGTGGCGGGACAGTCCGTGCCTTACGAGAACGATGAATTGGAAGCGCTCGCAACACACTGCACCGAAGAGGAAGACGCCGCGAAAAAAGTTGAGCGCCAGGTCACAAAATCCGCAGCCGCGATGCTGTTGGAATCAAGGGTCGGGGAGCAGTTCGATGCCATCGTCACCGGCGCATTTAACAAGGGCACGTGGGTCCGCATTCTGCGTCCGCCCGTTGAAGGTCGATTGGATAGCGGTTTTGAAAACATGCGCGTCGGCGACAGGCCCCGCGTGCAACTGGTCAGTACGGATGTGGAACGCGGATTTATCGACTTTAAGAAAGTGGTGTGAGAAGAACCGGCTTCCACCCGCCACGAATACTGCCATCGTATGATCTCGCCTCACCGGTTCGCATCAGAACCGATGAAGCCTTGCGTTTTTCCCCTAGAACCCTGCGTTTTGACTGCCCAAACAGCAGGATAGCTTGCGTTTTTCAGGCTGTTTTCGATTTGCCAGAGGCGGTTTTTGGCAATCGTTCCTGCTCCAAAACGCACGGGTTTTCCAATCGATGGAAAACGGATTACGATACACCCGGTCTGCTTTCGTACCGCCTGCTACCCGTATACCCCTTGTGACCGAAATCCGATCTGACCGGGGAGGCGCCTGGATCTGTGTGGTCCAAGGGATATGGTCGCACAGGCGCCTGTTGGGTCGCTGACCGCACAACCTGTACAGTCGTCACGCCCCGTCAAGTGTCCCGGCGTACGTCGATTTCCCTGCTCGACACCAGCCAGCCATCCCTGCCGTGGAACGTGACCCGGCTGACGGTGATCTCCCGGTCCATGATCGTGCCGTCCTTCCGGCGATGCCTCCAGACGCCGGCGTTGGACGAATGCCAGCGGCGCAAGTGGGATAGATGCCTCAAGAGTTTACGGACATCCTCAGCGGGCCGGATGTCGGTAATGACCATCCCGAGGAACTCCTCACGGGAATAGCCATAGAGTCGGATGGCGGCTTCGTTGACCGCCAAGAACCGCAGGGTCTTGTGGAGGGGAAAATTCAAACGAGTCGCCAACTCGCAACAGAAGTGGTGCCTGTTTGTTCCCTGTTTGCTTTCGTACCGACTGCTACCCGTATACCCCTTGTGACCGAAATCCGGTCTGACCGGGGTTCCCCAAGCCTAAACCCCATGGCGTCTTGTCGTGGAGTCCTGAAAGAATTACGGCGGGAGTCCAGCAGTCCCCGCCATCCTTGCCACCCTTAAAAACATTGACTTCCGGTCGCATGGCTGGTAATGGGTAAGTCCGCTCCAAGCGAGTTGGCGGCGACTGTCTGGCGTCGGCCCCTTCCTCTCACTGAGTCTACTGACCCCTGTTGTGTCGGCATACCCACGGTTTTCATTATGGCGGAGCTGTCGGTTCGAGAACGGATTATGAGGTCATGAGAACTTGGCGTTGACAAAAACGGAAGGGGGAAAAATCATGAAGATATTTCGCATTCCATTGGTCATTGTCCTGTTAGTTGTAGCCGGTCGTGCGTTCAATGCCTCATCACAAACGGTGACGACTCTTTACAGCTTTGGCAGCTACACCAACGATGGGCAGGATCCACATGCCACGCTCGTGCAGGGAAGCGACGGCAATCTCTATGGGACGACCGCTTTCGGCGGGACGAATAGCTTCGGAACCATTTATCGTATCAGTTCCGGCGGGAGCTATACGAGTCTTTACTCGTTTGTCGGCTCTCCCCACGACGGGGCTCAACCAGAAGTCGGGCTAGTGCAGGGCAGTGATGGGAATTTCTACGGGACAACCGAGTATGGTGGGAGCACCAATTGCCTTTACGGATGCGGCATTGTGTTTAGGATCAGCCCTAGCGGCAGCTACACGAATCTTCATTCCTTCAGCGGCAGTGACGGGTACGAGCCGTTGGGACGGCTGGTGCAGGGCAGCGATGGGAGTTTCTACGGGACAACCTATTACGGTGGGACGAACAGTTGCAACTGCGGCACCGTGTATCGGATCAGTCCCGGCGGGAGCTATACAAGTCTTTACTCTTTTGTCGGCTCCCCCAACGATGGGGCCAATCCAGTGCCAGGACTTGCCCTGGGCAGTGACGGCAATTTCTACGGGACGACCGTTGCAGGCGGGGCGAACAACACCGGCACCGTGTATCGGATCAGTCCCGGCGGCAGCTATACAAGTCTTTACTCTTTTGTCGGCCCCCCCACCGATGGGGCCAAACCAGAAGTTAGGCTCGTCCAAGGCAGTGATGGTAATTTCTACGGGACGACCGCTTACGGCGGGACGAGCATGAATTGTAGCTCTCTGGGCTGCGGCACCGTGTATCGGATCAGTCCCAGCGGCAGCTATACGAATTTGTACTCCTTCTCCTTCAGCGGCAGTGATGGGGCTGGGCCAGTAGGACGGCTGGTGCAGGGCAGTGATGGTAATTTCTACGGGACGACCCTTTACGGCGGGACGAGCATGAATTGTGGCTTTCTGGGCTGCGGCACCGTGTATCGGATCAGTCCCGGCGGAAGCGAAACGGATCTGTACCCCTTTGACGGCTCCCCCAACGATGGAGCCAATCCAGACGCCGGGCTAGTCCAAGGCAGCGACGGCAATTTCTATGGGACGACCTATTACGGCGGGGCGAACAACACCGGCACCGTCTTCAAACTGATTGTTCCCCTCAGTCCTCCGCCCTATCCAGTCAATCAAATTACCAGTGCCCACATTGCGGCAACGAACATCATCCTCGCCATTACGTCCATAGCGGGCGAGACCTATCAATTGCAGTTTAGCAGTTCGATGAAGCCCACCAATTGGGTCAATGTCGGTAGCGTCTCCGTCTCCAACAGCATCGGAGCCCTCCTGACCTTGACCAACTTTGCCGGAGCCACGGGGCCGCAAGGGTTCTATCGGTTCGCCATTACGCCGTAGGAATTCGGGAAGGAGAAGCATTATGAAGATACTTCGCGTTGCGTTGGTCATTGTCCTGTTGGTCTTGGCCGGTCGAGCGTTCGATGCCGGAGCACAGACGGTGACGATCCTCTACTCCTTTGTCGGCTCCCCTAACGATGGGGCAAATCCATTTGTCGGGTTGATTCAGGGAAGCGACGGCAATTTCTACGGGACGACCATTGAAGGTGGGGCGAACGGCAACGTTGGCACGGTGTTTCGGATCAGCGCAAGCGGCAGCTATACAAATCTGTGCTCTTTCAGCTACAGCGATGGGGCTTATCCACGGGCCGTGCTCGTGCAGGGAAGTGACGGTAATTTCTACGGAACGACCGATGGGGGTGGGGCGAACGGGGGCGGTACCGTGTTTCGGGTCAGTCCCAGCGGCAATTACACGAATCTGTACTCTTTTGGCAGCCACCCCAACGATGGAATCTATCCAGATGCCGGACTAGCGCAGGGAAGTGACGGCAATTTCTACGGGACGACCGCCGTTGGCGGGACGTACGACTCAGGAACCGTGTTTCGGGTCAGTCCCAGCGGCACCTACTCGAATCTTCACTCCTTTGCTGGTTATCCTACCGATGGTTGGCTTCCACAAGCTGCGCTCGTGCAGAGCAGCGATAGCAATCTCTACGGGACGACCGATTTTGGCGGGGCCGACAACGACGGCACCGTGTTTCGGATCAGTCCCAGCGGCACCTACTCGAATCTGTACTCTTTCAGCTACAGCAATGGGGGCGATCCAGAAGCCAAGCTAGTGGAGGGGAGCGACGGTAATTTCTACGGGACAACCTACGGGGGTGGGACGAACGGTTGCAATTGCGGCACCGTGTTTCGGATCAGTCCCAGCGGTACCTATACGACTCTCTACTCCTTTGCTGGGTCCCCGAACGATGGCAGCGAACCACAAGACGGGCTGGTACAGGGGAGCGACGGTAATTTCTACGGGACAACCTACGGGGGTGGGACGAACAGTTGCAATTGCGGCACCGTGTTTCGGATCAGTCCCAGCGGTACCTATACGACTCTCTACTCCTTTGCTGGGTCCCCGAACGATGGCAGCGAACCACTTGCCGGGCTGATGCAGGGCAGCGACGGTAATTTCTACGGGACAACCTACGGGGGTGGGACGAACGGCGAGGGCACTGTGTTCAAACTGACTGTTCCCTTCAGCCCTCCGCCCAATCAGATCTCTGGAATCCAGTTCTTCAGCGTTTTCGATAGCATCGATGTTGCCGTCCTAATCCCATCCGTGGCCGGTGAGATGTATCAGTTGCAGTACAGCGACTCAATGTCCCCCACCAACTGGTTCAATACAGGCGACACAATTCCCAGCATCGGAGGCCCCTTGATTCTGACCGACTTCGCTGAATCATTGCCGTCGCAACGGTTCTACCGGGCGGTTATTACGCCATAGGAATTCGGTATCAGGGGCTCAGCCATCAGCGGATAAAATGTGAACCAGAACCAAAGCCTGTTCACGACTCGGTGGATCCACCGCTCGGCTGGGCTCCTGTTTTTTGAAATCCGAGGCGTAGCGGCCAATCAGCGGCCCCCGAGTTTGGCGGCTTGAGCCAAATCCGCATCCGATCCCGCCTGATCCCCCTTGGCCTTCTTGACACTGCCACGGCTGATGTAGGCGATGGCGTCTTGCGGGTTGAGTTCAATGGCTTTCGTGAAGTCGGCGATGGCACCATCCAGATCACCCTTGTGTCTTTTGGCAAGGCCACGGTCAAGGTAAGCGTCGGCGAGTTTCGGGTCGAGTTCAATGGCTTTCGAGAAGTCGGCGATGGCGCCATCCCAATCGCCCTTGCCCATCCTGGCCCCACCACGGTCGATGTGGGCACCGGTGGCCTTTGGGTTGAGTTGAATGGCTTTCGAGAAGTCGGTGATGGCGCCATCCAGATCGCCTTTGATCTCCTTAACACCGCCATGGCCCTCGTAGGCGGCGGCGTCTTGCGGGTTGAGTTGAATGGCTTTCGTGAAATCGGCCATGGCGCCATCCAAATCCCGCTTGGCCATCTTGGCAAGGCCACGGTTGACAAAATCCTCTGTGGTCGGTTTGCTGATTGTAGAACACGACAGCGTCAGAGCAGACAGGAGAGCAAACAGAATCGAGAAGATTGGACGGTACTTGGCTGACATAAAATTCCTTTCGCTGGTCACCGATATGATCCCCCGGTGGACGTTCTGACGTTGGGCGAATCTTACCCGTACGATAAATGGGGACAAGTAGAAACAACTGCCTGCCACGCTACGGTGCGAACGCCCGGACATTCGGCTGTTCGCGCACCCACAAGTCGCTGATCAACCCGCTACCGACTGAGGGCCTGACAAAATGAGGAGCGCAGCCGGGGATGGTTCGCCGAGTCGTGAACACGGCTTCGATCGTTTGATTGCCGTTTCGTCCTCTCGGCTGCGCTCCGCCGTTGATCACGGCAAGCTGATATTCACCCGATAGAACTTCTGCGGTTGTGTCCCTTGTGTGTCGTTGGGGCTTGCCTGGCTCCCGTTGGTCATCTCTCCCTCGACCGGTTCCGAGGTCGGGACATCGTTCAAGTCAAACCCGTCCGCAACCTCGCCGTCGAAGTGGAAATGATGTTTAGCGTAATGGACGTGTGAGCGGGCTCGCAAGTTCGTAAGCGGCTTCTCACGCGTCAACGCCGTTCGGGACAATAACCAGGAATACTTGTCTTGCGCTCCAGCAATTGGCAGATGTGTTTGTCGCGCACCTGATGGTTGCATCCGCTTGGGAGGCTTGGCCACTTTGCCACCCCCCGCCTGTGGCCTCAACTTGGGTTCGTTTTTGGCTTTCCGCTTCACAGTTTTCCACACCGGCTTGCTCAAATGTGGGTTCGTTTTGCAATCCTTACTTTTTTTGCGGCCTCTCTATCACCCCCACTGGTTGTGGTGCCCCTTCCCCTCCGCTGTCAAAGAACGCTGCCAACGTCAGCCCCACACTATATCCTAATCAGATATGGAGTCAATCATAATACGATGAACCCGACGAAGCGCCGCGCCCCCGTAGCCGCAGGCTTCAGCCTGGGGACCTCGTCCCCGCTCCGCCGATTGTAGGGCGACCGGCCCGGTCGCCGTCCGCGTCGTTGTAGCCACGCCGCTCTGTCGGCGTGCTCCCCGCTGTTGGTAGGGACGCCTCTCCGAGGCGTCCGCGCTGCCCGTCGTCGTTGTAGCGTCCGAAGCGGAGTCCGACGACACGCCTGCCGAATGCGTGCCCCCGGCGCAATCCCCAGCGGAATCCCCTTCGAACGTCCCCCTCCCCGCGGAAGCCGACTCAGACGGAGCCGAGCGCAGCACTAGCGGAGCGAGACGCCGCTGCAGACCTGCCGGCAGCGCAAACGCGGCCTCGTCGTATCCGTGGTCGCAACCACCCCAAAACGCGCCGCAACCACGCGAAGCTCCTTGGTCAATGTAAAACGGCCACACATGGGAATACTTCTACACGCCGGTTCGCGCGCCGCCGTGTCTGCCGAAATGTCCAAACGCCAGCAGTACCGGTATTCTCATAGCATGACTCCTTTTCTCTGACCGACCATTCTCTTTCGAGCCAAAAGTATGTTGTCCTTAGGTTCGAACTTCGCCCTGCCTCCCGGCCAGCAAGAGTGGAATGATCAGCAGCGTCAACGCTGTTGAGGTCAGTATGCCAAAGATCACCACAGTCGCAAACGGCCTTTGCAATTCGGCGCCCTGACTGGTCGAAATCGCCATCGGGACGAAACCGACGCTGGCCACCAGGGCGGTCATGAGCACCGGTCGCAACCGGGTTGTCGCGCTACGTAACGCCGCCTCCGCTGACTCCACTCCCTGCGCTCGAAGATCATTGAAATACGTCATCAGGACCATTCCATTGAGAATGCTCAAGCCCCCCAAGGTGACAAATCCAACGGCGGCGGGCATTGTCAGCGGCAGGCCGCGCAACCACAGACCGTAAACACCCCCGACCAAGGCAAACGGAAGGCCAAATGCCACCAGGGCGGTTTGCCTCCAGTTCTTGAGTGCGGCATAAACCAATGCCAGACTGAGAAGAATGAACACCGCGCCAGAGGCCAACAGCCCCGGCTGCCAGACTGCCAGTTCTTGTATGCGCCGCTGAATTCGAGCCGGTAGCCTTCCGGAAGTTTCACCTGATTGAGAATCGCCTCACGCGCCCGGTCAACAAACCCGACTATGTCGGCGCTTTCAACCGTGACCATAATGGCCTCGCGGCGGCCGGCCTGCTCGCGAGTAATGGCGCTGACCGCCTGCCTGTGTTCCCAAGTCCCCAGGCTGCCCAACCCGACCAGCAGCGAACCGGTGCCGACACGTACAGGAAGGAGATTCAATGTCGCGGGATTGGTGCGGCAGGATTCGGGGGTACGCACAACCAGTGAATAGAAGATGTCACCTTCGTCAATGCGCCCAACCTCGCGCCCGGCAAGGCCGATGGACACCGCGCTGTTCACCTGATCGCCGATTGCCAGGTACTTGCGCATCAGGTTGGGATCGGGGATGAATTCCATCATGTCGGTGCGCCCGGGCTGGTCGATAACGACCTCCCCTACGCCTTGGACCTGCTTGACAACCTCGGCAACCTTGCCCGCCAGCAAGTCCAACTTATCGTAGTCTGGTCCAAACAACTTGATTGCCAGGTCGGTCCGCACGCCTTCGAGTAGTTCGTCGAACCGAACTGCGATGGGTTGATTGAGCTGCAGGTCCTGACGGGGTACGCTGTGTTCGATCACCGACTTGATGATCAGCCCCAAGTCGGATTTCGAGATTCTCCGCCCGTTGACTCGGCGCCACTCTGCTCGTGGACGTAAGCTGATGTAAATGTCATTTTGATTGGCACCCTGCGGATCGGTGGCGATCTCCGACATGCCGATGCGAGAAAAGAGGTTCTTCATTTCGGGCACTGCCGCGCGGATGGCGCGTTCGGTTTGCAGTTCCATTTCCAAGGATTTTGCCAGGCTGACTCGCGGATCGCGTTGCACTTCGACGACCAGCCAGCCTTCGTCCAGGTACGGGAGGAAATTGGCACCCAGCCGGGTTGACAGATAGCACGCCCCTCCAGCCAGCATCACCGCTATCGCCAGAAACAACCACCGAAAGCGACGGCAAGTCTGGAACAGTCGCTCATAACCCGAACGCAGGTGAAGTAGGAACCGTGGCTCCTTGATCGTGCAACCTGATCCCAGTCCAATAGCGCACAGTCCGGAACGAGCGTGAGAGTGAGCAGCAGAGAACTCAGCAACAGCAAGATCACAGATTGGGCCAGAGGCCGGAACATTCGTCCTTCCACTCCGCCCAGGGTGAGGATCGGCACATAGGCGCCGATGATCACCAGCATGCCGACCAGCATGGGTTTGCGCACCTGGCAGCAGGCCTCAATGATGGTGGCCAAACGCGATTGTCTGATTTCCGCCGTGTCACGGCCAGAGATTGTGGCCAATTTTCGGGCGACGTTCTCCACCATCACGATGGCATCGTCCACCACCACCCCAAAATCAATCGCCCCGAGTGTCAGCAGGCTGC
Source organism: uncultured Verrucomicrobiae bacterium (assembly GCA_963766065.1). Classification (GTDB taxonomy): domain Bacteria; phylum Verrucomicrobiota; class Verrucomicrobiia; order Palsa-1439; family Palsa-1439; genus Palsa-1439. The sequence continues at coordinate 18,386 of CAVYAC010000031.1, forward strand.
CCATGATGCCGAAAGCCGCCATGCCGCCAAGGCCCAGGGCAAATGACAGGAGCAACAGGCAGGTGACGACCAGTGCCGCCCGCCAACTGCGAAGGAAAAGGAGCAACACGGCCAGCACCAACCCACCGGCCAAGGCGAGATTGTGTCCCACGGTGTTAATGACAACATCAACAAGTTCGGCCCGATCGTAGAGCGGCAGAAGCTCCATGTCTGGCGGCAGCCGGCTCTGGGCTTCGGCCAGGGCACGGCGGAAGGATCGCGCGACCGTGCGCGCGTTT
>CAVYAC010000032.1:0-66829 GCA_963766065.1 uncultured Verrucomicrobiae bacterium
CGAACTTTGGCACGATCAATCTGCAGGGAGCGGCTGGCGACAGCGCGGTCCTGAACCTTGCTGGCGCGGTGCTGACAAACAAATCGGGCGGGACAATCACTGGTGGCGGCATCATTCAGAACGCCTCTCAGGTCGTCAACCTTCTCGGCGGCAACATTCTCGGCCACCAGTACGGTGGTCGAATTGCAGTTCACCAACGCCAATACGTTCGGTAATGCGGGGACGATCGGCGCGAGCGCGGGCGCGACGCTGACGTTCGGCGCGGACCCCGGCAGCGCGATCATCACCAACTTCGGCACCATCAATCTTACCGGCGGCACGCTCAACAGCGGCACCATCACCAACCTCGCCAGCGGCTTCGTCGGTGGCATGGGCACGATCACCAGCAATCTGATCAATGGCGGCATCCTGATGGCCACGAACGGGACCCTGACGCTGGCCAGCACGCCGGTGAACAATGGCACGGCCATCGTTGCCAGTGCGTCCGCTTTGAACGTGCTGACGGACTGGACCAACGGCGGCGTGCTCAGTAACGCGGCCACCGGGGCCGTCAATGGCGGCAACCTCACCAATACCGGCACGATCAACGGTTCGGGTTTCTACAATGAGCAGATCGTGAATCAGAACCGCATGAACTTTGGCGGCGCGATCAGCAACAACTTCCTGCAGACGGCGGGCAGTTTCACCGTCATCAGCGGCGGGAGCACGATTACCGGATCGGGAACGATCAACGGGGGAGCGCTCGATCTGACAGGGAATCAATTAACGGCCGGCCAACTGGTAGTCGCCAATACGGGAGAGCTTTCGAATTCGGTGCTGGGCGCGACGCTCAACGGCGGCGTCAGTAACGCGGCCACCGTCAGCTTCGCTACCGACGCCTACATCAACGGCGTCAGTGACGAACACCGGCTTCTGGATCCAGCGCGGCGCGATCAGCAACAGCGTGGTCAACTCCGGTACGATGTTGGTATTGTCCAACAACATCGCGGCGCGCATTACGGGTGGTGTTGTCAACTCCGGCTCCCTGACGTTCACGAATGTTTTCGTCAGCGGTCCCGTCACCAATTCCGGTTCATTCTCCATGAGCGGCGCAATCAGCAACAACTACGTGCAGACCGGCGGCAGCCTCACGCTGAACAACACGTCCACGATCACCGGCACCGCCAGTGTTACCGCCGGAAACTTCGACCTCAACGGCAAGACCTACAGCAACGGGCTCATGGTCGTCAGTGGCGCGGGCGTGCTGACCAGCAGCGTGGCCAACGCGACGTTCAACGGCGGCTTGAGCAACGCCGCCACGGTGTTCCTCCCGAACGCGACGACGTTTAACGGTCCGGTCACCAACATGGCGGCCTTTTCGTGGCAGGGCACGATCAACAATACGTATGCCCAAGGCAGTGGGACCAATCAATTGCTGGGCGCGGGCACGATCACGGGCAACGTGAGCGTTAATGGCGGAGTGATTGACCTCAATGGCAACGCCGAATCATTTGGCGCGCTCGCCGGCGCGGGCGGAACAATTCTCAACAACGGCGGCGCCACCGGCACGCTGACCGTCGGGGCCAACAACAACAGCGCCACCTACTCGGGCACGATTACCAACGGCAACGGAGCCCTCGCGCTGGTCAAGACCGGCACGGGCACCGAAACGTTGAACGGCACCAATGGTTATAGCGGGGGCACGACGGATCAACAACGGAACGCTGGTGGCCGTCAACTCGACGGCATTGGGATCCGGCGGGCTGGCGATGACCGGGGGCACGCTCCAGTTGCTGGCCAACCTCTCGCTCGCAAACCTGTCGGGCACCGCCGGTACCATCGGGATATTCTCCAACGGCCTCAGCGAGACTCTCACCGTCGGCACGGATAACAGCAGCACCACATTCTCCGGTGTGATCGGTCAGGGTGGCAACGCGAGTACCAAGCTGGCGTTCACCAAGGTTGGCTCTGGCGTTCTCACTCTCAGTGGCGCCAACACTTACGGTGGCGGCACCACCATTGACGGTGGGGTGCTCGCAGCCAACACGTTGCCGAATACGGGCAGCATATCCTCGAGCATCGGCACCGGCAGCTTGACGCTCAATGGCGGCACACTGCATTACACCGGTGCTTCCGACGGCACGGCAAACTTCTCGACCGCATTGGGCATCAACGGCGGCACACTCGACGCCGTTTCGTCCATCTTCTACAGTGGGACGCTGTCCGGGTCGGGCACGCTGAACATCCTGGATTCCAGCGGGGGCGGGAACGCATGGCTGTTTACGACCGGTAGTCCCGGGTTTACGGGGAACATCAACATCGGCAACGGCTCGGCCAACAGCGGCTGGCTGCAGGTACGCGGCGTGACCAGCGCCAACCAGGTTGGCACCGGCACGGTCACCGTCAATGGCGGCGGGACGTTCTCCTACGATCAAGGGTTGGCGGCGACCATCGCGAATCCGATCGTTCTCAACGGCGGCGCGTTGGGTGGGCAATCGGTGCCCATCACCTATTCCGGCCCGATTGCGATCTCGAACAACTCGTTCATCGGCGGCGTGCAAGGGAGCGTCGGTACGACGATGACGTTGAGTGGCGCGATCACCGGGCCCGGTGGGTTTGCCACGGCCGGAGATAACGGGACGACGCTCATCGTCCTCGGCGGCACCAATACGTATAGCGGCAACACGACCATCAACTCCGGCACGGTGGAACTCAACAACTCCCTGGCCGTCCAGAACAGCACCGTCAGCAACATGGTCGCGAACGGTCTGACGTTCGGTACACCGACAACGTACACTCTTGGCGGGCTGGCGGGCACGGGCAATATCGGGTTGGGCAGCGTCGCGCTCACCGTCGGCAACAACAATTCCAACACGACCTACTCCGGCGTTCTGAGCGGCACGGGAAGCCTGACCGTAATCGGCACGGGCGTCCTGACATTAAGTGGCGCGAATACGTACAGCGGCGCCACGACGATCAGCGGCGGCACGTTGAGGCTTGGCGCCAGCAACGTCATACCGAATGGCGCGGGCGTGGGCAACGTGACCGACAACGGCACGCTGGATATGGGAGGATTCAGCACCACCATCAACGGTCTCAGCGGGGGGGGTGTTGTCGACAATTCCGGCGGCGGCGCGCCCACACTGACCGTTGGCAACAACAATGTCAGCAGCACCTTCTCCGGTGTCGTCCAGAACACCACCGGCACACTGGGCCTGACCAAGATCGGCACAGGAGATCTCACGCTCGGCGGCAACAACAGCTTCAGCGGAGTGCTGACGGTCCAGGCGGGCACGCTCACCGTGGCGACGGTCAATAACGCCGGTGCTGCCGGTCCGTTGGGCGAGAGCGCAAATGCGGTGGTGTTGGGCGGAGCCAGCACGCTGGGAACGCTGGAGTATACCGGTGCCTCGGCATCCAGCACCAAACCCTTTGCCATCGGCGCGACCGGCGATAACAACACACTCGGGGGCGTGATCCAGGTGGATAACAGTGCCACCACGCTCACACTCAGCGGCGAAGTTTACCAGGTCAATCAGGGACTGTTGACCAAGACCGGCGCTGGCGCGCTCGTTCTGGCCGGCACGCAGGACAACGTTGGCCTCGGCGCGATCGTCGACTCCGGCACTCTCGTGCTCGCCAAGACCAGCGGCGCGAATGTTCACGCCATCGGCGGCGCCGGTTTCACGCTGGCCGGCGGCGTCGTTCAACTCGGTGGCACTGGCGGCCAACAGATTTATAGCAATTCTGTGGATATCACGGTGAACAGCGGCACCTTCGATTTCAATGGGACTAGCGCGATGATGGGCGGACTTACCGGCACCGGCGGCACGATCCTGAACAACGGGGGTGGCGCGAGCACGATCACCTTTGGGTTCAACAACGATTCGCCCACATACTCCGGCACCATCACCGACCACAGTACCGGCACCGGGACGATGGCGGTGGTGAAAGCTGGCACCGGTACGGAGACCCTCAGCGGCAACAACAGCTACAGCGGCGGCACCACGATCGACTCGGGCACGATCCAGGCGGGCAGCTCCACGGCGTTGGGTTCGGGTGGACTCACCATGAACGGCGGCACGTTGAACATGAACGCGTACAGCCTGTCGATCGGGGACCTCTCGGGCAACAGCGGCGCGATCCAGGACAGCGGCTACGGCGCGGTCACGCTGACCGTCGGGTCGGACAACACCAGCACGACCTACGGCGGTCTGCTGTTATACACGTACCCCGACTATGCTCTTTCGCTGACCAAGGTCGGCACCGGAGTGTTGACGCTCACGGGCAGCAACACTTATACCGGTGTCACCACGATCAACGCGGGGGCATTGAACATCCAGAATGCCAACGCGCTGAGCCCGAACTCGTCCCACGCCACAGTCAACAGCGGCGGTGCGCTGCAATTACAAGGCGGTATCTCCTTCGCGGCCGTGCCGTTGACCCTCAACGGCACGGGCCTGTCCAACGGCGGGGCATTGGAGAACGTGAGCGGAAACAACACGTATTCCGGCGGCATCACGCTCGGCAGCGCCACGCGCATCAATTCCGACTCGGGCACGCTCACGATCAGTTCATCCATCACCGGCGGCAATTTCGGTTTGACCATCGGCGGTGCGGGCAACACCTTGTTCTCCGCCGCGATTCCGTCCACCGTCACCACCCTCACCAAGGACGGGAGCGGCATTCTGATTCTGGCCAACAATGGCGACGCCTACTCGGGCGCGACCACCATCGCGCCGGCACGTTGAAGCTGGGCGCCAACAATGTTATTCCCGATGGCGCGAGCGCGGGCAACGTGACCGACAACGGCACGCTGGATATGGCTGGGTTTAGCGACGCGATCAACGGCCTGAGCGGGACCGGCACGGTGGATAATTCGGGTGGCAGCACACCCACGTTGACGGTGGGCAACAACAATGCCACCAGCGTATTCGCCGGCACGATCCAGAACAGCAGCGGCACACTGGCCCTGACCAAGACCGGTACGGGTGTTCTCACGCTCAGCGGCACCAATACCTACGGCGGGGCAACGACCGTGGCGGCGGGTGTTTTGCAAGCCGGTTCCTCGGGCGGCCTGTCCGCCAATTCCGCGGTGAGCGTCAGCAGCGGCGGCACGCTGGACCTGAATGGGCAGGCCGTGACGGCTCGCTCGGTGACGATTACCAGCGGAGGCGGGTTGACCAATGGCGTAGCCGGCGCATCGCTCAACAACGGCCTGACCAACGCCGGGACGGTGTTCGTGTCGCAGAACGCGTACTTCAATGGCCCGGTGACCAACACGGGGGCGATGTTCTTCGAAGGCGCGATCAGCAATAGCCTGGTCAACAGCGGCAGCTTCAATCTCAACAACAACGCCACGTTGACGGTCGCGCCGGCCAACAGCGGAACGATCAACATTGACGGGAGCACGTTGACGGTCAACCCGGCGTGGGCCAATGCGGGCACGGTCCAACTCGGTGGCGGGGTGCTGGCCGGCGGCAACCTGGCCAACAACAGCGGCGCGAGTGTGGTTGGCTTCGGTACGGTTTCCAACCAACTGGTCAACGCTGGCATTGTCACTGCCACCAATGGCAACCTGAATTTGGTCGGGGCCGCGACCGGTGCGGGTACATATCGGGCCGTGGCCGGCACGTCGGCCTCCACGTTGACGTTCGTGAACGGCGGCTCGATCAGTTCACTATTCAACACCGGCGCGACCATCCAGGTCGAGGGCGCACTGACCAACACCGCGTTGTTTGTCAACGAGGGCACGCTGATGGTGGCCGGCGGGACGTACCAGAGCACCGCCAACCTGACCAATGCGGCCGGGGAATTGATGGCCAATTCGGGCGCGGGCACGATCAACGCCGCCGGGGTCTTCAATCTGGGCACGATCCTGGCGACCAACGGCACGTTCAGCGTCAGCAACTTCGTGGCGCAGGGCGGCACGGTCACGATTGGGGCGGGCGGCACGCTGACCCTGCCGGGAGCTTCCGCTCTTACCAACTTCGGCACGATCAATCTACAGGGAGCGGCTGGCAACAACGCGATATTGAACCTCGGTGGGGCAAGTCTGACGAACAAATCGGGGGGCACAATTACCGGCGGCGGCATCATCCAGAACGCCTCCCAGGTCGTGAACCTTCTCGGGGGCAGCATCCTGGCCACCAGTACGGTGGTCGAATTGCAGTTCACCAACGCCAACACGTTCGGCAATGCGGGTACGATCGGGGCCAGCGCGGGCGCGACGCTGACGTTCGGCGCGGCGGGTGTCGGCAGCGCGCTCATCACCAACTTCGGCACCATCAACCTCAGCGGTGGCACGCTCAACAGCGGTAACATCACCAACCTGGCCAATGGCTTTGTCGGCGGCTCCGGCACGATCACCGCTCCAGTCATCAACAACGGTACGTTGAACGCCAATGGCGGGACCCTCACGCTGGTGGTAGCGCCGAGCCAACTTGGTACGTTTGTCGTGGCCAATGGTGGCACGCTGAACGTGCAGCAAGCCTGGCAGAACAGCGGTCTGTTGAGCATGTCGGGCGGCACGGCGATCGGATCGACGATTACGAATGTGGCCAACGTCAGCGGGTTCGGCACCATTACACCGGAAGTGCTCAACAACAGCGGTGCGACGATTACAGCCAGTGGCGGCACGTTGACGCTGGCGGTGGCGCCGAGCCAACTCGGTACGTTCGTGGTGGCGAACGGCGGCACGCTGAACGTGCAGCAGGCCTGGCAGAACAGCGGGACGATCAACTTGTCCGGCGGCACAGCGATTGGGTCGGGCATTACGAATTCGTCGATCATTAGTGGTTTCGGCACGATCACTCCGCAACTGGTCAATAGCGGCAGCATCAATGTCAACGGCGGGACGCTGTCATTGGTTGTGGCGCCGACGCAGACCGGCACGATCACAGTCAATGCGGGCGCGACACTCAATGCCTTGCAGACGTGGGTGAATAGCGGCACGATTCTGATGCTCGGGGGTGTGGTCACCAACGCAGCGATCACCAACGCCAACTTCATCAGCGGGTATGGCACGATTGATGGGAGTGGGGTGGTCAACAACGGGGACATCTTCGCCAATGCCAGCAGCATTTCGGGGATTGGGACCCAGACGGTGCGTCTGGCCAGCTTCACCAACAACAACGCGGCGACCATCGGCACGGCCAGTTCCAATGCGGTATTGAACATTCTCCAGGCCGGCAACGTGTTGATCAACCAGGGCACGGTATCGCTGTCCGGCGGTACAATCCTGTTCAACGGCGGCGCAGGTACGATCACCAATTTCAATACCATCGCCGGTGTGGGCAATGTGGCCAACTTCCCAATCGTCAACGCCGGCACGCTGGCGTCGTTTGTGGCGCAAGCGCCGATCAGCGGTCTGAGCAATCTGACCGCGACCATCGGGGTGACCAACAACGGCCTGCTGGGAGCCAACAACCTGATCAATGGCGCGGCGACGCTGTCGTTGACGGTCAGCGGTGGCGGATCGGCGATTGTCAATCAGGGCACGGTAGCGTTGCAGGGTGGGTTCCTGACGGTCAACGGCGGGGCGGGTGTGATTACGAACGTCAACAACGGTCTGATCTATGGGGTTGGCACACAGAAGTTGAGCGTGGCGAACATGGCGACCGGCAAGATTGTGGCCAGCAACGGGGTTTTCTCGTTGGGTCTGCAAAGCAATGCCAACGCCGGGTTGCTCAGCAACGGCACGGCGGCTTCGACGATTCAGCTGACGAACGCGTTCTTGAAGAACAATGGGACGATTGTTCTCAACGGCGGCGGACTGTTGATGAACGGGGTGATTACCAACGAGAGCAGCATCACCGGGCCCGGGGCGATTTCAAGCTCGCTGTACAACGATACGCCGGGCGTGATGTTGATAACGAACGGGGTGCTGAACGTCGCGACCAACGCCGGGGCGTCAGTTCAGAATCTCGGCACTGTTACGATCACCAGTGACGGTACGCTGAACGTGGTGTCCTCCTGGGTAAATACGAACGGGACGGTGAACATTCTGGGTGGTGCGCTGACGGGTGGCGCGGTGACCAACGAGGGATTGGTGAGCGGGTTTGGCACGATGTCGAGCCAGCTCGTGAACATGGGAAGCGGTACACTGACTGCCTCCGGGGCGGGTTCGTTGACGCTGGTTGCCGCGCCCACTCAAAACGGGTGGGTCAATATCGCCAACGCCGGCACGCTGAACGTGGATCAGGCGTGGCTGAATAGTGGTGCGGTGGATCTGCAAGGCGGCAGCCTGGTTGGTTCCACCGTGACGAACTCCGGCACGATCATCGGCTCGGGCACGCTCACACCGCAACTGGTCAACAACGCGAGCGGCACGGTGACGGCCAACGGCGGGACATTGACGCTGGTGGTGGCGCCAACCCAACTCGGTAGTGTGGTCATCAGCAACGCGGCGACGCTGAACGTCGTGCAGGCCTGGCAGAACGGCGGCACAGTAAACCTGCAGGGTGGCACGGCCATCGGCTCGGGAATTACGAATGCCTCGGCGATCACCGGTTTTGGGACGATCACTCCACAAGTGCAGAACAACAGCGGAGCGACGATTACCGCCAATGGCGGCACGCTAACACTGGCAGTGGCGCCGACGCAACTTGGCGCCATAACCGTGAATAATGCCGCGACACTCAACGTGCAGCAAGCGTGGCAAAACGGCGGTCTGTTGAGCCTGGCTGGCGGCACGGCGATTGGGCCGACGATTACCAATGCGGCCAACGTCAGTGGGTTCGGCACCATTACACCGCAAGTGCTCAACAACGTCGGGGCTACGGTGACGGCCAACGGCGGGACATTGACGTTGACGGTTGCGCCGGTGCAGTTGGGAAGCGTGGTCATCAGCAATGCGGCGACATTGAATGTGCTGCAGGCGTGGCAAAACAGCGGGACGGTGAACCTGCAGGGCGGCACGGCGATCGGCTTGGGCATTACGAATGCCTCGACGATCACCGGTTTTGGGACAATTACTCCACAAGTGCTCAACAATAGCGGGGCGACGATTACCGCCAGTGGTGGCACGTTGACGCTGGCGGTGGCGCCGAGCCAGCTTGGCACGTTCGCAGTGGCCAGCGGCGGCACGTTGAACGTGCTTGCGGCATGGCAGAACAGCGGGCTGTTGAGCATGTCGGGCGGCACGGCGATTGGGTTGACGATTACGAACGCTGCCAACGTCAGTGGTTTCGGCACCATTACGGCACAACTGGTCAACAACAGCCTGCTGGTGGTCACCAACGGCACGCTCACGCTGAGCACCGGCCCGCAGCAGAAGGGTGTGGTCGTCGTTGCCGACGGCGGTGGTCCGGGCACCCTCAGCGTCACCCCGGCCTGGACCAACAACGGCACCGTCAGTGTTGCCGCGGGCGGTACGGTAAGTGGAGGCAACTTCACCAATCTGGCCAGCGGCACCGTCACCAACCTCGGCACGATCAACACCCTGCTGGTCAATCAGGGCAACGTGGTGTTGGGCGGCCTGGTCAGCAATTTCCAGCAAACCAGCGGCACCAACATTATTAGCGGCACCGGCACCGTGACCGGCACGGCCACCGTCACCGGCGGCCTGTTTGACCTCGATGGCGGCACCTATTCCAACGGCTTGATGATCGTCGGGGGCACGGGCGTATTGACCAATAGCAGGGGCGTTGCCACCTTCAACGGCGGCCTCAGCAATGCGGCCACGTTCTTCGTCTCCGCCCCCGTATTCTTCAACGGCATTGTGACCAACACCGGCGGGTTCTTCTTCCAAGGTGTGGTGGTGAGCAACAACTTCGTCAACTCCGGCGCAGGCACTGTCACGCTTAACAATACCGCCACCATCACGAAAACGGCCACGATCAACGGCGGGACATTCAATCTCAACGGCCAGACCTACACCAACGGGTTGATGATCCTTGGTGGCTCGGCTGTCCTGACAAACGGTGTGGCTGGGGCGACGTTCAATGGCGGGGTGAGCAACGCGGCGACCGTGGCGGTGACGGCCAATACCTTCTTCAACGGGCCGGTGACCAACACGGGGGCGATGTTCTTCCAAGGAGCGATCAGCAATGGCCTGGTCAACAGCGGCAGTTTCAATCTGAACAACAACGCCACGCTGACGGCGGCCCCGCTTAACAGCGGGACGATCAACGTTGCGGCGAGCACGCTTACGGTCAACCCGGTATGGGCGAATGGGGGCTCGTTGCAGATCAGCGGCGGGGTGCTGGCCGGCGGCACCGTCACGAATACGGCAAGCGGTAACATCAGCGGTTTCGGCTCGATCTCGAACACAGTGGTCAACGCTGGTTTGATCACGGCGACTGGCGGCACCTTGACGATGCTGAGCGCGCCCACCGCGCAAACGGGCAGCGGCATCAGCGTGACTGGCTCGGGTGCGTTAAACGTCACGCCCAATTGGGCCAACGGCGGCACGCTTAACATTGCCGCCGGCGGGCTGGTCAGTGGCGGGACGTTGACCAATACCGGTCCCGAACTGAGTGGATCAGGATTGATCACGTCGTTTGTGGTCAATCAGGACTACATGAACTGGGGCGGCACGATCAGCAACAACCTGCTGCAGACGACGGGCAGTTTCACCCTGAGTGGCAACGCCACGATCACGGGCGCCACCACGATCAACGGCGGCACCCTTGACCTGGAGGGGAACGTCATGACCAACGGTCAACTGGTCATCGGCAACGGCGCCGTGCTGCAGAACGGCGGAGGCGCCGCGATCCTCAACGGCAACATCACCAATTCCGGGACAGTGGATTTCTTCGTGAGTGCGCAGGTGCAAATCAACGGACTCGTTGTCAACAACGGTACCTGGTACCAAACCGGCATCATCAGCAACAGTCTGGTGAACAACGGAACATTTGAGTGGCTGACATGGAACCCCGACGGGGACACTCCGCTGCTCACCGGGGGCATCAGCAACTCGGGTTCGCTGGCGCTGATCTCCGTGGATGCCGCGCAGGTCAACGGCTCGGTTACCAATACCGGGACCATCGCGCTTCACGGAACCATTGGCGGGACCTACCTGCAGAGCGCGGGCTATTTTGTCTCGTCCAACGCGACGATCGATGGGACAGCCACGGTCACGGGCGGCAGCTTCGATCTCGCGGGTAATACGTACACGGGTTCGCACATGATCGTCAGCGGCACGGGAGTGCTGACCAACGGCGCGGCGGGCGCAACCTTCAGCAGCGGGCTAAGCAACGCGGCCACCGTATTTGCATCGCAGAACACGTTCTTCACCGGGCCGGTCACCAACACGGGCACGTTTGCGTTCATGGGCGCGGTCAGCAACACGCTCGTCAACTCCGGTGACGTCATTCTCAACGGCAGCGGCACGATCAGCGGGGTGCTGGCCAATAGCGGCAGCGTCAATGTCAACAACGGGACGCTTTCGCTCGTGGTCGCGCCGACGCAGACGGGTTTGATCACCGTCAACAATGGCGCGACGCTCAATGCGGCGCAGGCGTGGGTCAACAGTGGCACGATCATGATGCTCGGCGGCGTCGTCACCAACGCGGCGATCACCAACGCCACGTTCATCAGCGGGTACGGCACGATTGATGGCGGCGGCGTGGTCAATAACGGGAAGATCTTCGCCAACGCCAGCAGCATCTCCGGCATCGGGACCCAGACGGTGCGTCTGACCAGTTTCACCAACGACAATTCGGCGACCATCGGCACGGCCAGTTCCAACGCGGTATTGAACATTCTCCAGGCCAGCAGCGTATTGATCAATCAGGGCACGGTGTCGCTGTCCGGGGGTACGATCTTGTTCAACGGCGGCGCGGGCACGATCACCAACTTTGACATCATCGCCGGCGTCGGCAACGTGGCCAGTTTCCCGATTGTAAACGCCGGTACGCTGGCGTCGTTCGTGGCGCAAGCGCCGATCAGCGGCCTGAGCAATCTGACCGCGACGATCGGGGTGACCAACAACGGTCTGTTGGGAGCGAACAACCAGATCAACGGCGCGGCGACGCTGTCGTTGACGGTCAGCGGTGGTGGGTCGGCCATCGTCAACCAGGGCACCGTGGCGCTGCAGGGCGGATTCCTGACGATCAATGGTGGCGCGGGCGTGATTACCAACGTCAACAACGGCTTGATCTATGGCGTTGGCACACAGAAGTTAAGCGTGGCCAATCTCGCGACCGGCAAGATTGTGGCCAGCAATGGCATCTTCTCGCTGGGCCTGCAAAGCAACGCCAACGCCGGGTTGCTCAGCAACAGCACGGCGACCTCGACAATCTTGTTGACCAACAAGTTCCTGGTGAATAACGGGACGATTGTACTCAACGGCGGCGGGTTACTGCTGGGCGGAAGCGTAATTACCAACGAGAGCAGCATCACCGGGCCCGGGGCGATTTCGAGTTCGTTGTACAACGACACGCCGGGCGTGGTGTTGGCGACGAACGGACTGTTGAATGTGGCTACGAATGCGGGTGAGACCGTCCAGAATCTGGGGCTGTTCACGATTACCGACGACGGCACACTGAACGTGGTGTCGTCCTGGGTGAACACGAACGGGACAGTGAATATCCTGGGTGGTGGACTAACGGGTGGCGCGGTGACCAACGAGGGATTAGTGAGCGGGTTTGGCACGATTTCGAGCCAACTCGTGAACATGGGAGGCGGTACATTGACTGCCTCAGGGGCGGGTTCGTTGACGTTGGTTGCCGCGCCCACTCAAAACGGGTGGGTCAACATCGCCAATGCCGGCACGCTGAATGTGGAGCAGGCGTGGCTGAACAGTGGTGCGGTGGATCTGCAAGGCGGTAGCCTGGTTGGTTCCACCGTGACGAACTCCGGCGCGATCTTCGGTTCGGGCACGATCACACCGTTGATACGCAACAACAGTGGCGCCACGGTGACAGCCAACGGCGGCACGTTGACACTCACGGTCGCGCCAAGCCAGTTGGGCAGTGTCATCATCAGTAACGCGGCGACATTGAACGTGCTGCAAGCCTGGCAGAACGGGGGCACGCTGAACCTGCAAGGCGGCACGGCGATCGGCTCGAGCATTGCGAATGCGTTGACCATCGTCGGCTTCGGGACAATTACTCCGGTAGTGCAGAATGCCACCAGCGGCACGGTCACGGCAACCGGCGGCGCGTTGACGCTGGCGGTGGCGCCGAGCCAACTCGGTGCATTCGCAGTGGCCAACGGCGGCACGCTGAACGTGCAGCAGGCGTGGCAAAACGGCGGTCTGTTGAGTATGTCGGGCGGCACGGCGATCGGATCGACGATTACGAATGCGGCCAACGTCAGTGGTTTCGGTACCATTACGCCACAACTGGTCAACAACGCGGGCGCGACGCTGACGGCCAACGGGGGGACATTGACGTTGACGGTTGCGCCGGCGCAGTTGGGAAGCGTGGTCATCAGCAATGCGGCGACATTAAATGTGCTGCAGGCCTGGCAGAACAGTGGTTCGATGAAGATGCGTGGCGGCACGGTGATCGGTGCGAGCGTCACCAACGCCAGCAGCCTCGAAGGCTTCGGCACGATCAACCCGCAATTGGTCAACAACGCCGGGGCGACACTGACGGCGGACTCGGGTTTGTTGACCCTGGCGCTGGCGCTGATGCAGAACGGCACGGTCATCGTCACGAATGGCGGCACGTTGAACGTTCTCACGGCGTGGCAGAACAGCGGCACGGTCGCCATGCTCGGCGGGAATATCACCGGCTCGACCGTTACCAACGCAGGCACGATCACCGGTTTCGGCGGCGTCCAGAGCGTCGTCAACAACGACCTGATCTTTGTGACAAACGGGACCTTGCAGGCGACCACTTCGTTCACTCAGAACGGCACGGTAAATATCGCGACCAATACCCAACTGGCCGTGGCCCCGACGTGGCTGAACAACGGGACAATCCTGCTCAATGGCGGGTTTACAAGCGGCGGCACGATGACGAACACCTCGTCGGCCCTCGTGGTTGGTTTCGGCACGATTTCCAATGCCATGGTTAACGCCGGCTCACTGGTGGCCACGAACGGTACGTTGAATCTGGTCAACGCCCTCACGCAGTCAGGCACGATCACGGTGGCCAACGCCGCCACGTTCAACTCAGTGCTCAACTGGCAGAACGGCGGCTTCTTGAGCATGCTGGGAGGCAGCGTGATCGGCGGGCAACTGACCAACGCGGGTAGCGTAACCGGTTTCGGCACTTTCAGTCCATCCGTGATCAACAACAGTGGCGCGACAATCACTGCTTCCGGCGGGGGCACATTGACATTGACGGCCATCCCCTTCCAAAACGGCATCGTCAATATCCTCGGCACCCTCAATGTTGCCTCCGCTTGGAGCAATGGGAGCGCGGGTACGGTCTCGATCAACGGCGGCGTGCTTACGGGCGGCACGTTCACGGTGGATGGGACGGTTGGCGGCAATGGCACCATCGCCGCGAACATGATCGTGGGCAGTGGCAAGACCGTGACGGTCAGCGGTGGGACGCTGAATGTGACCGCGTTGACGACCATGAACGGTGGCGCGATTAACAGCGGCGCCCTGGTCAATTACGGGACCGTCTCCGGCAACGGCACGATCGGCTCCACGTTGTCCAACCCCGGCTACGTCCGCGCCACGAACGGGTTGCTGTACGTCCAGGCGCTGAGCGGCAACCAGGCGACCGGGACGCTGGAAGCCAGCACGGGCGGCACGTTGCAGGCCAACGGTGTTACACCGTGGCTGAACAATGGCCGGGTCATTCTTTCCGGCGGGACGGTCATCGGCGGGGACATTAGCAACAATACGTCGCACATCATCAGTGGGTACGGCACCATCACACCGAATGTTTACAATAGCGGCCAGATCCTGGCCAACAATGCGAGCCAGGCGCTCACGTTGAACAGCTCGCTGGTCAACCTGTCCGGTGGTTTGGTCACGGCGAATTCGGGCAACCTTGTTGTCGGCGGGGCGTTTGTGAACCAGGGCACTCTGGCAATGGCGAATAGCATGGGTACGTTCGCCGGCACGGTTGTGAACAGCGGCGCGTGGATCACGGACCCGACGACCAATGTTTTCCAGAACACCTACACGCTCACCAGCAGCGGTTATATCCAGGCGAGTGCGGGCGACGTGTATGTCTTCACGAACAACGGCAGCCAGGTGGCCAGCTTTGTGAACCAGAGCGCACAATCGAATACCTTCAATACGGTGACGGCGAAATTCGTCTTCAATGCGACGCTGTCGCTGACGCAGACGATGTATGCCGCCGGCAGCAACATCGGCAATCTCAACGTCTCGGGCGGGTTCGGCGCCGCGTATGTCGGCGTGGCGGCCACGAACGCGCTGTTTCAGTTCGAGAACAACTTCGCGTTGGGCACCCTGGAGATCGGCAGCACGACGGAGGTGGCCGGTGCGGAGGTGGATGGCGGCGTCGATCCCGGCGGGTTGGAATCCGCATTGTTTGTAAATCAACTGGATCTCGATCCCGGGGCACAGCTCATCATCAGCAACGATGTCCAGATTTACTTCATCTCGTCGAACGCGTTCAGTTCTTCGCAGGTCACGCTGTTGGGCGATGCCGGCCTGCATTTGCTCACGAGTGACGCCAGTCTCGTCGTGCCCGAACCGACCGTTGTCCTGCTCTGGCTGAGCAGCATCGCCACGATCTACGCTGCCCGTAAGCGCGGCACCGGCAAGAAGTAGGACTGCATTTTCCTGTCGTGACAAGCCTGGCTCGGCGGGTAAACTGCGGCCATGCTTGATGGCCAGACGCCAAAATGGATCGACCGGCTCGAATGCCTGATGCCGGGATTGGGAATTCCGAACCTTGCCCTGTACCCCGTCGGGGCGCAGGGACTCGGGCTTCTTCTTGTGCTGGCGAATCCGCAAGCACTCGGCTTACTGATTCTTGACCCATATCTGGTGCTTCATGGCGAACTCTGGCGGCTCGTCACATTCCTGGCGGTGCCCCTGACGCTCAGTCCGCTGTGGATGGTGTTCGCGTTGTGGTTCCTGTACTTCATTATCAACGGCATCGAACAGGAATGGGGAGAATTTCGGACGACGCTGTACGTGTTGGTTGCCGTGTTGCTCACCATCGCGTTTTCGTTTGCGTTCGACGTGCGGATAGGG
Organism: uncultured Verrucomicrobiae bacterium; assembly: GCA_963766065.1. Classification (GTDB taxonomy): domain Bacteria; phylum Verrucomicrobiota; class Verrucomicrobiia; order Palsa-1439; family Palsa-1439; genus Palsa-1439. The sequence goes on from CAVYAC010000032.1 coordinate 16,058, forward strand.
AGCATAATCGAATTACAATCGACGCTCTTTCTCGCAGCGGCCACGATTGCGCCCGACTATCAGATCCTTCTGTTCTTCATACTGCCCGTCAAAATGAAATGGTTGGCGTGGGTGTCGGTGGCGTTCATTATCTGGTCGCTGATTTTCAATTCGTGGCTGGGGCGACTGTACCTGCTGGTGATGTACGCCAATTATCTGCTGTTTTTCGGGCCGTATTTCGCGGGCCGGCTCAAAGCGTTTCGTCGCCGCCGGAAGTTCCAGCATGATGTGATGGCTGGAAGGGGTTCCGGGGAAGAAACACACGAATGACCACCCCGATGAAATACCGCCGTTTTGGGCGGACGAACCTGCAGATTCCGGTCATCTCGTGCGGGGGAATGCGCTATCAGCATTCTTGGAAAGACGAAGAGGCTGGGGGCGTCACTCCCGCAGGCCAGGCCAACCTCGAAGCCACGATTCAGCGAGCGCTGGAGTTGGGCATCAACCATATTGAAACGGCCCGAGGGTACGGCACCTCGGAAGTGCAATTGGGACGGATTCTCCCACGATTGCCCCGCACGAGCATGATCGTGCAAACCAAAGTCAGCCCACGTGCGGACACAAAAGAGTTTCTGGCCACGTTCGAGCAGTCGATGACGAACCTGCAATTGGATTACGTTGATTTCCTGGGCATCCATGGCATCAACAACGAGGAATTGCTTGAGTTCACGTTGCGGCGCGGCGGTTGCCTGGAAGCCGCGCGGCAACTCCAGAAGGACGGGCGCGTCCGGTTCATCGGGTTTTCCACGCACGCGGTGCCGCGGGTGATCACAAGGGCGATTGAATCGGACGAATTCGACTACGTGAACCTGCATTGGTACTTTGTCAACCCACTGAACTGGTCGTCGGTGCTGGCCGCGACGAAACGCGACGTGGGCGTGTTCATTATCAGCCCGAACGACAAAGGCGGGATGCTGCAGAGCCGGCCGACGAAGATGGCGGAGTTATGCGCGCCGCTGACGCCGATGCAGTTCAATGATTTGTATTGTCTGGCCCGGCCCGAGGTCCACACGCTCAGTTGCGGGGCGTCGCGCCCGACGGACTTTGATGAGCACATTGAGGCGCTGAAGTTCTATGACCATCCAGCCGAGACCATCGCGCCGGCCGAACGCCGACTACGCGCGGAAATAGACCGCGAACTCGGGGCAGATTGGTGCGCGCATTGGACCGAGGGCTTGCCGGAGTTTACCGAGGCGCCGAACCAGGTGAACATTATCGAGATTGCGCGGTTGTGGATGTACGCGAAGTCGCTCGGACTCGTCGAGTGGGGCAAGATGCGTTACAACCTGCTCAGCGGCAATGGCGGGCACTGGTTCCCCGGCGAAATGGCCAGCAAGCTGGAAGACGAACGCCAACTGCTGACGGCGGTTGCGAAGAGCCCGTTCGCGGCGCGGATTCCGCAGATTCTACGGGAAGCGCATGAGATGCTGTATGCCGAGCCCAAGAAGCGGCTGAGCCAGAGTTAAGATCGCGAAGTTACGAAGCCAGCGGAATTCCGTTTTCTTTCGCCACCTTACGCAGTGCTTTAGCCGCGACGCCAAACAGGTTCGGGCCGGAGAAGCCCGAGAATTGCCCGGCGGCTGCCAGATGCGGTTCGAGGCTCAGGAATCCGCGATAGCCGCTGGCGTAGGCGTCCTTGAGGATTTCGGGGATGTGTCCATCGCCTTCGCCTGCGGGCACGACCTTGCCACTCCCCTTCAGCGCGTCTTTGATGTGAATGTGGACGGTATACGGCTTGAGAGACGGCCAGTTATCGAGCGGATTGTCTCCTGCCTGGACGAAGTTGGCGAAATCGAAGGCGGCGCGAAATTTGGGCGAGTCGATGCTCCGATGCAGATCGAGACACGCCGGGCCGCGTTCGCCGTAAATGTCTTTCTCGTTTTCGTGGACGAGCACGGGACGGTACGCCAGGATATACTCCACTTTCTGTCTGAGGCGGCGGATGACCTCGTCGCGGCCATGGGGAAACGCTTCGTAGTAACTGAATATGCGGACAAACGGCGCGTCGAAGAACTCGGCCAATTCGACCGCGATCTTGAACCGCTCGAAATGGGGTTCGAACGGCTCGCTCAGCTTCACTTTCCCGATGGGGGAACCGATGCCGATGACGGCGAGGCCGTTGTCAGCGAGTTTGTGTTCGATGTCGGCGCGCAGCGACTTGTCGAAATCGAGGACGTTCTTGCCTGCGGCGCCGCGCAATTCAATATGCGTTATGCCATGCTTCCGGCAGGTCGCAATCTGGACATCGAGGTCGGGCGAAATTTCGTCGGCGAACGCGGCTAGCCGGAGCATATGTGGTCTCGCGTGTATTCGAAGCTTTGCCTCAGCGAATCGAACGGGTCGCCCGGGCAGGTATCCTGCTCGATGCAGAACCATTTACAGCCGGCGGCTTCGGCGGCTGGTATAATCCGCTTCCAATTCAGGTTGCCATTGCCGATTTCGGCGAAGGTGACCTTGTTCTCGGTCGTCACGGTGTAATCCTTCATGTGCAGGATGGGCAACCGATTCTTGAGACGGGTGCACCACTCGACCGGGTCGCCGCCACCGTGCTGGACCCAGTAGGTGTCGGGTTCGCCCTGCAGGTAACGCGGGTCGGTCTCGGCGAAGAGGATTTCGAGGATGGGTTTACCGGCCAGGCGACGAAACTCGATGTGATGATTGTGGTAGCAGAGTACCTGACCGGCATCGTGCAATACTTTGCCCGCCGCATTGAGTCGTTTGGCAAATGCTTTCACGTCAGGCAGCGTGTCGAAGCTGATGCCGGCGGGCCAGGCGTACGCGGTGAGCGGGCAGCCGAGTTTCTGGAGGTGTTCGACGACGCGCTGCGGTTCGTTGAGGATCATGTTCCCGTCCTCGTGTGTGGCGGCGCAGACTAGGCCTTCGTCTTTGAGCAGCGCGACCAGCTCCCTTTCGGGCATCGGGCCGAGCCCACTGAGCTGGACGGCTTCGTAACCGATGGCGCGGATTTTCTTCAGGGTTTGCGCGATCTCGGGCGGTGTTTTCGCGAAATCGCGGACGGTATACAATTGAGCGGCGACTTGTTTGATTTTCATCGATGGAAGGAACTGGCTAGATCGTCCGCCACCGTGCCGGGTTTACGAGGCGCACCTTTTTTGAAGCGCGACGCGGGAAACTTTTCCTTGAGATGCTTCTCGTAAGCGGCGGCGTCCAGTGGCAGATCGACGGTTTGGTTTCGGGCGGAAGAAAAGAGGATGGCGTTGGCGAGTTCCACGGAATGAATGCCTTCCGGGGCGGGCGCGATCAACGGTGTGCCGTCGAGTATGGCGTTCGACAAAATTCTGGAAAACCTCGACGTGCTGTCCGCCGTGGTCGGGGAAGGTGAACTTCAGCTCGTTGGTGGCCGGGGTGGCAAATGCCTTGGTGGCGGCGCGGCTGAACTCCGACATGGGCGTCTCATTTTTCGTGAACAAGAGGACATCGTTCTCGAACACGAGGCGTCCGTTCTCGGCGGCGACTTCGAGGCGATTGGTGCCGGGCGCTTCCCCCGTGGAGGCGATGAACACGGCGGCCGCGCCGTCGGCGTACTCGAAGTACGCGGTCACGTCGTCCTCCACCTCGATATCGTGGTAGCGGCCGAAGCGGCAGAACCCGCGGACGCGGTTGGGTATACCGAACAGCCACTGGAACAGGTCGAGATTGTGCGGGCATTGATTCAGGAGCACGCCGCCGCCTTCGCCGGCCCACGTGGCGCGCCAACTGCCGAGTTTGTAGTACGCCTCGGTGCGGAACCAATTCGTGATGATCCAGTTCACGCGTCGGACCCGGCCGAGTTCGCCATGTTGGATGAGCTCGCGCACCTTTTGGTAATAGGGATCGGTGCGTTGATTGAACATGGCGGCAAAGACTTGTTTCGGATTCTGGTGCGCGGCAATGAGGCGTTGCGCATCGGCTTTGTGGACGGAAATCGGTTTCTCGACGAGCACGTGCAGGCCGTGTTGCAAGGCGTCGATGCCGATGGTGGTGTGATCGTAGTGCGGGGTGGCGATGAGCACGGCATCGACGGTGCCGGAGCGAACCAACTCTTCACTGCGCGTGAAGCCTTTGGCCTTCGGGAAGCGCGCGAATTTCTCCGGGGCGGGATCGCACACGGCAGCGAGGTCGCAGCGGTGGACTGCGCCGGACAATAGTTTGTCGGCGTGTCCCGAGCCCATGTTGCCGAGGCCGATGATTCCCAATCGAACGGATTTCATTGTGCTCGCATTTCCGCACCCCTTTCATCCTATGCCACCGGCGGCGCGTCAAGCGTGTTTTCCCCGGGGCTACTCCAATTTGTTCGCCCTCACGAGTTGGCCAAGCGTGTGAAGCGTGGGAGCCTGCTTTACGGGGACTCGTTTCGCGGCTACTCTTGCCCTCGTGGACAACATTGCGCATGGGTTGACAGGGGCGTTGATCGGGTACTGCGGGTTTCGGCAGCGCGGGGGGAGTGAATCGGGCCGGGCGGCGCTGTGGACGTGCGTCGCGGCGGCGGAATTCCCCGACATCGATATCCTGACGGCATTCTTCGGACGCGACACGTATTTTCGGTGGCATCGAAGTTTCACGCATTCGGCGATCCTATGGCCGGTATGGGCGGCGCTGGTAGCGTGGGTGTTTTGGTTGATCTGGGACCGGAAGAGTTTTCGATTGTTATGGTGGGCGGCGGTCGCGGGGATCGCATCGCATTTGGTGATGGACTGGCTGACGAACTACGGGACCGAATTGTTCTGGCCATTAAGCGATGCGCGGCTGGCGCTGAGCTGGGTATTCATTGTGGACGTGTACGTGTGGGCGATCCTGCTGGTCGGAACCGTGGCGGCGGTGTGGACGCAGCGGGCGTGGGTGGCGCGAGGGGCGTTGGGAGCGGTCGGCGTCTATTTTCTGTTTTGTGGCGCGTCGCGGGCGTACGCGCTGCAGGCGTATGAGGCCAGACGCGAGACGGGACGAACCGATGCATTTCCTCTGTTGATGGACCCGTTGCATTGGACGATCGTGCGTGATGACGGCGTGGCGGACCACTGGACGGACGGCTTCCGCAACGACACCTTCGTGCCGTTTCACGACGACAAGCTCTTGCCGAAAGCGGAGGCGACCGAGGCGGTGAGATTGTTTCGGCAGTTCGCGGCGTTTCCGCTCGTGGAGAGAATCGAAGAGAATGGTCACACCGTGTTGCGCTATCGTGATCTGCGGTTTCGTTCGGAGATGCCACGGGGAGCGGTGGAAGAGGGGATGTTCGTCGTTGCGAAAGTGGTGTTTGACGATCAGGGAAACGTCGTGTGGTCCGGGTTGGCAAGTGGAAGGGGTTGATGGGCGCCCGCCACGGCACGCTATTCATCAAATGTGGTTGACGAAGTCTGGGCGGGAAAGGATGATGAAGTTGCTACGTGGAGTGGAGAAGCCTCTGGATGGCCGCGAATTCTAGCAAACGAAGGATTCTTGTGACGGGGTCGAATGGGCTGATCGGGTCCGAGGTCTGCCTGTACTTCGCAGCGCGAGGGTTTGAAGTCTCCGGGTATCGACAACAACCAACGGGCGGTGTTTTTTGGTCCGCAAGGGGACACGCGCTGGAACCAACGCCGCCTCGAGGGAGCGATCCGCAAATTCCATCATTACGAAGTGGATGTGCGGGACCGGGCGGGCATCGAGCAGACGGTCAAGGATGTTTCTCCCCAATTGATCGTGCACGCGGCGGCGCAACCGTCACACGATCTGGCCGCTTCCATGCCATTCGCGGATTTCGACACCAATGCCGTCGGCACGTTGAACATGCTGGAGGCGGCGCGGCGACACTGTCCGGAATCGCCGTTCGTCTATCTATCGACCAACAAGGTTTACGGAGACGGGCCCAACACGATTCGCTTGAAGGAACTCGAAACGCGCTGGGAGTACGATTATCCCCGGTTTGTGGACGGGATTCCGGAGTCATTCGGTGTGGACCAGGTATTGCACTCGCTGTTTGGGGCGTCGAAACTGGCCGCGGATACACTGGTCCAGGAATACGGACGATACTTTCGGATGCCGACCTGCTGTTTGCGAGGGGGCTGCCTGACCGGGCCGAATCATTCCGGAGTGGAACTGCACGGGTTTCTCAGCTATCTGGTCAAGTGCAACTTCGAGGGCAAGCCCTACAAGGTCTATGGGTACAAGGGCAAGCAGGTCCGCGACAACATTCACTCGGAAGACGTGGCCGCGTTCATCTACGAGTTCTATTCCCATCCGCGGTATGCCGAGGTGTACAATATTGGCGGTGGTGGCGGGAACTCGTGCTCGATTCTCGAAGCGTTTGCGATGGTGAAGCAACTGAGCGGGCGAAAACAGATTTACGAATACGTCGATCAGAACCGCATCGGGGACCACATCTGCTATTACAGTGACTTGCGCAAGATGAAGGAACATTATCCATCGTGGTCGATTACCAAGACCCTGCCGCAAATATTCGAGGAGATCGCGGCCTCCTGGAGTCAACGGCTGGTTGGCAGTGCTGCGAATCGCCGCTAGACTGTGACGAGAACGGCACTGGAAGATCATGAAGATACTGATCACCGGGGTTTGCGGTTTTACGGGGAGCACGATTGCGGAGGAATTGGCCAAGCGGTCATCGGGCTGCCAGTTATTCGGGCTGGACAACCTGAGCCGGGCCGGGAGCGAGCTCAACCTGCCCCGGATCAAGAGATGCGGAGTGCGGTTCTTCCCCGGCGATGTCCGTAACGCCAGCGATCTGGAATCTCTGCCGACGGTTAACTGGGTCATCGATGCCGCGGCGAACCCGAGCGTGCTCGCCGGTGTTACCGGGCAGGCGAGCAGCCGCCAGCTCATCGAGCATAATCTGCTGGGAACCGTCAACGTGCTGGAACACTGCAAGCGTTCCGCCGGCGGACTGGTGTTGCTGAGCACAAGCCGCGTGTATTCGATCGCGGCACTGGCGAGCGCGCCGATGGACGTGATGAACGACGGGTTTGTGCCCCGGCACCGCGAGATCAAGCTACCGGGTTGGACTGACCGAGGGATCAACGAAGAGTTTTGCACCCAACCTCCCTTGTCCCTGTACGGCTGCTCGAAATTCACATCGGAACTTCTGGCGCTGGAGTATGGAGCGGCGTTTGGGTTGCCCGTATACATCAATCGTTGCGGGGTCCTGGCAGGCGCGGGTCAATTTGGGAAGCCGGACCAGGGTATTTTTTCGTTCTGGGTACATTCGTACTGCCAGAAGCGGCCGCTTACCTATATCGGTTTTGGCGGGCACGGCCATCAAGTGCGGGATTGTCTGCATCCGCGCGATCTGGCGCCACTATTGCACGATCAAATGCAGAGTTCGGGCAAACTGGCCGGGCAGATCATCAATTTGAGCGGAGGAATCGCCAGCAGCATGTCGCTGGCGCAATTGAGCCAATGGTGCCGACAGCGGTTTGGTCCGCACTCCGTGGGAAGCGACAGTGGCCAGCGACCGTTCGATCTTCCCTGGATCGTATTGGATTCGTCCCGGGCGGAGCGGCTGTGGGGCTGGCGAGTGGCGACGCCCGTGGGCCAGATTTTGGACGAGATCGCCGAGCACGCGGTGGCGCACCCGGAATGGTTGGGTTTATCGAGCCACACATGACCGAGCCCACTCCAACAGCGGCGCCGTTGTCGTTGCTTTCCGTGGTGATCCCGGCACGGAATGAGGAGGGCTGCATTTGCTCCACCGTGGAGCACCTGCACGTGGAGTTGCGGCTTCACGATGTGCCGCATCAGATTATCGTGGTGGATGACGGGAGCACCGACAAGACGTGGCCGCTGCTGATGGACCTTCAAAAGCGGATTCCCGTTCTGAGCGCGGTCCAAAACCAAGGGTCGAATGGATTTGGCAGGGCCATCATTTGCGGACTGGACGCAATGCAAGGCGACGCGGTGGTGATCGTGATGGCCGATGAGTCGGATGACTGTCGGGATGTCGTGCGTTACTGGGTGGAATTGAACAAGGGCTTCGATTGCGTGTTTGGCAGCCGGTTTATCAAGGGCGGGGGGGTGATCGACTATCCCCGACACAAGCTTGTGTTGAACCGTCTGGCCAATCTGTTTCTGCGGATCCTGTTTCGCATTCGGCTCAACGACACTACGAATGCTTTCAAAGCATATCGCAAAGAGGTCATTGCGGGTTGTCGTCCACTGATTTCCCCGCACTTCAACCTGACGGTGGAGCTTCCGTTGAAGGCGATCGTGCGCGGCTACACGTGGACCGTCATTCCGATCACGTGGCGCAATCGCCGCACGGGCGAGGCCAAGCTCAAGATCAAGGAGATGGGAAGCCGGTACCTGTTTGTGTGCCTGTACGTGTGGCTCGAAAAGTATTTCAGCCGCGGCGATTATCGGAAGGGCGGGAAGGACGAGGCCTGAGCCGCGGAGCCGGGTGACGCGGGGAGGGACGAACCACGTGCCAGCGGCTGACGCAGCACCGGGGCGTCTCGATGTCTCGATGCCTTTCCTGAGGATCGGCGTGACACCACACGCCAAATATCATATCAACAGGCACGCATGAAACGGGCTCTCATTACCGGCATCACGGGACAGGATGGATCATACTTGGCGGAATTGCTGTTGAAGGAGGATTACGAGGTCCACGGCATCGTTCGCCGCGCCAGCAGTTTCAACACCAGCCGGATCGACCACCTGTATCAGGATCGTCACACCCGCGGCGTCAAACTCATCCTGCATTATGGCGACCTGAGTGATTCCGTGAACCTGGTCAAACTCTTGTATGACCTGAAGCCCGACAAAATCTATCATCTGGGCGCGCAAAGCCACATCCGCGTCAGCTTCGACATTCCCGAGTATACGGCGGACATCTCGGCCGTCGGAACGATTCGGATTCTGGAAGCGATCCGCGAGACGGGTGGCAGCCCGCGTTTCTACCAGGCTTCGTCCAGCGAGATGTTCGGTAAAGTCGCGGAAATCCCCCAGCGGGAGACACCCCGGTTTCATCCCCGCAGCCCATACGCCGTGTCGAAAGTCTTCTCTTGCTGGGCCACCGTTAACTATCGCGAGAGCTACAATCTATTCGCCGCCAACGGCATCCTCTTCAACCACGAATCCCCCCGCCGCGGGGAAACGTTTGTGACCAGCAAGATCACCGGCGCCGTCGCCCGCATCAAACACGACCTCCAGGAGAAACTCTATCTCGGCAACCAGGACGCCAAGCGCGTGGGGCTACGCCCCCGAATACGTCGAAGGCATGTGGTTGATCCTCCAGCAGGACTGTCCCGATGACTTCGCCATTGTCTCGGGCGAAACGCATTCCGTCCAGGAATTCTGCGAGCATGCCTTCGCACACGCGGGCTTGGACTGGCATCGCTACGTCGAAATTGACAAGACCTATTTCCGCCCTGCGGAAGTGGATCTGCTCATTGGCGATGCTTCGAAGGCAAAGAAAGTCTTGGGATGGGAACCCAAAACACGATTCAAGGAGCTGGTAAGTCTGATGGTCAACGCGGACCTTCAGATACTGGAAGACCGGTTGTCTGGCCGCGTCCCGAAGGTGGATGTTGGTCGGCATTAAATCACAAAACCCAACCACTCTGGTAACGCTATGAACTTCTGGAAAGATCAACGAGTTGTTGTCACCGGCGGCGCAGGGTTTCTCGGCTCTTTCGTCGTCGAAGGGCTCAAAGCACGGGGCTGCCCCAACATCATCATTCCCCGGACGCGGGACTTTGATTTGCGGGATCGCAGCGCCATCGCCCGCTTGTTCAAAGACGCACGGCCAACACTGGTCCTGCACCTTGCGGCGGTCGTCGGCGGGATCGGCGCCAATCGCGATCATCCCGGAAAGTTCTTCTACGAAAACGCCATCATGGGCATCGAGTTGATCGAACAGGCCCGACAGTTTCAGCTGCCCAAACTCGTGGTCGTCGGCACGATCTGCGCCTATCCCAAGTTCACGCCGGTCCCGTTCCTCGAGGAAAACCTGTGGAACGGCTATCCCGAGGAAACCAATGCGCCCTACGGTGTTGCCAAGAAGACGATCCTGGTTCAGTGTCAGGCCTACCGTCAGGAATACGGTCTGAATGCCGTGTACCTGTTACCCGTCAATCTCTACGGACCTCGCGACAATTTCGACTCGAAATCCTCGCATGTGATCCCGGCGCTCGTGAAGAAATGCATCGACGCCCGCGAGCGCGGCGACAAGTTCATCGAGTGTTGGGGCACCGGCACCCCCACTCGCGAGTTTCTCTACGTCACGGATGCTGCAGAAGGCATCCTGCTCGCTGCCGAGCGCTACAACAAGCCCGATCCCGTCAACCTCGGAAGCGGGCACGAGATTTCGATCCGTAATCTGGTCAACCTTGTCGCCAAACTCGGCCGGTTCTCGGGAGAGATCCGTTGGGATGCGACCAAGCCTGATGGCCAGCCCCGCCGATGTCTCAACGTCCAGAAAGCAGCCCGCGAGTTTGGGTTCCACGCCAAAATGAACTTCGAAGACGGACTCCGCGCCACCATTCAGTGGTACGAAGAAAATTCGAAAACCGCGTGACTCGATGGAGGAGCCAGCGGGTTGGTGCCAAGCAAGGCTTAATCCTCAAGGGGGTACGACCGAAAACCTCCTCCAGCTTGCTCCGGCCAAGTACCATGCGCATCTCGGAGACCCTGAGAATGCGCAACGGCGTCCTTTACAAGTGGACAACAGCGACTGGATTTCCCCTGACGAGGGCGCCGTGTTTCTCATAGATTCAATTTCGTTTGCGGGAACGGCGGCATGACGGGGCCGATTCATGCCCGTGCCCGTTGTATCGCGGTCTGATAAATGTCGAGTAACATGCTCGAGATGGGGGAATTCGTGGGCATTGCAGAACCGCTGGTTACGTACCGAGTCCACGCATCCTCCATCTCAGGCACCAATGCGGCAGTGATGAAGCAGCATGCGGCGGAAATCGCGGTCAGACACTGTTGCCAATTCATGCAGTTGTCTCTGGAAGAGGGGATGCGGGCCTTTGAGATGCTCACGATGGAACCCGGGAAACGCTCCTGGTGTGAATGGCAGTGGTTCCTGCGACATTGTGTCCCGAGGCTGCGATGGAAGAGCGCCGAGTTGTATGCGTGGCTGGTACAGCAGACTGTGCGGGTCCTATAATCCAAGTCCCGTTTGACCAAGCCAAGGACGGTTTCAGCCGAACAGCCTTCATCCCGTTCGTTCTGTTCGGGATCTGCACCGGCTCCGAGTCTCTTGGTCACGCGGGGCGGGCTGCCCACGCCGCCGGGCTAACCACCTGCCGGGGTGGAAATCCCTGGAAGGAGAAGTGCTGGAGGCGACGCTCTGTCTGCGTTCGGTCCAAAACGGCACTGAACGGGATCGAGGGTAGGACGCCATCTCCTCCCGGAGTCAGGAATCCGATCTTGGAGCCGAGAGAAACTTGATGGCGCTGTCAGAGAGGATATACTGCTCGTCAATGAGACTGAATGGCCCGCAATGGTCGCTGGGCGTACGTCATATGGGAGATGTCGGATCAATTGTGGGACTTACGTCAACCGATTTGTAAAGGGGATTGCCCCATTTCCGTCGTTGAAACCCAGGCAATTCAGCGTATTTGTCACAGCCAAGGAATAAATTCACTTCGGAGAACCTGACAACGGACGCAATCAATTTTGGCGCACGGAATGCTGCATCTTGCAATGCGTGAGATGTGCCGCTCCAACATTTGATAAGATTGTGAATCAATTCAAATGCCCGCATTCTGAGGAAGACACCAAACTCGCAATGAAATCGCTCGCCCAGACTCGCGCACGAGTCTGGTTGTGGACGACGATGCTGCGTTACTGTATGGTGTAAATCTGGACTTGCATACTCGTTGCTCCAACGTGCTGGTGGCATCCTCCGGTGTCGAACGGACTGACCAGGCTCATCTGTGCCAACCCGGAAGGGCACCCGTTCGCGCCGCTGCGGGCCACGGTGAGGCGCGCCCTCTTCACAATCGTGGTTTTCTGGGTCGTGCTTGTTGGCGCGGAGCGACAGCCGTTCGCCCAAAATTCCCCCAATGAGGCAACTATAGTCTCAACCCTCCCGGCAGCTTCGGTTTTCACGAATGTCTACGGAATTTACGGTACAAACTTCCATCGCCATTGCCCCGTGGACCTCTCAAGGGATTTTCTACCAAGGAGACCCCGTTACGATTTCCAACAGTCTTGGTACAACCATTGAGGTCTATGATTTTCATGGCAATTCTATAACCACTGCCCCTCCTCCGGTTACGTTAACCACGCTTCCCATGGGTCACTACTTTGTGCAAGTGGATGGCATAAATGGCGGGTTCGGGGATCGGGCACAATTCAGTATCTGGCCGAAGGGCTATACGAATTATCTTCATTCAGATATTGGTTTGGAGCCGACGAATCTGTGGTGCACAACGTATGAGATAGCCCGCTTTTTACGCATGGTTCCGGGGTTTAGTCGTGAACAAACTAGATGGGAAGATGTGTACAGCAATGGCGTATACAATTGGACTTCATATTGGGATGTCTTAGCACAAGGGAAAACCGCCCCGATAAAAGTGATGAATCTCATTACTTACCACAGCGGTTCTGTCACTTCTAATCTGAGTGCTCCTTTGGAGGAAACCACCAATTCCATGAGCAATTGGGTGAATGATGTGGCGGTGCTCTGGTCGAATGCGGCAGCGAGATACGGCACCAATTTCGTCTATGAAATTCTAAATGAGCCAAGCTGGGTTAGCATTACTTTCCCGACTAATCAATACATAGTTCCTCCTGCTCCAAATAGTCTTGAAGTATACCCTTCCCGGAATGGCGGTCAGCGCCGCTGTACAAGCAATAAGGTTTGTCTGTCCGAATTGCCAAACCTGGGCTCCGGCGATATTCGGGGGAGGCGTTGGGTTTTACATGCAAGATGTGACGGATGTTTTCGTGCGGCCATATTACACAAATGTTACGATGTTGTCAGCGCATGGCCCTTTCTCTCCCTACGGACCGGTAGACGCTGATTGTGCTTACACAAACAGAACCGATTTGGGTCAATGGATGGCGAATGACGTTGGTGACAAATACATCAACAACATCTATGGCAAACAGGTTGGAATTACCGAGGCCTATGCAGTTTCCCCTGATGTATTGGGTAAAACAAACAGCTGGTGGATAACTACCAATTCAACGGCTGGCTGGTGCCCGACGTGTGTGCCAAATTGGTCATGGAATTGGTATACCATGACGATGCGATGGTGGAAGAATTTGCTATTGTGGGAAGCCACCGGAACTTCGAAGATTGAGATGTACGAAGTGCAGCTTAATGCGATGTACAGTCCTGTGTATTGGGCGACGAATTCTTACTGGGGGGACCCGAGCTCATACGTTGGGTGGGAGGGTGTGTACACTAATGATAGGACGGGTTGTGGCCCTCGTCCTTCGGTTGACGGACAAGCGATGATTTCTTGGTGGCTGACAGGAGCCACCCCAATCACTAGCTGGCTATCCGGAAGCCCGATAACTGTTGTTGACCCATTAGGAGGTTATACACGCGGTCCTCCCGGACTGCATTTCTGGACATGGCAGTTTGCCAACAGAACTACCAATACATTCATATGGGCGGATGAGGCGTTAGCCAGCGGTGTTACCACTAACATTGGAGCAGGTCTTACTGACATATTCTCCAACCAATGGAATGGACCTATCGGTATAGAACCCGTGATTGCCTGGGGCTGGCCGAACAACAGCTTGGGCGGATCATTTTCCATTGTGCCCGTGGCCGCGTTCAGCGCCAGTCCGACCTACGGCCGGGCGCCGACGACCGTGACGTTTACGGATGGTTCTGCTGGTGCCATCACCAGCCGCTCCTGGCAATTCGGTGACGGCTTCGTGACCAATACACCCGAACTCACGGTGGTTCACCGATACAGGACGCCCGGCAGTAACACTGTCCAATTGATCGTTAGTGGCCCGGGTGGCACGAGCACCAACGCTCAATCCAATATGGTCATTGTCGCTCCAGTTTCCCCGCCATTAAATGGTGGGGGCAGCAACGGCGTTCCGCCGGTCACCGGCGGAACACCGGTGGCACCAACAATGTTCCGTCGGGGGATAGTGGGGCCAACAGCAATTGGCGATTGTTGATTACTTATTAGCGGCGGCGCGCGCCGCAGCCTCTTTCACCTCGTCTGCCGGACGATGACGCCAGCGGAACGGTTGGGCGGTTGACCTCAAACGTGGCGCGAGGCTCGGGCTGCGCCTGTACGAACGGCCTTCGGAAATAAAGTCCGTGCGCGACGGCGCGCAGGTGGTGATGCATTTACGATGGCGGGCGTGAACTTGCGGATCGAACTTAATCCGGTCTTGGAGCCGAGAAAAGGCTTGATGGCGCTATTAGAGAGGCTACTATGATGGTTCATGAGACTGAATGGCCCGCGACGGTCACAGGGCGTATGTCAGATGGGCAATGTCGGCTGGATGGTACCCGAGGGGGGAAGCAGCGACAAGCAGGCAGCGTTGACGGTGAGTTTTTCCGTCGCCAGACTGCCGTCCAAGGAACAGTTGGGATATTGGATTCTATTCGCGGTTCTGACGGTAGCAGCCGCCGCAAGGAAAGCGTCTGGCAAGGCGAGGTCCAGTGTTGCAACCGAGTGATGCTACGAGCAGCGGGTTGACATCGGGGTGACCAGCCAGTAAAGTGGAAATGTCTTCCTCCTCAAGCGACACATGACTAACAAGACCTCAGTACTCGCAATAAGATTTCCCTCCGCTTTTCCTGACTGCGCGCGGGTCGTACTCAGCTTGGTAATTGGGGTGCTTGTGTACTACGCGTACTGGGGGCAGACCGGTCGAGCACGAGCTCACCTGCTGGCGGTGGTTGATCGCGCACTGGAACAAAATCTCAAACTACTCGCACGGCCCGTTGATTCCGTTGATCGCTTCGGCGCTGCTGTGGTGGAACCTGTCGGAGCACGGCCACGGGGACGAGGATTGGGGGCCGTACTGGCGGGCCATGGGGGGCGCCGGCACCGTGCTGATGATCTGGATTGTTGGCGGTTCCATTAATAAAGATTGGGAGGACAAAGCCTACTTCTGGTCGCTGACGTTGTTGCCGTTGACGATCGTGTGGCAGGTGTGGGCGTTGCGAGGGCATTTGGTGGGACGAGACGAGCCGTCCACGACGGCAGGACCGGCGGTCGTGGCGGTGGCGATGACGATTTATTATCTGGGAGTGAAAGCTGTCCAGCCCCGCGTGGTTGTCGTCTCGGGGATCGTGCTGTTGTACGGTTTGGCGTTGAGTTTTCGCGGTCGCGATGTTTTTCGTTGGGTGTTTTTCCCGATCACGTTTCTCTTCCTGATGGTGCCACTGAATTTTCTGGACGACGTGGTCGGTTTTCCGTTGCGGATGTTCGTTGCCAGGATTTCCACAATGGCTTTGAACGGGATGGGCATCGAAGCGGTGCAACGCGGATCCGGCATCATCTCCCCCGTCTTTAGTTTTGATGTGGCCGATCCCTGCAGCGGGATCCGCTCCCTGATGGCGCTGACAACCGTTACCGCCGCCTACGCCTATGTCACGCAACGGGCGCAGTGGAAGCGTTGGGTTTTGTTTCTTTGCGCCATGCCGTTGGCGGTGCTCGGCAATCTGGCGCGGGTGATCTCGATCGCGCTGGTGGCCCAAGTATACGGTCAGAAAACGGCCACGGAGGTTTACCACGAGTGGTCGGGGTTCATCCTCTTTCCAGTAGCTCTCGCGGTGATGGTACTCATCGGACTGCTGTTGAATTTTCCATTTCGCCGCGTGTTCCAAAACTGGCTGAAACCGCCGCCGCCACCCCCGGACAAGGGGCCGGATGACGACGGGCTTCCGCCTGCAGCCTGACGAGAAAAGTTTCATGAGTGAATCATCCGCAACAACAACGCCGCCAGCGGCCGCAGAACCGGCCGGACAGCCCGCCGCGCCACACCGACGGGGTCCGAGCACGAAACAAATCTCGATCGTGGTGGTGATCTTGGCGGTCGGGGTGTTGCTCACGGCAACGACCTCTGACGTGGCGAAAGTTTCCGAGCCGGGCGTGAAATTGTATCCCGATGGGACCCCGTATCTGGTCGATCGGGCGGGCGATTGGTCGGGCGGGGAGAAGACAGGTTTGACCGAGGACGAACAGCGCCTTCTGCCCAAGGATACAGAAGGTTCGCGGCGGCTCTTTAGGGACAAGGATGGCAACGAGCTGTTTTGCTCGATTGTACTGGCGGGACGCGACGTGACGAGTATTCACCGGCCCGAACTCTGCCTGCCCGGTCAAGGTTGGAAAATCCAGAGCGAGTACACGCAATCCATCCCCGTGGCAACGGCGCCGGGCGGCGTGTTGAGTGTGATGCGCATGAACGCCTCTCGCCCGGTCCGCCTGGCCGATGGCCGGACGACCGAGGCGCGGTCGGTGTTTGCCTATTGGTTTGTCGGCAAGGATCGGATGACGCCCTATCACTGGCAACGGATCTACTGGACCGCCAAGGATCGGGTCTTTTACAACACAAATCACCGCTGGGCCTATATTCTGATTCACCTGCCGATCCAGGGCGATGCGGAACAGGGTGCCGCCGTCAAATCTCAAGACGCTGCGATGAAAGTGGTCTCCAGATTTATTCAGGACATCTACCCGTCCCTGATCGAAAAATAGCCGCGCTGGCGGAACCGACTGCATGCGTGGTTGATGGACGGCGCACCAGGACGCCGGAGCGTTCCAATGGCAAATAGACGAAGAGAATTCATCATTCAAGCCAGTCAGATCGTTGACGGGCTGCTGATCGCCGTCGTTTTTTGGTTTGCCCACGCGTTGCGCGAGCAACTCGCCTTTTCGTTTCCCTTTCCGTACCACATCCTCGGGTACACGATTGAGCACGGAATGATCGCGCCCTTTCGCTATTACAAGTGGTTGTACCTGATCATATCCCTCTGTATCCGTTTCTTCTCGATGTGAATGGCTTCTACAGCCGCTCCCACAGCCAGCAGCGTCGCGACACGGTATGGATTCTCGTAAAGAGCAGCATCATCTGCACGCTGGCGGTCATGGCGGCCATGTTCTTCTTCCGTCTGGCCATGCTCAGCCGTGGCGTCGTGGTGATCTTCTCGTTGTTCAGCATCGTCGTGCTGTTTGTGAAGGATCGACTCTTTCAGGCGTTCCTGCGCCATCGCGCTCGGAGCGGAAAGGAAGTCACCGAGATCATCCTCGTCGGCTCCGAGGAACGCAATGCCGAGTTCGCCACGCTGCTCGACGAACACCCGGAATGGAGCCTCCGTGTCGCCGCCAAACTCGATTCCAATATGAACCTGGTTTCCGAACTTCCCGCGATGCTCCACCGCTACCCCGTCGGCTGCGTGGTCTTCAACGTCAGCCAGACCGCCTTCGGTGAAATCGAGAAGGCCATCCTCGCCTGCGAAGTCGAAGGCGTCGAAGCCTGGCTCGTGGCCGACTTCGTAAAAACCTCCATCGCCCGCGCCACCGTCGACGATTTCTACGGCAAGCCCCTGCTGATTTTCCGCACCACCCCCGAGATTTCCTGGCAACTTGTCGCCAAGCGGCTCATCGACGTCATCGGCTCGACCCTCGGGTTGGTCGTCTTGTTTCCGCTGGTCATGCTGCCCGTCGCCATCCTCCTCAAGCTTACCTCGCCCGGCCCCGTCCTCTTCAAGCAGAAGCGCAGCGGCCGCCACGGACGCCTCTTCACCATGTACAAGTTTCGCTCCATGGTCACCAACGCCGAAATGCTCCAGGCCGAACTCGAAGTCTTCAACGAAATGCGCGGTCCGGTCTTCAAGATGGAAGACGACCCCCGCATTACCCCGTTTGGCCGCTTCCTGCGCAAGTCCAGCATCGACGAACTGCCCCAGCTCTGGAATGTCCTCGTCGGCGACATGAGCCTCGTCGGCCCGCGCCCGCCCATCCCCAGCGAAGTCCAGCACTACGACCCCTGGCACCGCCGCCGCCTCTCCATGAAACCCGGCCTCACCTGCATCTGGCAGATCAGCGGCCGCAACCGCATCGCCTTCGACCAGTGGATGAAACTCGACATGCAGTACATCGACAACTGGTCCCTCTGGCTCGACCTCAAGATCCTCGCCCGCACCCTCCCCATCGTCTTCACGGGTTTCGGGGCAAAATAGGCGAGGCTGCGCCCACACCACCTGACTTCAGGTCAGGCCAGCTCACCTCGGAAATTGAAACTCACAACCCGGCAGCCTTTGTGCTATGAACTTGTCGTCCATGAGCCAGCACACCGCCGAAACGGCTACGCCATTCCGACCTTGAAGAAACCTCCGCGACCGGGAGACCCGCCCAAGTTGGTTGCCGATTCGGCCAAAATCCGGCGTGTCATCGGGTGGACACCGCGTTTCGATTCTCTGCAGCCGATTCTGGAGAGCGCCTGGCGCTGGCACTCTTCGCATCCCAATGGGTATCAGGGATAGTCTCTGCGACATTATCCCGGTCGTCGCAGCACGCACTGGCGTCGCAGCGGTCTTGGAGACGGATCAGACAACTCAGAAGCCAGCGAGCAGCAAATGCAGAGACGGGTGAGATCGGCGAACAACAAGAAGCAGGCTTCTGTTCAAGCCGTAGTCGCTTGGTCATCTATTCTTGTCCATTCGTGGTACTTGCATTTAGCAGGATTCTGTTTTAGAGGGAAGCTCGTGCCATTCGCGTTTTCAAACCATTGATGGGCTGACCATGTCCCGAATCAAGCGCTTCATCCACATTCTGGCTTCCAGTTACGCTTTCCTGAGCGCCGGAGTCGTATTCAACCTCGTGTCCGTGCCGATGGCTTTGCACTTCCTGCCAAAGGCAGAGTTCGGTCTTTGGGCGGTGATGACACAGGCCATTAGCTATATCGCGCTGATCGATGCGGGCATGACTGGTGCCGTGGCACGTCATCTGATCGACCACAAGGATAATCCCGGAGGCGGTGATTATGGCAAGTGTAAATCCTCACCGGTAATCTCGTGTGGCTAATCCAGGGCGCCATCATTTTCCCGGTGGGGTTTGCGTTGGGCCCTTGGCTCGCACAGTTGTTGGCTATTCCGTCGGACCTGCAGCATGAGTTCATCGTCCTGATCCGCTGGCAGAGCGCCATCGTGGCGTTTGGGTTCGCCACACGGCTTTTCGCGCAGATGATCTACGCGCACCAGCGAATTACCCCGGCAAATTACGTGGGGATTCTCGGTACTGCGATCAATTTGTTCACACTGTGGATCGCGTTTGTGTGGGGCCAGGGCGTGTACAGCATCTTGTGGGCGGGAGGCATCAGCACCATCGTGAGCCAGTTGCTGTTGTTCCTCGTCTGCTGGAGATGTAATCTGTTCCCGCCTTGGGGCGCTTGGGGCCGGCCCACATGGGCGAGATTCCACCAACTCTTTCACTACGGCAAAAACGTTTCCTGGTCATGATGGGCTCCCAACTTGCCTCCGCCAGCCAAACCATCGTGATCACCCGCACCCTCGGGCTGGATGCCGCTGCCGTCTGGTCGGTTTGTACGAAATTATTTCTCTTCGCCGGTGAATTGATCTGGCGCGTCTCCAACTACGCCGAGCCGATGTTTGCCGAGATGATGGCGCGCGATGAGCATAACCGGTTGCGCACGCGCTTTCGTGACATCGTCACGATCAGTGGCACGATGAGTGTCTGGGTGGCCGTCGGGTTGGCCCTCGGCAACGCCCCCTTTGTACGTGTGTGGACGGGGGGAAAGATTTACTGGTCGCCATGGAACGACGTGCTGCTGGGGGTCTGGCTGGTCACGCGATCGATCGTGCGCTGCCACGTCAACCTGATCGTGATCAGCAAGAGGATTGGATTCCTTCGGTTCGTCGTATTCGCTGAGGGTGTCGTGTTTGTCGTGCTGGCGCTGCTTGTTTCCCGGTGGGGAGGCATCCCGTCCATCGTGGGAGCGTCGATTCTCTGTTCCCTGCTACTGACCGGAGACTATAGCGCGCGCAGAAACGCCAAGTACTTCGACTATTCGCGACGGGAGGTCGTGTTTGGCTGGTTACAGGGCCTGATGCGCTTGTCAGCCTTTCTCATTCCTTTGGCACTGCTGACGTGGTGTGTTTGTCTGTCGCTTCCCGTCAAATGGCGCCTTGTGTGTGACTTCATCGTCATCGGTATTGGTGGTGGACTGCTGTGGCTTCGCTACGGGATCCCTGCCGAAATCCAAGCGGAACTGCTCGCCCATCTGCCTTCTCCGTTTACAGCACTGTTGGGAAAGGTCTTTCTCAGGCAGGACGCCTGAACATCCGTTTTCCACAAACGCGCAGGCTATCAAATCGTTAGGTACGGCTACTGCGGCATGGGAGTGCTCACAGCGTCCGATGACGGCACCGCCCAGCGCCCGGTTTACACGATTTGCTGAGAAGCCGTGCGGGTTGTTCGCCGAGGCCTTGAACTTGTCGGCGTGTGGCCGCCTGGATGCCGCCTCACGGGCCTGATGATGATGTGCATCGGGATGTGTTGGGGATGATCCGAGCGGGCCAGGCTGATGTGGTTCTGTCAGTCAGGAGTCAGGGCGGCTCTCAGTCTTTTAGACCACGCGGGCCGGGTTTCCCGCCGCCAAGGAGGCCGTCGGGATCTCTTTGAGCGAGACGACGCTGCCGGCGCCGATGATGCTGCGGTCGCCAATCATGACGCCTTTCCGGATGATCGCGTTTGCGCCAATCAGGATGTCGTCGCCGATCACGACGGGAGCGGTTTTGCACGCTGCAAGGTCGGCCATGGCGTCGCGGCGGGACAGATAATCTAACGCGTGTAGTCATGGTCGTAGATGCGAGCGTTCCCGCCAATGTCTACGTGCTGTCCGATGCGGAGACTGCTCTTGGAGGAAAGGGCCGCAAACGAACAATCGCCATTGTCCCCGAAGGTGATGTGGCCGTCACCCATGCAGTGGAGGATCGTGGGATTCGTCCGGCCCACCAGATTCGAGCCGGTGCGCGAGTTGATGGTGACGTTCTGGCCGAGCCGGATCGCGCCGCGCCACCCGTACAGTGACACGGCCATCCACGCGAAGGTTCCGGCCGTAGGGGCAGCCCAACAGGAGCAGGAGCAGCTCGGTTCGAAGCGTCCAGAATAAGGTGGAGAGCCATCCGACAGCGATGCCAAACAGCACAAACAGATGCGCGGGGGAATCGCATTTCCCGATGAACTGCCGCAAACGAGTCTTGCTCACGGCTCTGTCCATCCAATCAACGATGTCCGGGGGCTTCAAGCCCCAGGATTTCCTGGTACGCCTGCACCGTTTGTGCCGCGACGCGCTCGGGCAGATGGCGGTCGCGGGCGCGTTGGCGCGCGGCCTCGCCCAGGCGCGCTCGTAGCTCCGGAGCCTTGAGCAATTGGAGGATGGCGTTCGCAAGCTCGGTGGGATTTCGAGGAGGGACCAGCCACCCGGTCTGGCCGTGCTCGACCATGGAAGGGATTCCGCCGACGGCGGTGGCGATCACCGGCAGGCCCGAAACCATTGCTTCGGCGAGACAGTTTGGGCTGTTCTCGTTTCCCGACGGTAAGACGAACAGTTGGTTTTCGAGATGGTGTTTGGCGATCTGCTCGGCTGACTGAAAGCCCAGGAACTCGACGTTACCGGTGATCTGCAGACGCTCACACTGTTGCCGATACGGCGTTTGATTCCCGCCACCGATTACCGTGAGCATGGTCTTTGGTTTCGTTTGTACCGCGAGTTTCAGCGCCTCCAACAGGATATCCAAACCCTTGCGCGCTTCGAGTGAGCCGACGTAGAGGAGTCGATCCTCATCACGCACGCGCCATTCGTTCTGAAAGTAAACGGGGTTCATGGCTTCGTGGATCGCAAAAATGCGGGCGCCCGGATTCAATGATCGTATGAACTGTGTGTCAAAACTGGTTCGACAGGTAAAGTACCTGGCGCGGCGCACGCAATCCTGCTCGTAATGGCGGACGATTCGGTACCGCAGGCACGGGTCCGTCTTGAAGTACTCAGTGATGATCCCCTGGATGGAGATCAGGCACGGCAGCCGGGACTTGACCGCCGTGAGTGCGTAGGCGGCTTCCGTTCCGTGTGCGTGAACAATGTCAGGCTCGATCGCCTGAACTTCTCTGAGTAACCGAGCGATGGTCCCTCGGAAGCCGCTCAGGATATCCAGTGGTAACCAGGGTGGAAAGCCCCGGTTCAGGAAGGGTATGCCCGTCTTCACGACATGGAAGGTGATGGGACCTTTCTGCACGCGTTGGCTGGATGCGACGCGGCTGTGTCCCGTGACCAGATGCAATTCCACGTCCGATCTCTGAGCAAGTGCATTCGAGAGATTGACGATCCAACTGCAAGGGTGTTCCGCGGAGGGTCTTTGCCGGACATGCACCTCGGGCTCCAATGACAGGATCGGGAAAGACGCGAGCCAAACCACCTTCGTTCTCATGCGGAACCCCCTGTTCCCCCGTTGTTCCAGGAAAAAGGCCGTGTGACCACGGCTGGTTCCGTGGAGGGAGGCCGGCGTTCGCTCATGCGCCAGACCAGCGTCAGCAGGCCAATCAGAAACAAATGCTCGGGCACTTGGCTATCGTACGCTCCGTAAATAAACGTGAAATGAACAGGCGTCCAGATGAGTTGGACGGCCAGGAAGATCGCCACGGGAAGCAGGGGGGTGCCACGGCATCGACGAACGCATTTCACAGAGGAGACCGCCGCGCCAATCATGAGCGCATAGAACAGAACCAGTCCCACCACCCCTGCATAGCGAATCGTGGTCAATGGCCCGTTGTGAAACATGCCGCGGATGTTAGCCGAATCCTCGAAGCTGAGGTGACGCGACACTTCGTAATCTGTTTCACTCATACCGAAACCGTCACCGATCCACCAGTTCTTGGCGATGCCGCCTTCTTGGAGGAGCCGACGCCACCAATCCCATCGCGCATTACTTCCCCTGACTTCTTCCCCGATGACATCGGCCCATTGACCGGGAAAGTCTGCCAGCGCGCGCTGCATGGGCAAGGGCAAATCAAACAAGCGACCCTGGCCAAAGACCAGGAGCCCGAGGAGGGCTGCGCCGATTGTGCCTCCCAGAGCGACTTCGCGCCAGCCACGGTGGAACCACGCCGCCAATGCCACGTATGCCAACGCGATCGCCAGGCGGTTTCGGTAGCCCGACGCGAGGATTGCGACAAATCCCAGTGCAATCAGATAGAACTGCCATCGCACCGGGTTAAGAAACTTGCGCAGCGGGTAATAGGCGGACAAGAACTGTATGAGCGTCACCCCGAAGGGTCCCAATGCGTTGATTCGGTGAATCTCCGTCTCGGTTCCCACGGCACGGAGACTCCCCAAATACTCCGAGATGTCGACACTGCTATAGAAAAACCAGACGTAGGGTGTAATGGAAGGGGAAATGTACACGGTCACGCCGATCAAGGTGGAAAAGATCATGCTGGCCATCACCCACAACGGGATTCTGGCGACGCTCTTGTAGGATTCAGGCGAATGCACAATGACCCAATAGGCACACCAGCCAATGAACATCTCAAAGTAGGGTCGTCCTCCCATCGTTTCCGCGCCGAGCGCGCGCACACCTACGGGGTGAAACGCAAATGTAACGGCAACCCAGGCACAGTTGATGACCACGAGTACGCCCAACGCACTCATCGACCGTTGACTGGTCTGGCCGAGGACGCGTTGCATGACATACGAAAAAGTCACCAGTAAGACCACCACGTCACCGGTGGATAGCGGCACGGGAAGCGCGTTGATTTGGCCCGTCATGTACCAACCGATGAGAATCAAAATCCAGGCACTTCGTTGCATGCCGACAGTCACGAAGGCCGTCACCGCCACACCGACCGCAAGGGCAAGCATAAAGAACTGCTGGTAGGCAATCCAGAACGCGGCGACCACGGCAATCACGATGCAAATGGCCACGGTGATCCAACGGCGGATTGCCTCGGTGGCCAACTGCTGGTCATTGATGATCTCGGAAAACTTCATCGCGCGGGCCGCTTTCTCAGGTTCTGAGCATTCTGCACCTTACATGAACCCACATTCGGCTGCAAGTGCTGTGCCACCAGTCGGGCGACTTGAGGGGACGCATTTTGGCCGCTGGTTGACCCTCGAAGCGGTATGTCCTGGGAGAAACCGATCAAGAACGGAGCGAAGGTCGTGCGCCATGCCTCGGCAAGTTATCTTCCAGATGGCGGAGGTGGCGGTCTCGCGGGAACTGTTCCGGGCCATTCTGGAAGGTATTGGGTGGCTGAGATTGCCCATGCCGGCGCCCGGCTGATTCTCGCCGGGTGGCAAATGCGAGAAAGAAAAAGTGCAGGCGGCGATGCTTTGTTAGCATTCGGTCGAAAATCGGTGCGGAACAGGACCGATGGCAGAAACCGTCTCCCCCAGAGTCAGGAAGCGGGTCTTGGAGCCGCAAAAAGGCTTGATGGCTCTGTCAGAGAGGATACTATGCTGGTCAACGAGACTGAATGACCCGCGATGGTCGGGGGGCGTAGGTCATATGGGAAATGTCGGGATAAATATGATTGTCGTTGGCGATCGCCCCGCCAGTGTTTCGCGGGCACCCCAAGCAAATTGGCGCAAACTAAAGGAAGTTAGATGAATCTGAGTGACGTTAAAGCCCTGCTCCTACAGGGCGACCCGTCGTTTTGGACCCAATTGCTGGCGCACACTCAGGCGGCGACCGAGTTTGATGAGTTGATTTTCCTTTCCACGCTCCGCAAGAAAGCCGACGCACGTGGCTTCAAGCAGCCGGGAGCCTCGGGCCCACCGCTGCGGCTGGCCATTCTCGGCGGTTGCAGTTTGTATCCACTGCACGAATTGCTGACACATTTACTCGAAACCGCGGGCGTCGAATGCGAATTGTTCCTAGGAGATCACGATAATTACACCGCCGAAATCATGGAGGCGGGCGGGGCGCTGGATCGATTCCGACCGCAGGTAATTGTTTTGCTGCCTGGCGCCCAACGCTGTAAACATACGGGTGCGCTCACCGATTCGCGCGATGCCGTGCAAGCCGCTGCGAGCAGGGTGGCGGCGCAACTGCTCGACCTCTGCCGCGTGGCGCACGAGCGCACGAGTGCCGAGGTGATCCTGGCCAATTTTATGTTGCCCGCAAGGCACGATCTCGGCGAGTTTCGGTCTCGCACGCTCGCCTCGGATTGGAACTTTCGGAAATTGGTGAATCTGGAACTGGGCTTGAACGCCCCAGCATTTGTCCGCCTCTGCGATCTGGAATTCTTGGCCAACCGCATTGGCGCGCTCGCGGCGGAAGACGCGCGCGGCTGGTTTGAAAGCAAGCAACTCTGTTCGCCCGCCTTGCTCGTGGAGCTTTGTCGCGAAGCGGCCCGGCTTGTTCTGGGGTTGCGCCAGCCCCCGAAGAAGGTCCTCGCGCTCGATTTGGACAACACGCTATGGGGTGGCGTGGTGGCTGAGGACGGGATCGAGGGCATCGAGATCGGCGACACTTCGCCGCGCGGCGAAGCGTTCAAGACATTTCAAAAATACATCGCATCGCTGAAGGGACGCGGTGTGCTGCTCGCGATCTGCAGCAAAAACGATCTCGCCCGCGCCCGAGAGCCGTTTGGGAAACATCCCGAGATGGTGTTGCGGCTCCAGGATTTTGTAGCTTTCAAAGCGAACTGGGAACCGAAGTCCGATAATCTCCGCCAAATGGCGGCGGAACTGAAACTCGGCCTCGACAGCTTCGTGTTTATAGACGACAACCCGGCCGAAATCGAGATCGTTCGCCAATTCGCGCCGGAGGTGACGACGATTCTGCTCGGCCCGGACCCGGCGGAGTACGTTGGCCAGTTGCAGGATTGCCGGTTGTTTGAGCCTCGCAGCATCACGACTGAAGATGTCCAACGCACCGGCCAGTACCGCGCAGAGGTGGAGCGTGAGTCGTTGCGGGCGTCGGCCACGGACATGGACGCCTATCTCGAATCGCTGGCCATGGAAGCGGTGATCTGCGAGTTTACGCCCGTGGACGTGCCGCGCTTGGCGCAACTCATCAACAAGAGCAATCAGTTCAATCTTACCACGCGCCGGCGCACCGAAGCCGAAGTGCTGGCGCTCATGGGCCGGTCTGACCACATTTGCTTTTCTGTACGGTTGGGGGATCGGTTCGGCGACCACGGGCTGATCTCCATTGTCATCGGCCACGTGCGCGGCGAAGTACTGGAAATTGACACGTGGCTGATGAGTTGCCGTGTGCTGAAACGGCAGGTCGAGGGGACCGTGCTCAACGAACTGGCGCGGCTCGCACGGCTCAAGAAGTGTTCCTGCTTGGAAGGCATTTACGTGCCGACCGCGAAGAACGACATGGTGCGCGATTTTTATCCGCGCATGGGATTTCAAACCCGCGCCGCCACCCCGGAACGCGGCGAATTCACGCTCGAGCTCAGTTCTTTCCAACCCCGGCCCACTAAGATCGATGTCCGCCATCACGCCTATGAATCAGACTGAAATCATCGCTAAATTGCAGAGCATTTTTGACGAAATCTTTCTGGACCCACCACGGCTCACACCCACACTCACTGCCAAGGAGGTCCGGAATGGGACTCACTCCTTCAGATTACGCTACTAGTGGCGGTGGAGAAGGCGTTCAGCGTCCGCTTTCGCGTCGGCGAAGTGGAAGCCGCGAAGGACGTCGGCGAATTCGCCGACTTGATCGGCCGGCGCATGACGGAAAAATGAACTAATGACCCCAGCGTTTTCTTCTTCGCGGCAGGCAGCGGCGTTCGCGCTGCTGCTGGCCTTGTTGCTGGCGCTGCCGGCGTTGGTGGCCCACACGGGCTGGTTGCAGCGGCGAGACGTTTATCCCGCCATTCCATGGTATTGCGGGGCGTTTCCTTGGATTCAACAGAAGATTTTCAACGAGACCAACGATGTGGACATCGCTTTTCTCGGTTCGTCGGAAATCTTCTGGGGCGTATCTACCTTGTTCGTGCAGCAACAGCTCAGCGCGAAGTTGGGACGACCGGCCGAAGTATTCACGCTCGGCTGGTGCTGGCCGGGGTTTGATTCAGACTATGTCATCGCAGCCGATCTGCTGGACCATCGCCGCGTGCGAATGCTGGTCATTGACGAAGAACATTACACCACCGACACGCCGCACCTGTTGTCCTCGCGCTGGTTTCGCATGGGCGAACATTCCGAAGTGCTCGACGGTTTGCCGTGGACTGGGCGGGCAGGCCTGTATGGCAACGCGGTGCTGGGAATGCCACGGCATCTCTTGAGCCTCGTGCGTCCAAACCGGCTTGAGGATCCGGCTTATTATATCCCCAATTCGCTGACCTTGAGTGTTCTCTACAACGCGCCCAATATCGCGGAGCAACTCGGCGCTTTGCGCGCCTGCCGTGCGTTCCATGACCTACCGGATTTTTCGCCTTATCAGCCGCCTTCCACCGCAACCGCGTCGGACGTGGTGATTTATTCTGAGGCAACCCGCGGCGCATTCACATTCACCGGCCCGCCCACGCCGCCGTATCAACGGCACTTCGTGCAGAAGCTCGCGCAACTGTGCCGCGCACGCGGCACGCGGCTAGTGGTGTTGCACATCCCGGCCTACCACGAGCGTGACCAAACGACCATCCAAGAACGGGTTTTGTGGCCAGAAGAGTTGGACGCACCGGTGGCTGTTGTTGGAATTCCCGGGAAAAAACTCCTTGCCGGCATTCCGCCGGACAAATTAGAAAAGTTGTTTTCTAATCCCACTCACCTGAATGCAAACGGCCAGGATCTGTTTACGCCCCTGATCACGCAGGCGTTGCTGAAACTGTATGAAGCTGCCGCCAACTAGTTTCAACAAATGCGTGCTCTTTGTTGTGGTGGCGCTGGCGCTGGCGGCGCTGGTGTTGACCGTGCTCGGGACGGGCTATTCGTCGTCCAGCGTGCTTGTTTATGGTGGGTTCTGAGATGAATTGGTTGCCCACACTGATTATGAACTGGAAGGGCACTCTCGTTTTGAACCGCGAGAACATGCTCCTTGTCGCCTTCGGGTTTCCCGCCGTTGTCATATATGTCGGGCTGGGCCGCTGGCTGGTTGCCTCACAGGTACGCTGGCGCGACATGGGGTTTGCCCTTTTGACTGTCGCGACGGTGTACGGCTTTCTCTTCTTGTCAAAGGACAGCCTCTTTCGGTGGCTTTTTTTTGTGTACCTCGCATTGGTAATCTGTCAATACCTCGCGTTGCGCTGGTGGGGCCAGCAGCACGGTTGGTTGCCATGGCTGGCGTTTCTGACGCCGATTGCGTCGCTGGTTGCTGTTCGGTATGTGCCGCCCGGTTTATTCGCTCCCTTCAGCGGCACGTTGCAAGAAAAGATTCAGGCCAACCCTGATTTCAGTTTCGGCCCGTACTTCATCGGGGTGTCGTACCTCGCGTTTCGCACGAGCTATCTGGTGCTAGAGGTCCGCAACGGCATCGTGCCGCGGCCGAACTTCTGGCAATACCTCGGCTTCGCTTTCTTTGCGCCCACGCTGTCGGTAGGCCCCATCAATCGGTACAGCAACCACTGGCGCGCCTTCACCCCGACCGACCGTCCCGAGATTCCCGCAGGCCGCGCGCTGTTGCGTGTGCTGGTCGGCGCCGTGAAATATCGTTTTCTCGGCGCGATGCTGAACCAGTTCACGTACGGCGTGCTCTTGCTGGACGGCCATCCGCATCACTGGGTGGACCTGCCGATCGCGGTCGTAGCCTATTACCTGTACTTGTACTGCAACTTCTCCGGCTTCTGCGACATCGCCATCGGCGCGGCCGGGCTGATGAGAATCCCGGTGACGGAGAATTTTGACAATCCATTTGCCGCGCGGAACGTGAGGGATTTCTGGAACCGCTGGCACATCACCCTCTCGCAGTGGATGCGCGACGTAATCTTCTCTCCGCTATCAAAAGCGTTGGTCTGTCGTTTCCCACCGGCGTGGGCCAATCACGCCATCGCGTCCACCATCGTGGTTGTGTTCCTACTGGTCGGCGTGTGGCACGGCGTGGGTTGGCAGTATGCGGCCTACGGCGCGATGCATGCGCTCGGTGTTGTGACCAACCACTATTACACACTCGCCCTAAAAGAGAGGCTGGGGAAAGATAGCTTTGCCGCGTATAATCGAAACCGTGCGATCCGGGCTGTTGCCGTGACGCTGACATTCATTTTCGTCGCGGCCAGCCTGTTCCTGTTCGCCAACAGCTGGAATCAGATGAAAGACATCTTTGCGATGCTCCACGCGCACTGAATACCAACCATGGAACCGTCCCAACTCATTTCCTACAACGACCTCACCGAAGGCATGACGCAGGAGCGGGACTATGTCATCACCCCGGAGGTGTATGAAGATTTTATGCGCGTCTTCGGCGACCGCAGCCCGCTTCATGTGGATGCTGATTACGCTAAGGTTTGCGGTTTCGTCGGACCCTTGATGCACGGAGCCATTCTGAACGGCTTCATTTCGAATTTCATTGGCATGGTGTTTCCCGGGGGCAGGAGCCTTGAGCTATCCGTGGACATCCGCTTTTCACAGCCGGTATACCTTGGCGATACCGTGCGGCTCCAGGGGAAAGTCGCGCAAAAACTCGACGCTCAACGAGTGGTTGTATTGCACCTCACGTTCCTCAATCAGACACGCGGCGGCACAGCAGCCAACGGCCGCGTGCAAGTGAAAATGATGTCGGCATGAGTGATCACGCCGTCGTTATCACCGGTGCCACGAAGGGATTGGGCGGCTGAGGTTACCCACATCGCTGCCGGGCTGACACCCGGCGGGTGAAAATCGGCAGTGAACGGAATCAAGGGCAGAAGCCACCCCCGGAGTCAGGAATCCGGTCTTGGAACCGAGAAAGGGCTTGATGGCATTGTCAGAGTGGATACTCTGCTAGCCAATGAGACTGAATAGCCCGCGATAGTCGCGCGGCGTGGGAATGTCGGCTCATGGCAAACGAGAAACAGCAGCGGCCACGGCTGGCCGACATTTGTGGAATGGAGTCCTTGTTGCTGCTGCCAGCACCTCGACAGCCTTCTTCGGATTCGGCACCTGCCAGAGAATGAAGCTGCCGTAACAGTAACGCGTCGTGAACCGAGGCGGTTCAGGCCATCGATCAGTGTCCGCCGGCCCTTGTTGCAGTCCGCGACGAACGAGTGCATGTAGTCCACATCCTGAGTCGTACCGTGTGCCGCAATCTGGGTTAAACCGTATGTCTAGGCGAGAAACGGGTTCGGTCAGTTGGTCGGTTAAGGCATCGCGTCAATTCCGTTCGACGTATCGCTGGGCGATGGGGACGCGGCGACCGATGCCAAAGGCTTTGGTGGTGACGCGCAAGCAGGGTGGGGTCTGTTTGCGTTTGTACTCGTTGAGGTCGATCTTGCGGACGATGTCGCGGACGAGTTTCTCGCTGTAACCCGTTTCCTTCACGATCTCGACCGTTGATTTCACTTCTTCGACGTAGCGTTTGATAATCGCGTCGAGAACGTCGTAGGGCGGAAGCGTATCCTGGTCGGTCTGATTCGGGCGAAGTTCCGCAGACGGCGCTTTCGTAATGGAAGATTCCGGGATCGGGAATCCTTCTTTTCCCGTCGTTCGCTTTCCATTCTCGTTGATGTACCGGGCGAGTTCGTAGACCATCGTTTTCGGCACGTCGGCGATGACGCCGAGGCCGCCATTCATGTCGCCATACAGCGTGCAGTAGCCGACAGCCAACTCCGATTTGTTGCCGGTGGTGAGCAGCATGTGGCCGAACTTGTTCGAGAGCGCCATCAGCGTCGTGCCGCGGATGCGGGCCTGGATGTTCTCCTCGGTCGTGTCTTCCGGCAGGCCCTTGAACAATGGCTGCAGCGTAGCCTTGAACCGCTCGAAGACTTCCTGAATCCTGATCGTCTCCCACCGAATTCCGAGATTGTGTGCCAGGTCCCGCGCGTCATCGATGCTGCCCGGCGACGAAAACTGCGAGGGCATGGAAACCCCCATCACATTCTCGGCGCCGAGCGCCGCGACCGCAAGGCAGGCCGTGACGGCAGAGTCGATCCCGCCGCTGAGGCCGAGCACGGCTGATTTGAAACCGCATTTGCGAGTGTAATCGCGGAGTCCGAGTACGAGCGCATCGTGCAGGGCGGCGGCCGGCTTGACCGGCTCGGGTCGAACGGCAACCGGCGAATCCAAATCAGCCAGCACCAGGTCTTCGGCGAATGCCGCCCCGGTCGCGAGGAGATGACCGGAAGCATCGAAAACCAGACTGTTGCCGTCGAAGACCAGTTCGTCATTGCCGCCCACGAGATTGCAGTACAGGACCGGAACGCCGTGCCGTTGCGCCACGGCGCGAAGCATGTCGTAGCGGGCGCGTTCCTTGCCCAGATGGTAGGGCGACGCCGACATGTTCAGCAGCAATTGGGCGTGTTTATCCCCGCGCATCAACTCAAAAATCGGGCTGCGTTCGTACAGGCGGGTGGGCAGGAAATCCTGCGTCCAGATGTCCTCGCAAACCGTCAGCCCCAGACGCCGATCGGCGAATTCCACCACGGTATTCGATTCCGCCGGCTGAAAATAGCGGTCTTCGTCGAAGACATCGTACGTGGGCAGAAGCATTTTTTGGCGGCGGGCGATGATCTTGCTGTTTTGGATCAGCGCGACGGCATTCCAGTAATCGCGGCCCGGGCGCTTGGTGTTGAAATCGACGTAACCGACAAGCAACGCGGTCTGGCCAACCTGTGCGGCAAGCTCCTGCAGCATCCGCAGGTTGTCGTCTACGAAGCGGTGTTTGGCGAGCAAATCGCGCGGTGGGTAGCCCGTGATGGCCATCTCGGGGGTCATAACCAAATCGGCCCCCGCAGTGACACCACGGCGGTAGAAATCAAGGATTTTGGCCCCGTTGCCGCGTAGATCGCCCACGGTGGCATCGAGTTGCGCCAGCGCGATCTTCATTCCGACGAAGAACCCAACTTACGTTTACCATTTGACCGGCAATCACCAATCGTCGCGTGCCATTGCGTCTGCATGGCCAGCATAGTACCACCTCGCGGGGTGCCGTCAAAAGCTTCCTGTTACTCCCAGCGCAGATTGGCGACGGCGGGGGCAGCCTCGTGGCTTCGATCACGACATGCGCCGGGTCTGGAACCGACACATTCCTGTGGCTGCGGTTTGGATGTCGGCCGCAATGGTTAGGGAGAGTCGTCAGGTGTGCCACCGAGCCGGGGCAGCCGACCAAGGCTGTTGTCAATGTTGAAGCGACAAAACGCGGGGGATTCAGTGGGGGCAGGCGGGACACAGGTTCTTGGGGTGATTTTTGACGGGCGCCTGAAGTCGAGTTTCACAGTTCCAAGGTCACGCCCGATACCTGGTTACTGGCTCTCCGGGGACTCGATGAGGCACTGGGTCTGACCGTCCTGGGGGGATTATCCGCTGAGAGATTGGCGCATGGGGAAGCACACGCAACACTAGATGATCGCGATGAAGCAGACGGCGTTGGTCGGGTTTCCCACTACAAGCTTGCTTGTTTCCCGTGGCTGTTCAATTATTCTGGTGGAACAGTGAAACTGCGACCGCAAACCGTCGGCTGGCTCGCTTTGTTGTCCGGGGCAATTATCATCTTCTTTCACGAGACGATTCTCCGCGGATGTAGTTTGGTGCCGACCGATCTGCTTCACCACCTGACGGCGCCCTACAACGACGGGGTTCAGGACTTCCGCGTGCGGAACCATTACGACTACGATATCGTGCGTATGGATTATGCCTTCGCCAGGTTCGCGCAGGAACGAATGCGGGCCGGCGAAGTGCCGCTGTGGAACCCCTATCTCTACGGCGGGCACCCGCACCTTGCGATTAGCATGCATGGAGTGTTCAGCCCGTTCAAGGTTCTGTATCTGTTTCTGTCCACGGAGCGCGCCTTCAGTCTGGGCATTGTGCTGGAGTTATGGCTGGCCGGCCTGTTGATGTTCGCGTTCTTGCGGGAGCTGAGGCTGTCGGGTCCGGCAGCATTCGTCGGTGGTGTTGCTTATGCCCTGAATAGCCAGTTCTTAATGTGGTACTGGCGAGTGCCGAGCACGTTTGTTTGGGCACCGCTGATCCTGCTCTTGGTGGAACGTTCGGTCCGTCGAGAGGCGTGGTGGGGGTATGCCAGCGGGGCGGGGTGCATACTGGGTCTGGCGATGATCAGCGGCAGCATCCAGGCGGCTTCGCACCTGGGGTTTCTCTGTGTCGTATACATGGCTGGCACAGTTGTTTCTCGTGGTAAAGAGAGCCGGTCAGATCGCTGCAACGGGCCGGCGTGGTTCTTCTGGTTGGCATGCTGCTGTATGCGGTGCAATTGTTGCCGACGATCGAATTGATGCTGAATGGAGGCATGCGCCGGATTCAGGAGACGGAGCCGAAAATGAACTTGCGCCACACAGTTTTGGGCATTCCCTTCCTGGTGACATTCATGTTTCCCGGGCTGGCGGGTTCGACAGAATCCTATTCATTGAGCAAGGCGTTTGGGGCCGGCATCGGTGATTTTACCGGTGACATCGGAATCGTGCCGTTTATGTTGTTTGTTGTCGGCGCGCTCGTCGTGCGAGAACGGCCAGTGCGTTGGCTGCTGCTGACATCGGGCGGTGTGTTGGTCATTATCTTCTTTACGCCGTTGCTCCGGTTTGTCTATCACCGATTCTTTGTCGTCGTCGTGTTCAGCGAATGTGTGGTCGCTGCCTACGGCATGGATGCTCTGTTGGAGATGCCCGCCGCGAGCAGCCGCGCCGTCCGTCGAACGATGATCGGCATGCTGGTGATCGGCGTAATGGTAACGATCGGGCTGCTCGCCGTGCACTGGATTGTTGCCGCGAACTGGAACCGGCTGTTGGAAGCCGGCCAAAGATACATCTTGAGCCACGAGGGCGAGGCGACGTTCAGCATTCGACCGTGGGAGTTGGACCGTGTGGAATTGTTTCTGCGACACTACCGGATCACCAATGTGGTTTTCTGGCTGCCGTTGACGCTTCTGGCTGTTGTTGTTGCGGGATGGCAGGCGTATGTGCGCGGGTGGCTGAGCCGAAATGCATTCGTTGCCGCACTGCTACTGTCCACCGTGACGGATTTGACGGTGCTGGGGCGAAACGTGGTGCCGCAGATTGACTTGCGACAGTTTCCACTGTATCCGCCGCTGGAAGCGATCAAGACGGTGCAGGCAGATCACGGCCTTTTCCGCGTGGAACAGTGGGAGCCGGGCAACACCCTCTTTTTTGCGGAAAACGTGTTGTTTGCGTATGGCCTTTCCACCATCAGGAACGAAGATTCCATGTCGCCTGAGAACGGGGTTTCGCTGCCGTACCGTACGGATGGGCGGTGGACCGCCCTCGCTGATCTTCTCAACATCAAGTACGTTCTTGTCCCGGACGCGGTCACGCTTCCGAAAGACCGTTTTTCGTTCGTTCAGGAGAGCCAGGGCGTCCGGCTGTACCGCAACGACCGGTGCCTGCCGCGGCTGCAGTTTGTCCCCGGCTGGAAGGCGGTGCGGAGCCATGAAGGGGTATTGGCGGCGATGAGCGCGTCAACCTTTGACCCACACCAGATGGTGTTCATCGAAACCGGTTCGCCGCCACCGTTCCGCGGGCAACCGGTCGAACCGAGTTTGTCTACAGCTGCAGCCACAGTGCAATTGGAACAATACGCGCCGCGTCGTGTCCGCGCGCATGTCCAGTCCTCTCAACCGGGCATGGTCCTGTTGGCGGACACGTTTTATCCTGGTTGGTACGCGACGGTTGACGGTGCGCCCACGCCCATCTATCGGGCCGACTATGTGATGCGAGCGGTGTTTGTTACTGCGGGTGACCACGAAATCGAGTTTCGCTACGTCCCGCTGTCATTTCGGCTGGGCGCGACGATCAGCAGCGTCACGTTGGCCGGGCTGGCGCTGGTGGGACTGTGGCTCAGGATGCGTCGGCGGATTGTCCCCGGGTTGGCATGACGTGTCCGCGCTCGGAGAGAACCCAACCCGGGCTCATGACACAGGTAGAAGCTTAACGCAACCGGTCGCCTTTTGTCATTGAGGGGGCGACTCGGTGGCGAATTCGTCAAACACCTCGATCATCCGTTTCCCGAAATGGCCGTGAGTATAGTACCGCTCGAATCTTTCTTTGTTCGCCCGCCCCATGCGCTCTCGTAACTCCGGGTTGTTGGCCAAACGCAGGATTTTCCCGGCCAGATCGGACGGGTTCAGTTCTTCCGCCAGCAGTCCGTTGACGCCGTCCGTGAGGATTT
This sequence comes from uncultured Verrucomicrobiae bacterium, assembly GCA_963766065.1. GTDB lineage: Bacteria > Verrucomicrobiota > Verrucomicrobiia > Palsa-1439 > Palsa-1439 > Palsa-1439. The sequence goes on from CAVYAC010000032.1 coordinate 51,263, forward strand.
CACTTCGGGCTCCTCCCCGTGTGGCCACAATGGGCAAGCCCGACTGCATGGCTTCCAGCAGCACAATGCCAAAGGCTTCCAGTTGGGCCGGCGGCGGAAAGACAAGAAGGGTTGCCGACGCCAATGTGTGCCATTTCGCTTCCCCATAAACCGCGCCAAGGAATTGGACCGCTTGGCACAGACCATGATCCTGGAGGAATCGTTCCCCTTCCGCCTTCTCTGTCGCACGAAACCATTCGCCGGCCATGAGTAATTTGGCATCGGGACGGTGCGCCAGCACCAGCGGCATAGCCGCAAACAAGTCAAAAACCCCCTTGGTCTTTGCGAGGCCACCCAGATACAGGATCCGTAAACCAGCACGACCTCGGTCGGGTGGAGGAAGGCCGGGTTGCGGTTCAATGCCGATCGGGATTACCTTGATCCTCTGCGGCGATACAACCGCCTCGAAATCGCTGCGCAAGCACTCCGCCAACACCAGCACCAGCGCCGCGCCGCGCACGTTGGTGTCAAATCGGCGCTGTAGTTTCGGTGAGAGGGAGTCGCGAAATCGGGCCGCGCCGGATCCGTGTGACCAGAGCACCACCGGCACCCCGAACGCCCTCGCCAGCCCGATGAGCACCGAGTCTTTTAAGAACGCGTTGCGATTGTACGCGATTGGGTAACAGCAAAAATCGAAGCGCCGCGTCAACAGGCAGCAAAGTTCGTGGAGGAAAAACCCTGCCAGTTTCAAGAGCTTGCTGATACGAAGTACCTCCAGTTCGCGAATACTGCTCACCACACTGAGGTTGATGAACGTGACGTTGAAGTGGCGTGCGAATTCCGAGCACATCAGGGTTTGATATGCGACGCTTGGACCAAACACGGGCGGCGGAAGCCAGCCAAACAGCAGGATGCGCCGTTTCCGTCTACACGGGTCGCCGTCCCGGGGGGCCGGCGCTCTGCTTCGTTGCCTCGCGTATATGATGATCTTATCACAAAAAGTCGTCCCTCGAACGTTGCCAGCAGGCATCGGCAGCCTTTGTTCGCGTGGGTGCGACGCGGGCAAACCTTGCTCCGTTGAGCGCATCAGTTTCGCCTAGGAGGCTGGTCGATTCAAGGAAAGAAGGCGAGGAAAGCCAATAAATCTCTGTGATATTGTGATGTTTGTTTGCAGCAGGCGTGAACGGTTTGTTTATTGCGGAACAGGATGCCCGCGACTTGGCGGAGGGAATCGTCACCTTGGCGAACGATCCGGCCCTCCGCTCCCGCATGTCCGAAGCCAACCGGGAAAGTACGCCAACTACTACAACATCGAGCACTACGGTCAACGCGTGGCCGCCGTTTTTGATGAATTGCTCTCGCGGCAAGGGGGAGGCGAGGAATTATACAAGGTCTGTAATCGCCATCTCATTGCGCGCGCACAACCAGCCCGGAATCGCCTGCAACCCTTCGGGTGTCGGTGCGACCTCGCGGCAATGCCTCACATCCACAGCGGACACGTAACGCCCGCGCCCCACCAGAGGATTCACCTTGAGCAACCCGCGCCACACATCCAGCGTCAGCGCATTTGGGTGGGACACTTCCTAATCGCTGCTTTCCGCTCCATGTCTGCCCAGCATCGTCGATGTACGTGGCATTGTCTGCAAAGAAGGCTCTCTTTCCTGCCAATGAGGGAACGTCGAGCGCGTCGATACAATGCCGCAGCTCGCGAGGGGTGTGAGAAGTTCGGTCCGATGATCCTTACCGCCTAAGGTCGATGCGGTAGAAACGTGACGGACCGTCTGTGACGGCACCGGAGTCAGTATAGTTGGTGATTCCGAAAGACGGCATAATGATCGTTGCCAAGTCGAAGAAGTTGCTGGAATAGCTGACATTGGCGGCTTGAACGACGTTGGTTCCAAGATTCCCGTTCCACGCAAGGTTCACGTTCTGACCACTGAGTGTGATCGAGGTAATTGCGAACGGCTGGAGCGAGATGCCGACGCGGTAGAACTTGTTCGTCTGCGTCACATTCAGATCGGTAATCGTGGCCAGGGCGCCGTTGATCACCGGGCCGTGTAACCCACCAGCGGGAACCACACGCCACTCACCAAGTCCGTGCAGAACTGCGGGGTGTAGACGCGGCCGGGAACGACCGGGGTGAACTGGAAGCTGAACCGTCCCGGGCAGATTCTGGACGCCGGCGGGTATGACGACGAATACGGACGTGGGATTGGTCGGATCCAATCCCGCCACAAACTTAAACAGGTTGTTTTGGCCCGTGCCGTCGGCATCGAAGCTCATGAGCGACTGCACGCAATTTGTGCAGTTGAAATACTGGCTCAGCCACGCTTGGAACTGTGACGCCTCGGTCGGGCTTAAGATTGTAATGTAGTTTACTCGCGTGGCGGTGCTGGATCCGCCGAGGCCGGTGACAATCTCAGTCACGGTATAATTACCCGCTGTGGCATAGGCGTGTTGCATACCCGGTGTCGTTGCATTGGTGGCGTTGCCGTCGCCGAAACTCCAGAACCAGTTGGTGATGTTGCCGGTCGATGCGTCAGCAAAGGTCACGGTCAGTCGAGCCACGCCGGCGGTCGGGGCCGCGGTGAAACTGGCCGATGGCGGCGGCAGCGACACGGTGATGTAGTTGGCCCGCGTGGCGGTGCTGGATCCGCCGGGGCCGGTGACCGTCTCCGCGACGCTATAGGTGCCTGTCGTGCTGTAAATATGGCCCATACTCTTGGTTGTGGCATTGGTGGTGTTGCCGTCGCCGAAACTCCAGAACCAATTGGAAATGCTGCAAGTCGAGGTGTCGGCAAAGGTCACGGTCAGCGGAATTGCTCCATTGGTCGGGGCTGCGGTGAAACTGGCCGATGGCGGCGTGGGGCTGACACTTCCGGTGCCAATGATTTTCAACAATTCTGCGCCATGCGTAGGAACGACGGCAGAATAACCATTTACAAATGTTCCCAAATCGGTCCTCGCCCACAAATCACGCACCGTGGCATTGCCGGGTTGCAGCGAGATATCGCACCAATTCACTGTGATGCTGGCGTTCGTCGAGCTACGGTTGAAAAGCGCCACGGCTTTCGCAGTCAAATCCGTGCCCAGGGGTTTGCACCAAACCTCAAGGTTTCCCCCAACGCCCGGCGCACTGGTCACCCGAGTTCCTTGCACTCCTGCCGGGTCTTGATCCACAGCAATCACTTCCGGGTTGGTCAATGTATCCAAAGCCGCTTGGGACATGTTGGTGAGGTTGTTTCCCGCGATCAGGGGCGCGGCCACAACGCACCACAAACTGAACTGCGCCTGATCCTCCGTGTTTGACATTCCACCGTTCCCGACTTCAAGCATATCCGGGTCGTTCCAGCCACCCGGGCCCGCAGCAGATGCCGAGTTGGTGTTCCCATCGAGGTTCGACACCACGCTGGCAAACGAATCCTGAATGTCCGCTGTTGTTCGCCAGAGGTTGCCAACATCTGGCGTCCAAGAAGCGAAATATCCATTACAGATGCTGAAAACGACCGGACGTTCCACAACTGGCCAGTGCAGCGCTCATTAGCGCGTACTCGGACTCGGGCTCATCTGGGGAAATTACATAGCAGTCGTCATACTTCAGGTAGTCCACGCCCCACGAGGCATAGGTTAGCGCATCCAAGTTCTCATAACCGTACGACCCGGGGCGACCGGCACAGGTGTTGGTGCCTCGATCGGAATATAGTCCGAGTTTCAGCCCTCGGGAGTGGACGTAATCGGCCAGCGCCTTGATCCCGCTTGGAAAGGAGTTTGTGTCAGCCACAATCACCCCGTTCGTGTTCCGGTAACCCGCCCAGCAATCGTCGATGTTGATGTACTGGTACCCGGCATCCATCATGCCGTTGGTCGCCATGGCATCGGCCATCTGCATGATTTCCGTTTCAGTGACGCTACAGTGAAATGTATTCCAACTGCTCCAGCCCATCGGTGGCGTGAGACACAAGCCATTCGTCAGTGCGTATGCGGTGGACCTTGGAACCAGCGTCCCCAGCGCTATGAGAAGAATCGCCGCGCCAACGCGTAAAGTGAAGCGGCTTTTCATGGCCCATACCCCGGCAATCGCCCGACATTTCTCATATGACACACGCCCGTGACCATCGCGTGACATTCAGTCGCATTGACCAGCATTTTATCCTCTCTGACAGTGCTATCAAGCCGTTTCGCGGCTCCAAGGCTCGCTTCCGGGGGAGACGGTCTCTGTCATCGGTCCTGTTCCGCACTGATTTTCGACCGAACGCAGACAGAGCGTCGCCTCCAGCAATTCTCCTTCTTGACGTGGCTTCGTTTTTTCGAGCCGCTTGAGATGTGTTAGTCTGGGGACCGGGAGATAAGGACCCGGAATGAAAGGCGGTATACGACCGAAGACAAGATCCGCATCCTGCGGGAGGCTGACGCGGGCAAATCGATCCTCGACGTGTGTCGGGAACAGAACCTCTCGGAGGTGAGCTTCCATCGCTGGAAGAAGCAATTCGGGCAGCTCGAAGTCAACGACGCTCGGCGGCTGAAGGAATTGGAACGCGAGTACAGTGAACTCAAGAAGATGCTGGCGGAGTCGCGACGGGTGTCCCGATCCTACTCGTAGCCGTTCGGGTGAGCGAGATGCCAGCGCCACGCGCTTTGGAGGATCGGTTCGACCGAATCGAAACGCGGCTTCCAGCCGAGCACCTTGCGGACTTTTGTCGAATCGGCCACCAGCTTCGGCGGGTCGCCGGGGCGGGGCGGACGTTCCACGGCTTTGATGGGGCGTCCAGAGACCTTGCGGGCCACCTCGACGACTTCTTTCACCGAGTAACCGTTGCCGCTGCCGAGGTTGAACACGTCGGACCGGGTCGCGCCGAGCGCCAACCGGTGCCCCTGTGCCAGGTCGATAATATGCACGTAATCCCGGACGCACGTGCCGTCGGGAGTGGGATACTGCGTGCCGTAGATATCGACGGTGGGCTTCTGGCCGAGCGCCACTTTGAGGACATTGGGGATCAAGTGCGTTTCTTCGCGATGATGTTCGCCGAACTTCTCCGAGGCCCCGGTGGCATTGAAGTAGCGCAAACAGACGTAGCGAATGCCAGAGAGCTTCTCGTACCATGCCAGGATCCGTTCGACCATCCATTTCGATTCGCCGTAGGGATTGATCGGCTCTTTGGGCAGGTCTTCGGTGATCGGAACGGTCTTGGGAACCCCGAAAATGGCGCAACTGGAGGAGAACACGAAATGTTTCGTGCCCGCCGCGACACACGCGTCCAGCAGGTTCACGGCGTTGGAGATGTTGTCACCGAGGTACTGGCCGGGATGGACCATGCTGGCGGGAACGAGCGTGTTCGACGCAAAATGCATTACCGCGTCGGGTCGCACACGCTGGAAACTCTCCTGCACCACGGAACGGTTGGCCAGGTCGCCTTCGATGAACTCCGCGCGCGGATCGATCGCAGCCCGATGTCCTTCGCTCAAGTTGTCGAAAACAGTGACCTGGTAACCCGCATTCAGCAGTTCCTCGACACAAACACTTCCCACATAGCCGGCTCCGCCGGTGACAAAGACTTTCATGGGCAGTTTTGTAGCTCGCGACATGCTTCGCAGCAAGCTCTTTATCGCCTGCGAGTGAACGTCGCCGCTTCTCAACACTTGCGGGGTGCGCGTGTAGCATAATTCGGTGGAAACGCGGAAACTACGGCTTCTGGTGGTCGGGCGTTTGCCGCTTGGCAGGTGGTCTTCCAATATGGCGACGGTACTGATCCGCAGGAATTGTTCCGGGCCCATTCTGGAAGGAATTGGGCGGCGGAGGTTGCCCACAGCGCGACCGGGCTGACACCCAGCGGCCGGAAATCGCGGGAAGGAAACGCGCTGGAGGCGACGCGCTGTCCGCGTTCGGTCGAAAATCGGTGTTGAACGCGAATGAGGGCAGAAGGCATCTCCCCGAAGTCAGGAATCCAGTAGTAGAGCCACAAAAAGGCTTGAGGGGACTGTCAAAGATGATACGATGTCACTCAATGAGACGAATGGCACCCCGAAAGTTGCGGGACGTAAGTCATATGGGAAATGTCGGGTAATGAGTTACAGCCTCGTTCCGCAAAGCCCGTTAGACGTTTTTGGCCACCGTTCCCGGCGCTGGCCGTTCGCTCATCGCATCGGTCACTGGATACGCGGGACGCTGTGGGCGGCTTTGGTAGAAGGCTTTTGGGAGTTTGCGCGGTGCTTGTTCGCGAATTCTGCCCGTTTCGGCCCCCCTGGTAAGACTTTCTCCGTATATCAAGCGTTGCGCTGCGGCTGGCCCAAGTTCAACGGCCGCATCGTGCTCCATGATCAGGGCGTGCCCCGAGTGACAGGCGATTCGCTGCTGGTCCGGAGCGGCATGAGGCAGCATCTCGAGCAACCATGGCCGATATTCTGGAGCGAACACTCCAACGCGCGGCTGGTCACGGAAAGCCTTGCCTACCTGATGCCGGACAAGTCACTTTGTCTCGAATCAGCATACAACGAGGAGCGTTGGCGTACTGACACGGCCAGCCGCTTTCTTCGCCTGCCGCCGCCGACCAAACTGGCTGGCAACTGGACGAGCATTGTCTCCTTGTGGGTGCCCGCCCGCGGTGTTCCCATCTACGGTCACTGGCTGCACGACGCGCTTCCCCGGCTCGCCGTGCTGCCGGAATTCCCTCCCGACACACAAATCATCGTGCCCCCTAATCTGGCGCCCTACCAAAAGGAAACCCTGGCATTGCTGGGGCTTTGGGACCGCTGTCGCCCGACTGCCGAACACCACTTGGAGGTCGAACACTATTTCTTCAGTTCGCCCGTGAGCATGATCGATTGCTACAATCCGTATGCGGTCAACTTCGTGCGCACGGCGTTTCTGCCCAAACGGGATCCGAATTACTCCGGCCCCAAGAAGTTCTACCTTCACCGCACCAGCAAGCGGCGTGCGATTGAAAACAGCGCCGAACTCTGTGACTTCTTCCGCGGCCAAGGCTGGAGCGTCGTTAGAGACGTGGATCTGACCTTTGCCCAAACAGTCAAACTGTTCTCGGAAGCCGAGGCCGTTTGCTCCCTTCTGGGTAGTGGCATGTCCAACGTGCTTTTTTGCCGGCCCGGCTGCGTGGTGATGCATCTTGTGCCCGATGTCTTCCTGGACGGCTGGATTGATTGGATCGCCCAGGTCGTCAATCTCAACTATCATTTTTCGGTTATCCCCTGTGGTGGCAGCTACTCGCCCAGGATTGTTGTCAACGTTGAGTCGGTGAAGCAGTTCTTTGCCTCCGCGGGAGTCTCCTTCTAAGATTCGGCATCCGGCACCGCCAAGTAGAACGTCGGACGATCCACTTCGAACGCAGTGCGCTGGTCAGGATGGACCTGCGTGTAGATGGCGTACTCGAACGGCGACTGGTGGTAACAGCCGTGGCGCCACTTGGCGAGGCGGTGGCGCGCTGCCCACAATGGCGCGAGCGCGCGCGCCCACATCGGCGCGGCGGCGCGCAGGGCGGCTTTCTCGCGGATCGCATTCGGCAGGAAGTTCATATTCTGGCCCGTGCGCGTGAACGCCGATGTGTAGCGACGCAGCACGGCGACGCGGACGCCTTTCTCCAGCATCCGCAACACCCAGGCGGCATCACCCAAGTCCCGCCATTGCGAATCGAAAAACAGCTCGTGGCGCTCCAGCGAACTGTGCCGGAAAAATGTCGCGCATGTCAGCGTCGGCAGATGACAGACCTGCACGTGACGGCGCGATGGCGTGACGACTTTGCGGTACGCGACGAACTGCCCGCCGGGGCCCACCACCACCGCATCCGCGAACACCACCTCCACCTCCGGATGCGCCCCGAAGAACTCCTTCACCGCCGCCAACGCCCCCGGCAAATACTGCTCATCGCAGTTCAGGTACGCCAGCAAATCACCCGATGCCCGTCGCAGTCCTCGGTTAATCGCATCGTACATCCCGCTGTCCTTTTCCACGAAAGCATGAACCCTTTTATCCTCCCGCAGCCAATCCAGCGTCCCATCATCCGACACCGCATCCTGCACGATGTGTTCGAGCGTGACGCCACGTTGGTCGGCCACGGACGCCACGCAAAGCTTTAACCACGCGCTGTTGCGAAAACTTGGAGTGATAATCGAAAAATCCACGCCCCGCACTCTATCACAAGCACCCCGCCAGGCAAGTTATACAGGCAGGGCGATTGCATTTGGGTGAGTGTGGTTGTGCGGTTGTAAGTGGGCCGGTGCGAATGGCTTGCAGAGGTGAAATAACCCCCTTAAACGAGTCCAGAGGCGATGATAGGATTCATGCCTGGCGAGCATAAAGGAGTCAAGAAGATGGCGGGGCAGCATCACACCCCCCGAGCAGATCATCAACAAGCTGCGGGGAGCAGAAGTTTGAACTAGAATCGCAATTGGCCCACCGGACGGGACAGCCCCGAATCCAGCCAACACATTGATTAGAAGGCTGTTCCGTTTTGCCACAAACATACTGATTGGGCGGCGGCCTGCATTCGCCTGTTTGTCGAGGACTACACGGATCGAACAAGCGAAGAAACCCGGAAACTCGCACCCGGCGGACCTTGGCGTCAAGCCATTCTCCGCCGTTGCCGATTGGCAACGGCGATTACGACACCTTGACTTCCTTCGTCGATTTCAACTGCGTCTCGATCCATGCGTACGTGCGGGCCATGCCATCTTCGAGGGAAATCTGCGGTTCCCAACCCAGAACCTTGCGCAACATCGTGTTATCGGAGTTGCGACCGCGCACGCCCTGCGGGCCTTCCACGTGCTTCTTCTTCACCGTGATCCCGGCGCACTTCGCCGCCATGTCCGCCAGTTGATTGATGGTCACCATCCGGTCCGAGCCCAGATTGAGCGGCTCGTGGTGGTTGGAACGCATGAGCTTGTATATGCCGTTGACGCAATCGTCAATGTAGCAGAACGACCGCGTTTGCTCGCCGTCGCCCCAGATCTCGATTTCGTGCTTGCCCGAGAGCTTGGCGATGGCCACTTTGCGGCACATCGCCGCCGGCGCCTTCTCGCGTCCGCCGTCCCAAGTTCCCAGCGGACCAAAAATGTTATGGAACCGGACGATTCGCGTCTCAATCCCATAATCCTGCCGATAATGAATGGCGAAGCGTTCGGAGATGAGTTTCTCCCACCCATACGCATCCTGCGGAAACGCGGGATAGGCGTCGTCTTCCTTCAACGGGATCACATTGGCATCCGTTTGCTTGAACTCCGGGTAAACGCACGCGGAGGACGTATAGAAGTAGCGCTTGATTCCGTTGACGTGCGCGGCTTCCAGCGTGTGGGCGTTGATCAGCAAATTATTATGCAAAATCAGCGCGTGATGTTTGGAAATGAATCCCATCCCGCCCATGTCCGCCGCCAGGGCGTACACTTCGTCAACGCCCCGCGTGGCCTGTAAACAGTTGTCCCACCGCCGCAGGTCCAGCACCTCGAACTCGTCGGCGTCGGTCGGGGAATACTCGGGATACTTCAAGTCCACGCCCCGCACCCAATAGCCCTTGCCCTTCAGGAACGTCACGAGATGATGACCGATAAACCCACCGGCGCCTGTTACGAGTACTTTTGTTTGCTGTGTCATTTATGTCTATGTCCCTTCAGTCGGTTCCACCACGCCAATTGTTTGGGCTGGTGATGCGAACTTGGAAAAGCATTCAATCGTCATTCCACTACGCTTCTGGCGAGCTGGTTTTGCGGCTTCCGCCCTCACCGAAGTGTTTCGTCACTGCCTAACCCTCATTTCCCATGCGAAGACAAACGAACTACCCGCTCCGATCAACCATGGTGTAATTATGACAGGCGAAGCCATGCAACACAAGGGTGAATTGCCGTTTCGACTGTCGGCAGATGGATCAGTGGTATATCGAGGAGGCCGTGCGATAGGGAGTGGACAAAAAGTCCGTGGCAACGGCTGGCACAGGCGCAAGAAGAACCGACAGTGGCTGCGAAAGCTGGTGGATAGAACACTTGTCTTGATCTTTTAATGGGTAGAGGCGACCTCCAGTCTGCGTTCGGTCGAAAAACGGTGCTGAACGCAATCGAGAGCAGAAGCCATCTCCCTCGCAGTCAGGAACCTCGTCACTGGAGCCGAGAAAAGGCTTGATGGCGCTGTCAGAGAGGATACCATGCTGGTTCATGAGACTGAATGGCCCGCGATGGTCACAGGGCGTATGTCATATGGGAAATGTCGGGTCAGATAAGTGTGCCCACGGCTTACAGCATAGAGAAGTTCAATGGACAAAGCCATGAACACTCCGCTGTCAGAACGGGTGCGGATCCTCTTCAACGAAGACGCTCGCTCGTGGATTCAGTTGTATCAACCACGACGGAAGATGGCTTGGCGGCTCGATGAGTTTCACCGTGCTGTTGCCCGTTGGATTCCAGTGCCTGCCCGGGTGCTCGACTTCGGTTGTGGAACGGGCAACTTCGCTGAGCACCTTCAGAATCGGGGTTACGAAGTAACTGCCTGCGATTTCGCTGATGAAATGATCGCGGTGGCTTGTCACTCGTTTGGGAAATCAGGCGTTGAATGGGTCAAGTTGTCGGTCAACTGGCGCCACCTCCCCTATAGCGATGGAGCGTTTGATGCTGTAGTTGCTTCAAGTGTTTTCGAGTACTTGGAGGACTGTGACTTCGTCTTCGGTGAATTGGCGCGGGTTCTACGCCGGGGCGGTGTGCTTGTCATAAGCGTACCGGATCCCCATCATCCGAAGCGCAAGCTTGAACATTTGATTGGATGGCTAACGACTCCCTCATGGATCCGAAATCTCGCGTGCTCCATCCCGTCGATTCGGAAGCATCTCCATCACGTAGAACTTTCGAAGAATCGCTGGGCCCGTGACCGGTGGGAGGATAAAGCCGGACAGCACGGATTCCGCAGTCTTCAAGGCGCTGACAGTCGATCTTCTCATCCAGCATTGGTGCTATTGTCATTCCGACGGGATGTTTAGCTCGGCGCTCACGAAGCAACTTGTCCAAGGTCTTAAGACAGGCTAGATCAAATTGGTGAATGTGCCATAACACGATGTTGGTTAATGAGACTGAATGGCCCGTGATAGTCGCGAGGCGTATGTCATATGGAAATGTCGGTGGATGCCATTCTCGCTGACGCAAGAAGATGCGCACCCTACAATTGAGGCAACAACCAAGTGCTCCCCAGCGATATGCGCAGGGTTTCTGGATTTATGTGCGGCGATTGCGCCGCTCGCAGTGGCAGTCAGCCGAAGAACTGCGCGAGGAACAACTCAAGCGATTGCAGGTGCTGTTGTGCGAGGCCGCGGAACACGTCCCCTATTACCGGGCTCTGTTTCAGAAGCTGGGCGCCGTGCCCGCTGATTTTCGCCAATTGTCCGACCTGGCGCGCCTGCCAGTCCTCGACAGAATGACCGTGCGGGAACGGTTCAGCGAGTTTGTCAATCCACGTCACAATCCCCGTCGCGTATTTGAGGATCACACCAGTGGCTCCACCGGGGCTCCCCTGCGATTCCTGCTCACCCTCGAGCAGAAGGCGTATGAAATGGCCTACTCGATCCGATTCTGGCGCTGGGCCGGTTATCGGACGGGAGCGCCGATCGCTGCTTTCCGCAACTACATCCCGCCGACCGAGGCGGACCCCTTGTGGAAACGCAAGTGGGGGACCAACATGCTTTTCTTCAGCGTGTACGACATGAAACCCGTCAACTTGCGCGCGTACGTCGAGGAGTTCAACAACTTTCAGCCGGAATTTGTTCGCGGCTATCCTTCTTCGATCTATATTTTTGCCCAGTTCGCCTCCAGTGAAGGATTGCGCGTGCACGCACCGCGGGCCGTGCTCAGTTCCAGCGAGACACTCTCGCCCGAAATGCGCTCCGTCATCGAGCGGACGTTGCAGTGCCCGGTATACGATTGGTGGGGCAGCAACGAGCGCATCGCCACCGCTTGTCAGTGCGAGCAGCGCGGCCTGTACCACATCAACATCGAAGGGGGCATACTGGAGTTTCTCCCCCAGCAAGATGTCTCGGGAGCCACGATGTATCGGATCATCGGCACAGGCCTGATCAATCACGCCATGCCACTAATTCGCTATGACCTTGGGGACCTGGCCATCCCGGCCACCCGGGCCTGCCCGTGCGGGCGCGGCCTGCCGGGGATCGAACGCATCCTGGGACGTGTGAACGATCTCATCGTCACGGGAGACCAGAAATTCATTCCCTCTGTCCGTTTCTATACCCTGTTCGAGACCTATGAGAAAATTCGCCAGTTCCAGGTTGTGCAAACCGCAGCCGATGCCGTCACGGTGCGGTTGGTTCGAGCCCGAGAACTGAACGAGGCGGAGTTGGGTGGCCTTCGTCAGAAACTCAAGCGTTTTCTCGGCAACGATGTGGCGGTCGATTTCGAATTCGTCGAGGAAATCAAGCCGGAGGCGAGTGGCAAGATCCGTAACGTGATGTCACTGGTGAAACCGTGATCCGCGCCGACCTCCATTGCCACACGTGCTACTCGCACGACAGCTTCGCAACCGTGGACGCGGTGCTCGAACAGGCGTCGCGTCGCGGCCTGACGCACCTGGCGATCACCGACCACGACGAGATCGAAGGTGCGTTGCGTGCGCGCGACAAGAACCACGGTCTCGGTATCATTGTGGGCACGGAAGTCTCGTTGGAAGGCGGGGCGCATATCATCGGATTGTTCCTCGAACGCAAGATCACAACTCGAAAATGGAAGGAAGCCGCAGACGAAATCCGGGCCCAACGGGGTTTCGTGGTATTGCCGCATCCGTTTCACCCAACGTCAGGACTCTTGCGTGGCGGCATCGACGAAGAATTGCTGCGGAACTTGGATGCCATCGAAGTCTGCAACGGTTACGAGCCGGCTGACCGCAACGAGTCGGCAGCCAGGCTGGCGCGCGAACGCGGGCTTCCTGCACAGGCGGGGAGCGACGCGCATTACGCGGTGGATGTGGGACGCGCCTGTGTGGAATTTCCGGAAGCGTCGGGCGAATTGACGCCGGAGGTGCTGCGGCGGGCAACCCGCAAACTGTTCGGGCCGGCGCAGGACCTGGCGGGTCTGCATGCGGCGGACTCGAACTTCCGCGCGAACACGGCCCCGCGGGCGCGCAAACTGCTCCCGAAAGCGTTGCGCAATTGCGCCAAAAAGGTAAACTGGTTGCGTGTGCGGCGCCAAATCGAACGCCAGGCACACGAACCCGTACGAAAAGAGTTCCACGGATGACCGCTTTCCCGACAGACAAATGGGTACCACCGCACGTCGCGGCACTGGACGGCTATCATGCCGCTCAGCCCGTCGCCAGCGGCCCGGACGTGCTGAAAATGGATCTGAACGAGTGCCAGGCACCGCCATCGCCACGGGTACTGGCCGCTTTGCGCGCTGCCGTCGGCGAGGACGCGACCCTGAATTGGTATCCCGACAGCGTGTGCACGGCGTTGCGGGAGTCGCTGGGTCGGTACCTGAACGTGCCGGCGGATTTCCTGCTCGTGGCGAACGGGTCGAACATGGCGATGGAGTTGGTCGCGCGCGCCTTTCTGACCAAGGACGACCCGGTGCTGATCGTGACACCCGTGTATGCCGTCTTCTCGGTGCAGTGCAAAGTGCAACAAGCGCGGATCGAGTTGTTCCAATTCACCAGGCCGTTCGCGCCCGATTTCCAGGAACTGCTCGCCAAAGAGGGTGCGCACAAGGTCATTTACCTCGCGAACCCGAACAACCCGACGGGCGTAGGTTATCCGCAGGAACGAATCCGCGCCCTGTTGGAGAAACGTCGGGACGTGCTGGTCGTGCTTGACGAGGCGTACGTCGAGTACTACGGCGAGAGCAGTGTTGGGTTGATCGAGACGCACCCGAATTTGCTGGTCTTGCGGACCCTTTCCAAGGCGTTTTCCCTGGCAGGGATGCGGTGTGGCTACGTGGTTGCCCAGCCGTCCATGTTGGACATCCTGGGGCGCGTGCTGGCGCCGTGGGCCGTCAGCGGTCTGACACAGATCGCGGCGCACGCAGCGGTGGAAGACCTGAAGTACATGCAGAAGACGGTCGCCGCATGTTGTCAGGCACGACACCAGCTCGTTGACGGGTTGAAGGAACTCGGATTTGTCGCGCACAACACGCAGGCGAATTTCATTCTCTGGCAGGTACGAACGCCGGCGCGCGCCGTGCAGGCGCTGGCCGCGCGCAACGTCTACGTCAGCAACAAGGATTCGGTGCCGCAAATGAAAGGTTGTTTGCGCGTGACCATGGGCAACAGCGAACAGATCGCAACGATTTTTGGGAATCGTCCAGGAGCTTCGGGCCAAAGGATTGTTGGAGCCGTGAAACAACTCGTCCAGGATTTCAAGAGCCGGCGACATCAAGCTGGTGGACGTGCCATCGCCAGCGCTGCTGCCGGGCTGTGTCCTCGTCCGCAACGCCTACTCGCTGGTCAGCGCGGGCACGGAGCGGGCGACGGTGAATCTGGCGCAGCAATCACTGGTCGGAAGGCGCGGTCGCGGCCGGATTTGGTCAGGCGCGTGATCCAGACGGTCAAACGCGAGGGTCTTGCGGCGGCGGTACGCAAGGTCCGGTGCGCAACTCGATCAATGGAAAGCGCTCGGTTATTCGTGCGCGGGCACGATCATCGAGGTCGGCGAAGGCGTGACGGGATTGTCAGTCGGCGACCGCGTGGCGCTGCGCCGGGCAGGATTACGCGAGCCACGCCGAGGAGGTGTGGTCCCGCAAAACCTCTGCGCGAAATTGCCGGAAGGCGTGGCGTGGAGCACGCCGTGTTTACCACGTCGGCGCGATTGCGATGCAGGGCGTGCGACAGGCGGATGCGCGACTAGGGGAATCCGTGGCGGTGATAGGCCTGGGATTGGTCGGCCAGTTGACCGTGCAGATCTGAAGGCAGCGGGCTGCGTCGTGCTTGGGAATCGACGTGAGCGCCGAGGCGTGCGAGCTGGCCACGCGGTGCGGGTGCGACGCGGTGGCGACACGCACGAGCGGCGACATCGAGCGCGTGGCGGCCCGGTTGACGAAAGGATTCGGGGTGGACGCGGCGATCATCGCGGCGGCGGCGCCCACGAATGACCCGATTGACCTGGCTGCGAAAATTTGCCGCGAGCGCGGGCGGGTGGTGATGGTCGGCGTGACGGGGATGGAACTTCCGCGCGACTTGTTTTACGAGAAGGAATTCGAACTCAAGCTGTCCCGCAGCTACGGGCCAGGCGGATGATCCGCTCTACGAAGAGAAGGGCGTGGATTATCCGATTGGGTACGTGCGCTGGACCGAGGACTAACATGAAGCGTTCGTCCAGTTGCTGGCCAGCAAACGGGTGGATGTCGCACCGTTGACGACGCATACATTCCCGATTGGGGACGCATCGAAGGCATACGAGTTGATCACGGGGAAGACCGAAGCGATTTGTGGGCGTGCTCCTGAAATACCCGGGCCGGAGAGGGGCGCGAGGAGCGAAACGGGAAGTGATGGTCACGAGCGCCTCGTTGACTGCCCGGACCCTCATCGGCGGCGTCGGCGCGATATCTGTGCTGGAGGAATTACGCGCAGGGGAGTCTTGAGCAATACGAACCGAACCAAGCAGGCTACAC
>CAVYAC010000033.1:0-34573 GCA_963766065.1 uncultured Verrucomicrobiae bacterium
GGACGCGAAGACCAGCGGTCGCTGGATTCGCTGGAGTTCATCCTGGAATATTCCCTGAAAATTCAGGGAACAGACGAGGCCCCCCTGATTTTGAGCAAGCTGTACAAACGCTTGCGCGACGCCGGCATCCAGATGCCGTCGACGATCAGCACGCCGTACGTGAACACAATTCCGCCCGAAGACGAGCCTCCCTACCCGGGCAATCGCGAACTCGAGCGACGAATCAAGAGTTTGGCCCGCTGGAACGCCATGGCGATGGTCGTCAACGCCAATCGCGAGCACGCCGGGCTCGGCGGCCACATCTCGACGTATGCGTCGTGCGCCACGTTGTACGAAGTCGGCTTCAACCATTTCTTTCACGGCGGTGACGGCAATCGGCCTGCCGACCTCGTGTACTTCCAGGGCCACGCGTCGCCGGGCAACTACGCGCGCGCGTTTCTCGAACGCCGGCTCGACGAACATCATTTGCAGCATTTCCGCCAGGAACTGGCCGAAGGCGGCGGACTTTCCTCGTATCCACATCCATACCTGATGCCGGATTTCTGGCAGTTCCCGACTGTGTCGATGGGGCTGGGCCCGATCATGTCGATTTATCAAGCGCGCTTCAGCCGCTATTTGCGGGCGCGCGGTTTGGTTCAAGGCGAAGAGTCGAAGATCTGGTGTTTTGTGGGTGACGGCGAGAGCGACGAGCCGGAGACGCTCGGCGCGCTCACGTTGGCTTCCCGCGAGGGGCTTGATAATCTCGTTTGGGTGGTCAATTGCAACCTGCAGCGCCTTGACGGTCCCGTGCGCGGCAACGGCAAGATCATCCAGGAACTCGAAGCCGCGTTTCGTGGCGCGGGCTGGAATGTGATCAAGGTCATCTGGGGCTCCAACTGGGACCCACTGCTCAAAGCCGACAAGACCGGCTTGCTCGCCAAGCGGATGGAAGAAGCGGTGGATGGCGACTATCAGAAGTACACTGTCGAGCCCGGCAGTTACACGCGCAAACATTTCTTCGGAAAGTATCCCGAGTTACTGGAGTTGGTGAACCATCTTTCCGACGAACAAATTCAAAAACTGGTGCGCGGCGGCCATGATCCACAGAAGGTTTATGCGGCGTTCAAGGCCGCCGTGGAACACAAGGGCGCGCCGACAGTGATCCTGGCCAAGACGGTAAAAGGCTACGGTCTCGGTGAAGCTGGTGAGGGGCGAAACATCAGTCACCAGCAGAAGAAGATGAACGAAAAGGAGCTGCGCGAGTTTCGCGAGCGGTTTGGCGTGCCGATCAGCGACGAGGAAGTAGCGCAGACCCCGTTTTATCGCCCGCCACCCGACAGCCCGGAGACGAAGTACTTGCTGGAGCGCCGCAAGGCGTTGGGCGGATTCCTCCCGTCACGCCAACTGCGTGCCGCGAAGGTCGAAGTGCCGGCCCGGAGTGAGTTTGGCGAGATGTTCAAGGGTTCCGGCTCCGTGGAAGCCTCCACGACCATGGCCTTTGTGCGATTGCTCAGCATGCTGCTCCGGAACGCCAAAATCGGCAAGCGCATCGTGCCGATTATCCCTGATGAGGCGCGCACGTTCGGCATGGATGCGCTGTTCCGGGAAATCGGCATTTACGCGCCACGGGGACAAGTGTACGAACCCGTTGACCGCGAGGCGTTGCTCTATTACCACGAGACGAAGGACGGGCAAATCCTCGAAGAAGGCATCACCGAAGCCGGCTCGATGTCGTCGTTCATCGCGGCGGGGACGGCGTACGCCAACCACGGCGTCAGCATGGTGCCGTTCTACATTTACTATTCGATGTTTGGGTTCCAGCGCGTCGGCGACCTGATGTGGCTGGCGGGTGACATCAAGGCCAAGGGGTTTGTGCTTGGCGCGACCGCGGGACGGACCTCGCTGAACGGCGAAGGGTTGCAACATCAGGACGGCCACAGCCAGTTGGTGGCGGCGACGATCCCGACATTGATGTCGTACGACCCGGCCTTTGCGTACGAGATTGCGGTCATCGTTCAGGATGGGATGCGCCGGATGTATCAAGAGGGTGAGGACATCTTTTATTACCTCTCGCTCTACAACGAGAACTACGCCATGCCGCCGATGCCCGAGGGCGCCGAGGATGGGATTCTCAAGGGACTGTACAAGTTCCGCAAGGGCGCAGACGGCAAGAAGCACAAGGCCCACATTCTTGGCAGCGGCACCATCATCCGCCAGGCGTTGCGCGCGCAAGAAATCCTGGCGGAGTGTTACGACGTTTCCGCGGACGTGTGGAGCGCTACGAGCTACAAGCTCTTAAAAACCGACCAGCAGCGTTGCTGCCGCTGGAACATGCTGCATCCGACCGACCCACCGCGAAAATCCTATCTGGAGACGGTGCTCGAGGGCGAGCAGGGCGTGTTCGTGGCGGTGTCGGATAATATCAAGCTCGTGCCCGATCAGATCGCGCCGTGGATTCCCGGCGGTCTGGACACGCTTGGCACGGACGGCTTTGGCCGCAGTGACACGCGCGAGAATCTGCGCCGATTCTTTGAAATTGACGCCGAATGCACCGTCATCGCCACGCTCTATTCGTTGGCCAAAAAGGGCAGGATCGAAATGAGCGTGGTCGCGCAGGCGATCAAAGAGTTGAAAGTCGATCCCGAGAAGACGCATCCGTTCATCGTGTAGGCGTGTTGACCCGGGCAAAAGGAAATCGAATGGACATCAAATTACCGCGTTTGGGCGAAGGAGCCGAGTCGGGGACGGTTGTTAGCGTCTTCGTCAAGGCCGGAGATCAGGTCAAAGAAGGCCAGACGATTGTTGAGTTGGAGAACGAGAAGGCCGTCGCGCCGATTCCGGCCAGCGCGTCGGGACGGGTGTCAAAGCTCTATGTGAAAGAAGGCGACAAGATTTCGGTCGGCCAGCCGATTCTCGCTTTGGAGACCGATGGCGCGCCGTCGGCCGCAGAGACAGGGGCGGGGGAAACGCCGCGTGAGGGCACGCGGCCACCAACGACCACCATAGCGACAGCGCAACCAGCGCCTCGTCAGCTCGTCGAGGCTCCGAGCGTCGATGTCGTCGGTGATCTCACGCAAAACGAGTCCGTTGCCGCGTCGCCGACGGTTCGCCGGCTGGCGCAGGAACTCGGGATCGATTTGACGCGCGTGCGCGGCAGCCAGCGCGGCGGACGTGTGGCCGTCGAAGATCTCCGCGGTTACATCCAGCAAATCCAGCGATTGGCGTTCGAAGGAGGTACTGCGCCACGCACGGCGGCAGCGCCAAAGGCAGCGGCGGAGAAGATCGATTTTGAGAAATGGGGGCCGGTGTCGCGGAAGCCGGTGTCTTCGTTGCGCAAAATCATTGCCCAACGGATGCACGAGTCGTGGACCAGCGTTCCCCGGGTGACGCAATTTGACGAAGCGGACATTACGGGCATCGTCGCCTTGCGAAAGAAATATGTCGCGAAGTATGAGAAGAAGGGGGTTAGCCTCACATTGACGCCGTTCCTCATTCGGGCGGTCGTGGCCGCATTGAAGAAGTACCCGATTTTCAACGGTAGCCTGGACGAAGCGACCGAAGAGATTGTATTCAAGGACTATTATCATATGGGCATCGCGGTGGACACCGAGCAGGGATTGATCGTGCCGGTGATTCGCGACGTGGACAAGAAGAGCCTGTTACAGCTTTCCAGGGAACTGGCTGAACTCGCCGAGAAGACGCGCCAACGGAAAGTCGCCACGGATGATTTGAAGGGAGGCACGTTTACCATTTCAAACCAGGGTGGCATCGGCGGTGGGTTCTTTACGCCCATTGTAAACAAACCCCAGGTGGCGATCCTCGGCGTGGGACGCGGCGCGCTCAAGCCCGTTGTCCGGGGCGCGAAGATCGAGAAGCGCATGCTCCTGCCGCTGGGGTTGTCCTACGATCACCGGGTTGTCGATGGCGGTGCGGCGGCGCGGTTCATCGTGGAGGTTGTGCAGGCGTTGGAACAATTCAAAGAATCGGAAGTGAAGATATAGCATCGATTGTAGAAGAGGAACTCGATGGATTCGATCAAGACTGAAGTGGTGGTGTTGGGAGCCGGCCCGGGCGGCTACGCGGCGGCATTTTACGCGGCGGACAAGGGCAAGAAAGTCATCCTGGTCGAGCAGGAGAATCGACTCGGTGGCGTCTGCCTCATCCGCGGCTGCATCCCGTCGAAAGCGTTGCTGCACGCGGCCAAACTCATTACCGAGGCGCGCCATTCCGAGCATATGGGCATTCAGTTCAGCGAACCCAAACTCGATCTGGACAAGTTGCGCGAGTGGAAGAATTCCATCGTGGACAAACTAGCCGGCGGCGTGTCGACGCTCGCCAGGCAACGGGGCGTCGAGGTACTCCAGGGGCGCGGGTACTTCGAGGATTCCAAGACGCTGCGGGTGGAGACGGCGGACGGTCAGAAGTTCGTCACCTACGACGCGGCGATTGTGGCCGTGGGCTCGAAATCGGCGATGCCGAAGGCGTTCGACCTCGGCAATCCGCGCATCATGACGTCGCGGGAAGCGCTGGATGTGCCGGACGTGCCCGGGACGCTATCTGATTGTCGGCGGCGGCTACATCGGGATGGAATTGGGCACGGTGTACGCGACGCTGGGTAGCAAGGTTGTCGTGGTCGAGGCGCTCGGCTCGATTCTGACGGGCGCGGATGCCGATCTGGTCCGGCCCGTGCAACGGTACGCGGAGAAGGCGTTTCAGCAGGTACGTGTCAAAACCAAGGTGCTTTCCATGGCAACGGCGGGCAAACAGATCAAGGTTGTCATGGAGACGGACGGAAACAAGCTCGAAGAACTGTACGACCGCGTGTTGGTGTCGGTCGGTCGCGTGCCGAACCACGCCGATCTCGGTCTGGAAAATACGAAGATCACCAAGGACGATCGCGGGTTCATCAAGGTCAACGAGAAACAGCAGACGAATGATCCGTCACTGTACGCCATTGGAGATGTGACGGGCGGCGTGTTGTTGGCACACAAGGCGTCGCGCGAGGCGAGGCTGGCGGTCGACGCGATCACCGGCGACCATGAATCATTGGACAAGTATATCATACCGGCGGTGGTGTTCACCGATCCCGAGATCGCCTGGTGCGGGTTGACGGAGACCGAGGCGAAAGAGAAGGGGATCACGGTCAAGATCGCCCGTTTTCCGTGGGCCGCATCGGGGCGCGCGCTGACATTCGATCATCCCGAAGGCGTGACCAAGCTCATCATCGACCCCGAAACGGAACGGGTGCTGGGCGCGGGGATTACCGGCCAGGGTGCGGGCGAGCTGATTGGCGAAGCGGTACTGGCCATCGAAATGGGCGCCACCGCCTACGATCTCGCGGCCTCGATTCATCCGCATCCGACATTGTCGGAGACCCTCATGGAATGTGCCGAGGTCTTTTACGGTAACGCCACGCACACTTACACGCGTCGAGAAGATTCCCACCGCGAATCCTGAGGCAGGGCAACTGCTCCGGCTCCAACTGTACCCGGACGGTCGCCATCGGGATTCCGCCAGGCACAAGCTACCAGTAGAAGTTCATCACCACCGATTGCCCGACCTGCTACGGTGACCCGCCGCGATGCATTTGGGGCAATGGCGGCAGGTTACAACGGCGGTTGATGGCGCCAACATGGCAAGCGGCTTGCTCCTCATGAGAGGTGTATGAGTCGCAACGGAAGTTCACAACAGGATTGCATTCTCGCTATTGACGATGAGAAAGGATTCCTGGGTCTTCTCAAGGCCGCGTTGGAATGTCAGGGCTACACAGTGCATACCGCTTCCAGCCCAGATGAAGCCATCAAATTTTATGAGGAAAAATGGCGGGACATTGGGATGGTCATTTTGGACTTCTTGCTACCCCAAATGTCGGGCGACTTGGTCTTCGATGAACTCCAGCGTCTAAATCCAGATGTGCGGGTCGTTTTGCTGACAGCCTGTGAAGAATCTGTGGCTGACAAACTGTTTCAGAAAGGTCTGCGGGGCTACCTTCAAAAGCCATTCAGCCTGCCTGACCTCGCTCAAAGAGTGCAGGATGCTGTCAGCACGCCGCGAGCACCCCCCGCAGCCTTGCCAACACCCGCCTGACCTGTCCGATTCGCTGAGCACGGGAGAGCGGCGGATGTCAGACAGCATCTTGTTTTGCAACCACATGCCACTCCATTCGCTTCCGAACTTCCGCCGTCGGGTAGCTTGCTGGAACATCGCGACCCGGAGCACATTCCAAAGCGACCAACATCGATTTCAACGGAGGCCTGCGTGTCAGCAGGCATTGTCATGGAATGACGCCCAGGGGGAAACGGTTGCACTCGCGTGGCAAGCTTGATACTCTGTCCGCAACCAAGAAGCAGTGCGCCCAGAGTGCCAGAGTTGACTTGGCGTGTGCGAGGACTAAGATTCATTTGTCATGACCATCATTGATGGCTTGGTGGCCGAGCACCGCGTATTCCTGATGCTTTTCGACCAGGTTGAACGCGCTTTGCCCGGCGTCAAGACCGTGGACGAAGTCGCGTTGATGTGCCGCCTCTTGGAGGCGCCACTTCACGACCACGGCGGGGCGGAAACGGATTTGGCTTATATCGCTCTGGATAATATCCTGCATCAGCAGAACCGACTGACCCGTCTGCACCACGATCATCAGGAAATTGATGGGTTCCTGAAAAGGGTCGAAGGGATCAGGGATCTTCAACAAGCCCGCACCCAACTGAAGGCAGCCCTGGACGCCTGTCGCGCGCACTTCGCCGAGGAGGAGCAGACCGTGTTTCCCTTGATTGAGAAGGCGCTCCAATACGAAACGCTGCAGATATTGGGGAAGGTGTGGAAATCGCAATCGCAGGGGTCGCACCAGTCATCGATAAACAAGAACTGATCGTCGAAAACACGAAACGAACCATGAGGAGGTCGTCATGGGTCTCAAAGTGAGCAAGGTGGAGGTGTGGGCCGCAACCATCGAGGATCGCACGGGCGGTTTGGTGCATAAACTGGCGCCGTTGTCCGCGGCGGGGGCCAACTTGGAATTCGTCATCGCCCGCCGAGTGCGCGAGCAGCCAGGCAAGGCCGTGGTGTTCGTGGCGCCGCTGTCGGGCGAAGAGCAGGTCAAGGGCGCCACGGATGCCGGCTTCCGGCGGATGGCCTGCACCCGGTTCGCATCGAGGGACCCGACCGGGGGTGGGCATGATGTTGGCCAAGGCACTGGCCGATGCGGGAATCAACCTGAAGGGACTTTCCGCCGCCGCCATCGGCAAGAAGTTCGTCTGCTATCTGGCGCTGGACACGCCCGAGGATGCCGAGAAGGTGGTTCGCACCGTGAAGAATTTGTCCTGACCCGTCGCTCAGCGAAGCCATTGGTACAAACACGCCATGCCAACCCGTCTGTGCGACCGCTGCGACCAGTTGATCGAGGAAAGCGCGGGGGGGCGCCGCTTGATTCCGGTGCCCACAAACAGCAATTGAGTCGTCAGAAAGTTTACCCGGTCCAGCCCCATAGGTCACGCCTACTTTGTGACGCTATTGCTGCCGGCTCGACGCGGGGCTTGTCCACGGTTAGGCTGCGGAAAGGAGGCTCGACGTGCGCGAACGATTGCTGAAGTTCCTGCGCGAACATCAGGTGCTGACGCTGGCGGTCATGGAAGCGGACGGCAGCCCCTGCGCGGCTGCGCTGTTCTATGCGGTTGAACGATGAGTTGCGTTTCCATGTGGTGACGGATCCGTCGACACGCCACGGAAAGGCGATGCTGCCAAATTCGTCCGTCGCGGGCACGATCCAACTCGACCGTCAACAGTGGCACGAGATCCAGGGCGTCCAGTTTCGCGGCATCTGTCGCCAACTCGAAAGCCCGGAGCGGGTGAGGGCCTGGGAGATCTACAGCGTCCGGTTCCCCTTCCTGCAACAGCCCAACGCAATCCTGACGCGAGAGTTGGCGACTACCGCGATGTGGCGAATCGACACCACATGGATCCGGTTGATCGACAATCGAATCGGTTTCGGTCACAAAGAGGAGTGGACGCCACCCGCGGCGCGCAGCACGTAGCCGCCGGCCATAAGCGTCAGGATTACCCCGCTGGTCTGTCGCCCCGCGTTACACGAGCCACGGGATGACGGCTTGGTGGCCAGTCATCCAACCACAATTCGTGGTTGGGAAGCTTGCAAACCAGCCGCATGGAGGAAAGTCGATCTCGAATGCGAAGACGGGAACAACCCGGTTAACAGCTTGTCGTCCTGGTGATCCTACCGCCCGTGGGCCGGTGTTGGCAGCAATGCGCGGGCGGTGGGTTGCTGGCTACAGCGCGGTCGGCTCCGGTGCGATTCGTTGCATCCGGTGTTTGCGCGTTGGCGGCTCACTGACGGTGGTTCGCGCCAGTGATTTTGTCAGGCACCTAATTGACGTCTCCGACATAAATCGCCTGAAAGTCGTCCAGACCTTTCTGAAACAGCTTCGGGTAGACCCGAACGCTACCCAAGCAATCGAGGGACACCCATTCCACATCCACCTGATTGGTATCCTTCATTTCTCCGTTCTTGGGTTCTGATCCGGACACAAGACCACACTCGAAATACAATTCCACCTGATGAACATCGCCGTCAAACTCCGAAAATTCATGGTTCTTTCCGATGTATTCTCGCACCAGGCGCAGAGGCCCCACAGAAATCGATATGCCTGTCTCCTCGAAGCATTCCCGGCGTAGCGCGGCGACCATGTCCTCACCGGCGTTTTGCCCACCTCCGGGGAACACGTACCAGAAGCCGTCTTTATCAATGTTCTTGATGAGGAGTACATGACGGTCACGGATTATGATCGCTTTGATAGAGTTGCGAATTGGCTTCATATGATCGGTCAGCTTTAACGTCGAAGACACGGTCACACACAGGCTTGAAAGCCTGCACATTTCGGATCAACTATCTAATTCTGACAACCGTCCATTTTGAACACCCATTCCGGATTATCGCAACGACGGAATTTTTACCGGAGTCAGAATACGAGCTAGGTCCTTTCCCGGGCGTCGAGCCGCCTGCGGGCTTCCGAACATGCTCCCTGGTTGAGTAATTGCGAGATGCGATCCAACTCCGCGGCTGGGACGGTCCCTTTCTTGCGGAGCGCGTAGAGGCGCGCGGGCAGCCGCAGGTCTTCGGCTGTGAATGGGAAAGCCTGACTCAACTCGTTGCGCCGCGCTTGTTGGATAATCTCCAGGAACGTGTACCCGAACTCGTGGGTCGGCTGGATCATGGTTCCTTCGCCGTAGTCGTTCCATGTGACCAACTGGATGAGCGGCCACGGACCTTCCATGCCCACTTCCAGAGTCTCCTGCAGCGTCTTGCCGCCGCGATAATCGAGAGGCTGTTGGTGCTGTTCGTAGGCGTCATCGAAACCGGGGTAGGCGGACACGATCACCTCGTCGCGGTTCGTGGAGAAATAGGTAAAGACCTCGTGGATACGTTCGCGGATTCTGGCTTCGGTGGGCGTGCCTTCCCAAGGGTCCCGGTGAACCCACGTGAACCCGCCATCGCCGCCGGCCTTCTTCCAAAGATGATGCAAGGCATAGAACGATGGTCGGGTGGGAATGGTTTGGAACGCGGCATCCCAAACGGCTCGATTGGTGAGATAGATCGGGCCGAAATTGAGGAACAGCGGTTGACCGTGGAATTGGAGGTACTGCGGTTTCGTGAACCATTCCTTCTGCATCCACTGCATCGTCTGGGCGAGGTGGTTGGTGATCTGGTCCGGCGGGAGTTTCTTCCAATCGACCATGAGTTGAACGGAGCGATCCTCATAACAGACGGCAAACTTCATGCCGAACCGGCCACAAGCGTCAAACAGGGCGCGGGTGGCCTGGTGAACAGGGGGGTAATCAGCGGTCTCGCCAATCCCGTACCAGTCGGGGATGACCCCATCAATTCCCGCCAGCTTCATTTGCAGGAGGTGACACTCAAGGACGTCCGGGTCGGTCGAATCATACAGGCCGATCAGCGGATGATACTGGGACCAGATATCCGGCAAGCCGTTCGTGGCGGTTTGGTCGGGGTGATGCTGGGGTGGAAACCCCGCCCAATGGCCGCCCCATTCTCCCCGGACAGCGGGCGTCATGTACCAGGTCATGTAGTGCATTATCAGGGTTTTTCTGCTGGTCTCTGGTGTGGGTACGGGTCGTTCCCGCGGGCTGCAGGACGTCAGCGCCAATCCGGCCAGAACAACGGCCAACCACCGCATTGATTCTATCCCGCAACTCATGAACGCATCTCTCCCATCAGAAAGTTCGACCACTGGAATTTGCCGGCATCTGAATCTACTTGCTCGGTCAACCTGTCGCCGATTGTTTGATCAGCATACCACACGGGTTCCGATGGTCGCCGCTGTGGTTGAAGCTATCACGTGAGGTGACGGTGCCAACGACCAAAGCGGGTTTACGTAAAGGGGGCCTCCGATTGGCACAACAGCCAAATTCTATCAAAGTGTGGAAATGAATCGTGTCGTCCGACTGGTGGTCATCGTTAGTTGCACGGTCATTCCGATGGCGACGCTTTCTGCCAAGGTGACGGTTTCGGAAGTGCCGGCACCACCGCCGCCGAGCAGTACCGTCTTGATCGGTTTCGGGAACAACCAGAGCTACCGCGGTATCAACACACCGAGTCCGGACCGCCAGGGGAATTTCTGGAACAGTGTTTGGGCGGGTGCTTTTAATAGTCCCCTGACGAACGCCGCCGGCGGGGTGACGACCATGGGTCTGGGGTTTCACACCGCGGCCGGAACAGACTATTACAACGGTCCTTCGGGAGCGACCCAGAATCCCAGCGCCTGCGTCATTGACCCGGACGCGCTCGGCTACCTGGGCGTCAATGAAGCCGTGTATCACTATTACGTCAATGCAACTTTCCAAATTCAAGGGCTGGATCCGACGAAGGCTTACGCGCTGACCTTCTTCGGATCGCATAAATACAGTGCTAGTGATTACACGACCTACTCCGTTTGCAGTGACGCGAGTTATTCGAGGGTGGTCACTTCGATCAGCCTCGATGTCCAGATCCCCGGCAACCCTGGGGCGCATAACTCGAACAAGGTGGCCACCATTAGCGGGATCTCGCCGCAGAACAACGGCATCATGTACATCAAGTTCCAGGGAACGAACAGCGACTCCACAGTTGGTGGCTATCTGAACTGTATGCAGATCGTTGAGCTCACTCTGACGAATGCCGCGCCGCCGCTCAAGTCGGTGAATCCCTCACAATAGCTGACTCCGGTGGTTTAGGGTCGCCCTGTCCAAACTTTGTCATTGTACAGAAGGGTTTGGCTGTTTCCGGGTTTTACCCTCAGACTGTGTTTGTCTGACCGTCTCCCTAGACTGGAGACTAAATGCTTGAATCGCACTGACATGTAGGTCAAGACACTGCGTTGCGCTTCTTGACGGTACTCTTGCCCGGTTTCCAAGAGCCTTCCACCTCGGTTCGTAAGGGGTGGACGGGTATGCCGCGTTGACCGCGATTAATCGCGGCAACCAGCATATCAACGGCCGCAGCGCCGACAATTTCCGAGTTTTGATCGATGCCGCTCATATCCGGATATTCATTCGCATCCCCGTCCACATCCAGCGACGCGTAGCCGACCTCCCCGGGTATATTCAGCCCTCTTTTGATAAGCAGATGTAACCCGAAGCGATCAACACTGATGATCGCCTCCGGGCGGTAGCGGTCGAACCATCGGTTAAAGGCCGGTTGTCTTGGATAGGGCAGGATCAAGGGAGGAGGCAATCTCTTGGCACCCCACTGGTTTCGATAACGCAGGTACGCCGCAGTCCATTTGCCATTTACGCGCAGGTCCAACGCTTCCTCGAGGACCAGTCCGATGGTCTTGTAGTTCAGGTTGGAAAGCTCATCCAGTGCTTTGAGCATTGACGTGTACTGATCATGAACCGCCCGGTCCAAATCGGGCCACTCGACCGTTTCGCTAATTTCCGCGGCTGAGAACAAGTTGAAATCGAGACGGATTGAACGCGGTGCTTTCTCCGAGAGCTTGCTTTGTAGCGGAGCAATAATAACGCCTTCAATTCCCCGGCTCCAGATGATGTTGCCGAGGCGGGACAGTGTCATGCCGGGCTCGTTTATCCAAAACTCTTCGATGTGGTAACCGTATTCCTTGGCGCGAGCGTGAGTGCCCTCGACGTACTTGCGTTCCGTCGGGTACAGTTTCCAATCTTGCGATGTCGCACCTGAGGTCAGCAATGCGAGGCAGGCTTTCGTGCTGATGGGGTTCTTGAAACGGATGTGGGAGAGCAATCTCGCAACATCCGGATCCGGTTCATAACCCAGTTCCTTGGCGATCTTCAGAACCTTCTTGCGGGTCGCTGCTGAGACGCCGGACTTGCCCCGGAGCGCGAGTGAAACGGCCATGCGTGAGATGCCGGTTTTGTCGGCGATTTCCCGGAGCACAACTCTGAACTTGGTCGCCACGCCACTATTATCCGCTATCTTTACGTAAAGTCCAGAGCATTTCGTGCTAAGGCGACCCGACCCGATAGAAGAGCTGCGGGTTGCTGGCGGCACCCGGGTCGGTGAACGTCACCGAGCTACCGGTGGCATTGGTTACACTGTTGGGCAGGATCGCCCAACTGGCTGGAACGAGATTGGTGGTGACTTCGACGTGGTAACCAAAGCCGGGAGTTGTCGCGTAAATGAGAGTCACCGAGGAATTCGCGTTGACGCTGATCGCCAGAATGGCCAGTGCTGGCTGCACCCCGTTGGTGCCAAAGCTGGCGGTCTCCGTAATCGGCCCGTTCATCGTGACCGAAGCCGAACTATTCGATCCAGAATATGAACCGCTTCCGCTGCCGACCCATGCGCTGAAAGCATAGCCGTTAGAGGCCGTGGCGCTGATATTCACTACGGCATTGCTGTTGTTCCAGCCGCTGGCAGGACTAACGCTGCCGCCCGCAGCTGCATTCATGGTGAGAAAGTACTGCGTCGTAAAGTTCGCGGTGTAGGTCATGCCGGAGGCGGGCGTGACGGTGTGTGAAATCGCCCCGCCATCCGTCCACGAACTCCATACGTACTGAACTCCCGCACTTCCGCTCTGCGGCGAAGTGGTGGCAATCGTGTGGTTCGAACCCGGCGTCCAACTGAAGGTCTGGGTATTGGTGTAGGCGGTGCCATCCACCGCAAACGACAGCCCCGCCAGGCTCGCCTGCACCGTGACCGCGATGTCGGGCGTGAAGTTCGCCGTCTCAGTAACCGGCCCGTTCATCGTGACCGAAGCCGGATCGCTGCCTCCCGAATACGAGCCGCTACCGCTGCCTGACCAACTGCCGAAACTGTAGCCACTGGACGCGGTGGCGCTGATGTTCACATTCGTTCCGCTGTTGTTCCAACCGCTGGCCGGACTGACAGTGCCACCTGCCCCCGCGTTCATGGTGAGGTAATACTGCGTCGTGAAGTTCGCCGTATACGTGACGTTAGTGTTCGCCGTGACCAGATGCGACAAGGCCCCGCCATCGCTCCACGAACCCCAGACGTATTGAACGCCGGTGCCTCCGCTTTGCGGCGAAGTCGTCGCGATCGTGTGGGTCGACCCGTAAACCCAATTGAACGTCTGAGTACTGCTGTAATTGGTGCCGTCCGCCGTCAACGAAAGGCCCGTCGGACTGGTCTGCACCGTAACCGGGACGCTCGACGTGACAAACAGGAAAGTGAAATTAGCGGAGCTGTTGAGGTATTCAACGATTGTTGAATTGCTGACGGTCATGCTGCCAACGGCATCACTGCGCGCCCACAAGCCATTGTGGCTGCCGCCTCCCAAGCCGTAGTTGGGGATGTTCACGTAGGACATGATCGCGCTGGAAAGCGTGCCCTGGCCACTGGTGCCCGAGCCACCGATGATACTCATGCCGTCGCAAGCGCTGTTGGTGATATTCAGATTGTTGAGATTGAGTCCTGTGACGCCGCCGTTGTACGTGCCCAGGCAGATTTGCAGGCCCGCACCCATGTTCAGGCCGCCGCAGCGGTTCAGCTCGCAGCCCTGCGCAACCGTGGTTCCACTGAAGGTAAACGACCCTACGTTAAAGGTGGTGCTGATTAGGATGCCGCAGTCGTAGGGAATATCCTGGAACAGGCAGTTAACGATCTGGTTGTTGGCGCCGCCATAGATCGCGCCGCCATTGGCCAGGAACGGCACTTGCCCGGTGCAGTGGGTGAAGACGTTAAGACCGGGGGAATACGTTGCCGGCGTGTAAGTTGCCGGCCACATGGCAAAACAATCATCGCCGGTGCCGCGCGTCGTGCAGTTCGTGACGGTGGTGCTTTCCATCCCCACATCAATGTTGCACCCGTCGGCGATCGTGTCGCGGAAGCGGCAGCTATTCACCACCAAACCGAGGGAGTTGACAATCCAGGCACCGGTCTTGGTGTGCTCGACCCACAGGTTCGAGATGGTTGATCCGGCTCCATACGACCCAACCAAGCCGTCGTTGGGTTCGCTGTCATTCCGGTAGTTCAACTTTCCCACAATCGCGATGTCCGACATGTGAATGTTGCTGCCGTTCCCGTTCAGCGCGACCCGCCGGGAAGAGTTGGTATACAAAGTGGGGCTCCCGACCAACGTGGTATACCACATGCCCGCGCCGCGAAGTGTCAGGTTCGAAGGGAGATTGAGGGGGGCCGTGATCAGGTAATTGCCCGGCGGCAGGTATACGTTACTGTTCGCATTGATGCAATTCTGCACGGCAGTGGTATCATCAGTCAACCCGTTGCCGGTGGCACCGTAGGTCATAACGGAGACCGAACCAGCGGGTTGACTGATGGCGGGGCCAACATTTTCCAAATCAACAAGATCGATGTCGTAAAAGGAAGCCGTGTCGGTGGCGTTCTTCTGCAGTGTGATCACATCGCCCGCGTTAATGGTCCACCCATTGGTGCGCACCTCGTCGTAAAAGTCCCGCGGCGACCCGGCGCTGGGATTGTTGGTAAACGGATACGCGCCGTAGAGCCAGGAATACAGGGAGGTCATCGGCAATTCAGCCGCGAATATTCCGTTGGTGTAGAGGCTGAGGGTGTAATTCGTCCCGACCCCGTTGGCGGTATCGGGCACACTGTAGCGCACGACGATGGCCGTGGCGTTCGACTGGGCGGTGAATTGCACGTACGCCCCATTGGTACTGAGCTGGACGCATTGTCGCCCCGACGATTCCGACGCGACGTTGTTTCCCGCGTACGACGGTCCAAGGATCGTGCCGGTATTGGTCATGTTCTCGGCTTCGTAGGTGATCCACGGCACGGTCGCGCCGCCGGTAAACGACGCGGCAGAGTTCGACGAAATGACGGTCAAAGCGCCCTGAATCTCCATGGCGTTCAGATAGCCCAGGTTGGTCCCGTCGTGAATGCCACTCCCATTCGCTCCGTAGAATCCGATGTACATGATGCCGTTGGCCTGCGGCGACACGTTGTCGAGAACCGCGACCTGATTCGTGTTCCACTGCCCCGCGTTACCCGGGACATAAACATTGAGGCTCACGGACGCGACCGCGTTAGTATAGCCGTTGTCGGTGCACAGGGAATACACCGTCGCGTTGTCCGTGCTGTAGGCATGCGCGCCAAAGAAGGTCAGGTTGTACTTCTGCGCCGGATTCAAGCCCTGGATTTCGAACCCTGAGCTGGTGTAATAATGATAGACGCCCCAATTGTAGCCCAGGTCGCCCAGAGCAGCGTTGTTGATGACCACGTCATTCGGATTGAACGTGAGCCCGGCAGGGCCATTGTACGAGTCGTTGCCATTCGAGTAGTCGAAACCCAGGGCGACGCTCGTCGCTTGGCCGCTGGTGTTCGTCAGGCTGGGAAAATAACGGGCCGAATCAACCGCGTTCCAGTAATGACCGTTGGGATCCGGGCTCGGCACGTTGGTGCCGCGGTAGCTATTCAGGTCCCCCATGGCGATCAGCCACTCTTCCTGGCCTTGAGCGGGAATAGTAAAACCCAGGATGAGCAGCAGCGCACCCGCCGCGAGTTGGCCGAGCGCCACGCCGGTACTGCCGCTGCTGGAAGATCGAACGGCTGTGGGCCTGGCTCCAGAACTAACGGCGGATCGGGTACGAACGCTCCCACGAGAACTACCTCGGGTTTGTTCGTCTCGGCTGCCTGTTGATCCTCGTGGGCGCATATTACGAGACCGCTCGTAGGGTAGGCATGAGGGCGACGCTAAGCATCTTGGCTTTCAAACCGACAGAATTTACCAGACCCCCCGCCGCTCACCAAGGAAACGTTTGCTTTACGTAAATGGATCAGGCCAGCGGCCTCAACCAGACAGGGCCGTTGTCCATGCGCCTTCCGTGCTGGATGTTCATCCACAGATCGGCAGGTTGCCCGAAGTCTGAAGAAAACTCTCTGTTTTCATTGGTTTTGGGCTATCCGGCGCGTCCTGGCTCGCAGAACGCCTCTTAACGTCATCCTCTCCCGCCGCTCACGGGTAACCAGACACGAGTACATTTACGTAAAGTGCTGCTCGATCTGGAAGCGCGCGCCGCCTCGGGGTTAAATCAGTCACGATAATTCAGACAGGAACCGGAATTAAGGAATCATCTCATGCAATTCGCCAGGAGAGGGCGTTGTCATTCTTGGGCTGCTGGCTCTTTCGCTGGCGACCCGAGCCGGTGCTGGGGCTGTGACGGAGGCGCAAGGCTGGAGAACACCAGATGAAATCAAAAAAGTCGAATCAACCTTGGTATGCCACGGGTGACCCGTGGTATTTGACGGAATCCGAGTGGGCCCCGGAGAAGAATATCTACTTCGAGACGATATTCACCCAGTCCAACGGCTACATGGGCGTCCGGGGTTATACCGAGGAGGCCAACGCCGGGCTTAAGAGTTTTCGCGAGGGGTATCTGGCCGGAGTGTTTGGGCAGATTGACGAGGCGGCGCTGAAACAGGTCCGCGTCAACTATGGCTGGCCCATGCTGGCCATGATCACGTTGCCGGAACTGTTTGCCTGCGAGATCACATTAGAAGGCGAACCCTTCAAGCTCTCCCAGGGGACGATCGACTTTTTCAGCCGATCGCTAAATATGTACAATGGTGTATTGGCCCGACACGTGTCCTGGGTCAGTCCGACCGGGTTACGCACCCGATTGCTCTTCGAGCGATTTCTTTCGGCGGCTGAGCCGCATCTGGGGATGCAACAAATCACGATCATGCCGGAGAATTGGACCGGCACGGCGGTCTTGAAATTCGAACTCGATGGCTCGTATCCAACGTATTTCCGGTGCGGTGACCGGGCCTTGCCTCATCTGCGCCAGGATCTTCTCCAGAATCCACAAGTTACCATGGGCGCGCACGGGGAAGCCAACCTGACCGTTCGTGTCAAGGGTACCGGACACACGGTGAGCATTGCGTCCAACGTCGCCGGCGGTTCCTGCCTCACGTCCGCAAGAAACTCAACGGTGTTGAAACAAGAGGTCACACTGGCGCTACAGAAACGAGAGTCAGCGAGTGTCCTTCATACCGTGGCCGTAGTTAGTTCCCGGGACGACGTGGCGCCGTCGCGCGTTCACGAAGCGGCCACCGATATCGCGCGCGAGGCAGCCAGAGTCGGTTATCACAGTTCATTGGCAGAATCTGAGAAGGTCTGGCGCCGCCGCTGGGCAATGGCGGACGTGACGATTGACGGTCCGGCACGAGATCAAGCCTACCTTCGGTTCAGTTCGTTCAGCATGCTGCAGATGGCGCCGTTTCATACGGACAACATGAGCGTGCCCGCCCGGGCCTATGCCTTCAACCGGTATCACGGTCTCTACTACTGGGACAGCGAAACGTTCCTGTTACCGTACTACCTGCACACGTGTCCGGAGGTCGCCAAGAATCTACTGAGCTTCCGCTATCGCACATTGGGCGGAGCGCGACGAAACGCTCGACGTCTGAAGTCACCGGGCGCCTGCTTTCCGTGGATGACGGATTCCCAGGATGGGACGGAACAGGCGCCGTGGAGTATCGGTGATTACGTGTGGCATCAGAACGCGGACATCGCCTATGCGATCGATCAATACGTCCAGGCTACCGGTGATAACGCGTTCATGAGGGACAGGGGCTCGAGATACTCGTGGAGACGGCGCGTTTCTGGATGTCGCGTCTGGAGGAGGATAAGGCAGGTGTGGTGCATCTGCATAACACCGTGGGGCCGGACGAGATCGACAAGCACGGCAAGGATAACGGCTATACCAGTCTCATGGCCCGCCGCCATCTTCAGCTGGCCGCACACTGGCTGGAAAGTATCAAGGCCGCCGAACCGCCCGCGGCAAAAGCGCTGATCGAAAAGCTGGAGATTGGAGCCAGGGAGGTCGCGAGTTGGAAACACGCCGCAGCTCGAATGGCGGCGCCAAAGGTGCCGGGCAAAGACATTCCGCTGCAAGACGAATTTCTGCTGGCAAAGAAGCCTATCGACTTCAATGGGTTAAGCGCGGACGAGGCGTACGCCATGCGACACACGCACCGCATGGTGAAACAGTCGGATATCATCCTCGTGATGTATTTGTTGCAGGACGAATTCACTGTGGAGCAAATGCGGGAGGCGTACGACTTTTACGAACCGATGACTCTCCATTTCTCCTCGTTGAGTTACAACACCCACTCCATACTGGCCACAAAGATCGGCCGGGATGACCAGGCTTATGACTACTTCGCCAAGGCGGCCGGTCTGGATCTGGACGACTTACGTGGCGCAACGGTGGACGGACTTCATGCCGCAGCTCTCGGGGGCACTTGGCAGACCCTCGTCTACGGGTTTCTGGGGATGCGCCTTCTCCCCAAGGGCATCGTGTTTGAACGACGCCTCCCAGAGGCTTGGAAATCCGTGTCGCTGCGGATTGCTTACCAAGGGTATCGGTTGAACCTGACCCTGACACAGGACGGTCACCGATTGGATGTGGAGGGTTCCGGAGGACAGGGGCCGGACAAATAACCCTGAACGGTGAGACGCACATGTTGACCAGTGAACTGAGTGTCACTTCCTCTCCCCAGGTGCTGGCGATCGGCTCGGCGAAGAGGATGAACCCATGAGGAGAATCAAAGCCGTTATCTTTGATCTCGACGGCGTCATTGTCTCGACCGATGAGCATCACTTCCAAGCGTGGAAACAGCTCGGCGATGAAGAAGGAATCCCGTTTGACCGGAAAGATAACGAGCGGTTGCGGGGCGTCAGCCGAATGGAGTCATTGGAGATCCTGTTGGAGAAGTCGCCCAAACAGTATTCGTTGGAGGAGCGACGCGAACTGGCCGAGCGCAAGAACACCTATTACCGGGCGTTGCTGGCGGGGTTGTCGCCGGCGGACATCTTACCCGGGGTCATCAACGTGCTCAACGCGCTGAAGCACCGGCACGTGAAACTCGCGATTGGCTCCTCGAGGCAAAAATGCCCGCACGATCTTGCGGGCCGTGGGTCTGGAAGATCAGTTCGATGTCATCACCGATGGCAATGATATCCCCCGCTCGAAGCCCGATCCGGCCGTATTCACCATCGCGGCCAGGCGACTCGGTGTCTCCCCGGAGGAATGTTTGGTGGTCGAAGATGCGGGCGCCGGTGTCGAGGCCGGGGCGGCCGCCGGTATGACCGTGCTGGCGGTTGGCGCCGCCGCCGGGCACACGCGGGCGGCGCGGTGCGCGGAGAATTTGGCCCGTATCTCGGTTAACGAACTGCTCGTGGCGGAACGAGTCTGCGGCTAGGGATTTTATGGGACCTTTACGTAAAGAGGACTTGTCATTGCGCCCGCAAACCACTCCTGTCAGAGTGACTCGCGTTCAGAAGAACGGGAACTTTCAAGAGCCACGGACGTGCATATGTTAACAAACATAAACAGGGTTTATCCCGAAAAGCCCGCGCAGAGAAACGGGTTCACGCTCATCGAACTGCTCGTCGTCATTGCGATCATCGGGATCCTCGCGGCCATGCTGCTTCCCGCGTTGAGCAAAGCGCGCGAAAAGGCGAATACTGCGATTTCTCTCAGCAACCTGAAGCAAATCTATGTGTTGATGCGTATGTATGTTGACGATTACGACGGGTATTGGCCCAAGCCGTCGGGGGATAGCCCCAGTTCTACCTACCCTCCTGGCACCTGGCGCCGCACTATCTGGGAACACAGCTATGGAGCCTTCCCCGTGGACCAGACCGAGTATCTGGCAGCCATGGGCCACCCAAGCTACGCCCAAACGATGTGGTGCCCGCTGATGACCCGCAAATTCGGCCAAACGCAGCACCAAAAGGGCCGCGGCAGTTATGCCATGGCCAAATACTTTCAGGTTTCACCCAATTGTATACCGGCCCTCGGCGCCTGCGTGTATCGCCGCGATGGTGACGCGGCGATGGTCGGGAATATCGAGCCAATTGTCATGACCGGGTCGGTCGGGATTGGCGGGGGACTTGATCCGAGTTTTGGCACGTTTGATTTTACCGAGTACGGTACCGTTACGGCCAATCCCGTGCAAGCTGGAACAGTCGGTTGGGAATATCTCAATTATGCATATGGCAACGCGGCCCTCGGTGTTTACCTGGATGGTCATGCAGGGCTCATCACGGCGGCGCAGGCTACCAGTCCGACAATAATCCAATCCCCGGACGACAACACCGGAACATTTAGCGGAACATTTTCCGATGCCCTCTACAATTACGGCGCCTTGCCCTGACGATTCATTTAGCTGGGTGGGGGAAAAATCGAAGTATCATTTGTGACGAAGCGGATGCCAAAGACGGGATGAAGTAGATTAAGCAAGGTTTGGCGGAAGACTTTCTTACAGCCAGCACAACAGAAGGGGAAAATTATGAGGACGTGGAAGGTGATAGCTAATTTCAAGTCAGTGGCGGCTGTACTTACGCTCATTCTAGGTCTGGTGCTTTCCGCCCGAAGCCAAACCGCCCTGATCAAAATGGGTGACAATCAGAGCAACCAGGGCACCAATGCGCCAAGCCCGGACTCGAATGGGAATTACTGGAACAGCGTGGACAGCAGCCAATTCTTCCCAGGCCTGACGAACATTGATGGCTCGGTGGGAGTAAGCTGGGCCGTGGCGTTCGGATTTGAATCTAACGCAGTCGGCAATACGGGCGCCAGCAACGGCCCTGCCGGACCCGTTCCCCCGGGGACCCCCGCCAATTGTGTCGTTGACGCGGCGGCGCTGGGCGACCTCGGCATTCAACAGGCCGTGTTTAACTATTACGTCAATTCTGAATTCGAGCTTCAAAACCTGTATCCGTCGCGCGAGTACACCCTGACCTTCTTCGGTTCGCATTCCCAGAGCCCCAGCGACTACACGGTCTATTCGATTTTCACAAACAACACTTACTCGTTGTTGGAGACTGCGGTGGCCGAATATGCACAGTACCCCGCGACCCCTTCTGTTCCCAACTCGAACATGATCGTGACCGCTACCGTGTTGCCGTGGACCAACGGGACGCTTTATGTCCAATTCTTGGGCACGAACACCGTCGGCGGAGGGATCGGCACCAACGGGGCTGGCGGTTATCTCAACTGTATGCAGGTCACGCAAGGGCCGAGCACGAATGCTCCGCCTCCGGCCACGCCGCTCAACCAGACCACGCTCATCCAGTTTGGCAACAACACCCTGACCAACTGCACTGTTGGGTTCTCCGGAACGAACGTGATCTATGGCAATTGTCCCCAGACACCGAATCCGGACGTTCAGGGGCATTACTGGAACAGCGTGACCTCCGCCAATTTCTTCCCCACAACGAACGCGCTCGGCCAGATCAACTCCGTGGCGTATACTGCCGACGCAGAGGGGTCCGGTAGTAATCCCCAAGGTGGCTATGACACTTACAACGGGCCGGATTCCGGCACCAACGGAATCACGGTCACGAATCTTGTCTCCGACGTTGCGACCAACGCTCTGGGCTATCTGGGCGTTCCGACAGCCGTGTCCACCTACTTCCAACACTGGGAAATCTTTTTCGACGGCCTGGATCCGACGCATAAGTACACGTTCAACTTCTTTGGATCCATGAAGTATGCACCAAGTCAAATCACGAAGTTTTATGTCCTCAACAATCCGGGAACTTCGATAATTGCGCAATTTAGTTCTTCTGTCGGCAGTGGACAGTTCAACAATGAGGACCGGATCACGTCAATAACTCTCACGCCGCCAGCTGACAGCAGCTTGGCGTTCCTTTTCTATGGGATAATTCCCTGCAAACCGGTTGCCTGAACGCGATGTCGATTGTCGATTTGACGCCGTATCCCGCCCCCACGGCGCCGCCGTCCAATGCGACGTGGTTGCTCAATTTTGGCGACGCGAACACCTACCGCGGCTTTAACAACCCGAGTCCGGATACGATGGGGCACTACTGGAACAGCGTTGACACGAATTATTACGGGACCCCAGTCGTGGTGACCAATGCTGCCGGTGCCGCGACAGCGATGACCGTGATGATTGACAGCAACCCCGCGTACACCAACAGCGCCACTGGCTTTGGAACAGACTCTTACAATAGCCCGTGTTCCTATCCCGCGGGGGCGGTCCCCACTAGCGCAACCAATGCGGTGATCAACACCAATGCGCTTGGCTATTTGGCTGTCTCGCCCGCCGTGTGCCAATACTACGTCAATGCGCACTTCATCCTGCAGAATATGAATCCGGACATCAGTACACATTGACGTTCTTCGGCTCGCATGCCTACAACAGCGGTACCGGCGGTGGTCCTCTCACTGGCGACGGCGACCCTGTGACGGTTTACAACGTGTACAGTGACTCGGGTTACTCTTCGTTGATCGCGTTCGACCAACCTCTGTATCGGCGGTGCTTATTATCAGGATTGGAATACACACAGGCTGGCGGTCATCGGGCCGATTTATCCATCGGCCAGCGGGGCCATGTACCTCGACTTCATTGGCTCGCAAGGCGATCTCGGCTACCTGAACGACATGCAGATTGTGGATGTGACGGCGGCCGCGATACCGCCAAATCCGTTCACCACGTGGCAAAGCAACTATTTCTCGTCGGCCGAACTGGCGAATCCCGCCTACAGTGGACCCAATGCTGATCCGTTGGGCAAGGGCATCAGCAACACCAACCAGTTCCTGGCCGGGTTCAACCCGACCAATAGCGCCGCTTATCCGCACATCATCAGCATCGCGAAGTCGAGTTCGACCAACCTGACCATTACCTATCTCGGCGCCAGTGGCGACAGCACGTACTCGCCCGGTTCGCGTCGCGAACGAACGTGCTGGAGTTCACCACCGGCACCCGAACGGCAGCTATTCGAACAGCTTCGTCAGTACCGGTCAGACCAACATTCTGAGCGGAGGCACGGGCCTTGGCACCGTAACGAGTTTCATCCAAACCAATGGAGCGACCGGGCGAACGGGCTATTACCGCGTGCGCGTGTTGCTGCCGTAGGTGGGAGAATTAATTGGAGTGCAGTCGGGCGATGACAGGAAAACTAATTAACAAGAGCCTGGTTCACGACTCGGTGGGCATGTCGCACGACTGCGCTCCCGAACCTTTTGGGATGCAAGAGCATCGGGAAGCGGCTGGAGAGCCATGAGTTTACGTAAAGTAACGTTTGCGTTCCTTTTGGATACGGTTCGTACGAGAATTTGTATACGAAGCAAGACGAGTGTGGAAAAGGCCAGATAGCCGTAAGACGGGAAAAAGAATTTGCTGCCTATACGCTTTCTGGGAACGACGGGAGAAACAGGAGAAACATAACAGAGGGAGAAACATCTATGAAGCGCAGAGCCCTAGTGAAACAGTTGCTTGCCGTCGTGGCCGGGTTGGCCTTGGCCGCTTACGCAGGCGCAGGATTACATCAACGGACAGCAGTACTTGTCTAACGTTACGCCGACAGGCCCCTACAACGGCTGGTCGGGCAGCACGGTTACTGTAGGCCCGACCAGGTCGAGGTTGTGAATCCGATCAGTGCAGGGTACGGCGGGGAGTATTTTAGTATCAATACACCCGTGACGATTTCGAATCCGAATGACACGGCACTTCAGCTCACCCTCACGGTGAATGGAGACCCCTCAGGGTACGTGTGGTTTTCACCTGGCCAGTTGGTGATCAACGACTCTTCGGGGATATACTATTACGGCGAGCCGTATAATGGTTACGGCAATGGTGGCAATCCTCGAACGCGGTATGGAATGGTAACACGGTCACCTGTACGGTACCTCTCCAAGCCTTGGAGGAATTCGCCCTTCAGAATGGAGGCGTTACGGTCTACGGCTTCAACCTTGACCTGGATCTGGTCCGTGATTAGCACGGGCACGGGGAACTTCGATGTTACGTACAACAGCGCCGCGTTTATTCCGGAGCCCGCTTCAGTGTCGCTGGTGGGCGTCGGCCTTGGCTTGCTCGGGTTGTTCGGTCTGCGTCGGCGGCACACGTCCTAGTTGTTGACTCTGTCAAGAGTGTGCCTGCGAACAGGCCCACCGCGTTGGCGGTGGGCCTGTTTGGTGTTTTGTCGCGCCGCTGCCTTCAAATCTAGAACTGGCACCAAGAAACTCTACCGCGGTGAACGACAGGCCAGAAAATCGCTGTGGGAAGTAGGCATCGGAGCCCGGTGCGCGATGATTTCGATGGTGGTGGGGGGAGAGAGGGGGGGAAATGCGTCAGCGGTGTGATCGTGCCTCTGGCGGCCTACTGTGAAGCAATACGTGGCTGCGTAGCGGCTCTGGTGATCCTGCCGGAAGTGGGCCGTTGTTGGCAGCGATGCGCAGGCGGTGGGTGGTTGGCTACAGTGCGGCCGGCTCAGACGCAACGCGTTGCATCCGGTGCTTTCTTCCGCGACGAACGCGATCCGGAGCCGCGTTCACGCAACGTCTTTGCCTTTCACCACCCGGAGACGCTGGCCGCGCTATTGCAGGATCGCAAACGCTTCGGACCCGGCTGGCGAAGATGCCGACAGCACATCCGCTCAGCACAACCAGCATGCGCGCCTGCCAGGTCGATGCCATCACCAACCTCGAAAAGTCTTTCGCCAACGCCGATCCCCGCGCGCTGATTCAGATGGCAACGGGTGCTGGCAAGACGTACACCGCTTGCGCATTCACCTACGCTTGCGGTCAATCATCACGGCAATCTGGTAAGCGACTTGACCACCGCTTCGACGCAGGTGTAGAATCGGCGGCCATGAAGGTTTGGTCGGCTTGGTTGGTTTCAACGGTGGCAGTTCCTTTCTGTGCGTTCATTTGCCACACAATTGCCAACGAATCGAGCCAATATTCGTAAGTGCTTGTGGAGAGGTGGCCGAGTGGTTGAAGGCGGCGGTTTGCTAAACCTTCCAAGGCTTTTTCGATTCCCTAGCAATTTGCGATTTCCTTAGCAAAAGCGCATTTCCATCTTGCCAGCAAATGCCACGAGACGCCTGTTTTACCCGTTCAAGTGGCAATGAATGGCAATGGTTTTTCCTGCAACGGTTGATAAAACCGCACGGGCCGAGCGGTGATCGTGCCTTAAATCGACTCTGGCGCTATCAGTAGGCCATTGTAGCGGCCTCCTAGAATGACAGAACCCGGCCCGCGCCAGCGCCAATCCTACGCCAGCGACGGACCGGCCGTTCCGCAACCGGCGGTCACTGGAACCACCGGACACTTTCGCCCCACCGTTATGAAGCCCGCCAGTGGGCACCGGGTTCGACAGTAGCTAACTACCCGGTTTCGGTGCGGCGACGCCAAATGTTATTCGTGGCCTGCCAACTCGTACTCGACTTTGACCAGTTCGGCCCGCAGTTCGGCCAGCTTCGCGTTGACGGCCCCGATCTTTTGGTTTTGGGTGTCGATTTGTTGGAAGAGAGCCGTCTTCCGGTATTCGCCAAACTCCACCACGCACAACGCGCCAAGAGCATCGGCGGCTTCGGGGTCAACCTTACGCAACGCCTCAAACCGTGGCGGAAATACCTTGCCACGGCAGAACGGCCCCGCTTGTGATTTTTGCAGACCGTCAATGCTCGCAAACCGGGGGACATCGTTGGTCAAGTGCGTTTGTAGGTCGTGCCATTCGGATTTGAGCTGGGCCAGCTCTGCTTCCTTTTCCGGTATTAGCACGTCTTCCAACTGGACAGCGCGGCCCGTCAGGACCGGCTTGTTTTTCGCCCGGTCCAATACTTGCATGGCGTTGTCGATATTGCGCTTGATGCCCAAAAGAATTTTGGGAGTTTTCATAATTTGATTCTCCTTACTTGGTTTTGTTGGTTTCATTTTCGATCTGCCGTTGCAGCTCAAAGATTCGGACTCTCAATGGCTCATGGCGGGCTGGTAGAAGCCCCTGTAACGCGCGGACGCCAGCCAACTCAATACTGCGGTCACGTAACCATTGCCCGTTTCCCCATCCCTCGCGGCAGAGTTGATTAACGAGAGACTGCTCACGGTCGCTGAGGTATTTCGTTTCCTCCGCAATCTGGTTTTCGAGCCGCGCGATTTCGTTGTGTGGATTTTCGTTTCTCATGCCGCCTCGAAGGGTCCGGTCACTGTGCCAGCCGGGGCAGTGC
This sequence comes from uncultured Verrucomicrobiae bacterium, assembly GCA_963766065.1. Taxonomy (GTDB): domain Bacteria; phylum Verrucomicrobiota; class Verrucomicrobiia; order Palsa-1439; family Palsa-1439; genus Palsa-1439. Next base: position 26,439 of record CAVYAC010000033.1, read on the forward strand.
CGAATGATGTTGGTATGTAGGTTGTGGTGGGGTTCGGGTCTGACTCGATTCCCTCAAACAAACAATTTCCGTTGTCGGCGTTGTCGTCCGGGCCAATCCCCCAAGCCGTGTCATTGAGAACCCAGTAGAGATAGTAACCGTGCTCGTTCTGGTATTCGGGATGCGCGTTGTGGGTTCTGAGTATGGAATATGTCCCGTTGGCGTTCGGGTCTCCGAAGCCCGTCGCCGTCAGCGGCCCTAACATTGTCGCAAGCTCGGCAAGCTGATTTTGTTGCCCGATGGCCGTGAGGGTGCCGTTACCCGAAAGAGTCTCAAGCACAACGTCAAGCCCGGTGGTATAGAGTTCGTCAGCGGTGCCGGGCCACGTCGCCGCTTTTTGTGACAGCCTTGAACACACGCGCCCAAGTCGCCCAAGCTCCGCGTAGCCTGCGGCGTCATAGCTCGTTTGGAGCGTCCCGCTGGAAGTGAGAAGGAAAAATTGCGCTGTCATGTTGCCTCTGGTTCGATGGCGTTCAATTTCTCGACGATCTGGTTGCAATGGGGGCAGCTAAATCTCACCTGACCCGTGCCGCACGATCTGAGGCGGGCAATGATGGCGTCCACCTCGACATCCACCACGGCCCGAAGCCCGGCGACCTCTGGCCTTTTCTCAGCAATGACGCTCCCCAGCCGGTGCAGAACGTGTGATTGTTCTGAGTACAGTGCGATAAGGCTCTGGCAGCAATCGTCGCGCAGGTGGTACTTGCCCGTCTCGACCGCAAGGGTGTGCTTCAGTAAGTCGATCTGTACTTGCAGCTTCTCGGCTCTCAGTGGCCCCATAATCGGGTCAAGAGACTTCCCTTCATGGAGCCGGGCCTCCTTGTGCCGAATGTACGCTTGCACGGATTCGGTTTTGTCGTACTTGCCCGCCTTGTTGCGCGTGAATATGCCCGCCTTGGTCAACCTGCTTATGGTGGGGGCAGTACAATCGCCAAGGATGGCAGCCAACTCCGCACCCGTTACTTCATTTTGCGATAGTGTTTTCATTCGATTTTCCTCTCAGGATTGCGTTGCAGACAGTTCGGATTGCCCCGCCCGGAAGGATTTCGCAAGTGCGAAACCCGCCCGCCGGAGTCCCCCTCTAACGGTTTCCTAGTACTGGCGTACCCCTTATGGATATTGGCTTGCAAGGTCGTTGTCATTTCGTTGCGACTCCGATTGATTCGACTGCCGCGATTCTTTCTGTGTCCCTGACTTGTCCCGCGAGAAATCTCCACGCAAATTCTGCCGCGAGGAATTGACCGCCCGCGAATACAAACGGGCAATGCCTTCGCGTCCACGCGGCCAGTGTGCCAATGATGGCTTGCCGGTGGATGGCTCTTGTCTCGGCCAGTAGGTCGGTCAAAGTTCCTTCCGCTACCACACAGAACTTTTGCAGCCCTGCCGCGCGGGATAGTTCGCGCTCGAAACGGTCGCGCCCGGTGCCGATACAGCCCAACAAATCGGAAACTGTTTTGCGCTCCACGATTGCGCCCGTCTCAAAACCCCTGAGAGCAAAGTCGCCAGTCGGCAGCATGGCCCGGACAAGGTGAACGTGTTCGGGAAGGCAACGCGCCCACGGGTGCGGCCACGGCTCGCGGGTGTCGCAGAGTATGGTTATGGTTGCGGGCGTCATTCGTGCCATGGGTTGTACTGAATTGGCTGGTGTTCTATCGGCCATGTCGAGAAGTGCAACACGACGGCCTCGCTGTGAGCCTGCAAATTCTCGTCATCTTCGGGAGTGAGACACGGCGGGCAGCTTTCAATAGGGCCGTCTTGTTTCGTCTGGAAAAACTCGACGCCTTCTTTCGACAAGGCCAGCACAAGCTCTTTGGCCCGCTCGAAATCGTTTTTCGTCCGGGGCGTCATTGTAACGGCTTGTCCTTCATGGTTTCCTCGACGGCGTCCGTGTAGGCGGTCATCCGCTGCCGTTTCTCAAACCGCTTCCCGATCTCCACAAGCTGCTTCTGAATCCGGGTAATCACCGGGCACCCGTGCATCCGTAGTTCCCGCGCTGCTACCTTGGCGGCGTCGAGATTGGCGATCGCGTCTTGAACGTTTAGCGATGGCAAGAGCCTTGCAGTTTTCATCGTGTCCCGTTGTACTTCGCAGCGAAAGCCCGGTGAGCCTCTATGTCTGCGGCGTCGAGTAGGTCACGAGACGGTGGTTTTGCGGTTACTGCGGTTTCATTCACTGATTCCGATAAACCCCCCATATCACCCCTCGCGGGAGACTTTTCCTGTTTCAGCGTTTCAAACCGCACAAACCGCTTCGGCGTGATCGTGAACCTCGCAGCATGGCCGCTTTTGTCTTTCTCTTGGCGGGCCTCGGCGACTTCTGCAACGTACAGCCACAACGCCGCGAGGCGCTTCCCTAGGCGCTTGGCGCTCCAAAGCCGATTCCCGCGCGGCCCGGTAGCATCCTCGGAAAAGTCCGGGTCGTATTCGGCCAAGACGGGCAAAAGGTCGGCAGCCGGGCCAGCGAATGACTTCCCGTCAGCAATCAGGGCCAGCAACGCCGCGCCCACAGCGTCATTTTCCAGACAAAACTGCGCCTTGTCGCTTTCGGCAGCCCGTAGCGCCGCGATGGTTTCGGCCTCTTGACCTAGTGCGCGGCCAAGCTTCACGGCGAACGCCGCAAAGTCGGGATGGCGACGGTTTAGTCCAGACGGAACAGAGCCGGTGTCAGCAAGAGCGGTTGCGAGCGTTTCCGCAATCCACGAAAGCCCGGCGTTTCGGTTGGCTACGATCTCAGCGGACAAGGCTTCGTCGGAAGTCTCGCCGTCGCGCTGATTCATGCGGACCACCAGGAGACGGTCCGCGAGTCCCGCGTCTGCGGCGAAAGTCGCATTGCACGTTGTCAGGGCCAGCCAGCCACGCGGACGCATTTCGACGCGCCCGGTGTCAGTGTAGAGTTTCCGGGGAAACACGCCCGCGCCCGTCGAGGCGCTTGCGATGGCATCGGCCAGCCACTTGACGCGAGTGTCCACGTTGTCCAGCGCGTACAGGCCGCCAGCGTCGAGGCTTACCCAAAAGCCCGTCTGACTTTTCTCGGTGTCGCTCGGTTCCTCGACGCATTGCGGCAGCCCGTATAACTCCGCAACGCCGCGAATGATGCGAGTCTTGCCCGAACGTATCGGCCCGGACGCCACGAGCGGCGGCTTGCACACTGGCGAAGTCGCAAACGATAGCGCCCAAAGTTTCAAGAGCCTTGCGCCGTGATCGTCGGCAAAGTTCCCGTCTCGAAACAGGCCACAAGACGCAAACGGGTCGCGCGGCTCGGTCAATGTCCACGCCGTCAGGGTTGCGCCCGCGCCGAACACAACGCCGTCCGTGCCATTGTCGGCAAGCTCGACGCCCTTGGCGGTGATCTTCACAAGCTGGCCGTCGCCGTTGGATAGATAGAACGCGCTCGGCCTCGACGCCCAAAAGCTTTCCGGGATGATTCCGCTTGTGTGCGGCCCGCTCAAGGAAGCCGTTTCGATGGCAGCTTGAACAAACTTGAAAAGATGGGCACTCCGATTGATTCCCGTCCATTCCGAAAGCCACGCAAGGAAAGCATCGGACTGGACGCGCTCCAGGCGTTTCGTTTCGCCGTCAAAAAACATGGCGGTTGCGAAATCCCGGTGTTGCGCGTGGTAGTAGAACGCGCCGCGTTTGGTCAAAGCCTCGACTATCAGCCCGGCCACGGCGTCATTGCGCTGGCTCGGCGTCAACTTCCCGTCAGTCAAAACGGCGAGAATCGCGCCTTTGATCGTCTCCGCTGATATTGCGCTCGCCTGTGGCGAAGCGTTTCCGTTGCGGCCCGGCTGATACACGTCGCCATTGCACACCTTATCGAGGGTTGCTTGCTGATAATCGGCTCGATTCCACTTCTGGCGCATAAGCCCGGATTGCGTAAAGAGTCGCGCCACGGCCTCACGATCTCCCCCGGTCCAGAACCAAAGCAGGCCACACAAGCAGCAATCGGCTTCCGACTGGCTGCCGTAGTGCGCCTGCCAGTTTCCCGCCCACAAGTCCCGAAACTTTTCACCATTGCGGGCTTTGCTCGCTCTCTCGATGATTTCGGTATCGGTCGCCGTCGATGAAAATCGCGGCGTTGACTTTGCGGCCTCGGTTTTCTTCGCGGGAAAGATGGCCTCGACAAACCCGTCAACCTCTGACTGTCGCGGCTCGACGTTGGCAGAGAATTGCGGAAGCCGTCGCCCGGTGATCGTGAAGTAACGGCGCTCCCGGTAAATCTCGACGCCAAGCTTTGAATCGCGCCGTCCGGTTTTGCCGTCGAGTTTGTGACTGGCTTTCAACCACACCTTGACGCCCGTGCCGCTTGGTGAGATTTCGGTGTAGGAATTGAGCCGCGGCAACCACGTCGCCGCAACGTGCGATGCGATGACATTGCCTTGACCGTCGAGGCACTTGTCGAAGTCAACGCCCATGATGCCGTCAGCCCGGGTCAAACATTCTGCCGATGCCCCGCAACGTGTCAGTGTGCGCCTTGTAATAGGCGACGGCCTGGGCAATAGTTCCCCATGTCGCCGGGTTGTCACTCTCGGCGTCGTTGCCGGTGTGCGGGTCAACCGGAATCTTCGTCGGCTTGCCGTCGCGGACTTCTTCACGCCAGCAAACGAATTTTTTCCCCTCTTTGAGAATCGCCGGGACGTTGGCGAGACTCGGCTCGTCGAGAGCTTGGAAAGCGGCCTTGGATTGTGAGGCCATGATGCCTTTCGACTACCGCGCGACGGGCTTGTAGTTCGTGACAAGACGGCGGACTCCCGGCGACAACTCGACAGATTCGATCTTGCCCGGCTTCGCTTGGCCTTCCCGTGCAAATCGGTCGCGCAACAACGCCTCGTCTTTTGCTTTTGTAGTGCTTCGACCTAGAACGCGGTCGATGCGCTGTTGGAGAAGCCCCGAATACTTGCCCGGGCGGGATGGCTTCAAGTAGTCGCCGCTCCTCGGCAGTGATAGAACCATCGCGCGATACGCGGTCGCTCAGTCGCCCCAAGGCTTTTTGTGTTGGAGTCAAAATTCTCACGCTTGAACCTCCAAGTTGCGAGCGGCCCGTTTCGTGTTGCGCTTCTCCCCGATGGCGGAGACGCGAAAACGCGCTGTGAGCGCGGCGTCAACCTCGACGGGGTCGAACAATCAGAACCCGGCCCACTCGAATAAATGGGACGACTCGCGCGGCGACGAATCTGTCAAACGTCCGGCTGCCGATGCCAAGCCTCACAATTTCGTCGGCTTTTCTGTTGTACTTCACGCCTTCCATAATTCTCCGTTTTCTGGCGTTTTCTCGTCGGCTTCATGCCGCCAAGTCCCGCCTACAATGTCTCCTTTTAAGGCGTTATTTTAAGTTAAGTTCGGTGGGGGTCGGGCAAGGCGGGGCAGGGGAGAACCAGAAGAAACAAAAGCCCCGGCTGACTTCAACCGGGGCTTGGTGACGGGGTGATCTAGCTACGCGGTCGCGGCCTTCCGCATTGGCACGATCTTACCGGCAGCATTGGCGGCGGGCCTCAGATTCCAAAACCGCTCCGCGTCGGCTTTGGTGACTAGCGCCTTGTAGAAGTCGGCAACGATTCGCGGGTTTGTGTGGCCCATTTGATACGCTGTCCGTGTCGGGTCGCCGTGAGCGGCCAAGTGATAGGATGCGAAGCTGTGACGTAAACCATTCTGCGGCCATTTGACGCCAGCGGCTTTAGACAGCGAGTTCAACGCCTTGGGGAAGTCCGTTACTTCCACGACTGGCCCGCGTGCCTTCCCGCATATCGCCAGCCATGCCGCTAGGGTGTCTGTGATCTCCACGACTCGGCGGCTGCGTTTCTTGGCAATGCCAGCGCCAACGATAACAGCCCGCTCTGACACCTTGACGGCAGACCAGTCCAGCCGTAGCAATTCGGCGCTGCGAATCCCGGCAAACAAACCGAGTGCAACGTATGGCAGCAAGCCTACACTTTCGGCGCTCTCCAAGAGCCGGGCCGCTTGTTCGACGGTGAAGATACCGGTTCGGCGGCTTCCGGGCTTGGCCGTGAGATGCGCTCGACAAGGTTTGTGTCAGTCCAGCCGTGGCGAATCGCGTACCCGTAAAGCTGGCTGACTTTCGTGGCGTAGTTAATCCGCGTCCGCGCCGTCTGCGTCGGGTCGTCAAGCCACTGTTTCAACTCGGCAAGGCTGATTCCCGCAAACTGACGTTTGCCGAACGTGCGGGCAAATCTTTCCAGCCGATTCCGCAAGTCTTTGATCGTGTTCTCGCGTCGGCCCGCTGATTCGGCTTCGGCAACAATGCCCTTGACCAGTTCGGACACTGGCGGCGCGTTGCGGAATTTTAGGACGTGCTCGACGTAGTAGGTGACGGCCTCGGTGATCGTGGCGTCGTAGGGCTTCAACGTCTCGACGGCTTTGGCTGCCTCGGAGCGAATGTCGTCCGGGAGATTGAAGGCGGCGGTGCCTTCGTTCTGCACGCGGAGCCTTATTTGCCGGGCGGCTGTCTCGGCTTCGGCTTTGGTGTTGAAAACTTCGCTCGTGCGCTTGCCGTTGATCTGATAGCGCACTTGCCAACGGGCTTCGTTGCTGGCATACTTCAACTCGTGAATCGGCGGCCAGAGTTTTTTCGCGGGCTTGGCGGGCTTCGTCATTGGAATCTCCCTTCGTCGGGGTCAACAATGGCAAAAAGTGGCAATGCTGTCAAGTGCGAAGAAAAGGCGGAAGTCGATTCTAGCCTTTGTTTATAGGCTCACGGAGAGGTGGCCGAGTGGTTGAAGGCGGCGGTTTGCTAAACCGTTATAGGGGACTAAAGCCTCTATCGAGGGTTCGAATCCCTCCCTCTCCGCCAGTTTTCTACCGTGACTCCGCTGCCCCTGAAAAAGTGCGCCCCACCTGTCGCAAACAGGTGGGGTGTTGTGAACTGCGCTTGTATGCGATATCGGGCTTATTTCTTTTGCGCCGCCTTGATCTTCGCCCATCGGGCTCGCTGCGCGGCGGCAATTCTGGCACGAGCTGCTGCAGAGAAACGAGGCTTGCGCCGAATGGTCAACTTCGACAGTCCGGTTCGTTCCATTGATTGACGTCAATGCGCGGATGGCGAGATTGAGCTTCTCGATTTCCTGTTCGGCACGCTTTCGCTGGGCGTGCAGTTGCTGAACGACTTGGTTCATGCTGGACATAATCCTCCTGCGTTTGTTTGTTGACCGGGTACTAAAGCACCCTATGGAGACAAAAATAGCAGGCTTATTAGTTGACTTCAACCCCTTTTCTTCGTAATTACCGCTGGCAATTTTTCGGAACCGCACTACAATAGCCACGTCGAATTGCCGTCGTCCGGTCCGGCGATCACGAAGAGAAGTCGCTAACGAGCGAGCCGAATATGAACTTGTTGCTTCCATTGGTTGCTGCTACCGCGATGGTGGGAATGGTCGTGGGTTGCGAAACTCCGCGAACGTATCCCCCGCCGCCTCCTCCCACGGTTCGTTATCCGAGCCAGCCGTTGGGCACGGCGGATGTAAAAATGCTGGCCAGGTCTGGTATCAGCGATGACGTTATCATCAGCCAGATTCGAAATTCACGCACGGTGTATCACCTGAGCGCTGCGGACATCCTCGACCTAAAGGATGCAGGGGTGAGTGAAAAAGTCATTGATTTCATGATCAACACTCCATCCCTGTACCGTTTGACGCACCCGCCGCCGCCTCCCCCATCGTACTGAAAACTGGCGGGATTCCTGCTCCCAATCAGAGGGACATTGAACTAATGCCTCTTTGTGAGTACGCTTCGGTATGCGATTCGCGTCGGCTCTGACAACGAAAACGAACTGGGCGGAAGCCGTCGAAGATGTGGGGCGCCAAGTGGCTTCCCAACTCGGGACGATGGAGGCCCAGCTCGCGGTATTGTTTGCCCATCCGGGGTACGTTCCGCACATTGAAGAGATAATCGAGGCGACGAAGAAGGCGGTCAGGGCTCAGCATCTGCTTGGCTGCACCGGCGCAGGCATTATCGGCACCGACCGTGAAGTCGAAGAGAAGCCGGCCCTGTCCCTGTTGGTGGGCGAGTTGCCCAGTGTCACCATTTACCCGTTCCACCTTGCGGAAGAAGATTTGGAGGAATCGACAGGGGCGAGCAATACAT
>CAVYAC010000034.1:0-9887 GCA_963766065.1 uncultured Verrucomicrobiae bacterium
CGTTCCGGTTCTGCGCCGACTCGCGCGGTTGTTCCAGCCGACCTGACGAAGCCATAGTTTGTTGTTGTTCTTTCGGTTCCACTCTCACAATGTTACCCGAGCAACCAGTGGATAATAGTCCTTTTCTGACCACAATCCAAGCGCCATGAAATACTTAGACCGAACCCTCGGCACTGCGCAAGAGAATCTCGCGGGTGACGAGGCGCTGCTCGATGGGTGCGAGGAAGGCGGCTCCGATGAAATTCTCCGCTTCTGGGAACCTCGCCAGTACTTCGTGGTGCTGGGATATCCCAACAAAGTTTCTGCGGAAGTGAATCTCGATTCGTGCCGGACGCTCGGGATTCCCGTGTTGCGCCGGTGCAGCGGGGGCGGGACGGTGTTGCAGGGCCGGGCTGCCTCAATTACGCGCTTATCTTGAGGATTCGCGAGGGGTCGGCCATGGAGAATATCACCGAAGCCAATGCTTTCGTCATGAACCGCAACCGCAATGCGCTCAACTCCCTGCTCGACGGCCCGGTTCTGATCCAAGGGCACACGGACCTCACGCTGCAAGGACTCAAGTGTTCCGGCAACTCGCAGCGCCGCCGACGTCGGTTCCTCCTGTTCCACGGCTCGTTCCTGCTCCATCTCGATCTCGCCCTGGTCGAACAAGTGCTCCGGTTGCCCTCGAAACAGCCGTCGTACCGCCGCAACCGGGCCCACAAGGATTTCCTCACAAATCTGCCCCTCAAGGCGGATGCCGTGAAAGAAGCGATGAAACAGGTTTGGGGCGCAAACGACGTGCTTGAAGAGGTCCCCGAAGAGCGGATTGAGTGCCAGGTGCATGAAAAGTACGCCAGGGATGAGTGGAATCTAAAATTCTGAACTGCGCCTGTTGCAGCGGGCGCCCACACGCGGTAGAATTGTCCCATGAAAATCCCCGGTCTTCGCAGTCCACATGAAATGGTTGGTGGTTTGGTTCATTTCGGGCGGATGCTCGACAAGATCAAGCTCCACGCGCAGGGCAAGCTCCCCCGCGGATTACCATCAGGCACTGGGTGGTGGGTTCGATGGACGCTGCTGCGCGTTCCTCGGTGTGAAATATGAAGATGTCATTGCGCGCGTGAAGCTCGGCGGCGAAGATCAGGAGATCCTCGAATGGTGTTTCGCCAAGGGCCGCAGACCGTACCGGAAGAAATCGACGTGTGGAGCAGTTACCTGCGCAAACGGGGCTGGCGTGACGATGCCAGCAAACGCCTCGCCGAGCGCAAGAAGGAATCCGGAATCGACCATCGCGATGAAATCCAGGCGTTCTTCGATTATCTCGATGCCGACGAAGGGCGCGACGTGCGGACACAGTGGTAAGACCCCTGTGCGGGCCGCTATTCTGAGCAAGGCGCAGAAATGAACAAAAATCCAAAAGACACGCATTTTGCCATGGCTATTGATTGCGGGGTTTATGGTGCTAATGCTTTATGTGGTGAACCTTTTACGCCACTTCCCGTTTATCTACTGAATTTCAAATTAGGAGAGTACCCGGCAACCGCGCGGGTGGACACGGGGGAAGCGCATCTGCTAGTATCCGAGGGGCGACTTGGTGGCAGACATGAAACTTCTTTACCTTGATTGTTTTGCGGGGATTAGTGGCGATATGTTTCTCGGCGCGCTCCTTGACCTGGGCGTGTCGGAAGATGCATTGCGTGCGGAGTTGTCGAAACTCCAATTGCCCGGGTATCAGATTGTCCCGCCGGGTCATCAAGCAGAACATCTCCGCGACCAAGTTTGATGTGGTTACGATGATCGAGCCGCGCTTCATAGAAGCGCCGCTACAACGCATCATGAACACCGAGGGTACTCTGAAATCATCGCCATCATCGACAAGAGCGGGCTCTCGTCGGTGGTGAAGGAGCGGGCCCAGCGCGTGTTTCGCCGGATCGGCGAAGTCGAGGCGAAGATTCACGGGATTCCGCTGGAGAAAGTCCATTTTCACGAAGTCGGCGCGGTGGATTCGATTGTGGATATTGTCGGCGCGTGCATTGCGGTCGAGGCCCTGCGTGTGGATGAAATCCAGGCGTCGCCGGCCGCGGCTAGGGTCGGGATTTGTTGAGATAGCGCATGGCCGTTTTCCCGTGCCGGTGCCGGACGCTCGAATTGCTCACGGGAATCCCCACGCAGTCGTCAAACGTCACGTCGAACTGGTGACGCCGACGGGCGCGGCGTTGCTGGCGGAGTTTTCCTGAATTTGGGCCGATGCCGGCGATGAGCATTGAGAAGATCGGGTACGGGGCCGGTAACGCGCGACTTGGACAAGGCGCCGAATGTCCTACGTGCGGTGCTGGGCGTCGCGCTGGATAGCCGACGCGCACACCGAAGACTGATGCGGTGGCGGTGATCGAAACGAACATCGACGACATGAACCCGCAATTGTTCGGCGAGGTGATGGAGCGAGTGTTGGCGGCGGGCGCGTTGGATGTGTTCTTGACGCCCGTGCAGATGAAGAAGAACCGGCCCGGACGCTGCTGACGGTGCTGTGCGAACGCAACAGCGACGATGCGCTGGCGGAACTGTTACTGACGCACACGACGAGTTTCGGCGTGCGCGTTCACGAGGCGCAACGCTGGCAAGTTGCGCGGGAAATCGTGACGGTGAAGACAAGTATGGTGATATTGAGGTGAAAATTGGGCGGTTGGGTGGTAGATTGTCAGCGGTCGCCGGAATTCGAGTCGTGCCAGCAGGCAGCGGCGCGGTTCAAAAGTGGCGTGAAGGACGTGTACAATGAGGCGGCGCGTGTCGCGGGAGGAAACGTTATGATCGATAAACAGTTGCTCGATGTGCTGGCGTGCCCGAAGTGCAAGGCGGACGTCAAAGAAGGCGAGAAACTCATTTGTCAGAATCCGCAGTGCGGGTTGCGGTACCCGATCCGTAACGGGATTCCCGTGATGTTGATCGACGAGGCCGAAAAACCGCCAGGAAGATGAGCCAACCCACCCTCTCCGATCATCGTTCCCGCGTGGAACGAGGAAAAATACATCGGGCGGGCGATCGACTCGCTGAAGCGCGCCGCGGAGGTATACAAGCGCGAGCGCGGCTGCGAAGCGGAGATTATCGCGGTGGATAACAACAGCCAGGACCGCACGGGGGCGGTCGCGCGCGAGCACGGCGCGCAGGTGGTGGTCGAGCCGGTCACAACAAATCGGGGCAAGGCGCGCAACGCGGGCGTGAAGGCGGCTCGCGGGGCAGGTACATTGCGTTTTGCGACGCGGACAACCAGGTCACCGAAAACCTCCTCGTCTTGATCTACGATCACCTCGAAGACCCGAAGATCGCGGGTGGCGGGACGTGGATCGAACCCAGCGGCGCAATTTACAAGATCAGCTTTTTCTATTTGTCTGTGGGGTATCTACGTTCGCTGGAGCGGTGTCTGGGCGTGGGGATGATGCACTGCCTGTAAGGACGGACTTCGAGACGTTCGGCGGGTTCGACGAATCCATCTACGCCGCGGAAGACGTGCAGCTCGCCTATGATTTGAAAAAGATCGGCAAACCCCGCGGCCAGAAATTCAATTAATCAAGCAAGGGCTGGGTCATCACGTTGACGCGCAAGATCGACCAGACCCCGCTGGTGACGATGATGGCGAAGCTCGTCGGATTTGGGTTTGGGCTGCAGAAGAAAATTCGCAGCAAAGAGTACTGCGAACACTGGTACGAGAAGGCGGCGCGCTAGGGCTTGACGCAGGCTAAAGCCTGCGGCCACGGGTTTTGTCAGGGCTCTACGTCTTTTGCCCGGGACATCCACCAAGTACACCGCGCCGTTCTCGATGACCAAGGGTAGCCGCTCCAACGATTTGCCCTGGCCGGGCCGCCGACGCATTTGCCCGCGTGGGGCTCGTAGACGGGATCCGTGGGTTTTGCAAACGAAGAGCTTGGCGTCGCAGGTGAAGAAATCGTTATCGTCCAAATCCAGCGTGATGGGCAGATGCACGCACCGGTTCACGAACGCGACGAACTCGCCCTGGACATTCGCCAGGAACGCCTCGGTCGTCTGACCACGCAGGTTGACGGCGAACTTCTTCGTCGAGCCCGGGGGCAATTCGTCCACGCGTGCCAGCAACATCCTGCGCCCATTCACACGGTCAGCTTAGGCGGCACGGCGGGCTTTGACAAAGAATTTATCGCGGCGGAACGAGCGACGGAACATGGCGGGCTGTTGGCAGAAGACAGAAGGCAGAAAGGGGGAAGCGCCAGCGCGTATGGTGCGAAGCTTCTCTCGGGCACTGGATCCTCATGATTGCTTTCGGAACCAATGGACGAACCGCTCAATTCCGTCCTCGATGGCTACTCGCGGTTTGTACCCGAGCAATCTGTTCGCCTTCGAAATGTCAGCGTAGGTGAGAGGCACGTCGCCGGGCTGCATCGGCAGGCGTTTAATCGTCGCGGACTTGCCGAGCGTTTTCTCGATCAGCGCCACCAGCTCGCGCAATTCGACCGTACGCGACTCGCCGAGGTTGATAATCTCGTAGCCGAGCTTGCGGTCGAGCGACGCGATGACGCCTTGAAGGATGTCGTCGATGTATGTGTAATCGCGTGCCGTTGTCCCGTCGCCGAACAATTCGATCGGTTTCCCCTCCGAAATGGCTCGCGTGAATCCATGGATCGCCAGATCCGGTACGCTGACGAGGGCCATACACGGTGAAGAAACGCAGGCAAACGATGTCGCAACCGTACAGGTGATGGTAGGCGTGGCAGAGCGCCTCTCCCGCCAGCTTGGTCGCCGCGTAGGGTGATAGGGGCTGCTGCGCCAGATCAGATTCACGGAACGGCACCTTCTGGCCCGCGCCATAGACGCTCGAAGATGACGCAAAAATAAACTTCCTAATGCCGCACTCGCGTACCCATTCCAACAAGTTCTGTGTCCCCATCACATTGACGTTGGTGTACAGGCGCGGCTGATCCAATGACCGGCGCACCCCCGCGCGCGCCGCAAGATGGACGACGGCGTCGAACGTCGAACTACGAAACAACCTCCCTTGGTCCCCACGAATGTCGGACTCGATGATGCGTACGCGCTTGGCAAAACTGGCGACGTTGCGGCGCTTCACCGACGGGTCGTAAAAATCATTGAAGTCGTCGAGTACGGCAACTTCGTCACCCCGCGCGAGCAGTGCCTCCACCACGTGCGACCCGATAAAGCCCGCTCCACCTGTGACCAAGACGTTCATTGCGTTCCCCGGTTGGATGCCCACGTCAGCCACTCGCTCAACACAATCAACGTCCACAGTGCGCGCGCATGATTGTCGCGACACTGGCGGTGCTCCTCCAGCAGCTCCAGGGCCATGCGCCGATCCACACCCACTTCACCCAGCAGCTCGGAGCGCAGCCGCGATTCGGCCCACTCATGCAGCGGGCCTCGCAGCCAGCCCGCGAGCGGCACAGAGAGTCCGCGCTTCTTGCGGTACACAATCGACGACGGCAAATACCGGAGCGCATACCGCTTCAGAAACACCTTTGTCTTCACCCCCCTGACGCGTTCGGCGGGCGGCAATGTTGCCGCGAACTCCATCACCGCCTGGTCGAGAAACGGAGCGCGCAATTCCAGCGCCCAGCGCATGCTGGCGCGGTCAGCCTTGGTTAAGAGGCCTTCGGCCAGGGATGTCTCCAGGTCGTTTTGCTGCACCGCGTCAAGCAACGCTTCCCGCGAAGCACCGACAGGCCGCTGCGGCACCTTGTTGACGCCCAGCCGCTGCAGCAGTACCGGAGAAATGTTCGATGTCCACAGCCGGTGGCGCGCGATCCCCTCGATTTCCGCGCCCTGCACGAATTTCTTTAACACGAACGAGAGTGTCACCTTCTTGTCGCTGGGCGGCCACGCTCCGACGATGCGTTGAATCACCTGCTTCAAAGGACGGGGAAGTCGAGCATAGGACTCGGCGACTTGCGCGCCGATGTAGGTTGGATATCCGCCAAACAACTCGTCACCGCCCTCCCCCACCAAGGCGAGCTTCACGTCCTGCGCCGCGCGGCGCGCCAGCAGCGCAGTTGGGATCCATGCCGGATCAGCCAGAGGTTCGCCAACCAGACCGACCAACTCGCGGATGCCGTCGCGGAACGCCTCCGGGCGCACCCACACTGGAACCGCTTCGATTCCCAGCAGTTTGGCCACGCGCTCCGCGAAATGCCCCTCGTCATAGGACGCTTCGCTGAAGCGCAGCGTATAGGCCTTCAGTTTGTAATCGGGACGCACCCGACGGGCCATCGCGGCCACCAGAGATGAATCGACGCCACCGCTTAGAAACACGCCGTACGGCACGTCCACATCGCTTTGCCGCCGCACCGATTCACGGAATACGCGGTCAAAATCGTCCACCGAAGGAGGGTGTTTCGGCGTAGTTGCGATGTTCCATCGCCAATAACGTCGATGTCGCATGCCTTGCGCGTCGATCGTCACGACTTCGGCCGTGGCAAGTTTCCGGAATTTCGTGGAAAGGAGTTGTGGGCGCGACGAAACAGCCGAATTGCAGATAACCGCTGATGGCTGGGCGGTCGAAGCTGAGTGGAAGCGCGTTGTCGGATGCGAGCGCAGCGATCTCGGTTGCGAAACGCACGGCACCGTCCTGCACGGCAAAAAACAGCGACCGCTCCCCTGCCCGATCTCGCGCCAGGACCACGCGTTTCTGCTTCGGGTCCCAGACGGCGACCGCGAACGCCCCCACCAAGCGCTCGACAAACGCATCGCCCAACTCCAGATACAAACCTGGGATCACGGCGATGTCCGTCGCCAGCTCGACGCGGCGGCCCCGCGTTTCCAACCACGCGCGCAACTCCTGATGATTGTCGATCTCGCCATTACAGACGACCATCACGCCGCTGTCACGATCGACGATGGGCTGTTTGCCAGATTGTATCCCGCGGATGGCCAGCCGTGTCGCGCCCAGCACGGCCGAACTGATGTTCCGCTGGCCCGACTCATCCGGCCCCCGGTGGGCGGGCTTCGACCATTGTGCTGACGCGCCCGTTTACTGCGTCACGATCGAAGGTGTCCCGAAACGAAGCGATACCGCACACGCCGCACATCTTATGTTCCTTTCGGCGCGGGGAGCAGTGCGGCCCACCACCCGGGTGCCAGTTCCGTCGGAGCGACGCCACCGCCGGCCGCAAGGGCGTCCAGCCTTTCCCGTCCGTTCTCCTGGGCAATCAGATAGACGGGCCGGGCTCTCCCCTTCTCAGCCAGCGGTCGAATTCAGTCACCGGCACGAGCGGCGAGGGCCAAGGTTTGGTCTTGTTGAGCATAAACATAATATAATTGCTGGTGAGTTCTTTACCATCGTCGCTGACCACGGTCACGCACCGTTTGAGATAAATGGCAGACCCGTGGGGAAGCATTCCAGACAGACGATCTCGGCTTGTGGCGGCAGCGCCGGGATTCTGCTGGCGAGCGCACGGGTGGACTTGACATCGGCGTAGCGCGCCAACCCGTCGGCGCACACCACCAACGCCACGCAGGGCAACAGCACGAAAGTGGCGAATGCCAACCGCATGTCGCCCCTGACGCAAGCGGCCCCTGCCATCAGCGCAACGGCGGCAAGCGCGCCCGCGGCGAGCCAATACGTCGGCTCGTGCCACGCGAATCGCTTGCTGCCGGCGCTGGCAAGCCAAGGGATTCCTTCGGGCCTGAGCGCCACGGCGGCCAACACGCCGGCCCCGAGTGCGCTGGCCACTACCAAGCCGATTGTCCCGCGCGACACGATGGCTGTCGCCCGTTGATTGCCGCCGCGGATGGCCACGGCAAACACACGCGCCGTGAGCGCGCCGAGGGCCACAATGACGGTCAAGATGTAATCGGCCCTTTTCGACTTCGAGATGGAAAAGAAGACCAGCATCACGATGGACCAGATGATGAAGAGACGGTCGGCTCGCGCCCACCGCGATCGCGAGCGCCACGCGGCCACGATTGACTCGGGCAACAACAGACTCCAGGCAAAGCAACCGCCGAGAATCCACGGGAGATAATAGTAAATCGGCCCGGTGCGGCGAAACGCCGGCGTCGTGTAACGGCGAAACGATTCCTCGATGATGCCGTAGTAGGCAAAGTCGTGGTAGTGATACGTCACTCCGAAGAACCACGGCAATGTGACGGCAAAGAACGCGACCACATTCCAGGGGGCGAGAAGACGTTTCCATGCGTCACGCCGGCCATCGACCCAGTGGAAGATGCCCAACACGAGCACCGGCAGAATAAACCCGACAGGACCCTTGACCAGCGTGGCGAATGCGGATGAGATTGCGCCCACCAAATACCAACGACTTCTCGATTTACCCTGTTTTTCTTCGGCGATGTAGCCGGCAAGGATCGCGCCGCACAGGAAGAAGGACAGGACCATGTCAAAAATCACAAGCCGGCAAAGGCAACATACAATGGGGACGTCCCCACGATCATCACGGCCAGAGCCGCCGTACGCGCGTCGTAGGCGCCGCGACAAAAGCGAAACAGCATCACCAACAACGCAAAACCAAAGATGGCCGACGGCAACCGCGCCGCCCCGCTTGATTCACCAAACATGGAAAAGGAAAGTCCAACGGTCTTGAAGAAGAACGACGGCTTGTCGAGATAGGGCAAGCCGTTGTAGGTGGGAATCAGCCAACTGCCCGACTGCTCCATCTCCCGCGCGACCTCGGCGTTGCGTTCTTCGTCCGGCTTCATGAGTGAGAGTTTGCCCAGCGCGGCAAAGATCATGAACGCGCTGAGGGCAAACGCGAGAAGAACGAGACTGCGGCCTGCGGTATCGGACTTGGCAACGCTTTCCATATCTGGTAGACAACATTAAACATCGGTACAGTGACTGGTAGCAAGCGTTTAGCGGCACACGGCAGAAATTGAAATGAGAGCGGACCCGGAGATTAGCGTGGTGACCCCCTGCTGGAACGAGCGGGACAATCTGGGTCCGTTGACGGAGGCCATTTGCCGGGCGCTCGATCCGCTTCATCGATCCTATGAGATCGTCATCGTCGATGACTGCAGCGCGGACGGCAGTTGGGACTCGATTCTGGAACTTGGCCGTCGTGATTCGCGGATTCGCGGCGTACGGTTCGAGCACAACTGCGGCCAATCCGCGGCGCTATGGGCGGGCATCCACGCGGCGCGCGGTCGCATCCTGGTGACAATCGATGCCGACATGCAAAATCCCCCATCGGAGATCCCGCGGCTGCTCGAAGCGCTGGCGGGGGCCGACTGCGTCTGCGGGAGCCGCGTGGCCGCCCGGGCCCGGGGCGACAGTTGGCTGCGCCGCGCCTCGTCGCGGATTGCGAACTGGGTGCGCAACAAGGTGTCCGGCGAAACCATCAGCGACGCGGGCTGTTGTTATCGCGCGTTTCGGCGCGAATGCGTCGAGCGGGTGAGGTTTTTCAAGGGCGGACATCGGTTTCTACCGACGCTGATCAAGATGGAGGGATTTAGCGTTGTCGAAGTCCCCGTGGACCATCATCCGCGGCATACGGGCAAGTCGCATTACGGAGTGTGGAACCGTTTGTTCAAGTCGTCCAGCGATTTGCTGGCGGTGCGGTGGATGAAACGGCGCACCATACGCTACAACGTCGTGGACACCGTCAATTAGGCATCGGGCGCACCTTCATCAGTCGCCCGCGTAGTTACTGAAGGCTCTGCCGCAGTTGTGCGTACAGCCGGACCTCGTCGCCAAGTGTGACGACGGGCGCGGCATTGGTGCTTCCCTCGGCCACGACCCAACCCGGGTTGTCTTGGGCGAAACCGCCGCCGGGTTTGACGCACACGTACACGCCCCACAGGCACAATGCAGGCCCGACGTGAAGCGGAACGCGAACCGCCATGTAGGGTGCGCTTGTCCCACGAGTCCGCACGACCACGGTCGAACCCATGCCCACGCTAAACTGCGAGGG
>CAVYAC010000035.1:0-5979 GCA_963766065.1 uncultured Verrucomicrobiae bacterium
ATTCAGCCCTTCGTACTTGAGCCACAATTCCAAATCACCACCGATTACCTTTTCCAGGTTGTGGGCGCGGATCAGCGGCGTGTTGCCTTCATTGAGCGACACCACCGGCGTCTTGTCCGTGACGGGCAAGTGTTTCCGGTACTGCTCGATGACTCCACGCCAGGCGCTCATGGTCACTCGAAATTCTCCACCCGGATGACCACGGTCCTGTCCTTGACCACGTCGAGGCGATCGATCTCGGCGACCGCAGTCGCGCACGGCCCGGTCTTTCGCGGTGTGTAACATGAAGATCAGGGGCACGTGGTCGCTCGGTGCCTGGCCGGCTTGAGTTCGGGCGCTTCGCGCTGTAATACCGACGAGATGCTGATGTCGGAATCCGCCAGAACCTTCGAGACCTTGGCGATGACGCCCGAGCGGTCTGCGACGGTCAGCCGCAAATAATAGCGTGACTCGACCTCGTCGATGGTGCGCACCCGCGCGTTGAGGCGGTGTGAGACGAAGGCCGGCACGCGTTGCTGGCTGCCAAATTTCAGGTTTAACGCCGCATCGGCCAGATCGGAAATCACCGCACTCGCCGTGGCATCCGCCCCCGCGCCGCGCCCGTAAAACATCGTGTCGCCGACGACATCGCCGCGGACGACCACGCCGTTGAATACGCCGTTGACGCTGGCCAGCACATGCTGGTGGGGAATGAGCGTCGGATGCACGCGCACTTCGACGGGCGCGGAGTCCGAATTGTCCGCGCTCTTGATGACGGCCAGGAGTTTGATGGTGTAGCCGAGTTCGCGCGCGATCTGGATGTCAAACTGCGAAACATGACGGATGCCTTCGGCATACGTGTTGTCCAAGCCGGTCCAGAAACCGTGCGCCAAGGAGGCGAGGATCGTCGCCTTGTGGGCGGAATCGCCGCCATCCACGTCGAGCGACGGGTCGGCCTCGGCATAGCCCAGCTTTTGCGCCTCGGCGAGGACGTCGCTCGAAATCTTTGCCTTCGGCGGTCATGCGCGTGAGGATATAATTGCAGGTGCCATTGACGATACCGTAGATCAATGGGAAGCGATTGGCCACGAAACCTTCGCGCAACGCTTTGATAATCGGGATCCCGCCGCAGACGCTGGCTTCGTAGAAAATGTTGGTCGAGTTCTTGGCCGCCGCGCCAAAGATTTCTTCCCCGTAGTGCGCGAGCAGCGCCTTGTTGGCGGTGACGACCACTTTGCCGCGGTTGAACGCATCGAGGATCAATGTCTTCGGCGAAGCCGGTCCCGCCGACGAGTTCGACCACGACATGAATATCGGGGTCCTGCAACACCTTCTGCGCGTCCCGGTTTTCCGGGATGCGGGTAATCGGGAGGGATTTCAACCGGGATTCCTCCTTGTCGCAAACCCATTGGAGATTGATCCGCATGCCCAGCCGCTCGGCAATGAGGTCGGCGTTGCGGCTGAGGTGTTTGACCACCCCGCCGCCGACGACGCCGGCGCCGACAAGCCCGACATTGAGTTGTTTCGCCTCACTCATGGGAGAATCCGGGGCCGCAGTGTAACGGCAGGCGGGGGGTTTGTCTAGACCGATGCCGTGCAGTGTGCTTTGATGGTGGTATAACCCACGGGCGGCGATATGAGCAGATTCAGCAAGCTGGCGGCAACTCTGGCGTTGGCATGGGTGGTCGGTTGCGCCACGCACGTGGCGGTGACGCCGACGCACCACGAGAACATGGCGGCGCAGGCGAAGGTGTTGGCCATTGCGGCACGTGATCTCGAAGACATCGTCCGTCATCAGCATGCCCAGGGCGCGGAAGAGGAGGCAACGCAGGCCGTCATTGATTTCCATGCGCAGGCGGAGAACTTCGCGGGCACCACGGAGCAATGGCAGTCCGACGACCGAGTGAGCAACGATTACGAATTGCTCATCAAAGCTTGGGTGAAGGTCAAACACACGTTTCCGAACCTGAACGCGGACAAACTCACGCAGGACGCCTACGGCCGCGTCCAACACGAGTGGGAAAAGCTCGAACGCACCTCCGGTTACGCCGACCGCGCCTACGAAAGGAAGATCGAGCAGGGGAAGTGACAGGCACCGGCTGTCGTCCTGACGGAAGCGAAGGATTCTGGAACAGGCTACTTGAGTCCGCGGACGAACAGGGCGATGCGTTCGGCGGCTTTTTCCATGTCGGACATGGGGCCACAATAGCTGGCGCGGACGTGGCCTTCGCCGCCGGGGCCGAAGGCATCGCCGGGCACGACCGCGACACGCTGTTGTTCGAGCAACTGCACGGCGAACTCGCGCGAGGTCAGGCCGGTTCACGGATCGACGGAAAGGCGTAAAACGCCCCGTTCGGCATGTGGCAGGGCAGGCCGATCTCGTTGAACGATTTCACGATGAAATTCCTACGCAGCCGATATTGCTCGCGCATCGTGGCAATGTCGTCCATGCCCTTTTGCAGGGCTTCCAAAGCGGCCTCCTGGCTGATAATCGAGGCGCAGAGCATTGAGTATTGGTGAACGCGCAGCATCGCTTCCGTGAGGGCCACGGGTGCGCAGGCGTAGCCAATGCGAAAGCCGGTCATGGCAAACGCCTTCGAGAAGCCGTGCAGGAAAATCGTGCGTTCCTTCATCCCCGGCAACGCCGCGATGCTGGTGTGCTGACCGGAGTAGGTCAGCTCGCTGTAAATTTCGTCCGTGATCACGAGCAGGTCGTTGTCAACGCACACGCGAGCGATCTTCTCAACGTCCTCGCGGGTCAACGTCGCCCCCGTCGGATTACTGGGGAAATTCAACATGATCGCCTTGGTGCGGGGTGTGACCGACGCGGCGATGTCTTCGGCGGTCAGGGCGAACTTGTTCTCGGCGCGGGTGCGAATGGCCTTGCCGACGCCATGTGTTAGCCGCACGCTGGGATGATAGGAAACATAACACGGCTCGTGATAGAGGATTTCATCGCCGGGGTTGACGATGGCGCGCAGGGCAATGTCCAGCGCCTCGCTCACGCCGACCGTCACGAGCACTTCGGTGTTCGGATCGTACTCGATGTGGTAATGCTCTTTGAGGTACGCGGTAATCGCGCGGCGCAGCTTCAGGAGCCCGAAATTCGATGTGTAACTTGTCTTGCCGCGTTCCAACGCGAAGATCGCTGCCTCGCGAATATGCCACGGCGTGACGAATCCCGGTTCGCCAATGCCCAGCGACACGACATTATCCATCGACTGGACGATGTCGAAGAAATCGCGGATCCCCGAGCGCGGAATACCCCGCACATGCTCGGCGACAAAATCGCGTTTCGTTTGCCGTTCGGAAGGCATAGGTTAATTATTGTAACCCACCTGGCCGCCAAATCAAGGCGCGTTTGGGGTTTACGGGCTGATCTTCAAGCGCTCGTATTCTTCGGGGCCGTCCATCATCACGCCCTGTTCCTTGTATGTCTTGAGCATGAAGTGGGTGCCGGTGGAGGTGACGCCATCGAGGGTGGCGAGTTTTTCCGCGACGAACTGGGCGACCTGGCGCAGGGAGTGGCCTTCGACGAAGATCAGCAGATCGTAGCCGCCGGACATGAGGAAGAGGGAGGTAACTTCATCAAACTTGGCGATGCGCTTGGCGATGCGGTCGAAACCGCCTTCGCGCTCGGGCTGGATTTTCACCTCGATCACGGCCTTGACGAGGTCGGTATCCACCTTGTCGTCATTGATGACGGCCTTGTAGCCGAGGATGACCTTGTCGTCTTCGTATTGTTTGATGCGGCGCTGGACTTCCTCGGCGGAAAGATTGAGCATCTTGGACAAATCGGCCGGCGTGCGCAACGCGTATTCTTCCAGAAGTTTCAGTAGTGGATCCATAAATAATTACCAGGTCGAAACTTGAAAATGGTCGGGACGGCGAGATTCGAACTCGCGACCCCTTGCACCCCATGCAAGTGCGCTACCAGGCTGCGCTACGTCCCGAACCCTAATAAAATGCTATGTTTTTAAAATTCTAAGTACTTGCCATTTGATACTGCTTTTATATACTGGTTGAATGAAACGCAGCCAAGCCGAGCAAAAAGGCCCGTGGCAGAAAACTCCGTACGCCAATCTGATCCGGTACGTTCCATCGCGCACATATTTCGCTCGAATCCGCATCCAAGGCAAGCTCATTGTGAAGTCGCTGAAGACGGACTCCATCGCCGTCGCCAAGCTCCGCTTGGGGGATTTGGAGAAGGACGAGCGGCAAAATGCCGAGCATCGCGCGGCGGTGACCACGGGAAAAATGACGTTCGGGGATTGCCTGAAACTGCACCGCGAACGGCTGCAGGCCGATCCGAATTTCAAGCCGAGAACGAAGGAGTATTACGAGTATCGCACCAAGGCCCTGCTCAAGTCCTGGCCCGGCCTGAACGAGCAGGACGTGCGCAAGATCACGAAGTCGGACTGCCTGGACTGGGCGGCGAAGTTCCGCACCGGGGTCAGCCCCTCGTCCTTCAACCATACCATCGTGTTGCTGCGTCATGTGTTTGAGATCGGGGTTGAAGCCGGTGCGCGTTACGACAATCCCGCGCGGTTCATCAAGGCGTCCGCCGAGCGTCCCACGCAACTCCGCTTGCCGGAGCCTGACCAATTCGCGGCGTTCGTCAAGGAGGCCGAGAGCGACGGCAAGGGCTATTGCCGGCACAGCGCGAATTTGATTCGTTTTCTGGCCTACGGCGGGTTCCGCATCCATGAAGCGCGCAACATCAAGTGGGGCGACGTGGATTTCAAACGGCAGAAGATCGTCGTGCGCGGCGATCCGACCACCGGGCTGAAAGGCCGGCAGGCGGGTGAAGTGCGGGAAGTTCCCATGATACCGGACATGCTTGACCTCTTGGAACGCCTCCGCAGGGACCGTCCCGGATGACCCGGCTGATTCGCCCGTCATGCGAGTTCGTGAATGCCAAAAGGCAATGGACCGGGCAGCCAAAGTCGTGGGCATGGAGCGAATCACCCATCATGATCTGCGTCACCTGTTCGCCACGCGCTGTATTGAGTCCGGCGTAGATATTCCAACCGTGTCGCGCTGGTTGGGACACCGGGACGGCGGCGCGTTGGCCATGCGAACCTACGGCCATCTGCGCGATCAACATTCCACCGAGATGGCCCAGCGGGTCACCTTCATGAAAACAATTGCCGCCGAGTCTTCCGCGCCGCAACACACGCTTTCGATGAAACCGTAGGGATGTTGCCCGCACGCGACGTTTCCGGCTCGGCACTTCAGCCCCGAAGTCAGAGGGGGATTTTGACCTCGCGGGTTTGTTCATTCCTGCCCTCACTGGGGATGGTGCGGCCCAGTGCCAGCGTCACGCTCATCAAACACCGATACCGCGGCTGTGTTTCTGCGCCTGAGTCGCGGCGTCTGTCACTGTTTCGGAGAACCCGAGGCGGGCGACTTTCTTGCACATGCGTGTGATCTCGTTGACCACGCGCCGCAAATCCTGCTTCGGAAAACGCTCCGCAACGACTAGTCGGACATTGGCGGTGATGTCGTTGACCATCAGTTGCAGGGTCTCGCTTTCGCTGCGCAGATAATCGCGAAGCACTTGGCGCGGGTTGTCTCCCGTGCGCAAGACATCCAGCGGTCCACGCGCCTTGGCGTAAGCCGAAGCAACCGATGCCTGGTCAATCACGGCATATTCCAAGCCGTGCTCGCAAACTCGCTTGCAGAGGAAAACTTCGTTGTTGTTCAGCCTCATCAACGAAGCGCAAACCTCCCACGGACTTCGACCGCCGGCCGAGTCGGGCAACTCCGCATGCCCGCCCTGAGCTTGAGAATCTAGAGAACCAAGTCCCCGCGCGCTTGCCTCCACCTCGCGCAGCTTGTCGCCGATCAAACAGAGGGCCTGGTAATCGCTCTTGATAACGCCGAATGCCTCGAAGTATGCCGCGTATTCCGTGTCGCTCATCCGTTTCATAGAGGGCGGCGCCACGCCCTGTCGCGGTTGGCCATTTCTCTTGATCATGCGTCTCCTTTCCGTGCCCT
>CAVYAC010000036.1:0-4762 GCA_963766065.1 uncultured Verrucomicrobiae bacterium
GGAGAGTTGCCCGACTGCGAAATCCAGCGCCACTACCGAACCGATGAAGACCCAGTGTCTTGTTCCTAACCGCCCGGCGCGTTGTTCGGTGTGATTTGTATTCGATTTGTCAGCAGTAATCGTGTGTGGCGTTACGTTATTCATATCTGGGCACTTTCCTGTGAGGCAACCATGTTCTCATTCCTGGCTGTGAACGCGGTAAAACGCGTTTGTCCATCCCGGCTGGATCGTCTCCGACCAATTGGTCGAGCTGCCAGTCGCCACGATGTTCGTAACCGCCGTCCAACTGTTGGTCGCCAGGGTAAACGATCTCTCGATCGTATTGGTCACCCCAACCGTTAGATTGGTGATACCGAAGGATATGGCCCCGCCCGAGATTACCACATTAAACACCATGGGACGGATCGTCACTTGCAAGGTCGGCCAGTAGGTAGGGGTGTCGCCGGGTCGTAGGAACTCGTAAACGGCGCGCGAGGCATACCAGTGGTGGGCACGGGAGTTTCATCGATTCTCAGCATAGCCCCGAATTTCTGCAACTCGGCCCGGCTTGTCGAATTTTTTAGCAACGCGGTGATGTCCCAACTGAAAAACCGGTCGTTCTCATCCGGATCGATAATCGGCCCTTTGATGCCGACGACGGAGCAACTCGCGTCAAAGTCGCCGCCGGGGTTGGTCCACGGATTGGTGCCGTCATAGGTGAACCAGGTCGCGCCATCAGGCGGGTATGTTCCGAACCCCGTTCCCTGCACGAAATTCTTCGTCAGAGGATAGAGCGTGACATTCAGGGTTCCCGTGTTGTCCTGCCATACATAGAAGGACACACTGGCCGACACGATGTCGCTTGGCGAATATGACCAGAGTTGCGGAGGGAGTTGGAACAAACCGCGACAAATGGAGCCATCTTTGGTGGGGTCTCCCTGGCCCATGCCGTCGATGACCACTTTGACGGTGTGGGCGTGTCCGTAGTTGTTCGTTTGGTTTATCACCCAACTGTCAATGTACGTAGTCGTGGTGATATTGGTGACAATGGTGAGGGCCTGGACCGTCGAACCAATGAACGCTATTGCCAGCATGATCGATGACGTTTTCAAACAGCGTCGCATTCCTGTTTTCATCAGTAATAGTAAGCGAACCATGTCAGGTCTCCGCGCTTGGGGATTCGAGGGTTGATGAGCGTCGTGTTCCACAGGTCATTCCGCCAGTCAACGTGCCCGTCGAGGTAGAGTACATTGCTTCCCAAGCCGCCTGTGTGTCTATGTCGTTCGCCCAACGCGCGGGGATCTTCAGCGGTGTAGAGACCGGCCATGCTGAACCCTCCGGCCTGGCCATAGCCCTGGCTGGGATCAAGCGTTTGCTCGAACATAAGGATGGTCTTCGACGTGGATGCGCAACTCTCCAACTTCAGAAAACTGGGCTGCAGACTGGCACCGTACGGCAGCCCGAAGAGAAAATCGTGCTCCACGTAAGAGTTCATCACGTAGCTGTGGTATCCCTGGCTGGAAGGTTTGAACGAAGTGGTGTAAGCCGAATCTGCCAGCGGTCTGGCCAGCGGGCATTGCCAGATCCCGCCCGTCGGTTTCTGTCCGTTTGGATAATCCCGCCAGGGACGCTGACCCATGTAGGGGGGCAGCACATCAATGTAGCAGCACTCATGTTCCGGATGGTTGGCGTTGTAGGTGAACGGAGGCGTATTCCTGCCCTCATCATCCGTGTGGGGCAGGTAGCCGTTGTAGTCGCCTGCGTAGAGGTAGAACGCCTGGCCCCAGGCACGGAGGTTCACGGCGCACTTCATTTCCATCGCGCGCGCCCGGGCTTTGGACAGGGCCGGCAACAAAAGGCCCGCCAGAATGCCAATCACAGCGATGACAACCAGCAATTCCACCAGCGTGAATGCCCGAGGCCGCCGGGAACCGTCGCGCTCTATCTTTGATGGGGTTACCTCGTCGAACTCTTGTATCCGCCTCGTTTCGTCCTAGTGCCGCGCACGACGCTTCTTGCAGAAGCACGCGATGCCAG
This sequence comes from uncultured Verrucomicrobiae bacterium, assembly GCA_963766065.1. GTDB lineage: Bacteria > Verrucomicrobiota > Verrucomicrobiia > Palsa-1439 > Palsa-1439 > Palsa-1439. The sequence goes on from CAVYAC010000036.1 coordinate 2,017, forward strand.
ACAAACCGACCATGACCAATGCCAGCGAGGATGGCTCCGGCACGACTGTCACGTCGAGCAGCGGACGGTACGGTGGCGTATTGTTGGCGCCCGTCGTGTCGGCGCTCACGAACGTGACATACCTTGTGGACTGGCCCCACTACCGAGAGCCAGGAGCGCGCCGTTTTCTTGCAGTTCTGCCTCGGTTGTCGGATTGGACAACAGGGAGGTGATGTCAAAGGTGAAAAAAGCGCCGCCAGTCGATACGTCACAGGGTTGGACCTGAACAACCAACCCATTATAGACGATGGAGGCGGCGGTGATATCGGCCACGAAGTGGGCGGAATCATAATCACCACCAGGGGTGGCCCAAGAGTTCGCACCGTCGTACGTATTCCATGTGGCGCCGGCACCGGCCGTGCCGTTCTTGGTGCCGGTCCCCGGGACAAATCCTTGCGTCAGGGGATAGAGGTACACAGTGTTGGCGCCCGGCTGAAGAGCGGGACCAAACACATAGAAGGACACAATGGCCGACTGGATGGTACCCGGCGAATACGAGAAGAGGTTCGCGGGAAGCTGAAACAGCGTGTTGCAGGGGGTGGTGCTGTCAACCACCTTGTCATTGCCAGGACGTGCCGAAATTCAACGTGGCGCTACGGTTGTCGAGATAGGTGTCCTGGGTGATAGAATAGCTGTTTGTGGTTTGCGCCAAAGCCGTCGAACGCCGCAGCCAGAACCGCCAATAAGGCGGCAATAATATAGTATTTTGCGTTGCTCATGTCTGATCCCGTTCCTTTTAATCCCATTTCACTTGTTTGTTCGATTACTCTTACTGGCATCGGCGATCTTCTGTGACGCCCTGCCAAAGTGAGTTGCATTGAGGCGCATTTTCCCGGAGGCATACATCTCGAGGGGAACACTCTTCAGTCAACCAAGCCGGAAGTTCGCCTCTAACTCTCGTTATACGTGTAGGAATATATCGCACGGTGTGAAGCGTCAAGTGAAAACTTTCACAATCTTTTTACCCTGCGCCTGAAGGCGTAATGTCGTACCATGCCAATGCTTGGTATTCAGTTTTCGTCGGTGATGTTATCCGACATTTCCCATATGACCTGCGGCCCACGACCATCGCGGGCCATCCAGTTTCATTGACGTGCATTTTATTCCCCCTGACACTGCAAGCAAGCCTTTTCTGCGCTCCGGAGACGATGCCTTCGGCTCTGGATGGCGTTCCGCTCCGGTTTTCGACCGAACGGAGACAAAGCATCGCCGCCAGCCATTTTTGCTTTCCCGCATTTGCCGCCCAGCGGGCATCAACCCGGCAGCGGTGTGGGCAATCTCAGCCACCCAATCCTTTCCAGAATGGCGCGGAACAATTCCCGCGGGACCGCCACCTCCGCCATCTGGAAGATCACCTGCCGCGCATGGCGCACCACCTTCGCGCCGATCTTGATCAGTTTCTCCCGCAACGTCGTCAGCGTCCAGTGCCGCACCGCTCGGGGCAACACGGCCTGCCGCAGAAAGTTACCCAGATTGTACGCCAGCACAAATAGCTGCAACCGCACTTGGTTGTCCACAAAGTCGTGACAGGACAGGCGGGTCCATTTGACGGCGTTCTTGCCTTCCTTGATCCACTGCTCCGCCGTGCCCCGCTGGTTGTAGAAGCGCACGACTCGTTTGGCTGGCCGACCCAGATTGGTCACGATGAACCCGACGCGGGGGAACAATTCGCCCTTGTGCCATTCCACCTTGGCCACCACGCGGCGGGCGCGCTCCCAACTCTGCGCCTGATACAAAAAGTCAGCATACCAGACCACCGGTGCGTTCGAGGGACGGCCCACCGGACGAGTCAGCAGCGGCTCGATTTCCCGCTGCAACACCTCGTTCGCTGGCAGGCGGATGGCATACCCGTAGCCTTCGGCTTCCAAGAACTCATACACCTCCGGGTTGGCAAAGGCCGCATCCGCTCGGAAGTAGCGCGGCAACTTCTGGCCGCGATAGCGGGCCACCACCGGCTCCAACACGGCCAGCCAATCGTCGGCGCTATGGACGTTGCCTTCACGCAACAGGGTACGCTCCACATCACCAAACTGATTGAAGCAAAACAGCGGGTGGTAGCAGGTGCAGCCGAAATGCCCGTTGTACGCCGTGCCTTCCTGCTCCCCATAGGTTTCGCTGACCGAACTATCCAAGTCGAGGATGAGTTCCCGCATGGGTTGGCGTTCCCGCAACTGCTCAATCCATAACCCCGACAACCTCGTCAACTCCGCCAGATTCCGCGGCTGCGTCAACACTTCCGTCTCGAAGCGACCCATTTGGCTGGTGGAGGCCGCCGTGCGCTCCGTGGCTCGCCCGCCAACGACCTGTCGCATGGTGGGATCAACCGCGAGCCGTTCGGCGTCATTGGTGTCTTCGTATCCAGCCAGACGGCTAAAGATCGACTGCCGCAGCAGCGCCACCAGCGAGTGTTGCGTGTTCTTCCCCGTGCGCCAATCATCCAACAGGCCACCACTCCTTGCGGTCAGTTCCAGCGCCTCATCGAGTTCCCGGTACGCCAGCAGGCCCGCATCGGAGGTGACCTTGGAACCGTGAAACTCCAGCTTCACACGACTATCGAAAGTCACCCGCAGAGCCGATTTCTTAGTTGCACCCATTGAATCCTCCGCTTTTTGTCGCTTCAACATCGACCAGAGCCTTTGTTTATGCGGCTTCAGTGTATGTCACTAACCATTGACTTGTGAAGCGAATCCGGGAAATGTGGGGGTAT
>CAVYAC010000037.1:0-17261 GCA_963766065.1 uncultured Verrucomicrobiae bacterium
GCACCGGCTACCAGTCCGACTGCCCCGCCATCGTCCACGCCAGCGGGAAAAACTCCATAACGTTCGGTTGACGAACGATGCTCCCACGTCCAGCGTGGCCCAGTACGCGAGGAGATTCCTTCTGGTGGTGACGCTTTCGGCGCCAGCGTTTGTCTCGCCGCGACCAGCCCGGATCCACCCTCTACGGCATCGGCGGCGATTTCAAGGGATTCGACCCGATCGATGCTGGTGACGTCGAGTCAGCCGACCAAGTCTACCGTGTGTACGAAGGCCTGCTCGAATACGCCTACCTCTACCGACCGTACCGCGCCATTCCGCGCCTCGCCGAAGCGTTGCCGAAAGTTTCGGCGGATGGATTGACGTACACGTTCAAGATCAAACCTGGCATCCGGTTCGCAGGACGACCTGTGCTTCCCTGATGGCAAGGGACGCGAGTTAGTGGCGGAGGATTTCGTCTACTCATTCAAGCGACTGCTCGACTCCAAACTCCAGTCGCAAGGGTATTGGATCTTCTCCGACTTTGTGGTCGGCGCCAATGACTGGATGAAGAAGACGTTGGACGAGAATCAACCGACCGACTATTCGCAACCGTTGTTGGGATTTGTGGCGCCCGATCACCGGACGCTACAGATTCGATTGACGCGGCCCTATCCACAACTCCTCTGGGTGCTCACGATGTCCTACGCCTTCGCCGTTCCGCATGAAGCGGTGGAATATTACGGGGGCGATTTTCGCAATCATCCGGTGGGCACGGGGCCCTTTCGCCTGAAAAGCTGGCGGCGCAACTACCGCATCGAGTACGAACGTAATCCCACGTTTGCCGGCCAACGCTATCCCGACACCGGCGAATCTGGTCCACCGTGACGCCGGTTTATTACAAGATGCCGGCAAACCGCTCCCCTTGATGGATCGAATCATCGAGTACGACGTAAACGAGTTTTACACGGCCTGGCAAATGTTCCTCGGTGGACAAACCTACAGTTCGGCGATTAACAAGGATTACTTCGAAAAGGTGATTACGCCGCAACTCGGTCTTTCCGATGCACTCCAGAAAAAGGGCATCCGCTTGTACAAGGTGCCGGAACTGGCCACCTACTACATCGGCTTCAACATGCTCGACCCCGTGCTGGGCCAATCCACCAATTCCATTGAGAACACCCGTCATCGGAAATTGCGGCAGGCCTTCGCGACCGCGGTCGATGTCGAAAAGTTCATCGAGGTCATCACCAATGGTCGCTTTCTGGCCGCGAACACCCCCATCCCGCCCGGCGTTCTCGGGCACACGGAAAAGCCCTATCCGTACAAATTCGACATGGCGCGCGCGAAACAATTGTTGGCCGAAGCAGGCTACCCCGAAGGACGTGACGCGCAAGGCCATCCACTGCGGTTGACGATGATCATGCCGGCGCCGGGAGCACGGACGCGCGCCAGGAAGCCGATTTCTTTGCTGAGCAGTTGCGGCCCCTGGGTATCGATTTCACGGTCCAGCAACTGACGTTCGCCGAGTACCTGCGTCGGGAGCACGATGGCGAAACGCAGATTTTCTGGGCGGGATGGGTCATCGATTACCCCGATGCGCAAAATTTCCTCCAGCTGTTCTACGGCCCGAACAAGTCCCCCGGCGTCAACGGGACCAACTACCAGAACCCGGAGTTCGACCGCTTGTACGAGAAGATCCTCTCCATGTCCGAATCACCCGAGCGTACGGCCTTGTACGAGAAGATGGCCGACATGGTGGACGACGATTGTGTCTGGGCGTTGATTGGGTATCCGCTGGCGTACGGCTTGTTCCAGCCGTGGTTTCAGAACTACAAGCCGCACGCGTTTCACTACGCGAACTGGAAATATTACAAAGTCCTGCCGCACTAGAACGAGCCATGGGCGCCTACATCATACGCCGCTTGCTTTCGGTAATCCCCATCACGCTCGGCGTTCTCTTGATCACCTTTTTCCTGTTTCGCGTCATCGGCGGCAACCCTGCCTACCGCATCGCCGGCAAGAATGCCACGCCGGCCCGCATCCAGCAAATCAGCCACGAACGCGGTTACGACAAGCCGTTCTTCCTGAGCTTCCAGAACTTCCCGCGCCAACTGTTCGACGCGCAGTTCCCGCGATTGTGCGGGCAATTGGCGCACTTTGACCTGGGGGAGTCGCTCAGCACCAAGCAGCGGGTCAGTACCATGTTGCGTCAGGGCTTTCTCCCGTCGCTCTGCGTGACCGTGCCGATGTTTGTCATCGAACTGGTGCTGGCCATCACCATCGCATTGCTCGCCGCGTACTTTCGCGACACATGGCTGGATCGCAGCCTGGTGATTGTCTCCGTCATGGGCATGAGCATCAGCGCGCTCGTGTACATCATGGTCGGCCAGTACTGGCTCGCCAGCGAATGGCGGCTGTTTCCCGTCTGGGGCTTCGAAGGTCCGCGTTACCTCATCCTGCCCGTATTGATCGGCGTCATCGCCGGCGTCGGCGGCAGCGTCCGCTTCTACCGCACCGTGATGCTCGACGAGATGTACCAGGAATATGTCCGCACCGCGCGGGCCAAGGGCGTTTCCCAGCAAACCATTCTCTTTCGCCACGTGCTCCGCAACGCGATGATCCCCATCCTCACCAATGTCATCATCGCCATCCCGTTCCTCTATACAGGCGCGTTGCTGTTGGAGAATTTTTTCGGCATCCCCGGCCTCGGACGCATGACCGTCACCGCGTTGTTCAATGGCGATGAGGATGTCATCTTCGCCGATGTGTTTATTGGTTCCATCCTCTTTGTCATCGCCAACGTCGTCACCGATATCGCCTACACCTGGGCCGACCCGCGGATTCGATTGAAATGACCACCGCCACCACCACCACGCTGACTTCGACCCTGACGACGGACGCGGCGACGTCGCCGACCGGACTGTGGCAAATCGCCTGGCGTCAGTTGCGCCGCAACCGCCTCGCTGTGGTCTGCCTCGCCATCCTCGGCGTGTATACGGTTGTCTGGTTGTACGCGGAAGGCGTGTTCTGGAACGCTCATCTGCGCGGCACGACGCCCGCCTACAAGGTCTCCCACTACGACGTCCGCAATCAACCGCCCAGTCCGGCCCACTGGCTCGGCACCAACTTCGCCGGCCGCGACAACTTCGGCCAGGTCATTCAGGGTACGCGCATCGCCTATGAGATCGGGTTGCTCACGTCCGTCATCGTCATTCCCCTGGGGTTCGTGCTCGGCGCGCTGGCGGGATATTTCGGCCGCAAGGTGGATACGGTGATTGTGTACCTGTACTCCGTGGTGGACTCCGTGCCGAGCATCCTGTTGATCATGGCCATCGCTTATGTCGTGCGCGGGGCCATCGACCGCTCACCATTCTTTCAAGGCATCACGCGTTACATCGACAGTGGTCTGTTGGCCGTCTGCTTCGGCATGGGATTCACCGGCTGGGTGGGATTGTGCCGGTTGATTCGCGCCGAGTATCTCAAGCACCGCGAACGCCAATACGTCCTCGCTGCGCGCGCCCTCGGTGCCAGCGACGCTTCGATCATGTTTCGCCACATCCTGCCCAATGTTTCACATCTCGTCATCATCAACTTTTCGCTGCGCTTCCCCGGTCTGATCCTCACCGAAGCCGTGCTCAGCTACCTCGGTGTCGGCGTCGCCAACGAACCGAGCTGGGGCGCGATCATCAACGACGCCAAACAGCGCCTCTGGCTTGGCAACTGGTGGGAACTCGCCGGCGCGACCGTCGCGATGTTCTTCCTCGTGCTGGCCCTCAATCTCTTCGGCGATGCATTGAGAGATGCCCTCGACCCCAAACTTCGCACCGCGGAGGCGAAGACGGCATGAGCACAAGAAGAGAGGAATTGGTCCTGAAACTACTAAACCAGTACTATCTGAATGTGCCCGACCAAGCCGAGTTTGGAAGTAACACGGTTTCTTTGGCAGAGCTGGCGACAGCCGTTGGAAATGCCCTAAAGACGAACGTGTATTTCCCTCCGCATGCAAAGCCTTGGGAACCGGGAGAGCCCTGTTTCGAAGGAGCGCTTTTGGAGAAACTGGAGGGGCGTCGCTTTCGTATTCACCGCCAACGCTCGTATGCTGACAATCCGGGCGTATGCGCCCAACAGAACGTCCGAGGACTACGACGATTTCGAGACAGCCCTGAAGGCGTATCTTCGGGCAGAATGGCGGGGAGCCTTCGACGGCGAAAACATTACCCTGAAGTCTTCGCGAAAATGACTCCAACGAATACACTCTTGGACGTTCGCAACCTTCAGGTGAGCTTCTTCACCGATGAAGGTGAAGTGCACGCGGTGGATGGCGTGAGCTTTACGATCCAGCGCGGGGAGACGCTGGCGCTTGTCGGCGAAAGTGGTTGCGGGAAGAGTGTTACGGCGCTTTCGCTCGCGAAACTGGTTGCCACCCCGCCGGGCGTGTACAAGGGCGGTGAAATCCTGCTTGAGGGCGAAGACGTGCTGACGATGAACAAAGAACGGCTGCGCTCGATTCGTGGCGCCAAGATTTCCTACATTTTTCAGGAGCCGGCAACCTCTCTGAATCCTGTCTTTCGCATCGGTTATCAAATCAAAGAAGTGCTGCAATTGCATCGTCCGAAAGACGCCACGGATGCTGAAGTCGCCCGCCTGCTCAAACTCGTGAACATCTCGGATCCCGAGCGTCGGATGCGCGATTACCCGCACCAACTCAGCGGGGGGATGCAACAGCGCGTGATGATCGCAATGGCGCTGGCCTGCAATCCCGCGCTGCTCGTCGCGGATGAACCGACCACGGCCCTCGATGTGACGATCCAGGCGCAGATTCTGGATTTATTGAAGGACCTCAAGAAAAAGATCGGTATGAGTATCCTGCTGATCACGCACAACCTCGGTATCGTCGGCGACCTCGCGGACAACGTCGCCGTCATGTACGCGGGCCGCATCGTCGAATACGCCCCCGCCGCCGCGCTCCTGAAACGACCGCTGCATCCGTACACCACCGCATTGATGCGCTCGATTCCCATGCTCGGCGCGCACGCCGAACGACTCCAGGCAATCCCCGGCTCCGTGCCAAACCCCGCGCGCCTGCCGGCGGGCTGCAAGTTCGCCGCACGTTGCGATCGTACCCAAAACGATTGCGCGCTGGATCCCGAACCGCCGCTGGCCGAAGCGGGTGACAACACGCGCCACGTCCGCTGCCCGTACTGGGACAAACCCGATTTGAAAAGAGTCATCCCGTGAGCCTTCTCGAAATCAAAGACCTCAGAACACACTTCCCGATCCGCGCCGGCGTGCTGCAACGTCCCGTTGGCTGGGTTCGCGCGGTCGATGGCGTGAGTTTCGCAATTAACGAAGGCGAAACCGTCGGCCTCGTCGGCGAGAGCGGCTGCGGCAAGACCACGCTCGGGCGGACGATCCTGCGTTTGATCGAACCGACTGCCGGAGAGATTCGGTTTGACGGTCAAGACATCACCAAACTCGACGGCAAGGACACGAAACCGTTCCGCCGTAAAGCGCAGATGATTTTCCAAGACCCATACGGTTCGCTGAACCCGCGGATGACCGTCGGCAACATCATTGCGGAACCGTTGCGCATCCACAAACTCTGCGCTACCAAACCGGAGGAACGCGATCGTGTCGCCGAATTGCTGCGCGCGGTCGGTCTCGCGCCGGAACACGGACGGCGTTACCCGCATGAGTTCAGCGGTGGTCAACGCCAGCGTATCGGCATCGCGCGCGCATTGGCCGTCCAACCACGGTTCATTGTGTGCGACGAACCCGTCAGCGCGCTCGATGTGAGCGTGCAGGCCCAGATTATCAACCTCCTGCAGGACCTTCAGGCGAAGCTGAATCTCACGTACCTGTTCATCGCCCACGATCTCGCGGTGGTCGAACATATCAGCAATCGCGTCCTGGTGATGTATTATGGCAAGATCGTCGAAGAAGCCAGTGCTGCGGACATCTATAGCGATCCAATCCACCCCTACACCAAGGCTCTGTTGTCGGCCGTCCCGACCATCGACCCGACGACAAGGCCGCCGCGGGTGATCTGGCCCCCCGAAGGCACCACGCCCGAACAAGCACGCAACACCCTGCAGGAGAAGAGGTTGTCGCGCCGCGAAGCCCGGCCCAATCACTGGGTATTGGAAGAAGTTAGCTAGCTCAGAATCCTGACAGCCAACTGCTGAGCCGAAGACGCCAAGAGTTTCTCCGCCGACGCCATCGCCTCGTCCAATTTCATTCCGGGCTCCATCGCGGACAGCGCCACCTTGATTCCTTCGCGACGCCAGACGTTTTCGGGAACCTGCACGCTGCCAGCAATCACAGCCACCTTGACCGCGTGTTTTCGAGCGAGCTTGGTAACGCCTGATACCACTTTTCCTCGCAGCGATTGTTCATCAAAACACCCTTCGCCCGTGATGACCCAATCCGCATCGGAAAGTTCGGCGTCCAAACCAATCGCCTCCGCGACGGCTTCAACTCCGGGAATCAACTTCGCGTCCATGAACGCGAGTGCGCCAAATGCCAGGCCGCCCGCTGCGCCCGCGCCAGGCACATTGGCGATATCCTTGCCGAGTTGTGTCTTCACCAATTCCACGAGATGACGCAACCCGGCGTCGAGCTGCTTAACCATCTCCGGCGTCGCACCTTTTTGCGGGCCGAATACGTACGCCGCGCCGCGCTCGCCGCAAAGTGGATTATCCACATCACAGACCACTTCGATGACGGGCAATCGGAGATCCGACGGCGGCGCCATGCGCTCGATTTTCTCAAGTTCTCCGCCGCCGAAACCGACCGGCCGGCCCTGCGCATCCAGAAACCGCCAGCCGAGTGCCATTGCGGCGCCCACGCCGCCATCGACCGTCGCGCTGCCACCGACACCCAGCAGAATTCGACGCGCTCCCCGCATGACCAAGTCCCCAATCAATTCACCGGTCCCAAACGTCGTCGTCGTCAACGGGTCGCGTTGTTCCGGCTTCAAAAGCGCCAATCCGCTCGCGCTCGCCATCTCCACCACAGCCATTCGCTCGGGCTCCAACCAAAGATACGAGGCGTTGACGCGCGTCCCCGGAATCGGCCCACAAACCTGGCGCGCGAACCACTGACCACCAAGTGCCGAGTGGAGAACTTCGGCGGTCCCGTCGCCGCCATCGGCCATGGGTTTCACGACGATAGTCACGCCGGGTTGGACGGAATGGATTGCGTCGCAAACGATCTTGCAGGCTTGGGACGCGGTGAGGCAGCCTTTGAATTTGTCGAGCGCGACAACAATCTTCACGCCGCCACTATACGCTGGGGAAGTTCGCGGCGCACGCGAAGAGACAGCCGATCAGTGCCCGCGGCAGCTGCATCGGCAGAGTCGTCGGTCTCTCCACAATCCGTAGGCCATCATCAACGGCCCGCCAACGACCAATGTCTGCGCGAGAAACGGACCGAGATAAGCGAAAGCAAATCGTCCCGTGGCATTCAACGTCAGGCCGGTGACCACCAGGTAGAGCGGCACGAAATCCCGATGATAGCGCAGGCTGAGAAGGCAACCGCCCAATCCAAACACTGCCGCCACGCTGAGCACGGTCACGTCCATCATCCGGCTCCAGTGGATCCAGGTCATCACCGGAAAGAAAATCAACACGATGGGCATCACCATGCAATGCACGGCACAAGCGCTAGACAGCCAAAACGCGAGCCGGTCCAATTTTACGTGGGCGTGATGCCCCACATGCTCATGCCCGAAGGGTTGGAGCGGCGCTCGCAGGGTCTCCGCTGGTGGAGCGATCTCGATTTTTGTGTCCACGGTCATTGCCCGTCGATCTTGTCCACCGTCAGCACGTAGAGACTCACCGTATACCCATCCTGTTTGGTCTCGCCCACGCTGAATTTTCCGCGCACGCGGATGACATCGTTGAAGAACTTTGTCGTTTGTCCGGGTGGCATCCTCACCACGACGACGTGGTTGACCGCCGGCGGCTGGCCGTAACAGCAACCCCAGAGCGACGGCACGAGGATGAACTCCGTGATGTTTTTCACCTCGCTCAACGGCATCATAAACCCGACCATCTCGATGTTCTGCCCATTGAGCTTCTGGATGAAGTCGGGAATCGGCGTCTTGCCCTCGATGTATGTCCAGCTCTTCAGCGTGTCAAACTGCAGCCGCGCATACTTGGAATCCGACGGGTCAGCCGCAGGGGCTGACGCCGGAGCGCTTGGCATCGCGTTTTGCACCATGTTCAACTTCGCCATTTTCCGCTGCATCAGTTGTTGCTGGATGAAACTCGCCAGACCCGGCAGCAACACGAGGCCGATGACGATGGCGCCCGTGCTGAACGTTTTCACCTGTTGCTTTGTTATCGCGATGCCCATAAACCGATGTTCCTAACTGGTGGGAGCCAGGTTTTTGGCCACATCCGTGCGATACGCACCAAACGCCGGCCCGAGACCAGCCACCGCTCCCAATATAACAGCCACTCCCAGAATATACCATTCCAGAGGCTGAATGTGAAATGCCGGGATAACGAACCCGGACGCCTTGTACAGGGCCCCATTGGCCAGGGCGACAACCAGGTGACCGCCCACAAGACCCGCCGCTGCGCCGAAGAGGCAGATAATCACGGCCTCCAACAGGACGATGGAGAAGATCGTGGCCCGTCTCGCTCCCAACGCGCGCAAGATGGCGATTTCCCGCCTCCGTTCGCTCATCGAATTGTAGATCGACACGGCAATGGCAACGCCCGCCACGACCAAAATGAGGATCGACTGGGCCAGGAGCAGGCGGTCGATATTGCCGACGATATCGAACAACTTGCGAATTTCCGCCGCCGGGAATGCCGCCATCGCGTCCTCCCGATCATTGAGTTCGCGATACAGGCCAAAGGCGGTAATCGGACTGCGCAGCTTCAACACAATCGAGGAGACTTGTCCGGGGTCCGGGTCATTGTCCTTTTCTTCCGGTTTTTCCGGCGCGGTTGCGCCACGGAGTTCGTGTCCCTCGATGTGGTAGAAACTGTCGAGATTGATATAGATCGCGCGGTCAACCGCCGTGTGCGTCGGTTGGAGAATGCCGACGACCGTCCACGGGTTTTCAGTGTGCTCCTTGGCCTCCGCTGACGGCTGGACGCCGTGTGCCGCGATAAACGTCTGGCCGACGGCCAAACCCGTTTCCCCGGCGACTGTCGAACCGACCACAGCTTCAAATGGGTGTTCCACATGCGCGGGTTCCGGGGCCGGTTTGACCTCTTCCCCGCGTTCTTTGGCTTCGCGCTCACGCGCCCGTTCCGCGGCTTCCTGAAACGCACTTTTCAACGCATCCTCGGAAAAATTGAAAATGCGCCCGGCCGCCAGTTCAGGTTTCCGGCCCGGTTCAAACTCGAAGTCCTTGAAGAAGGCGTCGGTCGTGCCGACGATGCGGAAGCCGTGATAATTGTCGCCGACCGAGAACGGCACGGCGAGCTTCACGCGCTTGTCGTCGCGCAATTTCTCGAACAACTTCCACGAAATGTTTCCGGGCGAAATGTCGAGGTTGTAGACCGTGTTGAGCACCAACTGCAGCGGGCTGCCCTTGGCGCCGACGACCATCTCGTAGCCGAGCGTGCCCTGTTCGAAGCGTTGTTGGACGCCCTGTTTGATCAGCAGGATCGCCACCGCCAGGGCCACTCCCAACATCACCGATGCGCCCGTCAACCACGTGGCCAGCGCGCGCTGCCGCATGTTCTTGATCACAATTTTCAGCAGGTTCATTGCAGGTCCTCCAGGCGCACCACTTTCTCGAATTTTTCCATCACATGCGGGTCGTGCGTGACCAGCAGGAGCGTGTGCTTGCCTTCCGTGCAAACGCGGCGGAGCAACTCCAACACGGCCGTCCCGTTTTTCGCGTCGAGACTGCCGGTGGGTTCGTCGGCCAATACCAACGGCGGCGCGTTCACCAACGCGCGGGCGATCGCCACGCGCTGTTGCTCGCCGACCGACAGGGCCCGCGGCTTGTGGTGGAGACGATGCTCCAGGCCGACGTTCTTCAGTAATTGGACCGCTCGGTCCGGGCCGCCGTTGCCGCCGCCAAACATCTGTCCCAGCAACACGTTTTCCAGTGCGGTGAACCCCTGGAGCAGGTTGAAGGATTGAAACACGTACCCGATGTTGGCCGCGCGGAACCGGTCCCGCGCCGCCTCGCTAAGCTGCGTGGGATTGGTGCCGTTGACGAGGATCTCGCCGTCGTCCGGCAACAGAATCCCCGCGATCAGATTCAACAGGGTGCTTTTGCCCGAGCCGCTCTGGCCAACCAGCACGGTTTGTTCGCCCGCGCCCAGCGCGAACTGCTTCACGCGGACGACTTCAATCAGATTGCCATCTGTTCCGCGAAAGCTCTTGCGCAAGCCGCGAAGCTCCAGAACGCCGCTCATTTCTTCTCCCGTGGCAGCGGCCAGATGCCCGTTGTTTGCCTGTGACTCCGCAAAGACATTTGTTTCATGTGAATTATTCCCAAAGTACGGTTTTCCCGGCCGATACGACGGTCCGGATTTTCCAATCAATCGAACGAAACCAATGAAGCTATGCCAGGGCGGCAGGAGGGGCACGACTCGGGGAATACGAAAAGGTGGGACTGGAATGCGAAATCGCCTGAAACACCTGCAGCGGGTTTTCCAGGACGCAACCGAAGATGAACGGCGCGACGTTGGGAACATCCGTAACCGCATAGAGTTGCCACGCGCAGGCTGCGCAATTGTCCTGCCGGTGCGTGGGATCCCATATCCGTTCGTGATGGTGGACGATACCAAACGCCATCACGACCATGACATAGAACTGGCAAACCACTATGGTGATCACCCGCTTTTTCATCAGACAACCTGAATCTGAACGCAAAACCGCGCAAAGTCAAGGTGTTGCGTTCGACGGGGAAATCCTGGAGGCGTTCAGCCGCCAACCGCTCCAATCTCCTTGCCTGAGTGAGCAGTGTGCGGCGAAGACCGGGGGATACATCGCGCTCGCTGATGACACGTGCAAGGCTGGCGATTGTGCTGGCACGCCGTGCAATCCGGACATCGGGGTGCTTCCGTTGCGGGTAGATGCTATCAGGAATGATCCGTCGGCGGTGACATGGCGGCAACTGAATTGTCTTCGATTGAAGGGGCGGCTTCTCGTTGAGAACCGCGCCAAGTTTGGATTCGGAAATAACCTTCTGAAACAGCGTGTACTCCGCGCGGTCGAGGCAGGCGCGTTTTTCCGCTTCGGGCACTTTCGACAAGTCCAACGGCCAGACGCAAATCTCGGCCACCTCAAACGGGTCGAGAACATTCATCGCCACCGCGTCAGTTCGCTGGTTGGTCAGGTGCCGGCCGATCCGTTGTCTGAGGCTCTCAAAAGTCTGCCCGATATAAATCGGCTCGCCGTCGTAGTCGTAGAAGGCGTAAACGCGGACTGATAATTGCCGATTTTATTGCCCGCAGCGTCCTTCGTATCAAAGAAGCCGGTGATCTCCCGGCGAGTCCGCGCCCGTTGCGCAGCGTTTCAGCCTGAGATACCAATCCGGCTTTCTGCCCCTCAGAGCTGCCGATCTGTCGAGCGCCGTGAGTGCCCTGCCGATGTCTTCGGCCAAATTCTCGGTCCAGATGACTTCGCAGTTCCTACCCGACGGCGCAAATGCCACCAGTTGGAAATCACAATCTTGCGGCCACCCCGGAGCTTTCAGTTTCACTCCACGGTTGGTTTCAATGACCGTTGTTCTCCTCGAATCCGTATCGACTGAGATTGCCAGATCAAGCATTGCGTCCTCCTGGATTATTGCTGGCACTACACGCTGGCCAGCCACGAAACGTGAACCGTTACGCGCTCCTTCCTCCTGAACTTCAGCCCGCCCGACAGCGGGTTCCTGAAGATTTGGTGAAACGGTGATTCCCGGAAGTTCTTTACGACAAAAAGAAAAAACCGCTCTCCCATCGCCGTCGCAACTTCGTGTTCCTTGGGCGTCAGCGACAAACTTCCCACTCGTTCCATCAAACCTTTGACCTCCACTGCCAAGAATTTCGGTTGCGCCTGAGCCTGTAGCCGAAAGTCATACCCGCACCCAAGACGCGTTGTGTTCTCCACGGAGTAATCTTTGAATTCGGGAAGGCTTGGACAAACGGACTCAAAATAGTGCTCTGCGGCCAAGCCAGTAACCAGCCTTTTCGCGAATTGCGATCCGCCTTTTCCCTTGGGACCCTTCGGTTGAACCTCGCTCCACAGGTTTTCGTCGTACCCGGCAAAGGATTTTATTAGGCCAGTGAAAGATTCCACATCAAGTTGTTTGTATTCCTCGAACACCTTCAAGCAGTATTCGCGGGTTGGACGCTTGTGCCAGCCCTTCCGGCGATTCGGAAACAATGGGTCGAACTCATCGCGGTAGTTCTTGATGGATGCTGGCTTTGATCCCAGAGCGTAACCGATGACGTTGAACGCCTCCACGAAGCTGTCAAAACCGAGTTTCTTCAGGCCAAGCGAATCGTATTTTGAGAGATACAAGCCGGCAAGAATAAGCTTCTCTCTGCGTGCAATTCGTTCGGGATTCAACAACATGCTGTCGAGCTCCTTACGAACGTCGGTTCACTATCCCTTGGCGCTTCATGTGACTCGCCTATAACCGGTTTGCCGTGAACCTTCAAATACCAAATTCCCATTGCGGACGATTTTTTGATCGCGAGCCTTGTTCCGTGCGAGCTTGCGACGCCAATAGGTCCGATTTGTAGCCGGGCATTCCCCGTGAACGTGACAACCGTGCCAGAAGCAACCGTCAACAAAAACGGGCAGACGTTCGCGCCGAAAGACAAAGTCGGGGTTTCCCGGTACGGGCTGGTGACGCCGCCAGCCTTTGATGCCGTGTGCCCGAAAGATGGAAACCAGACGCAACTCGGTGTTCTTGTTGCCCTTTGACCGCACTGCGGCCATTACTCTTGAACGCTCGCGCCTGGAAAACACGTCAGTCATATGTCGCAATCCGCGGCTGCCGTTGGACTCAGCCCATATCTACCCGCACCATCACGGGAACAGCCCGCGCGAGTGTTTCGCCTGGGCGATGCGGCTGATGCCGAGGGCTAGCGCGGCGTCGCGCATGTACAGCTTGTTCTTTCGGGCCATCTGCAAGACCTGCTGGTACGCGGCTTCCAGTTGACGATACAGCTTGTCGTTCACCTCCGCCTCGGTCCAGAAGAAACTCTGCAAATCCTGGACCCACTCGAAATAACTGACGATCACGCCGCCCGCGTTACAGAGCACATCGGGAATGAGAAAGATATCGTCACGCTGCCGCAGGACATTGTCGGCCTCGATGGTTGTCGGCCCGTTCGCGGCTTCGGCCAGGACACGACAGCGAATCTTGCCGATGTTCTTCTCCGTGATCTGGCGTTCGAGCGCGGCCGGGACGAGCACGTCGCATTCGAGTTCCAGCAATTCCTCGTTCGTGATGTGGTCGCCTTCCCCCAAACCCTCCAGGCTGCCGTGCTGTGTCGCGTAGTCGATGAGTTTGTTGACATCGAGGCCATTCGCATTGTGGATGCCGCCGGAAAAATCGCTGACCCCGATGATCTTCGCGCCAAACCGATAGAGTTGTTGCGCCGCGATCGAGCCGACGTTGCCGAATCCCTGGACCACGACGCGTGTGCCTTCCGATTTCATATTCAGATTGTCCAGCGTGCGATTCACGAGATAGGCGACACCGCGGCCGGTGGCTTCCTTCCGCCCGGCGGAACCGCCAAGGGAAAGAGGTTTGCCGGTCACAATCTCGGGCACCGGATTCCCCTCGTGCATGGAGTACGTGTCCATCATCCAGGCCATGATTTGTTCGTTCGTGCCGAGATCGGGGGCCATCACATCGACGTGCGGCCCGATGAACGGGATCATCTCCTGGGTGAATCGGCGGGTCATGCGTTCCAGCTCTCCGCGGCTCATCTTGCGCGGGTCGCACGTGACGCCGCCCTTGGCGCCACCGTATGGCAATCCGCACAGCGAACATTTCCAACTCATCCACATCGCCAGCGCGGCGACTTCGCCGAGCGTCACGTCGGGGTGATAGCGCAGTCCGCCCTTGGTCGGCCCGACCGACAGATGATGCTGGACGCGGTAGCCGGTGAACATCTCCGTGTGTCCGTCATCCATGCGCGTGGGAATCGACACGATGAAGGCGCGCTTGGGCATTTTGGTGCGGATCCGCTCGCTCTGGCCAATATCAAGGAAGTCGGCAACGCGATCGAACTGCTGGCAGGCCATGACATACGCGGGGGACTGCAGGAATTCATCAAGCATGATTGTCTCCTCTATTCGATTTCGGCACGACCACCCGCAACACGCGCGGCACAACCGAGAACGTCACCGGCGCATCGCCTGCATCCTCCCCGTCCAACTCGAACGGGGTCGGACCGGTTGTGCGGCACATGAGGCTCTCCGCCTGGAAGTATTTCACGTCACCCAGGTCGATGTGCGCGCCGCGGAGGATGCCCTGCCCGTAGCGCAACACGTCCCAATAACCGACTTTTTCAAACACACAAATATCGAGGAGCCCGTCGTCCATGCGCGCCCTGGGGAAGAGCGCGAATGGCCCGCCGTAAAAGCGCCCATTCCCAACGAGCACGGCCACGCCGCTGCCGAGCGGGCCACTTCCGTTCGCCGAAACCTCGATGGGCGGGTGCGGCTTCGAAAGCGCCTTGAGCCCCGCCCAGACGTAGCTGAGCGGACCGATTTTTTTCTTCAGTTCCCAACTGGCGGTGCGGACCGCGTGAGCGTCGAATCCAACACCCGCGAGCTGGACGAAATAGCGGGTCGAGCCGTTGGCCTGAGCGCGCGCCAAATCGATCGTCCGCGTGTGCCCGCCGTGGATGACAGCCCACGCGGCGTCGAGTTTGCGGGGGATGCGAAGCTCGTGCGCGAAGACATTGACCGTGCCGAACGGCAGCACGCCGAGCGCCACGCCGGAGGTGCCGATGCCGTTGATGACCTCGTTGATGGTGCCGTCGCCGCCCGCGGCGACGATGACCTTGTACCCCTCCGCGACGGCTCGGGCCGCCAGCGATTGCGCCTCGCCGGCGCGCTGGGTCGGCGTCAGGGTGACCAACGAACCGGCCTTCGATTCCAGAAACCGTTGCACGCGCCGCGATTTCTCGCCACGCGCGACCGGATTGAAAATAACGAAGAGCTTGTCCATGGTTGAAAAGCGCGCCTATTGTAGGCGAGAATTCCAACTTAGCCAAACACGAACTCGTGGAGACCAATGGTGAAAGCGCTCAAAGTGATTCTGATTATCGTCGCCGTGGTGATGGCGCTGGCCATCATTGTGGTCGGCGTCGGAATCTATTTTACCAATCGCTACCTGCAAACGCCGGCGTTCAAGGAGCAGGCATTGCAGGCCGCGCACAAGGAACTGGGCGCGGACGTGCGGATCGACGATTTGAAGGTGTCGATCTTCAGCGGCGTGGAGTTGCGCGGGGTGACGATTGGGAACCCGCCCGGCTTTCCCGGTAATCTGGTCACCGCGAACGCCTTCGTGTTGCGATACCGGCTCCTCCCGCTGTTGAGCCGTCGCGTGGAGATCGAAGAACTGTCGCTCGACAAACCCGTGATCACCCTCTCGCAAAATGCCGGTGGCGAGTGGAACTACGAGAAAGTTGGCGCACCCGAGACCCAAACCAAGCCACCGACAACACCATCACCTGCCGCGTCAGCGAAATCCGAGAAGGCCGTCCCGCTGGATTTTGTCCTCTCCAAACTCGCCATTACGCAGGGCACGATGTCCATGGTGAGCGACAGCAACAAGCCCCTCGTGAAGCTGGAGGGGATCAGTTTCTCCAGTTCCGTAAGTCTCACCGACAACCAAATCGCCGGCAGCGGCACAGCGGGGATCGACAAAATCGATCTGTCCGACAAGCTGTTCGTGGAGAAGATCGCCGCACTGGTGCAACTGGGATCGAATAGTGTGGCGCTATCGTCATTACACGGCGAGTTGGCCGGTGGCAAGATTTCGGGGACGTATCGGTCAACTTCGGACCGGGCTTGAATACACCGTGAGCGTGCACTTGACGAACAGTGATGTGGCCCGGTTGTTGCAGGACGCGGGCGCAAAACAAGCGATCAGCGGAAAGCTCAACGTCACGACATCACTGGCGGGCACGGGCGGGATTCCGACGATCATCGGCAGCGGTCGTGTCGAAATCGACAACGGCAAAATGATGGGCACCCCGATCCTGAGCCTCGTGGCCTGCTAGCAAATAGACGCGTTGCGCGATGTGAGCTTCGACCAGTGTTTGTTGGAGTATCGATCAGCAACAACGTGATGCAGACGCCAGTGATCCGGCTCACGTCACCCCAGGTGCAAATTATCGGGAAAGGCTTTGTGTCACTCGACAAATACACGTTGCACCACGACATGACGCTCACCTTTGCCAAAGGAGCTCTCGATCAGGCGCCGAGCGCCATCCGCAGCCTGTTCACCGAACAACCCGACGGCTCGCTGACGCTGGATTTCAAGGTCACGGGACCCTACAACTCGCCCAAGACCGATCTGGCGAAGCGCATTACACAGAGGCTCGGCCAGCAACTGCTGCAGAAGGGGTCTGCGAACAACTCTTGAAGTAGCCATGCGCATCATTGCCGGTCTCAGCCAAGGGAATGACGCTGATCGTGCCGCGCACCGGGTGCGGCCACGGCGGATCGCATCCGCGGGGCGATTTTTTCCAGCTTGGGTGACCGCGTGGTCGGCGCGCGCGTATTGGATTTGTTCGCCGGGACCGGTGCACTGGGTTTGGAAGCGGCAAGCCGCGGGCAACGTCGGTGACATTTGTCGAACAGGCGCGCGACGCGCTGGAGTCTCTGCAGAGGAACATCCAGGTATTCCAACGGAACCGCGAAGTGGACTGCTCGTTCGCGGTGGCGCGCTCGCCAGTTGCCGGCCAGCTTCGGAAACTTGTGGAGGATGGCGAAACCTTCCAACTCGTGTTCGCCGATCCGCCGTACGGTGAAGCGGCGCAAGAGTTGTTGCGTGATGCGAGCTTGCCGCAGTTGCTGGCGAGCGACAGGATTGCTGGTACTCGAGTCGGCGAAACGCGACGCGTTGGTTGTCGGCGAGCCGTGGGAGCCGGTGCGCGAGTCGGTTTACGGAGACACGCGGGTGGACTTCCTGCGGGTCGATGCCACATCAACCGACGGCGGTCGCGACGGCTGACCAAGTTCTCGGCCAACTCTTCGCTGAGCATGCTCGCGACGAGCGGAAGCCGTTTCTCGACCTTCTTGACCGCGTCGTGCGCTTCCTTGGCTTTGCCCATCTCGGCGTA